>JBPCJX010000190.1:0-9293 GCA_051004875.1 Bryobacteraceae bacterium
TGGAGTTCTTCCAGCATTCGTTGACGAAGTGGGGTCACAGAATCTCCTTTCTGTGATTCGAAGCTATCGCTGTTCTAACTCCCCGACCACCCACGCCACTGCGTCCGCCGCGTCAGCGGCTTAGTGCAAACGCGCATGTCGGAGAGTTGAAGCTCTGACGAGGATTACTCCTCACAACGAAGTATTTACGAACAGCATCCACTTGGTCGGCGATCCGGCATTGACCTCCGAAGGCGTCGACGACCCACGGCCTGTACCTGCGGGTTACGTTAGGACTCTTGCCTGGCAAGCCGGTCCCAAAGCGCGTTTTTCGGTCCTGACCCTAACCCGGCTATTTAATCCGGAGATTGGGAACGCTGTCAGTGCAGAAATCGAACGCGCGCCGGTACTTTTTAATAGCTGGTGGCAAGCTTCCCCAATAGGTTCCACTCGGTTTGATTATGCGACGCTGCGTTGCACGATCCACGGCCACCAACCCGAACTTCCGGGTATAACCGCTTACCCACTCTTAAATGTCGAGCAGCGACCAATACAGATAGCCGCGAACATCGATCTTGTCCGCCAAGCATCGCTTCAGTGCCCTGTACGGCTCGGCGGATATACTCGACGCCGCGAGTGTCGTCTTCCTTCGGTTGCGATCCCGCTTTCTGTCACTACGACAGGCACACCTGCCTCCTTGCTGGCATACCGGATGGTGTGTTCAAGCGCCTCCGGATAGAACTCGTATCCGCTCTGAGTTAGCTCAGAACCAGTGGCTGGAGGGAGATCGGCGTCAGCGCTGCCGATGAGTTGCCGGGTGTAAGTTTGAACCCCAATAAAGTCGTCTTTGCGAGCGAGCACTAACCATGGGCCGTAGGCGTCTTTACGCTTCTCTTCAAAACGGCTGTTCTCGCCACTTGGTTGGTCATCTTCCATCGCCAGCGTGAAACCGACTGGCAACTTCGGATACGTTGACTTGATTGCGGCTTTGCCCTTCTCATGGGCTGGAAGCATATTGTGAAGCATCTTGTTCGGGTTTGCCGCCCAGAAAGCTACTGAACTTCTCGGCTTTCAACTGCTGGCGAGCTTGCGACTAGGACTCTGCCATCAGCTCAGTTAGCCGTTGACTATTGGGCAATCGTACCCAACTCAGAAGGCTCATCAAATTGGGTTCGTTGAAGGTTGCCGCCCATCCGATCAGGTCGCCCAAATGTTGGGAGCATCGTTCACAGAATCGGGCAAATCGATGGATGGAGGCCGGGTTTTCCCATCCGCCGTCATAGGCAAACCACCGCGGACTTGTCACATGGACGAAAGTCACCGCAGGTGTGACGCCATGATGATGGCAGGCTTGTAACACGCGGCGATAATGTTCTAATTCTAGGCGCGAGAATTGGCCGTCTGCGGGTTCGATGCGAGCCCGATTCAGCGAAAAGGGGTAAGCATTGAATCCTAAATCCGCCAGCATCGAAATATCGTTTTCGTACAGGTGGTATTCGTCGCAGGGGTTGGCTCTTTGAACATCGATTTGGGAAGATGCTCGAGGATCCAGAGATCGCTATTCACGTCCTTCCCTTCCACTTGGTGAGCAGCGGTGGCGGCACCCCAAAAGAAATGGTTCGGGAACAAAGATGCCGCCGGCGAGGTCTGCACATCCGGGGCTGTTCGCGCGGCAGAGATTTTCTCACCCAAAGCGGTTGAAGCCGCGACGGTGCTTGACTTCAGTAGAGTACGCCGACTAATCATCTGAGTGTTCGCCAAGGCCGCGATCGCCGCTGGCAAAGATATCTGTAGCGAGTGGCCCCTTACGACCAAAACCTCCGACTCAGAAGAACTTCTGGCTTTGGCGGAAGCCAACGGAGTCAGGCATATCGTCGGCCTGCAACGACGCCATGGGCCGAGTGCTCGCTATACGCGAGATCTGGTAAAGCAGAAATATGTGGGGAAGATTCGATCTGCTCGCATGATGGTTAGCGTGGATGCTTTTCAGCCAACCATGCCGGAAAGATACCAGTGGGCTTTCCCCACCTCAAATTTTTCGCACGTCCTTTCCATTTACGGTGGCCACTTTATGGACGTGCTTTTTCAATCCGTTGGCTTCCCAAAAAAGCTGACCGCGGTTGTAAAATCAGTTTCCCTTCATCACCATGGACGGATTACCCGTCCCTTGCCGATGAGGGCGGGATTTACTTGGATAAAGGCGTTTGTCACTATCGCGGCAAGGTGCCTATGAGGCGAACGACCTTATGGTAACCTCCGAATGCTATTCCGAATCGCGCTTATCCACTCGGACAGTAGCGGGACGTAAACTCTGCGTCCAAGAGGCTGCGCGTTAGCAGCATTTGGTAGCAGGGAAACAATCACGGCCGCTGGTACGCGCCTCACAACCGAGTCCACGGAGGCGTAACGCACCATGCGACTGAGGTCAATAATAAAGACGGCTGGCTTGGCGATGCCGCCTTTCTCGCGTGAGTTGTAGATGCCCCAGTCCCTAACGACGCGACGTCCCGTATCGCACAAAATTGGAAAAGGCAAAGAGAGATGGACACGCAAGGCCTCCGATTTTTCGGGTCCATCCACCGAGACAGCCACTAGGCTCGCGCCCGCCGTCCGGATTGCTTGGTAGTGCTCCCGGTAATCCGCCAACTGGCGGAGGCAGAAAGGTCACCAACTACCGCGATAGAAGAGTAGCACCAGAGAGCCGTACGAGATCAACTCTGACAGGCGCCGCGGCGCTTGTGTCGAGTCTGGCAATTCGAATTCCGGCGCAATTTCCCCTACAATAGGAACTCTTCCCATCGCCCAATTCTAGCCGTTGGATATCGATGTACGTCAGCGCACCGGTATGAATCCCCGCAGCCATAAATTGATCGAGCGAAGCGGCGGAAACGTGGCAATACACACGTAGCCAGTTCGCCGCCGTCGCGTGCGTTCTGATAGCCCTGTACATCCTCAGGCGAGGCATCGGCAGCACACGCGGAGGGTCACTCCTTTGCTAGCGAAGAGCTTGGAGATCAGCGCTCCGCGCTTGCGATAGTCCTCGCGCGTGTTCGTATTCGGAATGAGTTTAAAGAATACGTGCATCCCGGCATCGCCCACAAAACCGGTGAGGTGACCCGCAAATCGTGCTCGAAGCGGCCATCGGCAGGATCGGGCGTCTGGTCCTCGACCTGCGCCAGTTGCAGCGCCAACGAATTCACGAAAGCTGTGTGACCGCCGCGGTGTTGCACCAAGACTGGGTGATCAGCCACCGCCGCATCCAGATCATGGCGGTTGATAGAGCGCGGAGTTTTGGAGTCGTCGTACAAAAATCCGAGCACCCATTCCCCGGTCGGAGCTCGCAGCGCGCTCTCGTGCAAGGCAGTTTGTATTCTTTCGATGGAGTCTGTGTCGCAGGCTACTTTGCGCAGATGCTCGATGCCTGACTCCACGGGATGCACGTGCGCGTCGTTGAAGCCCGGAAGCACGCTCTTGAACGCGAGGTCAATCTTGCGCGTTTTCGCGGTAGCCAAACGCAGCACGCCGGCATTCGAACCCACCGCCAAGAATCGGCCACGGCTGATGGCCACCGCCTCAGCTCGCGGCTGGGCTGTAATCCACTGTCAGATGTTTCCGTTATGCAAAACGATTTCCGGCTCTTCCATGCGCAAAAGCGGACGCCAGCATTCATCGCGGCATGCACGCCGCACTTGACCATCCAAGGCGACGTGCATCCGGCGGCCGAACCTGTCGCAGGATCTTCCCCGAGCGGATCGAGGCCCCGGGGCGCGAAGCAGAACCTTCGGGTCGCCTGTATCTCGGCTGATGTAATAGAACCCGGACGTCGGATCGGGCTGCCTGTTCAAGCAAGCAGAGATTTTCTGGAAATTCAGATGTAAGGATTGAAGCGTGCTCAAACGCCGAATCGAGACGATAGCAAATGGCAAATCCGTGGAAACGGTCTGAACTGGAACATCGGCTTCGATCTCCGCAGGGTCAAGCCCCAACACGTCCGCCATTGTGCTGCGATCATGCACACGTCCAAATACCGGAGGAGTCTGGTTCATCTCGCCAAACAAGCCGCTTGTGTCTTCATGAAAGACTACTGGGACTTTGCCAGCCTTCAAATCCAAGACGATAGTTGAGGTGGACGCATCGTTAGCGTTCATGCGTAAGCGCATGGTCCGGAGCACACTCAACTCGCGCTGCTCCTCCGGTTTTCAAAGAACGTATGAAACCCCAGAAACAAAAAGCTGCCCGCAACCACAGCCAGCACAATCGCTGTCCACCCAACCCCGAATCTTGCCGTACCCGATGCATTCACTCCAGGCTCGACGATCGCCCCAATCAGAGTCAGCCCTTCTACTCCGGCGCTTACGGTGAGTGCTCTCGGGATCGAAGACATTGATCTGCGCGTGATCAGGCCGAGAGCTAATCCTTCCGGAACCTTGTGCAGGGCCAGCCCCAGCGGCACGGCCACGCTTGCGAACGGCTGAACGGACAACGCGCGCACGCTCCAGCCATCCAGAAAGCTATGCACAGCAGTCGCCGCCAGCAACGGCCCTATGACTTCGCGTGCGGAATGGCTCCCGTGTATCAATAATCTGTCGAGCAATATCAGCACGCAGCAAACTGCTAACGCCAAGCCAAATGCCGCTGTCCAGCCTAAACGCCCGGCGATTTCAGGAATTACGAGAAACAGCGCGATGCCGAAAAGCAGTCCGGCACCAGCCGCAGCCAACTGCGATGACGCCCTCCGCCATTGACCCAGAAATAAGCCGGCAACCACGCCGCCCCACGCCAGCAAGGTCAATAGCCACGCAGCGGCCATCTATTGGCCAGTCACTTTCACCACAAAATAAGTAAACGGCTTCCCATTCTCAATCAGAAGCTGGTGCGGTGTTTCCGCCGGAATGTGAACGATGTCCCCCTCCGTCACTTGACGCCGCTCGCCGCCCTCAATCGAGCTTCCGCGAATTTCTCCCGGCTTTTCCGTATGCGGTTTCACAATCTTCCCGCCCGTGACAAGCGTCGCCTGCCCACCCACAATCATGAATACGTCAGCCTCATGCTCGTGCATTTCAGATGATCCGGTCGCCGTCCGCAGCGCGAGCATCGTGTAGTGGTTCCCATACCGCTCCAACTCCTGACCGGCAAATTGGGTCCGTTTTTGCAAGAGCTTCTGCCTGAGCGCCTGTAAGTCTTTGCCTGAATACACATCCACATTCGTCGCCCCGCCCATCACCAAGGCGCTCAGGGCCAAATCAAGCATAAGCTGTTTCACGTTCAACTCCTTTTCGCGGCCAAATTGAAAAAACGAACCCAATTCCTCGTGGGGGGAGTTCGTTTCGTAGAATGGCTTCCTGGCAGAAATTGGGTTCGTTTCGTAACTGGTGGGCCCTGTAGGATTTGAACCTACGACCAAAGGATTATGAGTCCTCTGCTCTGACCAGCTGAGCTAAGGGCCCAAGTTGAAAACGCTTCCTCATCCGCGTCTTGGTCTACGCTATCACAGCCTCCACAGGCTTTGTCTTACTGGTCGTTTTACCTGGGAAACCGTGGAAGCGTGCCGGCATCACACGTCCGACAACTTAATAAGTAAGGTGAAAACATGGGACTACAAACGGAACCCCGAAACGGTGATCAACGTGAGAGAGATTCTCAGAACGACAATGCTGAGCGACTTGCAAACGCATTAGGTTGGTTCAGTATCGGGCTGGGCCTTGCCGAAATGGCAGCGCCTCGAGCAGTTGCACAGCTAATTGGCGTTAAAGATCAAGACAGGACGCGCAACGTACTGCGCGGCTACGGGATGCGTGAGATAGTAGCCGGCATCGGCATACTGTCGCGTCCGCAACCGGCCGGTTGGCTGTGGGGCCGCGTGGTGGGCGATCTTTTAGATCTCAGTTCGCTCGGCAGCGTCTTGGGCTCAAGCCGCTCCAACCGCGTCAGAGTCGGAGCAGCAACGGTCGCGGTGATCGGTGTAACCGCTCTCGACGTGCGCTGTGCTCTACAACTACAACGTGGCTCGACTAACGGACGAAGCGCCAAAAGCGGTGACGTTCGCGTAACCACGACGAGAATAGTAAACCGCTCACCCGAGGAGGTTTCTGGCACGACTTTGCTAATCTGCCAACCTTTATGAAGCACCTCGAATCCGTGCAGGTCACCGGCGAAAACCGATCTCACTGGAAAGCAACCGGACCGGGTGGCAAAACTGTCGAGTGGGATGCCGAGATCGTCGACGATCAGCCCAACGCTCGTATAGTGTGGCGTTCTCTCGAGGGTTCCGACATCGATAACTCCGGATCCGTGCAGTTCGAGCGTGCGCCCGGCGGACGCGGCACTCTCGTAAGGGTCGAATTGCAGTACTCACCCCCAGGTGGCGTGATCAGCGCCACTCTCGCCAAACTCTTCGGCGAAGAACCCGGACAGCAAGTTGACGACGATCTGCGCGCATTTAAGCAGGTGCTCGAGACCGGTGAGGTCGCAAAATCGGACGCCAGCATTCATCGCGGCATGCACGCCGCACAGCCACCGTCTCGCGAGGAAAGCCTAGCAGCGGCAGCTGGCTAAGCCGGGCACGATCGAGATTCTACAGATTTCTTTAGAAAGGACTAATTATGAGAGCCAACTGTTGGATTGGCAAGCAAGACGTACGGGTGGAACAGGTCCCCGACCCGAAAATCCTGAATCAGCGCGATGCCATCGTCAAAATTACCTCCACCGCGATCTGCGGTTCCGATCTGCACTTATATAACGGCTTCGTTCCCACGATGGAGAGCGGCGACATTCTCGGCCATGAGTTTATGGGTGAAGTCGTCGAGGTGGGGCGTGGCGTAAACAATCTGCAAAAAGGCGACAGAGTTGTCGTTCCATTTCCCATAGCGTGCGGAAGCTGTTTCTCTTGTGAGCACGGCCTCTTTTCCGTATGCGAGAACTCAAACCCGAACGCCTGGATGGCCGAAAAGATGTGGGGGCATTCGCCTGCAGGCGTCTTCGGATATTCACACCTTCTGGGCGGTTACGCAGGGGGCCAGGCCGAATATGCTCGGGTACCCTTCGCCGACGTCGGTCCCATCAAAATTCCAGAGGGATTAACGGACGATCAGGTCCTGTTTCTCTCGGACATCTTCCCCACCGGGTACATGGGCGCTGACATGTGTAACATTCAGCCCGGCGATACGATTGCGGTTTGGGGCTGTGGCCCGGTCGGTCAGTTCGCGATGAAGAGCGCTTTCCTGCTAGGCGCAGAACGCGTGATTGGAATCGACCGCTTTCCGGAACGGCTCCGCATGGCCCGGGAGAAAGTAGGTGCCCAGACGCTCAACTACGAGGAAGTTGAAATTCAGGATGCGCTCAAGGATCTGACGGGAGGCCGGGGCCCCGACGCATGCATTGATGCTGTCGGTTTAGAGGCGCACACCCCTGGGATGGTTGGCGCTTATGACCGCGCCAAACAGGCGTTGATGTTGGAGACGGACAGACCCATCGCCTTACGCCAGGCGATCATGGCATGCCGGAATGGCGGGACGGTGTCGGTCATCGGAGTCTACGGCGGGTTCATTGACAAGTTCCCAATGGGCTCCCTCATGAATCGCTCCCTCACGATCCGGACGGGGCAGTGTCACGTCCAACGCTACATGCGCCCGCTGCTCGAGCGTATCCAAAACGGCGATATCGACCCCAGCTTCGTCATCACACACCACATGCGACTTGAAGATGCTCCGGAAGGATACGCTATCTTCAAGGACAAGCAAGACGACTGTATCAAGATCGTTCTTAAGCCGCACTAAACGTCGCACTCAAATTAGGACGGGCGGGTCAGAACAGATGGCCCATCTTGTCCCGCTTCGTCCTGAGATACTCAGCGGTAGTTGCGAGTGGAGGCGCAATAATCGGTGCCCGCTCAACCACTTTGATTCCGGCTTTCTCGAGAGCGGCAACCTTTTCGGGATTGTTCGACAACAAACGCACTTCTCTAATGTTGAAATATCTAAGAATCGCCGCGGGTAACGCATAGTCTCGCAGGTCCGCCTCGAAACCCAGTTGCTCATTAGCTTGTACGGTGTCCAGGCCTTCGTCCTGAAGCTCGTAAGCTCGCAGCTTATTCAGCAACCCGATCCCGCGACCTTCCTGGTGCTCATAGATCAGCAGTCCACGACCTTCGGCTACGATCTGGTCGAGGGCAAGCTCCAACTGCGACCGGCAATCGCACCGCAAACTATGAAAAACATCGCCGGTTAAACACTGGGAGTGAATTCGAATCAACGGCGGGCCGAGTTCCGGCGACAGATCCCCGGCTTTTAGCGCGAGCGCTTCCTCGATCTCGGTAGGTCGGACTCCTTCAAAGCCATAAATCCGAAATCGTCCGAAGCGGCTAGGGAAGTCCGCTTCTGCGACCTTGTTCAGTTTAAAGTCTGGCAAATTGGTCCTGGTAGGGCACAATGCGGTGCCGCAATTGTCGCACAATGAAAACACGCCCTATGTCCACAAACAACGGCTCCCCGGCCAACAAGGGCGATTTACAAGCTCTCGAGCAGCGGTTCGAGCAACGCCTGACGCGACTCGAAGAGAAGATCATCGAAACAATGCGTGACATGCAAACCGAACTCCTGCGCGGATTCGCCGCCCATAACACCGGACTCACCCGTCGGGATGCGCAAAGTCGAAGCCGACCAAAGTAACCTGGATGCGGCCACATCCCCACGCTTGGCCCAACTCGAGCAGCAGGTCACCGAATGAACATCTGCCTGGTGAAGCTAGAAGCACGTTAAGGCGGATCTCAAAAGCCCAGTGCTAACGAAAACGGATTCGTCTTAGCTCGGCCACACCCTCTATTATAGAAGCCGTAGCCGCCTGCTCATGCTTGATAAACAGCAGTTAGCCGCGCTTCTGATCAAGGTTGCTGTCGCTACCTCCATCGCCAGCATTTTGATGCGTTTTGCCAGCATTCAGAAGATTCTGCTTCGGGATGAGCGCTCCGTCCGCCAGCGCCTACAACTGGCCTTCATCTTCTCGTTCATTTTCGCCGCCAGTTCGGAAGTGCGGATCCTGAGCCACGGCCAATATCAAGCGATTGACCTCGCTCTCGAAGGAGCAATCATCGCCGGGATGTTAGGCGGATATGTCAGCGGCCTGATTACAGGTTTATGTGTTTCTTTGCCCGACATGTTCGACGGCAAATTCATGTCCATGCCCCTATTTGCGGCTGCCGGGATCCTGGGCGGGTTGATGCGCGACCTCGCGCCCAACGAGGAAGATATCTGGTATTTCTCGCCGTTTGTCGATCTTAATCTGTACCGGCTCTTTCGCCAGGCAGTACGGCTCAGCCG
>JBPCJX010000191.1:0-6710 GCA_051004875.1 Bryobacteraceae bacterium
CAGGAGATGTGCCGTTCGCTGCGGATTACGACGGAGATCATATTACAGACGTGGCTGTTTATAGGCCAAGTAATGAAACGTGGTTCATTAGGCCGAGCACTGCGCCGACCACGAGCATTGTGAAGCAATGGGGCGTACCCGGCGATATCCCTCTTATCGGTGATTTCGATGGCGACGGCAAGACGGATGTGGCCGTTTATCGTCCCGCTGGGGGAATTTGGTATATAAACAGCAGCACGGGCGTAACAAGCGTGGTGCAATGGGGCTCACCCGGTGATGTGCCCGTTGCTTCTGACTTCGATGGCGATGGCAGAACCGATCTCGCGGTATGGCGTCCTAGCGACGGTACCTGGTACATCGTTCCCAGCAGTAATCCGAGCGCTGCGTACACGAAGCAATGGGGACTACCCGGCGATCTTCCGTTTGCTGGCGATTGGGATGGCGACGGCAAGGCAGACTTTATCATTTGGCACCCAGCTGACGGCAATCTTTATATAAGCTTAAGTAGCAACGGTTCCACGGAAGTCGTTGGTCTTGGCGCATCTTTGACGTTTAATGAACCCCTTTTCAATAACCCGCCGCTCACCCCCTTCGTAGGATTACGTTGAGCACATGGTTATGACAACCTCGCAGTTGATCAAGCGCCTCTTCGATCGATGAGGATACGTCCGGATGTAGTCCTTCAAAAAAATAGTCCCGCGGCACGCCCAACCGCAAATTCTTGATCGGAGCGCCCAGCGCTTGCGAGTAGTCCGGCACCGGTTCGGCAAGAGTGATTGCGTCCTTTGGATCGTACCCGGCAATCACCTCGAGCATGGCGGCCGCGTCTTCCACTGTTCGCGTGATGGGGCCGATGGTGTCCATTGAATAAGCTGAGGGAACGACGCCCCGCGTGCTTACGCGGCCATAGGACGTTTTGAATCCCACCACGCCGCAGAAGGCGCCGGGAATGCGAACCGAGCCTCCGTCATCACTTCCAACCGAGCCGAAACACAACCCGGTTGCGACTGCCGCTGCGGAGCCGGCCGAAGATCCACCGGTAATTCTGTCCAGATTCATACAGATGGTTCGGAACAAGAGCCCACTCCACCTCGGAAGCAACACTGGCGTCGTGAGTCCCGAGCCCCGGATCTGAAGCTTCGCCTAATCTGAAAGCATGCAACGACTACTGCTCCTTCCGGCGATTGGTTTGATTGCGGCAGGCGTAGTCGTGCATAGAGGCCGCGCCCAGGAAGAGTTGGATTCGCTCATTGTGTGCCGCCAAACACAGAAGCTTATGTTCGAGAACGCCTTTGTGCGCGTGATAGACGATGTGATCCCGCCGGGTGTATCTGAGCCGAAGCACCGTCATCCGCATGGGGTGGTTATTGCTCTTGAAGATGCCGATACAGAGACACGTTCGTACCCGGACGGCAGGGCAACGCGGCGACACACGACAAGAGGTACGGTCGGTTGGAATGAGGCAATTGTTCACGAAGTGAAGAATGTAGGCAGCCGGCCGACACACTTCATCCGCATCGACGTCAAGTAGCCGCGAAACGGCGAGCTGCTCAAACCGTACGGAAAAAGGCGGCGGACGTTTCCCGATGCAATCGCCAGTTAGCAAATGGCTTCGGCTCCGAGCTCTATGCGGGCCGAGGAGCTCGTTGCCGAGCTTGGGAGTTGCTGCCGGGGTTGAAAGGCAGTTTGAACGAGTATGAATTGGACCTGCTGCGACAATGTCTCCAATTGTTTCCATCCATCCCCGCTCCCGGTCAACCGGTTACGAACGGATAGAATATTGGCGAACCACACCAACCTTACGTTCCTTGTAGATTTCAAAGTCAAAGAAATTCTCGAATGCTTGCCGCAGTGTTCCCGCCTTCGGTAATTGGAGATAGTTTCCTCCACAGCCCGGAACGGTTTCCAGGAGTAGGCAACTTCCTGGGCTGGCTGATCTAGCGAACGAAGGGAAGAGAGCAATATTGAGAAAGTGCACGTTAACGATTCCTCCGACTGAAGCCGATGGGAAAGGCCATTCATCGCACATCAGATCTAGAGACAACAGTTCGATTCTGGAAAGGGCCGGTTCAAAAATTGTATCTCCCAGACGAATGATCTCCGATTCGAGCCGACTCAAGTCATTGTCAATGCAAATTACATGTCCGCCAAAATGCGCCAATAGCAGCGCATTTCTTCCTCCCCCACACGCAACGTCGAGAATGGGTTGGCCGCGAGCAGCAGCAACAATCTCCGCGCCGAATCGCCTCACCAAGAGTGAAGGCGAGAGCTTACGAAGATCATCCTGGCTGAGTGGAATGACGGGTGTCATATTGAGTGGATTGCTATAGCATTCATGTTAAGCCGCAATGGTGCGGGGGGAGGTCGGGTCAAGTTTGAGTTGGTGACGGATAAAGGTTGCGAGTTGTCTCGGTGCTTTCGAAATAAAGACTCAAAAGCCTTAATCTGGGCGTGCGGAACTCGATTGCATAAATCCACTTCCCCTTTCAAGTCGACTGAAAGGCCCGTCATTTCAAAATTTCCTGAGGGACAAGAGGAATGAACATTTCGTATTGCCCTTGTTGAGGCTTCGCCAAGCCGCGCCCCCACCCCGAAACGGGCATGAAAGGCTTTGGCAACACGACGCAGCCGATAGAATCGTGCATAATTAACAACACGCATTTATAAAGTGAGTTCCGGGGTGAGCGAAGGCCAAATCGGTGAAGAAGAAGGAATCTCGATTCGATGATGAAAACGTTCAGACATGCCCAGACTGGGCCACGCTTACTCAGAAATTCGACGCACTCCCCAAGTCCGTTTGGAGACGAGATGAGTTTGGAGAGGTTTACCACAAAGGATGGATCTTCAGAGGACACAAAAGAGAGAGCTATCCGCTCGAACCTTCAATAGAGCGAGCTTACCCGTATTGCGACTGGGCAGAGGCCGAATACAAGATCCTGCGAGAGTTCCAGTCCAAAGCTCGGATGCATGTGAACCCAGCACAGATCCCTCCAACAGAGTACAAACTCGGCTGGCTACCACTGATGCAGCACTACGGCGCACCCACACGCCTCCTCGATTTCACATATTCACCATACGTGGCTTTGTATTTTGCACTGCGAAATCGAGTCAATAACGAATCAGATTACGCCGAAATATGGGCCATTGACGCAGCCGCCCTACGCGAACAAGCCGCCATAACCAGTCGCGAAGCGGACCAAAAATCAACTGAACAGAAAGCGGATTCCGCCGAAGGGCACAAAGTATCATTTCGCTTGGCAGACGCGGCCTCGGCTCTTCAGCAGGCACAAGAAGAGGAGGCATCTTGGGATGCTTTGATTGCTCACGCGCTTGACCCGTGTGGCACGCGTAGGCAACTCTTCAACGGTAACGGCTTTGTAGCCGTCGCGATGCCACCACTTCAGAACTCGCGTCTGTCTAGTCAACAGGGTCTATTTCTTTTCAATGGAGCCGAGGATTCCACTTTTGAATCATCCCTGGAAGGCATGATGGCAAACGCGGAGCAGCAATGGTACCAACGTTTCCGAGTGCCAGAGAAGGCGCTAGAAAAAATAGAAGAGCAACTCTTCCAATTCAACATACACGATCTTTCACTCTTTCCTGACATTGAGGGGTTGGCTGGATTTGTACGTCAGAAGATACGGCTGCACTGGTAATCCATTCCTTCAACGGCGACGAAAGCACTTGGTCGTGTACTTGACGGTGTGGAAATCTGATAAGAATCAATTGGAAATGGCGTTCTTGTGCCTGTATCCGTGGCCGATCACGTCCGTGTTGCGCGTAATTTCATACCGCGAAGTACGTTCGGCGATTCCGTACGATTAAGGGACAATTTTCCCAAATGACGCATTGGGAATGACGGAAAACGCCAGCGGGCTATGAGAAGCCCTTAGTCCTCGCTCACTGAATCGATATGCGTTTCGAAGACATGGACCGGCTTCAGCCATGTCCAGTCTGCAATTCTCGCCGGTTTTGGTTCGGCGGCGCGGAATGGCAATGTGCGATGTGCGTGCCATACCCTATCGAGAATCCGATCACGTTTGAGGTTCGGACGAAAGGGCTAAGATCGCGGGAGCCAGAGTTGGCGCGTGCTAACAAGGCGACCTAAAGTCATTCTGGCCGAGATGAATTCCTCATTTGATCGGTAAACTGAAGGTTTCCACAAATGGGCGCGCCGGATACGAGTACCATTGCCGTGCTGGCCGAAAAGCCTTCCGTGGCGCGAGATATCGCCCGCGTGCTCGGTGCAAACAAGCAGGGCGACGGCTACCTTCAGGGCAATGGATACGTCGTGACGTGGGCGGTCGGCCACTTGGCCGCACTTGCGCAACCGCATGAGATGAATCCGGAATGGCGCCCCTGGCGAAGCGATTTGCTGCCCATGTTGCCCGAGTACTGGCCCTTGGTCATATACGAGAAGACGCGAGATCAGTTCGAGATTGTGCGGAAGATTCTCAACTCGCAGCGCGTCTCGCGCATCGTTTGCGCAACCGATGCTGGGCGGGAGGGCGAGCTCATCTTTCGGTACATCTACGAAGCGGCGGATTGTGAAAAACCTTTTGATCGTCTATGGATCTCCTCCCTGACGCCAGACGCGATCCGCAAGGGGTTCGATCTTCTTCGGCCGGGTTCCGATTATGATCCATTAGCCGATGCTGCTTGTGGCCGCAGCCGTGCGGACTGGTTGGTCGGGATGAACCTTTCGCGTGCGTACTCCCTCGCGTACGGTGAGGAACTCTCCGTTGGACGTGTGCAGACTCCGACACTGGCCATGGTTGTCGAGCGAGAGCTCATTCTTCGGAATTTCGTTCCGGAAGACTATATAGAGGTTGTAAGCACCTTTCATCCGATCGGTCTGCCGCAGGACAGTACCTATCAGGGTACCTGGTTCCGAACACCGCAGGACAGCGCGACGGAGGACAAGAGTAATCTTCAACGGGCGACGCGGTTGGCTGGCGACGGTGAAGAAGCAAAAACTATTCTTCAACGCGCGCGTACCGGAAAGGCGCAGATCGAATCGCTTAGGTCCGAAAATCAGCGGATGCTTCCGCCCTTGCTTTACGACCTTACCGACCTGCAACGTCACGCCAATCGTCTGTTCGGATTCAGCGCCCAAAAGACGCTCGATCTTGCTCAGGCCTTATATGAACGCCATAAGCTGATTAGCTATCCACGCACCGACAGCCGGCATTTATCTGAAGATGTCGCGAGGACCCTGCCTCGCATCGTTCAATCGATCGAGGCACCCTACCGCACACTTCTGGCATCCGGCACGGGCGAGCGTGCCCTCGGGCGGCGATTCGTCGATGATTCAAAGGTTAGCGACCATCATGCGCTTATCCCGACCGCGGCTTCCCCTGAAACGGCGGCGCTCTCAGCTGAGGAGCGGAATGTTTACGATTTGATTTGCCGCAGACTACTGAGCGCCTGGCATGAGGATCACATTGTGGGAATCACGACCGTGATCACGGCCATCAGCAAGGACGGGATCGTCGATCGATATCACACGTCCGGTACTGCAGTACGGCAAGTCGGCTGGAGGGCGCTGGATTTCACGCCAGCCCGGAGAAAGAGTGGAAAGGGCGGTGAAGAGGAGAGCCTTCTCGAGCAATCCTTGCCAGCGAATCTGGCTGAGGGTCAACCACAAGAACTACTCGATATCCAAGCAGTGAAAAAGAAGACTCGCCCGCCCAAGCGCTTTACCGAAGGCACGCTCCTGACTGCGATGGAAACCGCGGGCAGGAATATCGAAGAGAAGGAACTCTCGCAAGCCATGAAGGAGTCCGGTTTAGGCACACCAGCAACGCGCGCAGCGATCATTGAGGTCCTTTTGAAGCGCGGTTATATCGTGCGCTCGGGCAAAAGTCTAGAAGCAACGGAGAAAGGGATCCGACTGATCCAGGTGGTTCATCCCGAGGTGAAGAGCCCCTTCATGACTGGTCAATGGGAGGCTTATCTCCAACGCATCCAGCACGGTGGCGCACAGCTGAAGCCGTTCCTTGAGGGCATTGAGAAGTACGTACAAGAAGTGGTCGGCAAGGTCGGACAAGCCCGCCCTATCCAGCCGATTGCTGCCATGAGCGAAAATGACTATCCGAATGGGGCATCCTTTCTCCCAGTACCGGTTCTGCGGCACACAAGTGGAGACGGCAAGTCACTGACAGAGCTCCTGACTAGCGTGTTCGGTTTCGCTTCCTTTCGCCCGAATCAGGAAGCAGTTTGCCGTGCGGCGATCGACGGAAGAGATGTTCTGCTCGTGATGCCGACAGGTTCCGGCAAATCGCTCTGCTACCAACTGCCGGGGCTCGCTCGGGGTGGAACAACACTGGTGATTAGTCCTTTGATCGCGCTCATGGAAGATCAGGTCATGAAGCTGAAGGATCGAGATCTCGCTGTCGACCGTATTCATTCCGGCCGTGACCGCAACGCTTCGCGTCAAGCCTGTCGCGACTACCTGGCGGGCAATCTGCAATTCCTGTTTATTGCGCCTGAGCGGCTACGCGTACGCGGTTTTGCAGAGATGCTGGCGAAACGAAAGCCGTCCCTCATTGCCATTGATGAGGCGCACTGCATTTCTCAGTGGGGCCACGATTTCAGGCCGGATTATCGCATGTTGGGTCAGCACGTACCCACGCTGCGTCCCGCGCCTGTGATGGCGCTTACTGCGACGGCGACGCCGCTGGTGCAAAAAGATATCGCGGAACAGCTCG
>JBPCJX010000192.1:0-58716 GCA_051004875.1 Bryobacteraceae bacterium
TTTATTCCATTCACCGGCAGTGCGCCCGGCGAAACGTACCTTTCTTTTTCAAGCAGTGGGGAGGCGTCCGCAAGGACATGACAGGCAGAGAACTGCATGGGCGCACTTACGATGAGATGCCGCTGGTACAGTGTGCCGTTTAGCTCTCAACCAACGTGCAGTTGTCAGATCCATTTTTATTTGCAAGTCATACAGTGATATTCGCAACTGAGGGTCACTCGAACGCCTCCGACACCAATAAACACCGGGCTTTGAACGATACCGCTCTCAAACTCTTTCGTCGCGATGAGAACAAAATGCAGCGTTCTCTGGTGCGGGCACCCTCTCGGCATCACGGATGAGCTCAACGTCCACCAGCCGTGCCGGAATGCGTCAAAACCCTACGCAAACGCAGCTTGCAGCGATTCCGACACCCAGGATTGCCTTAATCTAGCGAAGGCCGAAATTTCGGCAAGGTGAGTGTGGGGAACCTTTCAGAAACGTGTTCGCTAATAGGCCTTGCCTTACAGGAATTACCGGCCAGAGTTCGCTTTTACGGTTTGACTCCGAACTTTGGCCCACTTTCTTTTCTACAGCGCCCCACTTCGGCTCGCCGATCCGCTCACAAAGTTCGGGGTATGGCGATTCTGCGAACTTTTGGGCCGGAAATACCCCCTGTCCAGGATGAAAAGGCATGTCCGCGCCCGTACTTGGCCGAAAAATTGTCCTTCGCTAGATTAAGGCCGAGTTCACGTGGGTAGTAGATCTTCGACCTCATTTGTGATACAAATTCTGCTAGATGGGAAAACGGCGAGCGGACCACCGCGTAGAACTGATTTACGGCGCGCTGGACATGCTGATTCTACGCACGCTCCTGTGGGGTCCGGTCCACGGACATGGCATCGCAAAATCGATTGAGCGCATGTCCGAAGACGCTCTGAAGGTGGAGCATGGCTCGCTTTATCCTGCGCTGCAGCGGCTGTTGCAGGAAGGCTGGATTGCGGCCGCCTGGGGAATCTCGGAAAACAATCAGCGGGCGAAATACTATCGGCTCACCGCCTCGGGGCGGCGCAAGCTCACGGCCGAAACATCGCGCTGGGACCGTTTTGTGCGGGCGGTCACGGGTGTCTTGCGGCCGGCGGAAGGCGAGGAGGGTTGATGAGCTGGCGGCGCGGTCTCTCGAAGATGCGTTTTCTTCTCCGTCGCACGCCGGATGATTTGGAAGAAGAGATTCGCGCGCATCTGGCGATAGAAGAAGCGGAAAATGTCGCAGCCGGCATCGAGCGGGAGGAAGCGCGGCATCAAGCGAGGCGGCGCTTCGGGAATGTAACGTTAGCGGAAGAGAGGAGCAGGGACATGTGGAAGTGGACGACCATCGAGACGCTCTGGATGGACATCGCGTATGCTTTGCGGCAATTGCGGCGCAATCCCGGTTTTGCCGTGGTCGCTGTACTGACTTTGGCGCTTGGCGTGGGAGCGAATACGGCGATTTTTTCGGTGGTGAATGCGGTGCTGCTGCGGCCGCTGCCGTTCGCAGATCCGGAACGGCTGGTGGATGCGCGAGAAACCGAGGAAGCGCCAGGAACGTATCCGGTAAATCCCGCCGATTACCTGGACTGGCAGGCTCAGAATCGGACGCTTGAGGCCATCAGTGTCTATTCCTGGACAAGCATTTCAAGCCTGGCCGGACCGGGCGAACCGGCATCGGCGGCGGTGACGCAAGTGCAGGGCAATTTTTTTAGAACATTGGGTATTGCTCCGGCCATGGGCCGGTCTTTTACGAAAGGTGAAGACGTTGCTGGCCGCAATCACGTAGCGCTGCTGAGTTATGCCTTTTGGCGCCGCAATTTCGGCGGAAGCACCGCCACAATTGGCAAAACAGTGGAACTCAATGCGGAACGCTACACCATCGTAGGCATTATGCCGCCCACCTTTCACTTTCCGGGCACAACGGAAGTCTGGGTTCCCATCGACATGACCAGTAAGCAATTCAGCCAGCGCGGCAACCACGGTTTGAACGTAATCGGCAGGATCAAACGCGGCGTTACTCTGGCCCAAGCCAAACAGGATCTGCTTGCTATTTCGCTAAGGCTTGAAAAGCAGTTTCCGGATGGGAATACCAAGGTACACGCCGTACTCTTTCCGCTGAAAGACCGGCTGGTGGGCGGAGCACACGAGCGGCTGCTGGTGCTGCTTGGGACGGTTGCACTGGTGCTGCTGATTGCTTGTGTGAATGTGGCAAATCTGCTGCTGGCGCGGGCGGCTGCGCGGCAGCGGGAGATTGCGTTGCGCGCTAGTCTGGGCGCGGGGCGGCTGCGAATGATCCGGCAACTGCTGACCGAGAGCCTGGTCCTGTCATTGGGGGGCGCCGTACTGGGCGGATTGGGCGCATGGTGGTGTGTTCGGCTGCTCAATCGCGCAACAACACCCTTGGTGCCGGGCTTAAATCCAGCGAGCATCGACATCACGGTGCTTTTATTCACGCTAGGTATCAGCGCGCTGGCGGCGCTGCTGTTTGGGCTCGCCCCTGCGCTCCAGCTCTCGCGAACCCAAGTCAGCGACTCGCTCAAAGCGGCTGCCCAAGCTGTGGCGGGTCCGAGCTCTGTCCGGCAGCGGTTGCGCGACGCGCTGATTGTCAGTGAAATCGCGATCACGCTGGCGCTGCTGGTGGGAGCGGGTTTGCTGCTGCGCAGTTTCGCCAAACTGCAAAACGCCGGTCTCGGCGTCGATCCGCACAATCTGCTGACGGCCAGCCTGAACTTGCCCGACGCGACCTACCCCGGATTGGCCGCGCGCCGGCAGTTCTTCGATCAGTTGCTGGAGCGAACGCGGCGCATACCCGGCGTAGAGGCGGCTGCGTTCTCCACCGAAATTCCGCTCGAAGGCGGGACCAACGGGTACATCCACGTCGAAGGTGTTTCCGATCCCGCTATTTCGAGCACGCTCATCGGATTCAACTACGTAACTCCCGATTACTTCAAAACATTCGGCATCCCGTTGGCACGAGGGCGTGCATTCGACGCCGAAGACCTGGACCACGACGCGGCGGCTTCCCAAAAAATGTATGAGGCGTACCTCGCGGCTGGACATAGCGCGCCACAGATTCCGCCGGGCCTCACGCTGCATGCCATTATCAGCAAAACCGCGGCGCGCACGTTCTGGAAAGGCCGGGATCCGTTAGGCGGTGCGTTCCGCTGGAACGACGCGAAAGTAATCGTGATCGGCATTGTCGATGACGTGAAGGAGTATGGAATCCGCGCCAAGACAATGGCCCAGGCCTACTTTCCCTTTACGGCCGCGTTGCCTTATGACGAGTACGCCAATCTGACGTTGAAAACTGCTATAACTCCGACTGCGGTCGTTGGCGATCTGCGCAGGAATCTATACGCGCTCGATCGCGGCCTGGCGCTGCTGCGCCCGCGCACGATGGAGGAAGTAATTGGCAGCGACACACAGGATGCGCGCGTGGAGACGCTGCTGTTGGGAGCATTCGCAGGGCTGGCGCTGGCGCTGGCTGCGGTCGGGCTCTATGGAGTCATGTCGTATACCGTGACGCAGCGCACTCGCGAGATCGGAATCCGCATGGCTGTGGGGGCAAAACGGATTGATGTGCTGGGCATGATCGTTCGGCAGGGATTGCGGCTGACTTTCGCTGGAGTGATTGCAGGATTGCTGTTAGCCGGAGCGCTCAGCCGGTCGATGGCAAGCCTGCTCTTTGGTATCGGCCCGTTCGATCCGTGGACTTTTGGCTGCATGGCGTTTTTGCTGGCCCTGGTTGCTTCTGCGGCGTATGCGATTCCAGCGCAGCGCGCCACGAAGATAGATCCAATACTTGCCTTGCGGTACGAGTAGCGCCGTCGTCCTGGCGCAGCATTGATCTAAAGAAAAACTTGTCTGATAATTCTTCGCGAGGGCTCGCCGGACCGGGATACGAACCTCCCTTGTCGGCCAGCGTTTCGCGATCTCACAAACGACCGTTTGCGAGAACTGATCGCGCTCTCGAAGTAGTTGTCCATTTTGCGGCCTTTTCACATTCTCAAAAACCATTCTCGAAATGATATTCTCGTTTGACGTGAAGCGAACGAGTATTGAGAACCGCTCCGGCCGGGAAAAGGGATTCGTGATCGGGTACGCTCGCGTTTCCACCGAGGACCAGAACCTCGAAATGCAGCTCAGAGCGCTAAAAGATGCGGGATGCAAAAAGGTGTTTACCGATAAGGCGAGCGGTAATGCTTCCGACCGCACCGGGCTGAAAGAAGCACTCTCTCATCTGAGAGAAGGCGACACCTTGGCTGTCTGGAAACTGGATCGGCTAGGACGAAGCGTTAAGGGTCTGGTTGACTTGGTGCTGGAGTTGGAAGGCCAACACGTGCATTTCAGGAGCTTGACAGACAGCATCGACACCAAAACACCCGCTGGCCGGTTTTTCTTCCACGTCATGGCGAGTTTGCCCCAGATGGAACGCGAACTGATTGTCGAACGAACTCGAGCCGGGTTAAACGCAGCCAAACAGCAAGGTCGAGTGGGCGGCAGGAAGCGGGTTATGACTGAAAAGAAGGTGAGTGCCGCGAAGAAACTACTTGCCGGTGGAACCCCGCCCCGCGAGGTTGCCCAAAATCTCGGGATCTCCATACCGACGCTCTACCGATGGATACCCGCTGGCAGCTCCCGCCTGGCGGACGCCGCATACGCCAAATAGCGCCGAAAATCTTACGCCAACTAATTCAGAGTCGACTGACACTTTGCAAATTATCTGGCTTAAAACTTTTGGACCAGCGATGGACACCTCCCGGCGTCCATCGTCCCCAGCACCCGTTAGATCCAGAGACGACGCGGCGATCATTTCGGATCAGGGGCGGCAACTTCCGGTTGCTGACCCGTCTGCTCACGCAAATGGAACGAATTCTCGAAATCAACTCCTAAAACAATGGACCAAGGCCGTCGTGGAAGCCGCACGCGAGAGCCTCGTTATTGGGCAGACTTAGCAGCACCACCGCTACACTCAGTTTCCGGGTAATCCATCTGACGGGCTCACATGAATGAGTAGCGATGAGGGGTGAACGCATCACACTTCTACATGTTAGGATTTGTATGTAGAAGGGCAAGGTTATGCGGCCAATCAAATCTGACATCCCACAAGGCACGCTCGATCTGCTGATCCTGCAAGTGGCCGCTCTCGGGCCAATTCACGGATACGCGATCGCTCAACGCTTGCAGCAGGTATCCCGCGACGCCCTGCAAGTTCTGCAGGGCTCGCTATATCCTGCCCTTCATCGTCTCGAGAACAAGCGTTTTCTCAAAGCCCAATGGAAGGAATCTGAAACTGGACGTGAGGCGAAGTTCTATAGCTTAACTGCAAAAGGGCGAGCACAGCTCAGAGTGGAAACCGCGAACTGGACGCGGCTGACAGAAGCCGTAGCAGCGGTCTTAAAGCTGCGGGAGGGAGAAGCCGTATGAACTGGCTTGGCCGCCTGGTCAAAAAGCGGCAATTGGAAAACGAACTTGCCAAGGAACTGCAGGATCATTTAGAGCGCCAAGTGTCCGACTACCGTCAATCGGGTCTGACGGAAGAAGAGGCGCGCCGCAAGGCGCTTCTGGCCTTCGGCGGCGTCGAGCAGATGCGTGAAGAGTGCCGCGAAGCGCGTGGCACATGGTGGATCGAATCCGCCGTACAGGACTTGCGACTCGCTGTGCGCACCTTGCGCAAGAGTCTCGGTTTCACATTCACCGCTATATCGACTCTCGCACTGGGCATCGGGGCAAACACCGCGATCTTCGCGTTGCTCGATGCAGTCCGGCTGCGCAGTTTGCCTGTCCCCGCGCCAGAAAAACTCGCCTTGATCCAGATCGAAGGCGGCAACGGCTTCGGTGTCTCGCGGCTACCCAACTCGCTTTCTTATGCGGTATTTGAACAGATCCGGGAGCATCAGCGAGGGTTTTCAGGCGTCTTTGCCTGGGCGCCGAATACACTCGAACTCGGCAAAGGCCTGAGTGAACACCCTATAGACGGTTTTTGGGTAAGCGGTGGAATTTTCTCTACTCTGGGCATCACTCCGGTCAAGGGACGTTTCTTCACCGTGCGGGACGATCATCCAGGATGCGGGATACCCGGCGCTGTCATCAGCTACGGATTCTGGCAGAGCGAGTTCGGCGGGCGCGATTCAGCCATCGGCAGCAGGCTTTTAATTCAAGACCATGCGACGGAAATTATCGGTGTCACCCCGCCGAGGTTCTCCGGTCCCGAGGTGGGTAAGACTTTCTCAGTAGCGTTACCTCTCTGCTCGCTGCCTTCTTACTCGCCGGAGGACGATACTCTCCGGCGCACTGATTACTCGTTTCTAACGGTTATGGGGCGCCTCAAGCCCGGTTGGACGCTCGGCCAGGCAAAAGGCCAACTCGCTTCCATCAGCCCCGCGATCTTCCAGGCGACGTTGCCGACTGGATACGAAGCGTCCTCACATCATGACTACCTGAAGTCTCGCCTGGTGGCGTATCCGGCCGGAAATGGCGTCAGCGGGCTCCGCGATACATACGACACGTCTCTTTGGCTGCTGCTCGGTATTACGGGACTCGTGCTGCTGATCGCCTGCACCAATCTCGCTAATCTCATGCTGGTTCGCGCCACGACGCGCGAGCGGGAAATAGCGGTGCGCTTGGCGCTCGGCGCTTCCCGCTGGCGACTGATCCGTCAACTATCGACCGAGGGGTTCGTGCTGGCCGCTGCGGGAGCTGTCCTGGGCGCCTGCCTGGCACGCCTGTTTAGCCGGAGTATCGTGCTTTTTCTCACGACCCAGCGTGACTCGATCTATCTTGATCTGAGTCTCAACTGGCGTGTCCTCGGCTTCGCAGCTGCGGTAGCCATAGCCACCTGCTTAATCTTCGGACTCATTCCAGCGTTTCGTGGCTCGCAGGCCAATCCCGGGGAAGCCATCAAGGCCGGCAGCCGCGGCGTAACCGGAAACCTCCAGCGCGGCTCGTTGCAAAGCGCGCTGGTCGTTTCGCAAGTTGCCATTTCCTTGGTCCTTCTCATCGCCGCTGTCCTCTTCGTCCGGAGCTTCTTGAATCTGCTGACGCTCAATCCCGGTTTCCGCGAAAGGGGCATTGTGGTTGCATCCCTGGATTTCTCGCGCTTGGCGTCTCTGCCTGCGTACGCAGACATTGCGAAAAGCGAGGATCGCGCCGAACTCTATTGGCGAAACGTGATGGAGCAATTGCGCGCCCTACCACAAGTCGAATCCGCCGGGACGTCGACACACATTCCGCTGGATGGGAGTAGCTGGACTCTCAGCTTCCATCTTTCCGGCGAGAAGGGATCTTCCAAATTCACCTGGATCAGCCCTGGTTACTTTGAGACGATGGGCAAGCCGCTTCTTTCGGGACGCGATTTCAACGACCACGATAAGAGGTCCTCACCACACGTGGCTGTCGTTAACCAGACCTTTGTCCGGCGGTTTCTCGCCGGCATGAATCCTATCGGCCGGAGGCTGCAAACCCGCGCGGAGCCTGACTATCCTGCTACCGAATACGAAATCGTTGGTGTCGTCAAAGATGCGAAGTACGCAGGTCTTCGCGAGGAGATTCCACCGGAAGTGTTCGCTTCAGCGGAGCAGCGTGGTGTCAGCGCTTTTCAAAACGTATTTATCCGTTCCTCTTCTCCCCCTGGGGTTGTCATTTCAGCGGTCCGTCGAAAGCTGAACCAGATCTCTCCCGAGATTCGCAGTGACTTCGGCGTACTCGAAACAGAGGTTCAGGACGGGCTCGTGCGCGAGCGGCTCCTGGCCATTCTTTCCGGCTTTTTTGGTGCGCTCGCAGCCCTGCTGGCGGCCGTCGGCCTTTACGGAGTCATTTCCTACATCGTGCTGGCGCACCGCAGTGAGATTGGAATCCGCCTGGCACTCGGCGCCAGTCGCGTTAGCATTATCAGGGCCGTTCTCCAGCGGGCTTCGGCCTTGTTGTTGACTGGCACCGCCCTCGGCGTGCTGCTGGCGCTGATCGGCGTTGCAAGCGCTCGTTCGCTTGTGTTCGGGCTCGAATCGAACGATCCAATCACATTTATTGCTGCCACCTTGTTCCTTCTCGCCGTAGCCTTCGCCGCCAGTTTCCTCCCGGCCCACCGGGCCTCTCGGCTCGACCCTTTAACAGCACTGCGCTATGAGTAAAGAACGTCGAGTAGGTTATGCCGATGCACGCCTCTTACCTGGCGCGGCGCTACGAACCACACCGCACCAAGTCCGCGGCTGTTTGGTCCGGGCTACGCCAAATAGCGTGCAAACTTTTACGCCAGATAATTTGCAAAGTGACACACTTGGCCTTCCTTCCGGGGATTCGTTTATGTGTGATAACGTCCTTTATCACACGCGAACTGAAATGCTATTCTGACCCCATGACCGTCACCCTCGAACTCCCCGACGACATCGCCCAGGCCCTCGGCTCCGCCGGCGATCTCTCACGGCGTGCGCTCGAAGCACTGGCCGTCGACGGCTACCGGCAGGAAGCGCTCACCCAGCTGCAGGTCGGCCAGCTCCTAGGGCTGAGTCGTGTGGAGACCGAAGACTTCCTGGCGCAGCACGTCGATCTCTACAACTACGATCCGAGCGAACTCGACCGCGAAGCGGAAGCGTTAGCACGATACTCCGGGCGCTTGCAGCGCTCATGATCGTTTCCAATACGTCGCCGCTTCGCTATCTCATTGCAGTGGGAGAAGCTGATCTCATCCGAAAGGTGTTTGGAGAGGTGCTGATTCCTCCTGCTGTGTTCGCAGAGCTTACCCATCCTTCGGGCAGCGAGGACGTGCGGCAGTGGATCGAGCAATGTCCCGCTTGGCTCAATATGCGAGCGCTGGACTCGGCACCATCTCACGATCTGGTTACGACGCTCGATCCGGGAGAACGGGAGGCCATTCAACTTGCGCTCGAAATCCAGCCTGATTTTGTTCTCATTGATGAACGCTTGGGCCGCAGAGCGGCTACCGCGCGCGGACTACCGGTGATCGGTGCGTTGGGTCTTCTCGGCGAAGCTTATGGACTGCACCATATTGCTGAGCCGCTGCAGGTACTCGACGAAATGAGACGCATCGGTTTCCGCGTGTCGCCACCTTTGTACCGCAAATTCGAACAAAAACTTCAATCGATGGGGCCCCCATGAGCGAAGCCGTTCTGGTTCCCTACACACAGGAATCGACTCTCACGTCCCTGTTTGCTCCCACGCCGGGCGCTGCCAAACGCACACTCGAATTCTTCACGACGCAGATCCACAACGACCACACGCGCCGCGCTTACGTGCAAGCCATGAAAACCTTCTCGGCCTGGTGCGACGGGAAAGGGATTGGCGAGCTGGGCCGGGTCGAGCCGATCCACGTGGCCGCCTACATCAAGGATCTGGGCCAGCACCGCTCTGCGCCGACGGTAAAGCAACATCTAGCGGCGCTGCGCATGCTCTTCGATTGGCTGGTGACCGGCCACGTGCTGCTGGTGAACCCGGCGCACGCGGTTCGCGGGCCCAAGCACGTCGTCAAGAAAGGAAAAACACCGGTCCTCACGGCCGAAGAAGCTCGAGGTTTGTTCGATTCCATTCCGCCCACATCTCTTGTTGGGCTCCGCGATCGCGCTCTCGTCGGCGTCATGACATACACCTTTGCACGCATCCATGCCGTCGTCGAGCTGAAGGGAAAAGATTATTACGTGCAAGGCCGCCGCGGGTGGATTCACTTGCGCGAAAAAGGTGGCAAAGAGCACGATGTGCCCTGCCACCACACACTCGAACGCTTCCTCGACGAGTACATTGCAACTGCCAAGATCGAAGGCCAGGCGGAAGCGCCGCTGTTTCGCACGCTGGCCGGCCGAACCGGCGAGCTGACGCCGAATGCGTTATCGCAACAGGATGCCTACCGTATGGTGCAACGCCGGGCGAAAACCGCCGGTCTGCGCACGCGCATCGGCAATCACACCTTCCGTGCGACCGGCATCACGGCGTATTTGAAGAACGGCGGTGCGCTCGAAATGGCGCAGCACATCGCCGGGCACGAGTCGCCGCGTACGACGAAACTGTACGACCGCAGACGGGAAGAGATTTCGCTCGATGAGATCGAGCGGATTGCTATTTAGGGTAGCAACTGACTTGACGCACAAAGGTATTTGTTCAACGGTAGCCTACACCATTGACCAGCACTGGTCAATTCTTATTAACCGGGAGGTCCTTGAATCTCGGGAAAAGTCCGTAAAACGGTGTCTGCTTATCGCTTCCGCGTAAGATCGCCGGTATTGTGTTCGGCGCGTTCCTGTAAAGGACGACCATCGTCGCCAGATTATCGAAACCGAGGCTCTTGTTTGGCCGGATGCCCTTGCAGATTTCAATGAGGCGATCGCGACGAGCCCCATGCATCAGATGCGAATGATGGTGGAGTGGCCGCTCCGCACGGGAATGAATGTGCCCCGCATAGACTGTCACCCCGAGATCCGTAATCCGCGCATATCCTTCCTCGCAAATGCTCGGGACGAGCAGGAATTCCGAAAACGTCCCCACGACGTTTTCCATCAGGAAGCTGCGTGCGCGGTTGAATTGGTTGCCGCTCCCAACGAAGTCGTCAATGTAGACGATTGCGCCTTCCTGAACCTTTGCCGTGATCTTATTAATGCCCATGGCATCGCGGCCATCGCGAAATTTGCATCCCTGTTGTTCGAGTAATGCCGCGTTTCGCAGCATCCCTAACATCATTGGGCTACTGCTGGCCGCGTCGTCCGTTGAAATGTAAATCAATTTGTTTGAGGGCAGCCCCGCCTTGCGAAGATTCTCCATCAGAGCGTTATTCTGATGTACGAGGATTTGTTTTGTCTCGTGCTCGGACAGGTAGATAACCCTGTCCAGCAGCATCCAAGCGAGCTTCTGATCTTCCTTCGTCTTTAGTTGCTTTATCCAGCGATTCAAGGACGCCATGGACACATGCTGTGGTTGATAGTCGCGAAAGCGCAGTGCGGCTTTAAGACCGTGAAGGAAGCTCCACATGCCTATTCGGAAGACGCTTCGGGGCTATCGCTTCCTTCGAGCGCCTCTTCTAAGCTTTTGCAATATTTCTGGACGCCTATAAGCTCTTCTTGCAGTCTTCTCCGTTCAGCTTCATCGGTCATATATCTCAGCTTGAATTTTCGCAGCTCGGCCAGGAATGTCTGGCAAGCCGCTACGGCGCTCTGAACTCTCTTTTTATCGACAACGAATTCGTCAAACGCCTCGCGCGTCTCCAGCTTTGGATTTAGAAAAAACTGCTCTACGCGCCGAACCACCTTTGCCCGCAGGGGCGCGTCATCTTCGGAAAGGTCATAACTCTCCATGATCCGTCGAAAATGAATGACGCTCTTGATTTTGTGGTCGCGATATTTCCCGACCAGCTTGTCCGTTGCGGTGTCGCGTCCGAGCTTCTTGACGTTCTCGACTTTCTCCACCGCAAGGTTTAGCACTGGAAGCGCTTCAATCCAGAAGTTCGAAGGAATCCGCGTCTTGGGATCGGGATCGAGCGACAGCTCCTGAAACCTTTCGGGAAATTCGAGGAGCGATTTACATCGCTCGATTTGTCGCTCGCTTAAGCCGGTTAGCTTGTTAAGGGCGGTATTGTCAGTTACCTCAAGCTTCTCCATGACGATTTTAAGGCTTAGGGCCGTAGGCATCAGTTCCCACTCCGCCCTGTAGTTGTGGATCGAAAACATGTAGAGCAAGCCCGCAATCATTGTTGGAGGCTCTACAATATTTGCCGGTATTTTTATCGGCTTTCCGTCTTTTCCGACGTGTTTTTCGTTCGTAATATCAACGACGCACCTGTAACGGCGCTCGCCATCGAGGATAGAGAACTTGGTCTGCCCTTTCGGCTGATAAACCGTTATCGGCACCAGAACGCCGTGCTCCGCGATGTTTTTCTTCAACTCCAGTAGCTGCGGCGGATCAAACAGCAACCGTGGATTGTTCGTACTTGGCTTGATTTCATCGACACTGAGACGACGCAGTTGCCCCGAAGGAACCACGGGAGCGACTTCTGGGTGCGAAGGCTTGAGAGTCGGCATACGGTTCAGATATTAGAAATTAGCAATTCGTTCGTCAGTGCGCGATGACCCGCGAACCCGGCGATGTTTCGCCGAACTGAAACCGTCTCGTATGAGAAATTTCTTCGCAGCACGTCCGCTTCATCTGATTCGGCATAACTAACGATGAAGTTTATCCGGGCAGCATTGAGGCGCTCCATCCATCCGCGCAACCGGGATATGTCCTCGCTGGTAAACGTGCTGGGGTCGTACTGGCGGAACACCCGGCGCGCCTGGACGGCGAAGGGAGGGTCCATGTAAACAAGATCACCCTTTTCTGCGTACTTCAGGACGCTCTCGAAATCGCCATTGACCAACCGCGCGCTGCGCAGGCGGTTTGAACATTTCTGAAACACCGCGTCCGAAGGAACCGCGCCACAACGCACGCCGCTGTACGGGACGTTGAACTGGCCCAGCATGTTCGTCCGGTAAATGCCGTTGAAGCAATACCTATTCAGGTAGATGAACCGTGCCGCCCGTGCCGGAGAAGTCATCGTAGAAATGTCGATTCCCCGCAGGCGCTTGTATTCTTCCCGGTCCTCTGGCCGGAGGGTCTTAAGCTCATTCAGCACTGCGCCGATGCGGTACTTTACTTCGATAAATGTTGCGATCAGCTCGGGGTTCAGGTCGCCGAGGATTGCCTTCGGCGGTTTGATGGCAAAAAACAGGCACGCTGACCCTGCGAACGGCTCAACGTACCGTTTGTGTTTTTTTGTCCAGAAGCTTTGCAAAACCGGAAGCAGGCGACGCTTGCTGCCGGCCCAGCGTAGAAAGGGAACGCAATCGTGCCTCGGCGTCGTGTCTTCGGGCGCCATTATTTCTCGGCTCCGCTGATCATATCAGCATTCGAGAGGCGCGCGGCTTTCGGAGACACCAGATTCATGCAATCATGAAGGCGTGAAGACGAAGCCGACGCAAGGCAAGCAAGCCTTGAATGAGTTCACCGAAACGATGAAAGCTCTCTTTCGCGTTCCAAAATCTGCGGTCCAGGAGAATGGGCGAAAGCCGATAAAGCGAAAGAAAGGACAAAAGCCTCACGCCTAGCATTTTCTTCGCCCTCGTCCTTCCCGCCGTCGCTCTCTCTCAATTAACATTCGGTTGTTGATCAGCCTCCTTCCCGGTCACCTCATTCCAAGTAAGCCGCTTTCCGCTGACGTTCGCCATTGCCTCTGCAAATCGCTCAGCAGAAGTCGATTTGCGATTGTTGAATCTGTACGCCTGCTCATCGAGGTACCGGAAGAGATGAAACGGTTCGACGCTGACATAGGTCCCGCTGATCGATCGTTTCAAAAGCGACCAGAAGTTTTCCAATCCGTTGGTATGAACATGGCCGTCCACGTACCGAACGGCGTGATCGATGACTTGGTGCGCGTAGTCGCTGGCTAGTCCTTCGTAAGAAAGCAAGGCATCGGTATAGAGTGCAGAGCCAGCTTCGACGTGTTTCTTAACTTCGCTCTGTAGCGCGTGTCTCTTGCGGTTTGGTACTACGGTCGTGCGAACCTTGCCGCCCCGCTCCATGATTCCCATGACGGCGGTTTTATCCTTGGTGCCTGTTCCGGTAATGCGGCGCTTGCGTTTGCCGACGTGCATATTTCGCGCTTTACCGCCGATGAAAGTTTCATCGACTTCCACATGTCCGGACAACTTGGCAAACGATCCGGAATGAACCGCTTTTCGCACGCGATGCATCAAGTGCCATGCCGATTTCTGAGTAATGTCCAAATGGTCAGCTATTTCGTAACTGCTGATTCCGTTCTTGCAGGTTACGAGTAGCCACACGGCCAGCATCCACTTGTCCATACCAAGCGGGGAGTCTTCAAAGATGCTGCCGACTTTGACGGTGAATTGCTTCTTGCAGCCCTTACAAAACCAAATCCGGCGAGTGCTGATAAAGGAGTGCTCTTTAGAGCCGCAACGCGGGCACTCAATCCCATTCGGCCAACGAAGAGCTACCGCCCATTTGTTGGCCTTCTCGGGATCGCTGAAGTAGAGAACTGCTTCCTGTAAGCTCTCCGGTAGTTTGCCCAATTCACTATCCATACTTCCATTGTGCGCCAAATACCTTTGTGCGTCAAGTAAGTTGTTACCCTATTTAGATGGCCGGCTTCCCTGCCCGGCAACCATGGATGACCCTTCGTCAATTTGGTCCAACAGATCGTCCTCCTTTATGTTGGACTATCCGTCAAGTCTAGCCAACAGCTTGCGCTTCTATCTATCATAGGAGTACAAATAGATAGAAGCGTAAGCTATGACCGATCCCTCGCCGAAATCCGATCTTCCCCAAGGTACGCTGGACCTGCTGATCTTGAAAATTGTCGCCGTGCAGCCGGTGCATGGCTATGCCATCGCGCAGCGGCTGCAGCAAATTTCACGGGACATCGTTCAGGTGCCGGGCGGTTCCCTGTATCCCGCTTTGCATCGATTGGAAAATCGAGGCTTTGTCAAATCCGACTGGAAGGAAACGGAAACCGGGCGGGATGCCAAGTTTTACCGCCTGACCAACAAGGGGCGCGCGCATTTGGAGTCACAGAGCGCAAGCTGGCGGCGATTGGCCGAAGCGGTGGGGCTCATTCTCAATCTCGCGGAGGAGGGTGTGCGATGACCTGGTGGTCACGTTTCTGGCGGCGGAATAAATTGGAGCAAGATCTCGGTCGGGAACTCCAGTTTCATATCGCAGAAAGAATCTCAGCTCTCAAGAACACTGGGTTGAGCGATGACGAGGCACGGCGGCGAGTACGCCAAGAATTCGGCGGCATTGAGCAGGTGAAGGAAGAATGTCGCAATGCACGCGGCACGTTGTGGTTTGAATCGACGATTCAAGACCTTCGCTACGCCCTACGGACACTGCGCAAGGGTCCGGTCTTCACAGCGGTAGCGGTTTTGACCCTGGGGCTGGGTATCGGCGCGAACACGGCGATTTTCTCCCTTCTGAACGCCATTGCGTTTCGCGATCTACCGGTCCCACATCCCGAGCAACTCGTTCGCGTGGGTATCCACAGCCCAGACGATCCATTCACGGCTCTTTCGTTGCCCATGTTCGAGGAGTTTGCACGCGGGCAGAGAGTATTTTCGGCAATGTTCGCCTGGTGGGGCGATGCTGTCCTAAACGTAGAAACAGAAGGCGGGCTCTCCCGTGCCGACATCTGGGCTGTTACCGGGAATTTTTACTCGGAATTAGGGGCGGTTCCGGAGATCGGGCGCCTGCTGGTGTCTGCTGACGTCAACCTGCGAGCCGCACCTGCTCAACTAGCCGTCCTCGGATATGGTTTTTGGCAGCGGCACTACGGCGGTGCGAAAAACGTGATCGGCAAAACGATCAAGATCGAAGGCGTCCCGTTCACGATCATCGGCGTAGCTCGGCGCGGATTTACCGGAATGAGCGCAGAAGAAGAACCGGAGGTCACGGTTCCTCTCACGGCAGAGCCGTTGTTCTTTGGTGGTCCTGGCGATGTTCAAAAGCGGCTCAGCCGGCGAGAATCACTCTGGCTCGACGCTGCAGGTCGCCTCAAAAGTGGCTTCACACTCGAGCAAGCGCGCGCACAATTGGAATCACTGTGGCCCTCCATTCATAAGGAGATGGCACCCACTGACGGCACATCTGCGCAGGCCGCCAATTTTATGGCGCTGCAAATTAAAGTGGAGCCGGGGTCGAGAGGAGCATCGTTTGTGCGCGGTCAGTTCTCCAAGCCGCTATATGTTCTCTTTGCCATTTCCGGCCTTGTGCTGCTTTTGGCGTGCGTAAATATAGCAAGTTTAATGCTGGCGCAAGTGGCATCGCGCAGCCATGAGATAGGAGTACGTGCGGCGCTCGGAGCGAGCCGCACCAGGCTTGTGCGACAAATGCTCACCGAGAGTATGACTCTTTCGGCGGCGGGCACATTGGGAGGGTTCGCGTTCGCATACTGGGGTAGCCGCGCTTTATCGGGATTCATTCTGGATCAGATCTTTATCGTTCCTGCAGCGCTCAATGTATCTCCTGATTGGCGAATCCTTGGATTCACAGGCGCAGCGGCGACTCTGACCACGGTACTGTGCGGATGGGCACCTTGCTGGCGCGCCACGCGGGAAGATCCGAACGTCGCGGTCCAGCAAGGCTCACGGACGATTGCGAGAGGAACAGGCGGCTTGGGCCAGGGATTGATCGTGACTCAAGTGGCCCTGTCGCTGATACTTCTGGCGGGCGCGGGACTCTTCATCCGCAGTCTCGAGGAATTGCGTACGGTCAATCCGGGATTTCGGACCCATGGTGTGCTGCAAATAGGTCTGACTCCTAAGCCCGGCAGGTATAAGGATCTTGCTTGGGTCAGTTATTATCGGCAGCTAAACGAGCGCATTTCGAGCCTTCCCGGGGTTGCTTCCGCCGCGCTGACACACAATGGCCCGACGGAATCCTATGAATGGACAGAAAAGGTCCGCATCCACGGAACCATCACAGAAGGGGTTCGATCCGACCTAGCAATGGTCATGCCGGGAACGTTCCGCACCATCGGCATTGGTCTGCTCCGTGGCCGCGGTTTCACTTGGCAAGATGACGACCACGCCCCGCGTATTGCCGTCGTGAGTGACAGTTTCGCCGCGCAGGTCTTTCCCAGAGGAAATGCCATCGGCCAACGGCTCGATATCACCACCCAGCCGAAATGGCAGAATCTTCAGATCGTCGGCATCGTGTCTAATGCCAGTCTCTACGATATCCGGAAACACCAGCCGCCCACGGTCTATCTGCCTACCACCCAGTACGGCGATTATATGGGTTATCCCACAGTCCTGGTCATGACCAACATCTCCCCGGCGGCCATGATAGGACCGTTACGGCGGAGGGTGGAATCACTCGGGCGCGAATATATTTCTCGAATCAAGACTGTCGAACAAGAGATCGACCGCTCACTATTGCAGGAACGAGTGATGGCGATGCTATCGGCGTTCTTTGGTGGACTCGCCTTGCTGCTGGCTGCAATCGGCCTATATGGGCTCATGGCTTACAACGTCACGCGCCGATCACGGGAGATCGGAATCCGCATGGCCCTTGGCGCACAGCGGGCGCGTGTTCAACGGATGATTTTGCGTGAGACATTGGCACTCGCGTTGATTGGCGTGGCTTTCGGAGTACCTTGCGCCATAGCTGCTTCACGACTGATCACGAGTCTGCTTTACGGCGTGTCCGCTTCTGATCCGCTCACGTTTGTCGTTGTCTCGGTGATGCTGATCGCGATCGCCGCGATTGCCGGCTTTATTCCGGCATGGCGGGCAATGCGCCTTGACCCCATCACCGTGCTTCGAAACGAATAAATCACTGGGAAAGCCGGGCCGTTAAACCAAATTGCACAAACGAAGGATGCTGTTGAAAAACTCTTCTGAAATCACGGGAGCTTCTTCCAGGTAGCCAGATCAAAGGAGTTATGAGGGCCGAGCCAGTAGTACCACGCACCTTCGTGCGGACTGTTGTCGTAGATTGCAACTCGCCCTGTCCCGATCACTTCAAAGGTGTTATGGCGCACTACCAGCGCAGCATCTTCATCTATCCCGATTCCCAAAAGCTCTGGATGCGCATCGGTGACATCCACGAGTTCGTTGTCGCGTTTGGCCTGTGTGAGATGAGGGTCTATTGCGACATTTCGAAGAAATCCAAATCCTTGCTCGTGGCCAAGCGCCATGAGAAGAGGCTTGTCGGGGCGCCCCCGAACAGTAAAGGAGCCGAGAATGATAGCTCCCGCGGAGCTGCCAAATAAAACTCCTCCTCTGTCCAACAAGGATTGCAGTGCCGATTGAGTCTTCGTTCCCAAGTATGCTGCTGCATGTCGACCTGCGTTGCCAGTACCCAAAAACACGCCTGTCGCCTGCCTGAGCGGTTCTACAAAGCTGACCGAATTGGCAGTACGATCCCGCGTGTGAACGACGGTAACGCGAGATACGCCGAATAGCTTTTGCAGGTACTCCTCGTACGCCCTCCACTCTGGCCGGCTCCGAGGCCAATCAGGATTTAGTATGACTTTGTCCGGGCCAAAACGGAGGGAAGAAGCGCCTGTAGGAATTACAACAATTTTTGCTCCCGGTCCTCCAGCGAGTTTCACAAACTCGTTCACGACAGGCTGGGTCGTCCCGCCGCCATCCACGATCAATGTGCCCTGTACGGGACCGCTTGAGCGTTCCTCTCCAATGCTCGATACGGAAATGAACAAAATTGCAATAAAGACCAGGAGGAGTTTAGCGCACATCTGGCGCATCATACGGCAGCAACAATGACTGGAACTTAGGCGAAGATAGCCGCCCCCGAATTCAAGGTTCAGTTTGGCGCGAACGATAGTCGGCAGAATAATAAAACAACAATTAGTCGGAATGTTTGGGAGACTTCTGACCGTTGACGGACGTCTCTGTACTGACGCTCTTAATGTCGTTCTCGATCACACCGTACGGAGGCACGTTGCTCATCATGATGGGTCACAACACACGCTCGGAATCGCTATTTTACTACTTCCGGATAGAGGATCACATTCCCGAAGACCATCTGTTGCGGCTTGTCGATCGCCACATCGATTTCACTTTCGTGCGCGAGATCTTAATGGCGAGCTACAGTCACACGGGCCGGCCTTCGATAGATCCCGAAGTGCTCTTGCGCATTCTGCTCATCGGATATCTCTACGGGATTACCAGTGAGCGGCGGCTGGTTGAGGACGTCGGGATGCACTTGGCGTACCGCTGGTTTACGGGGCTGGGCTTCGATCAAGAGATTCCACATCACTCCACATTCTCCAAGAATCGACACGGCCGTTTTCAAGAGTCGCCGCTCTTTCTCGAACTCTTCGAACGAATCGTCCAGCAGTGTATGAATGTTGGGCTGTTAAAGGGTATTGATCTCTCAGTGGACAGCACGCAGATCCGCGCCGATGCCAGCCCTGACCGGACGATCACTCGTGAACAATTGCCGGAAGTCGCAAAAGTCAATCGGACCGTGCGCGAGTATGTGGAGCAGGTCGAGCGCGAAAACGTTATCGCGGAGTCGGCACAGACAGCTGATTCATCTTCGTCCGAAGCGGAAGGTAAACCCGAATTGCGCCGCACGTATCGGAACTCGCCACCCATGAAGATCTCGACCACCGACCCGGACGCAGCCTTGTCTAGTAAGCGAGGGCTTCGGAGTTCGCTTATTACGATAACTATCTGATTGACAATCGAAGCTGCATCATAGCGGGCGTCATGGCAACCCCAGCACGCCTCAGCCAAGAGATCGTTGCTGCCCGGCAGATGTTGGAAAGAGCAAAAGAACGGTTCGGACTACAAGCCGTCAGCGTCAGCGCTGACAAAAGCTACGGCACGGGTGAGTTCCTGTCTTGGCTTTCGAATCGGCAGATGACGCCGTACATACCCGTGGTGGATCGAAAGCAACAAACCAAGGGCTTCTACACGCAGCATGACTTTACTCGTGTCCCGGAAGAAAACGCCTATCGCTGTCCAGGAGGCCGATAAGCTATATGGAAACTTTGGGCAGGAGCTTCTCAAGCAATTCCGAAGCTATACCATCGATCTCACTGGCATGCAGCTAACGCTCGGAGATCCCTCGGCTCGATAATGTTCATTCCTAAACCCGCCGACTTCAGTCGGCGGATATCTCGTCCTCTTCCACGACTTCGATCATCTTGCTTCGCCTAAAGGCGAGGGGTTTCCACCATCCCCGATGAGGACACTAACAAGGGAAGATTTTTTCAACAGCATCGTTCGTTTTCGCAACTTAACGAAAAGTTGTTTAGGTGAAAAGCTTTGCTAAGAGCGCGTCACAGAGAATCAAACTGAGTAGGAAATGAAGTGGGCTCGCATCAGCGATGCAATGGACGTTTAGCGCGGAAGAGCCTTGCCTGCTGTTTTCTTACCTTCAACGACTTTTCGCTCAGGAGGAGCCTCGTGGCCCTGGTTGACAGGCGATCCTTTGACCCATGCTGGCCAGCGGTCAACTTGACTAGTCGCCTTGTCCATTCTGTCCCAAAATGAACCGTGCTTGAGCTTTGGCATCGCAGTGATCATTATCAACCCTCTTTTGATAGTAAATTCTTCAGGCTCTTCCACGCAAGCAGTTCCCTTAATAAATAAGAGCTTGGTTGCAGTTGCAGGCGAGGCGCCGTTGTCGCCGAGCGCTGCCATGCAATCAGCTTTCCGTCTTGCTTGCGTTCGACAGGATACCCAGTGCTCAGCTTCAATGAGAACAAATCGAAATAGCGCCTTGGACCCACGCCTAGAAATGGAAGGAATGGAAGTTTGCCTGGTTCTTCGCGGTCGATGGAAATTTCATCTTTGTGGAGAACGGGTGCTTTACTTTTGGCATACGGCTCGATGTAAATCACCTTCCGAATGCCCATACCGATGATGTGACGGCAACAATTGTGACAGGGAAACGTAGTGGTAAACAGAGTTGCATCCCGAACACTTCGGCCGGAACGCGTACAGGCCGAGAGCGCCTCCATTTCCGCGTGAACCGCCCGGCCGAACTCGGTAATATCCAAGAATCCGGTCGGTTTTAGAAGCTTTCTCGCAGTCTCGAAATCGGTTTCTTCGCGGCCCAACGCCTGCATGATACGCACAGCCATTTGGCGCTTTTCCATCTCATTGGAGTCTTCCCCCAATTCGATGTCCCGTTTGCTCCCTACTTCGGGACCATAAAGGCCCCCGCCGACTTTGGGCGCTTCATTGCACCCCACTCCAAGTAGATCACCGTGAGGATCGAGAATCGCAGCACCGACCTGCCGGGATAGATCTCCCGAACGTAGCGAAGCGCCGTAAGCCGTAAACATAGCCTGCTCCTCTACCGTGGGCGTGATCGAGGGACATCCAAAAAGAAGGTCCAAAAACCTCGGGATTTGTTGCTGAAAATCCTTCATCGAGGTAAAAACATCGGCAAGATGAAATGTTTCGCGAGTCTGTTGGCCGTGCTCAGCTGATTGGCTGGCATCTGTTTCGATCAACTGATCGGCTTCATCTCGGATTCCTCTCTGTGCGAGGTACTGTTCACGCTCTTCTTTGGAGGCGGAAACGCCGATCAGAAAGAAACCAGAGCCATAGATCCGCCGCAGCGTATCCACCTCCTCGGGGCGTTTGAGACTGACGACAATATGAACCATCCGATGTAGAGGTTGCGGTTGCCATTGCTCATCCTCTTCCTCGATTTCACCATTCGTCCGCTCCAAACGCTGGTTTGCAATCAGACTGGCGGCGACTAAGGCCAGAATGTCATCCTGTCCAGGTAACTCCCGAATTCGATTTCCAGATTTAATCTTGTTAAGTGCTTCCTCAAACCGGCTGTTGCTTGGAGAGGTCGGAGTGGAATCCAGTTGGGCCAGTAGATCCTCGAAGAATTCGCTGAGGTGAATGACATTCGTTTTGTATTTGAATTGCCCGAGGTAATCTTGAAGCGCTTCCACCACTCGCCTGTACGCTGTACCCACCGGACAAACTAAGGCCAGCACCAGCTCCGCATCCGGGTAATATCCGCGATAAGACTCCTGAGTTTGTCGTGGGTTCATTGCGAAAACCATTCAGAAATGCTGGTCATTTCCCCTTCAGATTATGTGCTTGGGCTGAAACCGAATACGCGAGCGCCTAACGAAATTCCTGTGACAGCCTTATGAGGGGCATCTTAGAACGGTGCTTTGTGCGATGCGCTCTCGCGGGTAGTGCGGCGTCGTTTGTCGTAGATCTGGGTGGTGGTGATGTGTTTGTGGCCGAGCAGTTCCTGCACTTCGCGGATATCCACGCCAGCATCGAGTAAGAGCGTGGCACAGGAGGCGCGCAGCGAATGCGGGTTATAAATGCAGTCGAGCACTTCCCTGCCCTGCGGATCGCGGCGGCCGACCAGTGCGCCCGGCAGAGATTCGAGATAGCGCATCAGTAACCGGTACATGGTGAACTCCTCCATGTGGGAGTCGGCCAGGCGTTTGGAGCGGGAATGGGCGAGCGGTCGAAACAACGGCCCGGAGGTGATGTCCGCCTGCTCCAGGTATTCACGGAGAGCTTCGGCGGCCACGAAGTGCAGACCGATGGTGCGGTATTCCCCGCCCTTTTCTTGCAGACGGACGGTGGAATCCTCCCGGTCATAGTGGAAATCAGCCACGGTGAGCTTGCAGCCGGCCGCGATGCGCGCCGGAATATAAATAAATACTCAAAATCGCTCGGTCGCGGGCCGCGAGCACGTCGTGTCCTTGTGGGAGAGCGAGCAACTGGCGGACCCGCGCCAGGCTGACCGCTTTGGTTTCCTTGCGCATCCGGTTTGGCGCGTTTGACGAATTGGGCGCTGGCCGGATTGGGCACGACGATGGGGAGGCGCAGCTCGGCCGCCGAGAGACCCAGATACTTGTAGAACGCCGAGAGCGAGCAGATGCGCCGGTTCAGCGTTTTGTTGGCCGCGCCCATTTCGATCAGCGCTTCCCGGAAGCGCTGCACGTCCAGGACGGAGACCTGCAGCAAGGAGGGCGCCTCTTCCGGCCAGGCCGGGCCGAGAAAGCGGACGAAGCTCATCACATCATTCCGATAGGCGCGGCGGGTGTGAACACTCTCCCTCCGATTGACCCAGCCTTTCGAAGATGCGCTCGATGGCTTGATAGAACTTTTCGACCCGGCGACGGACGTCCGGAGTGGCGGTGCCGTCGAGCAGGGGCGGAACTGGCGGTATCTGCGGGGCTTCGAGCGGGACGGGGAGGCTGGTGGCCACCCGCTCAGGCAGAGGTTCAAGGGCGTCGTGCATGGAGCGTGATAACGTCCTCCATCACGCTTTCGTTTTGATTATGGCCCTTTTCGACGAACCATCTAAAAACCCCCTGCCCCAGCCAAGCCTGGACGATATTCGTTACGCCGCAGGCAAAAGCTTGGTTTCCATCATCCCTTTGGTGGGCGGAACGGCTTCGGAGCTTATCGGCCTCATCAGTTCACCCGTTGCTGAGCGTCGGGATGCCTGGTTCGAAGATTTGCAGCGTCGGCTGCATGACTGGAGCAAACGTTGGAAAGCTTCCGATTTGACGACTTAGCGCAGAACGAGTAATTTATATCCGCGACCCTACAAGCTTTGCAGGTTGCTCTTCGAACGCATCGGTCAGAAAAGTTGGTCGCGCTCCAAAATGCTGTTCTAAATGTGGCCGCAGGTTCGGCACCAGACGAGGACCTACAAGGCATTTCTTTGAACCTGATCGATGCATTTACACCTCTGCACCTTCGTTTGCTCCAACAGTTCAGTTTGCAACACCTCGTCCCAATTGTGGACGCGCCGGAGTTGTATGGCTTGGGACAAGGGTTACACTTTCGTCCTAGGGCAGAGGTAACAAGCTTCTCTTTCGAGTATCGCGGAAGCGATGTCGCGCAGCGGGAGGCGGAGCGACACTGCTTCCTAGTTCCAGATCGTCGGGCCACTCTGACGGAACTCCGCTGTCCGGCTTTTACGTGACGCTGGATTGCGCTGTGAGAAAGTCAGGTTTTGATGTTTTCTCGTATAGCTACTGCAATTCTGATGGTCTTGCTCCTCGGCACGATTAGCCGCGGACAAGAGCAGCACCATCACACTGAAGAATCGGCGACCACTTCCCCCTTGGGCACTGTCTCCTTCCCAATCTCCTGTTCCACTAGAGACCAAGAGGACTTCGACCACGGCATCGCGCTGCTGCACTCGTTCGGCTATAAGAATGCGCGCCTAGAATTCCAGCAAATTAGCACACGTGATCTCTCATGCGCCATGGCCTACTGGGGCCAGGCGATGAGCTTTTACCGGCAACTCTGGGACAGGCCCACCTCCGAAGAACTAGCTCAAGGCGCGAAGCTGGTCGAGCAGGCCCAAGCCCAGACCATCCAAACAAATCGAGAGCATGCCTACGTGGATGCAGCGGCAGCATTCTTCTTAGGCGATCCTGCTCGAAGCTTCGAGGTTCGCCGTAGCGCATACTCCGACGCAATGAAACGACTACACACATCCTGGCTCAATGATGACGAAGGCTCGCTGTTTTACGCACTTTCGCTTCTCACATCGCCTGATGCCAGAAAAAACGATTTCACGATCACACGTCAGGCAATCGCGATCGTCAACGATGTGTTTAAGCACAATCCAAATCACCCCGGAGCTGCTCACTACCTAATCCACGCTTGCGACAACCCGGTTTTGGCGTCTGATGGATTGGCCGCCGCAATACGCTACGCCGAAATCGCGCCTGCATCTCCGCACGCGGTGCACATGCCATCGCATATTTTCGCGCGCCTTGGCATGTGGGACGAGGACATCAAATCAAACCTCGCGTCCCTGCAAGTGGCCAGGCATCAGAAGTCTTTTCCAGATACGCTCCACGCTATGAACTTCCTCGAGTATGCCTATCTGCAAAAGGGCGACTTTGCCCAAGCTAAGCAGATCGAATCGGAGGCATTGAACGTGCCTAAAGAAGATTTCGCAGACATGCCAGACATGTTTAACTCCGTCCGTGTGCGTTTCCCGTCGCTGTACCTGCTTGAGACTCACGATTGGAAAGCGGCACAATCCGCTCCCGTTCCCCTCGAAGCCGAACCTGACTTTCAAGCAGTTGTGTACTGGACCCATGCAGTCGGTTCCGGTCATCTACGGGATGTCAAAGCGGCTGAGGACGCAGTGACGAACTTTGATTCCAAGCTCAACGAAGTTCGTAAAACCAGCTACGCCTATGTTGCCGATTCCATGGCTGGGGAACAGGATGAGGCCCATGCCTGGCTGGCATTTGCGCAGGGGCAAATGCAAACCGCGATTGACCTCATAACCCGCGTCGCCGACAAACAAGACCGTAACGGAAAGGGCGAAGTCGAGTTGCCCGCTCGAGAAATGCTGGCAGACATGCTCCTGTCGAACGGCCGCTCTGCCGAGGCGCTTGCAGAATACCGCCTTTGCCTTCGCGCAGATCCCAACCGCTTCAACTCGTTGACAGGTGCAAAACACGCCGAAGACATGGAGAGCCGGAATCGTCGGCAGCAGTAGCTTTGAGATCGTTTAAGCGGGTTTCCGGATAGCTCCGGAAGAGTGTGCTAACCGGAAAGAACTTCCTCTTCAGATCTGTCCAAAAGCAACTCGACTTGCGGTCGGACCAAGCAGTCGGGATTCGGGCTAAAGGTCGCGGTCTCTCCATCTAGCAATCCAAGCTGAAGTTCGCCAAAGTAAATCTCGAGCGTATTGGTCAATCTGGGAAGTAAGCCGACACGCTCCCGACGGAGCACCTCCGTGATAAATACCTCTTTGCTCCTCCATCGGATTGTGCCATCTTTGCGGACGGGTCGAATGATATGGCGCTCGTCGTACTTGATCTCGTCAAGGGAGCTTGGAAAAGGTCGGGTACTCGGGCGATATAACAACCCTGGTGTTTGCATCCCAAGCGCCTGATGCGGTCGCTGTTCATTGAAGCAATGCTTGAAGGCAGTGAAGCGCTCACGCTGAATCGCTAAGGTCGGTGCGGGTGGCGAGGCCGTGTCTTCCTTCAGGGTTCGGTGCATCCTCTCGTGCCTCCCATTCTGCGTGGGCTTCCCCGGCTTAATCGGCTCATGCACAATTCCAAGTCGCATCCACTTAACGACAGCTTGCTGATGCCTAGGCCGCTAATGGAGCTGAAGGCGTTCCGTTGTCAGTGCGAATGCGTTCCGGAACACCGTATTCATTCATCAGTTCGTCACAGATTAGATCCACTTCTTGGTGATTCAGGTTGTTGATCGCCTGACAATAGAGAACGAACCGGCTGAACGCATCCGTGACGGTGAACGTGTCACAACGTTCGCCATTACCGCATTCAAAGCTTCCCTTAAAATCCATGCACCAAACCTGGTTGGGTTCTGTTGCTGGAAGCAGCGATTGGATGTAAGGCACGGTTCTGCGCTTTCGAAAAACACCGACCAGACCCGCTTAACGATTATTCGATGAATCGTACTCGCAGCTGGCCAATCGTCCCGGAATCGATCCGCTGCAGCCGCGCCCGGATCTCTTCCTAGCACCCCATGTGGGATGCTGCTGTCTTACCTTGATGATGGATTGTCGTATTGACTCGGCAACAGCATTGCAGGAACTGTGAGGACGTCGGTTTAGATCCAGGAGTCCTGCAACTCCAGAGACTTTATATCGGTTCTTCCATTTGTAGCTAGTCTTCCGCGAGATTCCAAAGCGCCGGGACAGATCCACCAGCGTTGCTTCGCCTGACAACGATTCAGTGATGAACTTGAGGCGCTCATCTGATACTCGGGTCTCTTTCCATGGCATTGACGCATTCTCCGACCGAAGGGGTTATCGTCACCCCTGTAATCGGTCGGAACTGTTACCTAAGTACCCGGGCCATACAAAAGCGCCATCCTTCCCACGTTCCAGCCGCAAACCCGCGTCTTCCACTCCCATCCTCAGCGGGTTCGTTCCTTCCCCGCAACGCCTGTACGCTTTTGAATAAGGCTGCGCCTGCGTTTGTCAACTTGATTTGGCCCCACCGATAAAACAAGAACGGGGTATTCTGTTTCGGGCTTCGAGCCCGAAACGGAGGACCCGTTGGATAGGAGAAAGAAGGTGGAGTTATTCAAACAGATCCGGCGGGAGTATGAGCACGGAGCAGCCACATTTGTGCTTGCCCTTGGGAGCAATTGGGCAGAAAACCGGTGTAAGAAAGCAAAGTGTTACTGAACTGTACGCCGGCGCCGCTAAGGGATCTTTGATGGCTTTGAATTTTGAACTAAGGCAGAGTAAGAACAAATGCGGGACTTTGTCCGATTCCACTCAGCGTCTGTTCGAGCCTGCCAGAACTTGTGTTTATGACCGAGATACTTCTTTGCTCCGGAGTTACAGCATAAAGATGCCGGCCATCGCCGCTCAGCGCAATACTGAAGAATGAAATGCCAGGTTGAATCGTGGTTATCAGCTGAAAGGTTCTTGTATCTACGACGGCGATGTCATCGGCTAAGTTGCGCGACCGTTGAGATAAAGGCGCCGACCCGATGTACAGTGTGCTGTTATCTGGCGAGATTGGCCAGGATTTCATTGGCACCCAGCGTCCTTCTCGTGCTGTGATTGCCGTTGGTTGGAAGCTCGCTCCTTCATCGCTCGTGACCCAAACGGCACCATCCGGTCGAATGGCGGCAAGCGTGGCGTTCGATATAGGTACAACCGCAGAAACATGCTTCATCACCTTCGCGACCACCGGGTCGGCAACCGCGCTATCGTTCTCTGGTAACGACAGACTTGCAGTCTGGGCATTAGAGCCACTAGGCGTCACTTTGACAGATTGCACCGAGTTAGTGAAGAAGCAATGCATCTGAAAATCCCAGCCGCCCATCCCAACACTTATGAAACGACCCGGGCCGCAAGCAGGCAGCATCGCACTCTCCGGTAGAAGCGTTCCACTCAAGGTATCAAACGTTGCTATTTTGTACTCGTCAACACCGAGCGATACCATCCGCATGTTCTCGATATACACTCTCCGTCCGTCCGGAGAAACTGCCAAAAGAGGATAAGATGGGCCTACGGTTGTATATTGCAAGTGGTCTGGTAATTCGATGACCTGGGCGAGAGTACCAGTGCTGGTGTCATAAACCGACAACGAACCCATTCCAGCATTGCCAGCTGTCACGTAGAGACGCGTCCCATCTCTGGAGAGAGCAAAATCGGGCCGGACACCAGTCGATATCTTTCCTCTAATGAGACCTGCTTGCGGGTCAACCAATAGTATTTGCCCCTCATCACCAAACTCATTCGTGTCAAGTACCAGAAGCCAACCATGTTCGGGCTTCGTCCAACTTGAGGCAAACGTTTGCCTTGGTGCAATCACAATTAGAAGTAGAACAACCGCAAAAGAGATAGCAAATCCCGGTCGATGCGCTGAGCTTAAAAACGAACTGGAGCGTAGCGAACCCGTTTCTGTTTGCATTTCCTTTCCCTCCTAGCCGCGAATTCTTCGCGTGAGCAGCCGTAGCAGAATCGGCTCAATCCTTGTCATATTCCTGATAATGTCGTCACAGGCTCGCGCCCCCTCAATGCCTCATACTCAAGATCAACATTGAAGCGCCTGCAAAACCTAATATGGCTCCGTTAAGCGTTGAAAGAATGGCCCGGTGTCTCTGGACAGCATGCGCAGCGCTTGTACACTGTTGAGCACTCTGAAAACCTGTCAACGTCCAGTAAGGGATGGCTCGACCCAGACCGAACCCGCTCATCACGGCAATACCCACCATGGGACTTCTTGAAAGCAGCACCCAGATGACGACGGGATAAAGTGAGCTTGCTTCAATTCTCGTCAGAATGCCCATTCCCAGTACCCCGGCATAAAGCGGGATCATGACCTCAGGCCGAAATCTACGCCAGCTATGCGGCACCTGGCGTCTAAATTGTGGAGCACGAAAAGTGAGGAAGCGAAGCTCTCGGGCACAAAAAAGTAAACAGACTACACCTGTAAAGATCGTTGACAAAGTGACTCCGATCTCAAAAGGGATCACGAGCGCACCTACTACCCCAAGAATTGCTCCAATCGTTAACGCACCACAAACATAGCCGAGCGAATGAAGGCTCAAAAGTACAAACCACAATCGACTGCGCTGCGCCCCATACACGATGGGGCCGATGGTTCCAGCCATCGAAGCTCCTCAAGGGGAGCCGAACGCTAATATGCCCGCGGACAGTGCCAATATGAAAGCAAGCGTTGATCCCGTGAAATACCGGTATTCCTGTACCGCGCTCGCAAGCAGAGCTCCACCGAGGACAAATGCCAGCACAACGGTCAACTGACCGCGCCGTTCAATGACTAATTGCAAATGACTTGTCATTCCGTATACTCCGAGATCGCTTAACACGGACAGTCTTCTTTGGTTTGAATAAAGGTACAGACATAGCTTTTTCCGCTGCACCAAACTGGCTGCGGAGTGTTGTTCGTACAGAACGCACAACCAGGGCAATTACAAGTACTGGGGGTAGACGTACAGCAGTCCCAATAAAGGATCGTTATGCAGTGACCCAGGTGCGGTGATGTGCAAAAGCACCAGGCGCTTCCTTTCGTTGCGCAACTAGGGCACGTTCCGGATGTAGCGCCCCCTGTACACCTCGAGCAGCAAATTCTGCCATAAATTCCTTCAAGCCTCCAGTCAGAGCAGCCGAGGTCAGCAGCTTCTGCCCTTCTTACGATTCTGTCCACCGGGAGAAACGGGATGATACTGATCCCGAGCATCCGCAGAAAAATCCGCCCAGACGCTTGCAAGAATCCTTTACGTGACGTTCTCATTGCAAAAGCAGAGAGCATCCGATCACCGGTATCCACTAACTCTTCTGTTTCAATCTCATGATGGTCGGACATGATTTCAGGTACCCCGCCTAGTTAACTATTTTTTCTGGAACCGAGCACCGGCCATTGAGCCAGAGGCACTCAAGTGCACCTCGAGGCTTGGGACGTGGAGATCTGCCGCATTCAAAAGGCTTTCGAGATGTGTAAGATCATTGGTCATTCCCTTGGTCAAAATGTGTCCGCATTCGCCAATCAGAACCGCATATGGAGTCCCAAGAACTCCGTAGCTATCATGGAGTTCCGAAGAAATGGAAAGCGGGATGTGTTGCAGCAAATGCCGAGCAGCGAAGGCCTCGATGTCACTTTCTGATCCTCGGCCGACAAGCAGCACGTCAAGGCTATGATGCTCGCTACGAGCTAAGGCCCGCACCGCTGGCATGAGATCGCTGCATGCTCTGCAACCTGGTGCAATGAATACGAGTATCAACCGTCTCGAGCGTTTACCTCCAATATCGAAGGTGCGACCAGCCATGTCGGTTACTGTCGCTTTCGGAGCGGGACGGTTTATTTCTGGACCTACTCTCGTAATGCGAGCTCCGGCTCCGATCCGAACATACACCAACCCGAGCTGCCGGGCTAAAAAGTACACAATTGCGACAAGCATCAAGACGAGAAGCCAAAGACTCACGTATGATGCCAGCCACAAACTGTTCATGAGTGAGTCACTTCCTTGCCAAATTGTGAGTAACTAATGCGAAAACTCGGACGCCCCGATGGATGCCTCTCCGCCGATACGTCTGAACGCCGCCGCGAGTATTGCCACAGCAATAGGAGTACAGGAAACCATTGCTGTGAAAAGCAGCGCGTGCGCTGGTATATCTCTCCACGCGCTCTGCCACAGCGGAAAATTAGAATTGCCGAATAGCTGTTGCTGTGAACGAGCAACAACGATGGCGAGTCCGGTGAGGATAACGTTTCGGGTCACGAGGCCCCATGTTAAATGGTCACTGCCGAAGGATTGAAAACACCCACAAGGTATGTTCCGACGGCCTCGAAGTAGATTGGCTGTTACAGCTACGCCGAAAGTACCGAAGAGTAACGCTGATAGACCCGCTCCGGCCCATACAAGCCAGCCTGATAACAGAGATCCTGCCGCCAGCAGCTCGAAAATTGGGATTGTGTGACCCACGACATTTGCCGCTCGGTCTGGCAGCAAGTTATAGCCTTGGACGATATGACAAAACCGATCAATATTTAGGAGTTTTGCGCCGCCAGCCAGAGCCATGCCAAAGCCTAAAAATAGGCTTAGCCCAGCAGCTACGAGCGGATTCCCTAACACACTCGCCCCTCAGTACAGCGTTTCGACTCGAATCAGTCCCTCTTCGCGTCCTAAACATTGTACAACATACAACCAAGATACAACCAAGAATTTCAATCTCGCTGAGCGTGGCGAGATCCTTTCTGCGGTCATAGAGCTTGGTCGTGCGCGGGTCGGAGTGGTTGGCCAAGTCCTGAGCGGCCTCGAGGGAGCCGCCGTTCTGGAGGAAGACAGTGATTCCAGTTCCGCGGAAGGTGTGATTGCAAATCGTTTCGGGGAGTGCTCTCCGACGGGCGAATTCGCCGGCTCCTGCATTTGCACAGCGCTGCTTTACGGCGGGGTTTACGGTGTTGCAGAAAGGTATTGCACTATCGATTTCAATGGCGATACATTTGTGCAATGCTGATCGGCTAAGCCAGAGTCTCCACTGATTAACCAGGACAGCGCCGCCCATGTGGGGGCGCTCCGGCGCTTCAGGCGGCTGGGTGCGAGCGCATCCACCAGGAGAGGGCTTTCGGCGCGGCGGCCGGCGCCATCGCTCTCAAGTCTTCACCGAGCAGGATATCGCGATGCTTTCCGGCGTGCTCGCGAGTCAGCGTGCCGTAGGGGGTGAACATCGCCATTCTACACCTTCGTCCCCGGCTAAGAATATTGCCGGCCGTGTTTACCACCGTGATTTGCAATACGCCCTTCTGCGAATTGACGCCGACATACAACACGGTCTAGAACCTACTCTCCGCTGATATTATGTCCTACTCACCAGGAGCTTGGTTTTTCATAGTCGCTTTATCATTCTTGTGTACGTTTGACCGGCCGTGAGGAGGGCGAATCACGGTGGTGTCTCTTTGAGAGACCCAATTGGAAGAGCGCCAGCGCTAGAAGGTCTTCGTATCAGAAAGGTGTGTTCCCACCACAGACTTTTAGGCGCGCCACGGGGAATGTCCACGTAGAGACTAGCCTCCAGGATCCCATCCAAATAAACATTTCTGCGGCTTCAACGTTTTTGGCAGATTTGCCCCGCTGTATTAAGAGGGCAAACCCTCGAACAGGACACCCCGAATACGCAATGGCTCATGCAAGTTTTCCCCGGATCAGAACATTGAGGACAGGCCTGAACACAGCTATAGCTTTGTTCTGTGTGTTCAGCTCCCTAGCTGCCGCCCACGAGTCTCCCGCGGCGAGTTCCAGAACGCAGAAAGGCGATGCAATTCTTCAGCATGCCCTCCGGCACGCGAACTGGTTCAACTGGGCTGATGCGGCGGCAGAATTCCACAAAGCCGAGCGGATTTTGACCGCCGAGCATGACCGGCGAAATGCTCTCTACGCCAGAATCGGCCTGCTTCGCGCGACCATGGAAGACCATTCGTTGACCGAAGTGCAGAAACAGCTCGCACAAATCACCGGAACACCGGAAGTCCAACACGATCCTGAATTGTTGCTCTTTGCCTCGATCGCGAAAGCAGACGTCGATGGCGAGCTCAACGCCCAAATTGCCAGAGAAGATTGGCAGCGCATCGAACAACTGGCAAGGTCTCAAAACAATCAAATGTGGGCAAACCGGTCGCTGGGAGAGCAAAGTTTTTCTGAATTCTTAGTTGGCAACATCTCAAGAGGCCGAGTCTTGATCGCCACCGCTTTAGGAGCGGCGCAAAAGATGAATGACATCGGTGGTCAGATTCGATACCTCACCGGTATCGGGGCGGCACTCGATCAGGCTCATCGCTATGACCAGGCTCTTGACTACCTGACAAAGGCTGCCGATCTCGTGCGAAGGCACCCTGAAGCCGGGTATGCCTTCGTCACAAACGAGTACAGAATCGAGGCGCTAGTCGGCCTGACTAATCTCGCCGATGCCGAGGCACTCGCGAAATCGGTCATTAGCGAAGCAGTTCGCCGCAACAAGAAAGTTAAAGAGGCGCAAGCTCTGATAACTCTTGCCAGAATCCAGCAACAAACCAAGCGGCCTAACGAAGCCGTCCAGACTCTTAACACGGCGGAACGACTGACCTCGGGCGGAAATTTTACACGTCTCTCGGCAGATATACAGTTTTTGCTGGCCGACTTCTATCGGGAGCGTGGCGAGAATCAAACAGCCGAAAGCCATTTGTCGCGTGGACTATTCATCAGCCAGCAAACACCCGAAATTTGGCTATTGCCTGCTCGGCTCGAATCGCTTGCCGAACTCAAAACAGCCGACGGCAAGTATCGGGAAGCCGACGCGCTCTATCATAGAGCGTCCGATATCGTGGACACGCTCCTCGGCAGCACGACAAATCCCCAGGCGGAGCGCAGCTTGATCGCCGCAAATAGCGAGATCTTTGTGAAGCACTTCCAGCTATGTGTAGATCATCTGGAAGATGTTGATGATGCGTACCGAGGTATCGAGGAGGCGCGAGGCCGAGCCTCCCTCGATATGCTCCGCGGAGCTTTCTCGGTCAACAATGCAAAGGGCATTGCCATTGACCAGGCGGTGAGTCGCCTGAGGCAGAGACTGGTCCAGGAGTCCAGCGCCAACAAACGGATTGAGCTAAAGAATGCGATTTTCGACACCGAACAGCAGAGATGGACTACAGATAGCGAAGCTGGTGGCACAGGTCCCCGTGTGGCACAAATCGTTCCCGTTCGTCGCGTACAGGCGCGCCTCGCACCGGGCGAAGCGGTGCTCGAGTACGTAGTCGGCGAGCAGCGCATTTATTGCTTGGTTCTTACCAACGAATCAGTAAAGATTGCAGCCCTGGGTCAGCGCGCCGCCATTGAAGAAAAGATAGATGCATACCTGGCAGACATCGCCAACAAGCAAGGCAAGACGGAAAACGGGCGCGCGTTGTACGCGATGCTCCTGGAACCGATTCCAGAGGTGGGCAGTAGGTCACATTTGATTTTGATTCGCGACGGTAAGCTTCACCTTCTGCCCTGGGACGCGCTGGTAGATCAGTCGAATCGATATCTAGTCGAGACAAAGAATATTTCCTATGCTCCCTCGGTGAGTTCCGCCATTCTTCTACGCGACAAAGCCCCTGTCGAGGCGGTTAAGACGCTCCTGGCTGTCGGAGGTATCCCATACGATCAATCCGGCGTCTTATTCGCCTCCACTCGCGGATCATACCCGCCACAGAAGCTCGGCAACCTTCCTGGCTCTCGCGACGAAGTGCGGGATGCCGTTAGACTCTTAAAGGCTCGTGAAACAGAGGTCGATTTACAACTTGGTGAGGCCGGCACAAAGAACGCTTTCGAGCGAGCTATTCGAGAAAAGCACAGCATTGTTCATCTTGCCGTTCATGCGCTTGCCGACTCAAAGAATCCAGATCACGCGGCGCTCTTCCTGCTCAATGACAAACAGAGTGGAACAGACGGGATGCTGGACTCAGCGGAAGTACTTACACTGCCCGTTCGCGCCAACATTGTCGTCCTGTCGGCATGTGAGACTGCGGTCGGTAGGCTGGAGGGACAGGAAGGCATCGAGACTCTGTCACGGGCCTTCCTGCTAGCCGGTGCGCGAACGGTGGTGAGTACTCTTTGGACAATCGACGATACCTTCTCTCGTTTTCTTATGGCCCAGTTCTATACCGGAATCGCAGACGGCCAGATGCCAAGCGTTGCCCTTCGAAAAGCAAAGTTGGAATTATTGAAAACGTTTGGACCCCATGCGGTTCCCTACAAGTGGGCAGCGTTCACCCTGGAAGGTGCAGACAATTATGTGGTTCCCCTCGGATCGTAAATAATCATGAGCGCCGCCAGACAAAAAACGCTCAATACAATTAAGACCCTTATCGATACGAAGCACGTGAGTGTCGAACCGGATTCGTATGCGGAGTGGATTTCAAAGCTCGACCGCCTAGCGCCCGAGCTGCTCACGACATCTTCGATTAGTTTCCAGGAGACCATCCACTCCTCTTTGGCAAGTCTTCAGACAAGTCACAGCGCTTTCTTGAAGCCGGACGAGGAAACTATTCCCCTGCGCCACGCTCTCTGCGCAACGACCCGAAGGTATTCGACTCCGGATGGCGAACGATGGATTTTTCAGGACGTAATACAAGACGGACCAGCCGATCTGGCCGGAATCAGACCGGGTGACGTACTCATTGCCAAAGACGGTGCGAACATCTCTTGCTCTGACCGCCCGCTGTTCGGCTTCGGCGGCACCTACTCTCTTGCGCTTAAGAGTCTGGCCGGCAATGAAGCTAGAACTGTTTCGGTTAATGTGCCCAATAAACCAGCCAAAGATCGGCCACCGATGATCGAACCGAAAGCCCTCTCCTACAAGATCGCGAGCAATCAAGTGCCGGTGATCAAAATCAGCACGTTTCCTGGCGCAGTCGGCTTGCCCTTCGTAAGGGAGCTGGACGGGGTCATCGCCCGGCTGACCGCCGAGAATCGCGACCGTCTGATTATAGATCTTCGCGGCAACATTGGCGGCGGCCTGGCATCTCTGCGCTTGATGAGCTATCTCTGCCCGGACCGCCGACCCATCGGCTACAGTCTGACCAAACGTCACCTTCAAGAGGGGACTAAACCCGAACAGCTTCCTAGAATCGGGAAACTGCCGGAATCAAAATTCGAACAGCTCGCGATGTTCGTGCGGTTCAGGTTTATTCACAAAGACCGGTCAGTCGTGCTGGAAACCGAAGGTCTCGGGCCGCGGCCGTTCCACGGTCGCATAGTAATGGTGATTAACGAACACACCCATTCAGCCGCCGAAATGGTTGCGGCATTTGCAAAAGAGAACCATCTGGCAACCCTAGTTGGAACGACTACCGCCGGAGAGGTGATGGGGAGTGCGAACTTCAGCGTCGGCGACGGATATCGCCTCCGCATTCCGGTCACTACGTGGCAAACCTGGAACGGCATGCACATTGAGGGTAGGGGAGTAGAGCCAGATATTCCCGTCGACTTTTCCCCGGAAGCCTCCGAACAAGATAGAGGTCCACAACTGAACCGGGCAATGCAGGTCGCAACAAATTTCAACTATTGAGTTCAAAAAAAGATGCAGGGGCGATTGGGGGGACCAATCTACCGAAGTTCTTCGCTATACGCATCTAAAGTGCAGTTCCATAGCAGCTCAAAGGATGCTTTTCCACTCCCTGATCATTTCTGCCCATGCGTTCTGTGCTGATCTCATGAGCGCTTTGGCTTCGGCAAACGAAATTGGACGCGTAGATTTGCCAGTAGCCTTGGCCTTTGCGTGAGCGAACTCGCCGGCGACGCGGGCGTGGTGTATCTCAAGAAACCACTTTGATGCAACCGTTAGCTGCTTCTGTAGAACTGGATGGCGAAGCCAGTTTCCGAAGTCGGGTACTTTCGCCTTGGGTTGAATCGCTTTCAGATACGCCGTTTCAGTATCGGATGCTTTGCAGACAGATTTTGGAGGAGTAGTTCATTAAACGTGTCCAGTAGAGTTATTCGAGCGGTGGGATCGCGAATGAGTAGCTTCTGGAACCGTAGGCAATGCCTCTCTCCTTCCCGATGATCTCTCCCCAGCGCCTGCGCCCATGGAATGGAAATGCCGACCTCGTACTTCTCCTGAAAGCAGCTGTCAAGAACCCCCGCCTTCTTAGGGGCGCGTTTTCTCAGACCCAATGCCTGAAAACAGGAGTAAGACAGCCCGGTTGATTGATTTTGGCGCAATCGAGGCGACCGGAGGCGTCCATGGCCAACTGTCGATCAGGAGCCCAGCGGAGAACCGAGCGAGGTCTGGATCGGGTGATTCAGTGCAATGAGTGTTAAGAAATGCCGCACATCCGCTAGAGTTGAAAGGAGCTGATGGGTGTGAGCCAAAGAGCGTGTGTAGAAGTATTGTCCGCACCCGGCAATTCTTTTCGGATGAGATTAATGCCAGGGCCTCGGAACTAGAGCGCCGCCTTCCGCGAAATGAAGCAGAGGCGATATTTAGCAGAATGCTCTTCTCTTCGGATCTGTGAGTGGCGGTTTGAATGACTCGCCGATATTTTGCATTCGAACTCGCTGGTTCACAAACATCCAGAGCGTCAATGTAGTTAGCGGCAGCTGCGTCATACGTTGGGTCGCGTCTAATGTTTTCGAGCAAAATATCCGCTGCTTCGCGGTCTTTCGCGAAACGCTTGATATACGACGACAAAACCCACGAAAGATCTGGCCGTGAACTAAGGAGGGGAGCTATCCGGTGAAGCACATCCCTCCGTGCGTTCAGGCGATTCAATGAGAATTTGAACTTTGTTGCGTCGTTCCACAATCCAAACCTTGGAAGACTTCTTCAGGCTTTGACGGAATACCTTTATAAGAGACGCTTGCGTCCCATGTTGGCCGTGAGGGTCATCCTCAAATTCTGCTAACGGACTTGGGATGGTTTTAAGTACCTCATCGAGATCACTTACACGTCTGCAGGCTATTTTCTCAGCCTGTGGAACGAGCCCGAGTTCCTTGGAGTGCAGATCTAGTCTGAGCAGTGCTCTGCGAATGGGGATTTCATCTTTACCCATGAGGCGGATATCGTCGATGTACCGGAGATACGTCACACCCCGGTAATCAGCCGAATCGAAGTAGAATAAGAAGCACTCAGCAAGGAATGCAGACGGTTCTGGCCCTTGCGGCACTCTATGCCCGACGGCTGCGCCAGCCTTCTTCAGCGTCCATCCTTCAAGGCAAGTCATCAAGAGTTCGATAAGCGTGTCATTTTTTATCCGGTGCCGTAGTTGTTCGGCAAGCAACCCATGCTCGATCAGTTCGTAAAAAGAGACCAGATCGAAATCGGCAATGAAATCCTTACCGTTTTGGAAGGCTTTCTTGATCGCTCGGTTGTACTTCCTGTACGACGCTTTCCAAGAGCGAAAAAAGAAGTCGCTGGAAGGACCTGCGAATATAGCACCGAAGCTCTTCTTCAATGCGTATGCTTGCTGCTCGGTCTCAAATGCAACAGCTACGCGGTTGACAATTGCCTGGAAGACGATTAAGTCGCGCAGCGATAGCAACGTTAGCGGACGTAGAACGCCCGATTTCTTAGGCTGGAAGATCAGAGTGGGCTTATTAGGTTCGAAGGTTCCTCGCTTCAGATCATCGATAACATCCAACAGATTCTCACGGACTGCAAGGTTGTAGGAAGGGCACAAATGCTTGTAGAAGGCCTTGTAGTCTTTATTGGCCCCCCTGACGACCCGATTGAATGCCAGTTCGAAATTGTTGTAGCTCAGAAAATCTCGTGGAAATCCCATCCGCCCTGTTTCGTAGAGTACCCCCAAAAACCTAGTTACCTCGGCGGTCACCTGAAAGGGTCTTCCGCACGCCGACAGGCGTAAACCGGATAGCTGGCCAACACCCTCACCGTCAAGAATCCGGGTTACATTCACAAATGCCAATTGTCGGGTAAACTGATGGGGATCACTCCCCCAAAAGTCACCACGTGTCCGCGTACTTCCTATCTCACTATTACGTCCTTTTCATGCCAAGTCTCGCCAGGCCGTCGGAACCGAAATTTGTACTGTCCGATCGGCACCTTACGGAGATCCCCGCTCACCGGAAGAGATGTAAGCCCGTCTTTGATCAAAGCGTGGCCCTGAACGCGCCACACCGTTTGGCCGCCCGGCGAGACCATCTCCAGTTCGTAGATCCCCTCTTGGCTGCCCAGCGGCAAGTACACCGTCAGGTTCAGCTGATTCCGGGGAAGATGCTGCACACCGGAGGTTGGTTGGGACGGCTTCTCACCGGGCGTTCCCCGGAGTTCAGATCCGTCCTCGAAATTGAGGACCGCCGCCTCGCTGCGATTCGATGCGACCGTTGATTGCTCGCCAGTCCGGCTCCGCCGCCAAACGTAGAAGCTTGCGCCTAATGCGAAGAGAACGATGATGACCAAGCCCGTTCGTGTTGCCCTCCGGACATCGCGCTTTCGTTCACCCTTGAAGAGCCCTTCTCGGATTTCGGCAAATTGGCAGTAGCAGGGCGAGCAATGCTCGATATGCTTCCAAACGGGATCGTCAAAAGTAATCTCGCGGTGTCTCAGTGCCTCGAAAGTAGCAGAATCTGGGCAGCCGATCCGCTCCGGATTCGGGTAAGCAGTTCGTCGTAGCTGGTCAATCGGATCATTTGGCACCGTCGCAACATTATCACTTGCCACCGGCAGTCTTCCGCAGCCGATTCTTCGCCAGATGGTAGCGGCATCGTACTGAAACTTCGAGCATCCCCACTTCGGTGGCGATTTCTTCGTATCGGAATCCCCGACTGCGCATGGTGAGAATCTTCTGGTCGCGGTCGTCTAGGCTCTCCAGAAGCTGCCGTATTTCGATTTCTGCCAGAATGGCCGACGAACAACCCCGTTCCGCTTCCAGTGACTCGATCTCTGGTTGGGACAACGAAGCTGGGTGCGGCTGCTCCCGAAAGTCTCGCTGACTTTGCCAAGCGATTCGCCGCAAAACGGTGGAGGCGTATTCTTCTGGCTTTGCGGCACCACCATCCGCAAGCACTCTCGCCACGCGGGCCGCTCCCAAGATAAGGTGATCTATATTTGCGTCGGGAATCGTTACCGCTCGTTCGAACGCCCGCACCACCGTTGCTTGAACCGGTTCGGCGACCTGGTGGCCCATACGATCGATCAGTTTTGACTTAAGCGGTTCGAACGACACTCCGTTTTCCCCATAGCCAACGGCGATAATGCTAATCCTACACCAAACCAGACGACAATAACATTTGAACGGCTTCAACATTTTGGCGATATTCACCCCGCTTTACTAGTGAGAGGATAAATTCTCAGAAAGGGAGCGGAAACGCAATGCAGCAAGCGAAATCAGTGGAAACTCAGCCGCAGGACCTAGTTCGAAACCGAGACAGTCTGCGGCTCACTTGGTTCTCCAAGCCAAACCCGGTTGACACCATCAGCACGCTCATAAACACGTGAGTTTCGAGGAAAACTTTTGAACACCGCACACGTCGAAACTTGGCTCGGATCAGGGAATCGCCTGGAATCCGAAACGCCTACCAATCTCCCGGCCTCCTCGCTGGAACCGCACTACTCGGTGCAAGTACTCGCAGAGCTTTGGCGGCTGGACGAGTCGACCATCCGCCGCATCTTCGAAAGCGCATCCGGTGTTCTTAGGCTGGGTAAAGAGAGCCGCCGAAGCGGAAAACGGGATTACTTTACCTTGCGAATCCCGGCGTCAGTAGCCGAACGGGAGTACCAGCGACGAATCGTTTCCGCTACGAAGAAGGGGGCGTAATTTCGCTTGTCTGATTTGTACCTCGTACGCCTTCACTCCGACGATTGTCCCCACCGCAAGAAGGGGCAAAGCTTCCTGAACTGCAAATGCTGTATCGGAGTGGATGGTGAGCTAAAGGGCAAACGCTACCGCAAATCGCTCTGTACTCGAAGTCTCGATAAGGCATATCGCAAGCTCGCCCAACTGGAACGGCCTGATTATCAGGAGCCGAAATCCATACAAGCGGCGGTCGAAGCCTTCAAGTCGTCCAAGGAGGACGTGGGCCATGGTACGAAGCGAAACCAGCGGAGGGCCTTGGATAACTTCCTTCGGATTGCAAAGACAGTCGGAATCTCAAAGCTTGATGACGTCGAGATTGAGACCGTTGACCTCTTTCGCAAAAAGCGACCAATCTCTGCGACGACGTGGACGAAAGAACTCGCGATTCTGCGGAACTTCTTTACCTTCTGCGTCATTCGGAAATGGATGCCCTTCAATCCGGCCAGGGAAATTAAACCCCCGACAATCAAGCCGAAACCTAAGGAGCCCTATACACAGGAAGAGGTAATGCAGATTGTCTCCGCTTGTGATGAAATCGGGCGCGGGAACTATGAACGTGAAAGGGCCAGAGCCATGGTTCTTCTCCTTCGGTACACAGGTTTGCGGATCAGCGATATCGCAACACTCGCGCGGGATCGAGTACGCGAAGATCGCATCTACCTCTACACCATGAAAAACGGCAAGCCGGTCTTCCTGCCGATACCAGCGTTCCTTCGGGAAACTCTAGATTCACTTCCGACACCTAAATGCACCGAGGGAACATCAAAGCACTTCTTTTGGAGCGGCAACGGAACAACCCGCGCTTTCACTCGCGGAGTCACCCGAACGTTAGCTCGCGTGTTCGAAATTTCAGAAGTCGAGGGTGCACATGCGCACCGCTTTCGGCATACCTTAGCAACTGCGCTGCTGGAAAAAGGCTGGACTACTGAGGATGTCGCAATCGTCCTCGGCAGCACGCCAGAGATTATCCGGCGACACTATGCGCAATGGACCATTCAGCGGCAGGAACGCATCTCGAGCCTGGCGCAAGACGTGTGGAATGTCAGGTTCTTGTCAGGTTCCACAAAATTGGCTGTAACTACTGATTCTAGAGAGGATATTTTGGTGGACGGCATGGGGTTCGAACCCACGACCCCCACGTTGCGAACGTGGTGCTCTCCCAGCTGAGCTAGCCGCCCACTCTGTAGTCGCGCGCCATGAAATTCACCGAATCCTGGCGTGCCACGGCGTGACTACGATCCTCAATATAACACCTCAGCATGCTAGGATGACTGTTCACGCTCCTGCGTTCTATGGTTCTTTCGGATGTTGATATTCGCCGTTACCTCGCACTAGGCAAGATCCGCATCATCCCCGAACTTCCGCCCGAGCAGTTTGGAAGCTGCTCGGTAGACTTCCGCCTGGGCACTGAGTTCAGCGTCTTCGAGCACAGCCGCCACGCCTACATTGATGTCCGCGAAAAAGGTGCAATTCAGGACATAATGCGTGCCATTCACGTAAAGCCAGGGGAGCCATTCGTTCTACAGCCCAGGGAATTCGCGCTGGCGATTACAGAGGAAAGTCTCGAATTGGACGACGATATTCTGGGACGCCTGGAAGGCCGGTCCAGCCTGGGACGAATCGGCATAATCGTGCACGGAACGGCTGGCTTGTTCGATCCAGGATGGCGCGGTAAGGCGACGCTTGAGCTGAGCAATCTGGGTATCATGCCCGTTGCACTGTATCCCGGCATGCGAATCTGTTCATTCACCTTCGAGCAACTCTCATCGCCCGTGTCGGTGCCCTATTACAAGAAGGCTGGGAACAAGTACGCAGGCCAGACCCAACCTCTCGCGAGCAAGTTAACTGCGGAAGTTGTCGAAAGGATCGACTAGGGCCTTTTACCGGCCCGACGAACCGAATCCCCCAATACCCCTTGCAGATTCAGCCAGATCGCCCTCCTGCCACTCCACCGGCTCGTATCTAGCGACCACCAGTTGCGCGATTCGATCACCGGCGTGGATCTGATACGCTGCCTTGCCAAGATTCAGCATGATTATCTTCAATTCGCCGCGATAGCCGGGATCAATGGTTGCTGGCGAGTTTGGCAGCGTAATCGCGTGCTTCAGCGCCAAACCGCTGCGCGGACGAATCTGCACTTCATACCCGCAGGGAATTTCAAGTGCGAGCCCCGTCGCTAGAGCCTGCGGTGTACCGGGCTCGAGCAGTATTCCTTCCACGCACCGGATGTCCATTCCTGCGTCTTCGGTGGGCCCGTGCGCGTACTCGGGCAGGTGAGCGTCGGGGTGCAGTTTCTTGATTCTGATTCGCATGACGAATCCGTTATCATAGCGACTTCATGTCTGTCTCGGCGGCGGTTCCCAACTCGTCCAAAAAGCGCGTGCTCACCGTTGCCCCGATGCCTCCCGAGAAGTTGGCCTACGCGCTGGCCCGTTATAGCCGATCGCCGGATTCGATCACCGAATCAATCGAGTGGGTGCGCTCGCATGACTCAGCCAAGTTTCTTGAAAATTTCTACTTCCAATACGGGCACGCGTCAATCGCCGATCTTGGACACGTAACGATCTGTTTTGAGGGTATTTCTGAGCTAGCCGCAGCCGAAATTGAAGATGAACAACTTTGGGACGGCCAAGCCCGAAGCTCGCGCTACCAGGATTTTTCTACGTCCAGCACTGTAGTGCCTCCGGAGCTGATTGTCGGCGAAATCGAGATTTACCAGAACGCGGCCCAAAGTCTGCTCAACGCCTACCGTCTGGTGCACGAGCGTGCATTCTCCTTGCTCCAGGACCAATGGCCCAAGCCAACCGAAATGAAGGCTGAGGCATATCGCCGGAACATTGCGGCGCGAGCATTTGACCTAGCGCGCTATCTGCTGCCGATGGGCACTCCGACCGGAGTTGGGCAAGTGACCAGCATCCGAACGCTCGAGAAGCAAATACGCCGGCTCAAAGCTTCGGAGTTCCAGGAACTCAGGGAAATAGCGGAGGAACTAATGCGAGCGTGTGCGGCTGTTCCCGATTGCGTGTGGCACTGCGAGGATACGCCCGAATCGCTCGCCCCCACCCTGGCTCGTCACGCCGATGCCGATGAATATAGCGGGCATTTACGCGCCGACCTTACGGAATGGGCATCGCACCATCTACCAAAAGTCGGCGACCAACGCCCAGATCAGATATCGGTGGACCTGCTGCAGCCGACGGATCACGTAGCTGACATCTGTGCAACGCTTCTGTATCCCGTTACTGACCGGCCGTATCGTGAGTTGTACGAGCTGGCTTGCGTATGGCCGTTAGCCCGTAAACAGGAAGTCTTGGCGCTTGCACTCGGGACACGGAGCCGTCGAGACGAACTGCCGCGTCACTTCCGCGCCGCGCCGTACGTATTCGATTTCATTATGGACATTGGCGCATACCGCGATCTGCACCGCCATCGCCGTTGTCAACAGTTCCGGCAGCCATACACAAACCGTCTCGGTTACGAATATCCCGAGTTGCTGTCGAAGTGCGGCGCGGCCGAGCCATATCAAGAAGCGTTGCAGCAGGCCGATAACGCAATTCGCAAATTGCCTCAGCCCGCGGCGCAATATTTGCTTCCGCTTGCGTCAAGATGTCGATTTCTCTTTAAAATGGATTTCGCCGAGCTGGAGTACATCTCCCGTTTGCGCAGCGGTGTGAAAGGACACTTTTCCTATCGAAAGATCGCTTGGGAGATGAAGCAAGCCCTTGAGCGCCTCGACCCGACACTCGGAGCGCTCGTTGAAGCAACGCCGCCCTGGGTCGAAGATCCGCTCCACCGCTGATAGTTCAGCTACGCAAGGTTCAACGTCTTCATCAGGGTGCCGCGTTCGGCCTGAATCTTCTGCTGCAGCATCATGATCGCGTATATCAGCTGTTCAGGTCGGGGCGGGCATCCAGGAACGTAAATATCGACCGGGATCACTTGATTAACCGGGACCAGTGCATAGTTGCTAAACACACCTGTCGAAGTTGCGCACGCACCCATGGAGATGACCCACTTGGGTTCGGGCATTTGGCGATATAGCTGGCGAATCACCGGTGCCATTTTGTTCGAAACTCTGCCGGCAATGATCATCAGGTCCGACTGGCGGGGCGACCCTCTGAATACCTCCGCACCGAAACGAGCGGCGTCATATCTCGAGGCCATCATCGACATCATTTCGATGGCGCAACAGGCAAGGCCGAACGTCATGGGCCAAAGGGAATTTTTACGCGCCCAATTCAGCGCGTTGTCCAAAGTTGTGGTGATAATGCTCTCGCGGAATTCCGCGCCTTCGTCCTGATCCATCCGCGCAAAAAGCTCAGGCGGCTGGCTGATCTCGAACTTTTCAGAATCGCCCACATACGAATTATCCCATGTCCTCACCAGGTTCAGATGAATGGCAAAACTCTTTCAAGACGAAATGAGAAACTCGATGCAACATCTAAATCACAATGCCTTTTCAGCAAATCGCATTTGAACCGGCCTCGAGCTACGAAGACGCGCTTGCACGAGCAGCAGATGAAAACGGCATTGATCGCGAATACTGGGATATTCTCCACCAGAAACACGAGGTCTCAAGCGATGTACGGCGACGCATCTTAGCAGCATTAGGCTGGGATGTTTCGACCTTCGAAAGTCTGGAGCAAGAACGCGCCCGGCGCTTCGAACAGAATGCGACGACCACAATCCCGAAGACTCTGGTTATCAGCGTATCTGAAAAAACAGTCCCGGTTACGCTTCCTGCTCCTTGGGCTGGATCGGTTTGTTATGAAATTTTGCTCGAAGATGGCAATCGCCTTTCCGGCAGCGTCGATACCTCACAGCTGAATCCATCACGCGAGATGATCAAGGGTAATCGGCGGTGGTCGACGTACAATCTCACCCTTCCGGCAGAGCTTCCGCTTGGCTATCACGAACTAAAAATTTCGCTTAACGGAAGATCAACCGGCGAAAGCTTTTTGATCGTATGCCCGGATCGAGCTTACCTCCCGGAGAACTTGAGAGCGGGCAGCCGAACGGCAGGCTTCAACATTACGCTGTACGGTTTGCGTTCTGATCGAAATTGGGGTTGTGGGGATTTCACCGATTTGCGATCTTTGATCGATTGGGCTTCAGCCGCGATCGGAGTCAGCTTTATAGGCCTGAATCCGCTGCACGCGCTTCACAATCGGATCCCTTACAACACCAGCCCTTATCTGCCCCTGTCCATCTTCTACAAAAATCTCATTTACATCGATATCGAAAGCGTCCTCGAGTGTCGGTCATCGCGCTGTGCGCAACGCCTGCTGGCATCGCCTCACGTGCAGGCCACTATTCGTACGCTTCGTGAAGCCGAATTCGTCCAGTACCAAGAAGTCGATCGGTTGAAGCGTAGATTTCTAAAGGTTTTGTTTCGCGAGTTCCGCCGCAGCCGGAAACGAAACTCTCCCCGCGCGAAAGACTTTGCGGAGTACTTGAAACGCGAGGGCGACCTGCTGCATAGGTTCGCCTTATACTGTGCGCTTGACGAAGTGCTTCATAAGCAGGACCGCAATCGGTGGACATGGCGCGATTGGCCTGTGGAATACCAGTCTCCTGAGTCGCAGGCGTGCCGGGAATTCGCCGAACAGCATTCAGACCTCGTCGACTTTTATCAATACGTTCAGTTTGTCATCGACGAGCAGCTCTCGGCAGTCGCTGCGTACGCCAAACAGAGGCTTCCCACCGGTCTTTACCACGACCTAGCACTAGCGACCGATAATTCCGGTTCAGATTTGTGGGCCCATCCAGACTTTTATGTGAATGGCTGTCGGGTCGGAGCGCCGCCTGACGATTTTTCGCCAAATGGTCAGGATTGGGCATTCCCGCCTCCCCGCTCCAGCGCTCATCGCGAAAATGGATATCAGCTTTATCGCGAGGGCATTCGCAAGATCGTTACCCGTGGCGGCGCCTTACGAATTGATCACGTGATGCGCCTTTTCCGTCTCTTTTGGATCCCCGACGGCGTGGATGCCGCACATGGCATTTATGTCCGCGATAATGCCAGGGATTTGATGCGTATCTTGGCCCTCGAGAGCGTGCGCAGCAAGAACATCATCATTGGCGAAGACCTGGGCACCGTGACCGATGAGATTCGCGATATGCTCGGCAGCTTCGGGATTTTAAGTTACCGGCTCTTCTATTTCGAGAGGCACCACGACAGATCGTTCAAACATAGCCACGAATATCCACGTCAGGCACTGGTCGCTTCGACCACGCACGATCTGCCGACGATCGCAGGATTCTGGAAAGACCGCGATATTGAAGCTCGCAAGAACGCTGGGTTAGCGGATGAACGAGGCTATCAGGCCCAGCTAGAGGATCGAAGACTTGAAAAGCAAAAAATGCTCGATATGCTTCACTCGGAAGATCTGCTTCCGGAATATTACGCCAGTAACGCCGAGCACGTGCCAGAAATTGATGGTGATCTCCACAACGCAATTGTCGGCTTTCTGGCGCAAGTCCCGTCCATGATCCTGCTGCTCAATCAGGAAGACTTCACGAAGGAAACAGAGCAACAAAATTTGCCAGGCAGCACCGCTCAATACCCAAACTGGCAGCGTAAGATGAAGGCAAAAATCGAAGAACTTCGCTTTCCCGCATGGCAATCCTATTCCGCTATGTTCAGGCATCAGCTAAATCGAACCGGACGGCACCATGAGCATGACCGTTAAACCGCTTGCGAGCCTTACGTTCCTGGGCCTAATACATGTTGCGGCATTCGCGCAAAATGAGCGACTCACTGCACGCGACGTCGTCGAGCGAATTCACAAAAATGTCGGGGTACCTTGGCGAACCGAAACGGTCGATACATTCAAGGCCGGTAATCCTGATAGCCCTGTGACAGGCATTGCTGTCACGATGATGGCGACGCTTGACGTACTCGAGCGCGCCACTGCTTCAGGCAAAACCCTGATCATCACGCACGAGCCTACCTTTTACAATCACCTCGACACAACGAACAACCTGAAGCAGCAAAATGATCCTGTGCTTGCGGCCAAGCAGGAATTCATCGAAAAGCATGGTTTGGTTGTCTGGCGATTTCACGATCACTGGCACGCACGAAAGCCGGATGGCATTCTCCTCGGCATGACGCGCGCGCTTGGATGGGAAAAGTTTCAAAACCCGACGCTGGAACATCTCTTTGTGCTTCCTGAAACCACACTGGGCAACATGGCTGAATACATCAAAACGCGGCTCAGCATCCGCGCGCTAAGGGTTGTCGGTGATCCACAGATGAAATTTACCAAAGTAGCGTTCCTTCCAGGGGCGGCTGGTTCCGCGAAGCAGATCGAACTGCTTGAGCGCGACGAGGTCGAAGTTTTGCTGATCGGTGAAACGCCTGAATGGGAGACGGTCGAATATGTTGCCGATGCGGTCACCGAGCACAAACGGAAGGCACTCGTCATTTTCGGCCACATTCCCTCCGAACAAGCTGGTATGGAAGAATGTGCGCGCTGGCTAAAAACATTTATCACAGAAGTGCCGGTCGAGTTCGTCCAAGCTCCTGAGCCCTTCTGGCTGCCGTTCGGGCCGGTAGGTTCCCGTCCCATTTCCGAACATACACGGTTGTCGCAAACCTCTGCAATCCGTTGATCTTGCATTCAAGGGGCAGTGGACCTCTTCATGCAGTGTTAAGCTGCGCATGCACCATATTTTCCGCTACACGCTTCGCAGTCTTCTTCGTACCCCCAGCTTCACGATTGCGGCGCTGATCTGTCTGGCGTTGGGCATCGGAGCCACTTCTGCGATCTTCAGCATCGTGAATGCGGTAATCTTGCGGCCGCTTCCTTACCCAAATTCGAATCGCCTCGTTCGTATTTACACGGAGTTCCCAACGTTCCCCAACGGAGGTCTTCACAAGTTCTGGGTCTCAGAGCCCGAGATCTTTGACCTCAAAGCGGCAAAGTCGTTCCAATCTCTTGGTGCGTGGGTAACAAGCGGTACAAACATCGCGGGTCTCAGCCAGCCGGCGCGTGTAACTACAAGCTACGTCAATGCTGATCTCCTACCGCTTCTCGGTGTCAAACCTATGCTTGGCCACACAATCACGCGGGAGGATGATGTACCAGGTGCGTCACCCGTTGTCATCCTGTCTTACGGTTTATGGAAACGTGCCTTCGGAGGTAACCCAAACATCATCGGAAAAGACACGTACCTAAGTAGCGCAAAGGCCACAATCATAGGCGTCATGCCCAACCGGTTCGTCTTTCCTCCGGGAGCAGTCGACCAGACCGAGGCGTGGTCCGCACTACAGCTCAATCCTAAAAGCACGAATCGAGGCGGCCACAACTATGATGTTCTGGCCCGTCTCCGTCCTGGCATCACTCTGGCACAAGCACGCGATGAAATGTCGCGCTTGGTTGCTCGCTGGGGCGAAGCCGAATCCCCCAACCATCACGTGTTCAGCCCGAAGCGTCATCCCATTTCTATCTATCCTTTTTATGACGAAGTAATCGGTGGCGTCAAAAAGGCTATGGTCATGTTGCTCGGCGCTGTAGTTTTCGTGTTGCTTATCGCTTGCGTCAATGTAGCTAATCTATTACTGGCTCGCAGCGAAGCGCGACAGCGGGAAATCGCGATCCGCAGGGCAATGGGCGCGTCAACGGGCAACCTTTTGAAACAGTTCATCACCGAAGGCGCAATTCTTTCTTTCTTTGGTGCTGCCCTCGGAGTAGTGCTCGCATTCCAGAGTCTGAAAATTATCGAGGCGACGAACTCAGGCAGCATTCCGCGCGTCGAGGAAATTCAGCTGGATTGGTCCGTCCTGTTCTTCACGCTCGCGGTGTCGCTGCTGACTGGAATCCTTTTCGGCATTGCGCCTTTCATCCACGTGTCCGCTATTCGGGTCTATGAAACGCTGAAAGCGTCCAGCGGCCGCGCCTCTTCAAACATCGCATCGAATCGCTTCCGGCGGGTGCTGGTGGTCGCTCAAATCGCCATGGCCTTCTTGTTGCTTGCGGGAGCTGGATTGATGGTTCGTGGCTTTTGGAAACTTCAGCAGGTCAATCCTGGTTTCAACCCGAATGCGCTTTTGACGTTCAACGTTGCTCTACCGGACGCAACCTACAAAAGTGCGAACGCTATGAAAAACTTCTGGAGACTTGTCGAGGAACGCTTGGGTCAGCTCCCCGGTGTCACCTCCGTCACGATGATGTACGGCCTACCGCCTTTGCGCCGTGAAGTTGATAATGACACCGGAATCGAAAACTTTGTTCGGGTCCCCAACGGTCCTATTGAAAACGTTGCATACTGGCAAATCACTGGAGACCGCTTTTTTAAAACCCTAGGTACCCGGCTGATTGAGGGTCGGTTGCTCGAGCCGCGTGATGGAAACCTAGCCTCACCTGGCGTGGTTGTCAATGCGACTATGGCTCGCACCTTCTGGCCACATCAATCGGCAATCGGTAAGCGCATACGTCTCGCCGGCCCCAAGAGCCCCTGGATTCCCATCGTGGGCGTCGTAGCAGATATCAAGAACGCTGGTCTGGACAAGGCGACGAGAACTGAGCTTTTCATTCCGTATCAACTCCTCCCTGATACCGACGGCCTAAATAATCCCGACGTAGTCGTGAGGACAAATGGAGATCCTCTCTCGCGGGCCGGTGAAGCTCGCCGAGTCATCGCCTCAGTCGACCCGAGTTTGCCGCTTGCCAGGGTCCGTACGATGGACGACGTAATGACCGCCGCAAGCTCCCGGCCTCGGTTCCTCACACTCATCCTCACGATGTTTTCTATTCTCGCCTTAGGGCTCGCAACGGTGGGCATCTACGGCGTGATTTCCTATTCGGTTGAGCAGCGCACGACCGAATTCGGAATCAAGATGGCGCTTGGGGCAGAACCGGGTCAGTTGCTCCTACACGTGATCGGCCAAGGTGTAGTAATGGGAGTTGTCGGTGTGGGCGTCGGCATCGTGGGCGCGCTGCTTCTGACGCGATCCCTCGAGGGCCTGGTCTTCGGAGTATCGCAGTTTGATCTGCCTTCAGCCGCGTTGACGGCGTTTACGTTGATGCTTGCCACCATTGCCGCATGTTTTTTGCCGGCCCTACGAGCGATGCGAATTGAGCCTGTTAGGGCTTTGCGGTACGAGTAAGGTGATCCTCTGCATACGCTCGGAATACCGCCTCAGTATCAGCGGCTCCATCGTGGAGAAACCGATCCCTAAGCGTCGTGGCGAGATCGTCCAACGCCGCCCAGAGTGGGGCACCGGCCAGGCGGACGCGATCCGGAGCTTCAGTTTTGTAAGCCGCATGGGCAAACGCGACCAAATATGGTAGTATCTCCGGAAGAGAGGCGCGGCCGCTCTCGGAGCGAAAGTAGTAAATGATAGGGAAGTAAATCAGGTCTACGCGCGTTCGAATTACATCCAACGCAAGATCACCCAGTAAATATTGAGCGTCCCCCGAAACAACGTCAACACCTGTCTTCTCCTGAGCTCTGGCCAAGATCGATGCACGCCTTGCGAGGGTCCGCATTCGAGCCAGAGCCGGATAAAGCAGCACGATCCAGGACACGCTCGCGGTAACCAATGCAAGACCGCTGAGCGCCTGGAATGTTGCCAATCCTCGTAGCCAACCTGCGGTCGGTAACAGATCACCGAAACCCAGAGTCGTCATTACCTGCAGGGAAAAATACAGCATCAGCCAAAAGCCGTTACCTGTGGCTGGGGCGGTTCCTTTCGAGGCTTGAAATTCGCCCGGAAAACCGATCCAGTAGATGAGCGCAAAGCCGACTGCCTGCGCAAAGGCCCAAGATAGAATGACGACTACCAGCGAGAGCGGCCCTGCCAGAGACAGTGTCGAGGAGCGGCGACGCAAAAGGCGAAACACTGTCCGTCCTACGAAATCACTCAGCGAGCCCGTTCGAGTCGGGTGAAAAAGATCCTGGAAAATCTCTCGAAACGCGAACGCAAGAATGAGAACGCCGACGACGGCTTTCAATGCCCACACAGAAAGGCAGGTCCCATTTCACGAGTGAATCAGCTTCGCGACCGAATGCATCGTCTCGACGGCTTCATTCGGTATGCGCCCAGTCTTGTCCGGTCCGAGATTCAGTAAAAGGTTCGCGTTGCGAGTCATGCAAGCGTGATATGCGTTAGCGATCACTTCCGCGCTTTGCGTTTTATAGCCTTCGCGCCAAAACCAGCTGTGCATAGTCGGCATCGGCGCATAGATTGGGCCAGTTGGTAACCAGGTCTCCATTGGCAGGTAGTATGTTTTGCCTTCGAATTGGATGTGTGGATCATGCCCTTCGGGAGGCGGTAAAGTATCCTCGGCGTTGATCACGTCTGAAGGCCAACTCGGCGGTTCACAGATGCGCCCTTGATTTCGGCGGCTCTGCTTGAATCCCTGGTTGTCCACGATAACGCAATTTGGATTTAGCTTCTTTACCAGTCTGTATAGGTCCCAACGTTGCTCTTGGGAAATCTTCCACGTGATATCGAAGAGTTGATAAATCGCTCCTGGGTATCTGGTGTGCAGTTCCGTCACGTGATGCCGGATCAATTTGTAATAATCGGGCAAAACTGGCGCGTTCCAGTCGAACTTACCACCTTCATTGTGAGGATCGAGAATGCAGTAATAGAAGCCGGGACGTATGTTGAATTCCTTGCAAGCAGCTACGAAAGCTGCGACCACGTCGGTCTTGTTTGCGCTTGCGCCCACGTCATAGTCGTATCCCTCCGAGTCCCACAAGCAGAAACCAGACATGTGCTTGGCCGTCAGGACCGCATATTTCGCGCCGAGCTCGTGCGCCACGCTGACCCACTGCCGCACATCGAGGTTGCTGGGGTTGTACGTTGTTGCCGGCACTTTCCCCGTTTCGTAATCATCGCCGGTGAACGTGTTCATGCTGAAGTGAAACGACACGCCAAAACGCAGCCGCTCGTATTCGGCTATCACGGGCGTTCGCTCTGTACCCGGAGCGACGGGTTCGGTGGCGGCTACTAACGGCTCGCTGCCGGATCGTGTCAACATCCCCGCTATCGGAACGGCCATTTGCTTTAGTAGACGACGTCTGTTCATTCACACCTTCCTAATTCCAATCCGTCAGGCCCCAGGATTACGCAGCAAGCGCCTGCTCTAAATCTTCCTTCAGATCCTCAATCTCTTCGACGCCAACTGAAAGGCGAATCAGACTATCGGATATCCCCGCTGCACGTCGCTGTTCAGCCGGCACGGACGCATGGGTCATAATAGCCGGGTGCTCGATCAGGCTCTCCACACCACCGAGACTTTCCGCCAGCGCAAACACTCGACATCGCTCGAGCATTCTGCGAGCGTACGAAGCATCGCCTTTCAAAACAACCGAAATCATTCCGCCGAACGCCTCCATCTGCCGTCGTGCAAGCGCGTGCTGCGGATGCGAGTCGAGACCGGGATACATGACACTGTCTACTGCAGGGTGTTGCATAAGCCAATCCGCCAACGTTTGCGCGTTCGTGCAATGGCGCTGCATACGCAGATGCAGAGTCTTTAAACCTCGAAGTGCCAGGAACGAATCGAACGGACTTGCGATTGCCCCAACCGCGTTCTGAAGGAAACTCAAACGCTCCCCCAGGTCTGGACTTGAGACCGCGACAACCCCGCCAACAATATCCGAATGACCGTTTAAGTACTTGGTCGCCGAATGCACGACGATATCGAATCCGAATTCCAGTGGACGCTGCAAGTACGGGCTGGCAAATGTATTGTCAGCAACCGCAAGCAAACCACGTTCCTTCGTGATTGCAGCAACTGCTTCAAGGTCGACGATTTTGAGGAGTGGATTGGAAGGTGTCTCCACCCAGACCATACGGGTATTTGGACGTAATTCCCGCGAAAGCGATTCGGGATCGGACATGTCGACGAAGCTGAACTCGAGGCCAGCCGATCTCTTTCGCACGCGCTCGAATAGCCGGAATGTGCCCCCATAAAGATCGTCGCTCGCAATCACATGATCGCCCGTATTGAGCAAATCCAAGATCGTCGCCATAGCTGCCAGGCCGGAAGCGAAGGCAAAGCCTCGAGTTCCTCCCTCGAGATCGGCCACACAGCGCTCATAAGCGAACCTGGTTGGATTTTGAGACCGCGAATACTCGAACCCCTGGTGAACGCCTGGACTCTGTTGAACGTAGGTGGATGTCGCATAGATTGGCGTCATGATGGCGCCCGTCGAAGGATCAGGTGTCTGGCCGGCGTGGATGGCGCGCGTTCCGAATCGATGAGGCATGAAATAGTTGGCGAGGCCTAGTGTAGTTTTCGTCGCAAGTGGCTCAGTAGATCAGAGCGGGTAATCAATCCTAAGAAAACATCGCCATCAGTAACCAGAGCGACAAGCCCGCGATCAAGGATATCGTAGACAGACTCAATTCCCGCCTCGCACGAGATCGTTTCGAGACGGCTTGTCATCGCGCCTCGGACGGGTGAATGAAATCTGTCTGGATCGCCATGAACCGCAAGCAGCAAATCCGATTCGTCCAATACGCCAACGCAGCGGCCTTGCTCCACTACAGGCACTTGCGAAACATCTGCCATCCGCATACGCTGGAATGCCGTCAGCAGCGTGTCGTCGGGTGCCACCGTGATCACTGCGCCTTCTTCGTAGCGGCGGGCGATAAGCTCCCGAAGTGTACCAGTGGCTGGACGTTCTAGATACCCCTGATCCAGCATCCAGTAATCGTTGTACATCTTAGAAAGATACTTCGATCCCGTGTCGCAAACGAACGTGACTACGCGCTTTGGCGACGTCTGTTCACTGCAATAACGCAGTGCGCCGCCTAACAGAGTCCCAGACGACGGTCCGGTGAAAATTCCAGTGCGCTTCAAAAGGTCGCGCGCCATCAGAAAACTTTCAGCATCACTGATGCTGTACGCCCCTCGAATACGCGATAAGTCCGCAATATCAGGTACGCAACTGCCGCCGATTCCTTCCACGGCATAACTGCCCGAAGGCACGTGTCTGCCGGTGCGCACGTATTCAGCAAGCGATGAACCAACCGGATCCGCAAGCACCATTTCTGAATCCGGCTGAACGCGCGCGAAGAAGCGGCTAAGACCCGTCATTGTTCCCCCAGAACCAATACCGCATACGATCGCGTCCACCCGGTGATCCATCTGATGCCAGATCTCGGGCCCGGTGGTCACTTCGTGCGCCAGCGGATTCGCCGGGTTCCCGAATTGATTGATGTGATAACAGCGAGGCGTCTCGGTTGCAATTCGCGCCGCCATGTCCTGGTAATAAGCGGGATGGCCGGGACCAACATCCGAGCGCGTCAAACGAATATCCGCTCCCAATGCCTTTGCGTGCGCAATTTTTTCTGGAGACATCTTGTCGGGAATCACCAAAATCAGGCGGTATCCCTTTACCGCCGCAACCAGCGCAAGTCCGATTCCGGTGTTCCCTGCTGTCGCTTCGATAATCGTGTCACCTGGAGTTAGTACGCCGCCTTGTTCGGCTGCCTCGATCATCGCCACTGCCATCCGGTCCTTGATCGATCCGCCGGGATTCTGCGATTCGAGTTTTAAATACACCTCACACACGCCCGTATCAAATCCGGTCAGTTGAACTAACGGCGTGTTGCCGATCAGATTGAGGGTGGGCGGCGCCACCTGCGCGTTTGAGGTAAACGTTTGTATTTCCATGGGCGTGTAGCGGGCCTGCTTGCTATCTATAAGGATACGGTGAAGACGATCATCGAGCCCTTTCGGATCAAGAGCGTCGAGCCACTTCGCCGAACGAGCCCGCGGGAGCGCGAGTTGCTTCTTGAGAATGCAGGCTATAACCTATTCCTGCTGCGCGCCCGCGACATTCTCCTCGACCTACTCACCGATTCAGGAACTAGCGCCATGTCTACCGAACAATGGGCGGCGCTGATGCGCGGCGACGAGTCTTACGCCGGCAGTGACAGCTTCTATCGGCTACAGGACGCAGTTCAGTCGCTCACGGGCTTCCGCCATGTCATTCCGACGCATCAGGGACGGGCCGCCGAGCGCATTCTGTTTGGGATTACGTGCCGGCGCGGTCTCACAATACCCAACAACACGCACTTCGATACCACACGCGCCAACATCGAATATTACGGAGCCCACGCGATCGATCTGCCAGTCGCTGTTGACACGCAGACACGCCTTCCTTTCAAAGGAAACCTGGATGTGGACGCTCTCGAACGCCTAATTGAAACCGAAGGTGCGTCCAACATTCCGCTGATCATGATAACGGTTACCAACAATTCGGGTGGCGGTCAGCCAGTCTCGATGGCAAATGTCGAGCAGGTACGCGCGATCGCTTCACGTCACGGGATTCCGCTCTACCTTGATGCCTGCCGCTTCGCCGAGAACGCTTGGTTTATCAAGCAGCGCGAGCCCGGATACGCGGAATGGACTCCGAGACAAATTGCGCAGAAGATGTTCTCGCTTGCCGACGGGTGTACTTTTTCGGCCAAGAAGGATGCCTTTGCAAACATCGGCGGATTCCTGTGTGCAAACGACGACCGCCTGGCTGAGCAAGAGAAGGACCTCCTGACGCTGACTGAAGGATTCCCAACCTACGGTGGACTTGCCGGCCGCGATCTGGATGCTATGGCCGTGGGGCTTGAGGAGGTGCTCCAGCCCGATTATCTGGAATACCGGATCGCCTCCACCGCCTACCTGGGCCGCCACATCGCAGATCACGGTGTGCCGATTGTCGAGCCACCGGGCGGTCACGCTATCTACATTGATGCAGGGCGTATGCTGCCACATATCCCCCGCCAACAATTCCCCGGGCAATCTCTGGCTGTCGAGCTGTATCGCCATGCCAGCGTCCGCTCCGTCGAAATCGGATCAGTGATGTTCGGAGAGAATGCTCGCCACGAACTCCTGCGCTTGGCCATCCCGCGTCGTGTCTATACGCAGAGTCACATCGACTATCTGGTTGAGGCCATCCTCGAAGTCAATGAACGGCGGCATGAACTGCGCGGATTCGAGATCATTTCCGAACCGAAATACCTGCGCCATTTCAAAGCAAAGTTCCGGTCTCTGTAGCCCAATTCGCAGCCTACTTTGAAATGACATCAGGCGGAGGTGGAAGGTTGCGATTTTTGAGCCACTCGATGCTGATGTTTTGGTTTGGCTTGTTGTGTGGAATTTCTCTTAAATAGGGCATGAAAATTTGAAGGCCGGCCTGCGGAGTCATGCGGGTATAACCGTACACAAGCTGTTCTTGATAATGAGCCAGGTCGATATCGAACCAAGGATCCTTTGAAATATCAATCATGATTAGATCTACGTGATGCATCGTCAGCTTGCCAAAATCGATCGTGCCGTCACGAAGACGTATAAAATTTCGCCACTGTTCGACGCGCTCAACATCACTCTGAGCATCTCCGTAGATTTCTTCCAGATCAGGATTGACAATGCGCACCTTTGTTAACTGTCCACGTATATGCGGCGGTGGCAGGAGTTTTTTGCGTATCAAAAAAGATATCGTTGTCCGAGACCTCAATGCCCGGAATGCCCTGCGCGCGGAACAGGTCAGAAAGGGTGATATGAAAGCCGCCCAAGAGAGCCTTAAAGGGAATCTTTAGCACGCTTAGCTTCGTTACGTGCATATGAATACGGTTGCCAGACGTAGCTGCGATGGTACCGATTAATTCGATGGGTAGCGGGACAATCTTGCGCAGAGTTGCGTTTAGCTTAATCTGATCGCCGTTGCCGGAGAGAGTGATGTTCTTCAGCGCAGACTTCGGCATCCCATCAGAATTGAGAAAGTTGCTTATATCGCCGATATTGGCGCGGAGAACCCCGGTTTGGATGTCGAGAAAGAAAGAATCGGGATCGTCGAATGAAGGATTCATGCCGCGGTGAGCGCGTGCCATCTGTCCGCGAAGCCAGCGAACGTAGACCCGAAAGCTCGGGCCTTTTCGCAACATGAGATTATGCGCGTAGACATTGGTTGGAGCCGAGGCTGAGGGTGTTCTTGCGCCGCTTGTCGCCGGTGATGTACCCGATACCGCAGGCGTCAATGCAGAAGATTCCGGGGCATGCTTTGTGATTTGAAAATGCCAGGCAAGTAATAACAGCAGGATGACGAGGATCGCGGAGACGAGGAGCGTGAGACGGGCGCGCATTACTAGACTATGAGTCCATCGACTCCGTCTGAATGGCGCCAAAGTGCGGCGCCACCAAGTAGCCCGTCTTCATTCGGTACGCGCGTGACGTTCTTGAGAAGAGCGATATCGACCTTATGAGCATTTCCACCACCGATATAAAGGTGATCGTAATTAAAGAGCGCCTCTAGTTGGCTAATCGCTTTGTCCAGCAATTTATTCCAGCGCTTTCGGCCGTATTTTTTGAGCCCGCGTATGCCGAGGAAGTCCTCATAGGTCTTATTTCTGAGCCAAGGATGATGCGCGAGCTCAAGGCCAGGTACCAGATACCCATTCGTAAACAGAGACGAGCCAAACCCTGTACCCAATGTGATCACGAGTTCAACGCCCCTTCCTCGAATGGCACCCAACCCTTGCACAGCGGCGTCGTTCGCAACCCGCACGGGCTTCTTCCAACGTCTGGCGAGAACCTTTTGCAAATCGTATCCAATCCATTTTGGATCGAGATTGTGCGCCGTTAGAGTGGCCCCGCGCTTCACGACGCCCGGGAACCCCACCGAGACCCGATCGAATTTTCCAAGTCGATTCACAACCTCATCCATCACGCGCAGCATTGCTTCGGGAGTGGCAGGATTCGGAGTTGCCTCCCGTTCTCTCTCACTGATTGGTTTCCCAAGGCTATCGAGCAACATACCTTTTATGCCCGTTCCGCCGATGTCTATAGCTGCGGTTGTAAGACTTTTTTGTCGCTGGACCATATCGCCACTTTAACCCCGAGTCCCGAAAACTTGATCATTAAAGCCCCGTAATCAAGCGTTCGCCTGCTCTTTGCACGACTGCGTCATGTACTTTTTTCCTGAGCTATTTCATTGGAAACCGATCTAGTGCGTTGTTTCGTCGTAGTTAGTGAGGCTTGGCAGCCAGGCTGCTAGCTTACGTGTATCGCGCAACAGATGACGCGACGAAAAGAAAAACAATGGATATTCAATTTTGGAGGAGTGAGAAAAAATGAGCCGTCAACTTCGTTCCTTTTACATCGGGGCCATGGCAATAGCCGGTGTCGGGTTGCTAGGAAGTTCATTCATTCCCCGGGCGCATGCAGACGCCTGGGACAAGATGACGTTCGTAAATGTGAATGAGCCGATCATCGCAGGCGACAAAGTACTGGATCCTGGTACCTACGTCTGGAAATTGCTCGACTCTCCATCGAATCGCCATATCGTTCAGATCTACGATAAAGACCAACGTCATTTAGAGACGACGGTATTGGCACTCCCGAACTATCGTCTGCATCCGGAAGGAAATACGCAGTTCAGTTTCTGGGAAACTCCGGCAGGAGTTCCGAAGGCGGTCCGTGCGTGGTTTTATCCGGGCGACAACTTCGGACAGGAATTTCCGTATCCGAAGAAGTTAGTTGCTCAGTTGGCGTCGGCAGCTCCTGGGCCGGTACCGATGAACTACAAAGAGCCTGAGCCCACCCCTGCTCCCGAGCCAGACGCGCAACCGGAACCTGCTCCCCCGCCCGCTGCCCCAGCACCTGCTCCAGAACCGCAAGCCCAGACACAGCCGGTCCAGCCAGAGCAGAATACGACCGTCGCTCCTGCGCCTGTTCCTCGAGAGCAGACCCTGCCAAAGACCGCCAGCTTCAGTCCGCTGATCGGACTCTTGGGTTTGGGTTCGCTTACACTTGCTGGATTGCTGACACTCGCCACGAAGCGCGCGTAACTTCGGTTTAGATACCCGCCGGAATGTCGCCGGTTGGGGAAAAACGTCGTTTACGGCGCCTGGTGCCTCCAATGCTTAGATGCCGTTTCCGTTGTAAAAAGAAGGTTCCTTGGGC
>JBPCJX010000193.1:0-3725 GCA_051004875.1 Bryobacteraceae bacterium
GCTGCGTTGATGGCTGCCAGGGTGGAGAAGAGGCTGATACTGACGCCAAACTCGTTTTCTCCCGAATCCTTTTGAGGAGCAGCTTGGATGCTGGTACCGGCGAATGTGGGTGAACTGACAACAGTAACGCTCGCGAACGCCAGAAGAACAGAAAAAATGATAAGGCTGGGGCGGCGGCTCAAAACGACCTTGAACAGAGGAGTGTCTTTCAGCCCAGTGTAGCCTAAGCGGGTCTCCGGACCGGCGTCAATTGAGCTTATGAAAAACGCGCGAATGGCCGATAGTGAATTGACGGAAATCTTACGCCATGGACTCGCGCATGCGGACCACTCTTTGCATTGTTCTCCTCTGCTGCGTTCTGCTCATACCCGCGTTTCTATTTCCCTCGTCAACCCCGGATTGGCCGTCTTTCTATGCCGGCGCCAAACTGGCAACGCGGGGCTCCGCAGAATTGTATTCTTTTCAGGCCTCGCAACAAATTACGGGCCAGTTTGAAGACCCGAGCTACGTTTGGGCGTTCGTGCGGCCGCCAATTTACGCCATAGCGCTATCTCCCTTAGGTGCTCTTCCGCCCCGCGCTGCGTTCATGGTTTGGGAATTGCTCAACGTCGCGGCAGTGATCGGGTTTGTCTTCTTAGTGGACCCGTCGCCATTTGGGTTTGTAATGACCGCGCTGTTTGTTCCCTTGGGGTTGAGCTTCCGTCAGGGACAGGATATGCCGTTGTGGCTCCTGTCCATCGGCCTGTCAATGGTTCTCCTGCGTCGGAATAAAGCTTTTGCGGCCGGTCTAGTGCTCGCGTTGTGCGGAATCAAATTTCACTTATTCTTACTTGTGCCAGTTTTCTTACTGGCGCGGAAAGCAGGCAAAATGGCTGCCGGCCTTTGTGTTGGAGGCGTGCTGCTAATTGTGGGCTGCTTCGCGCTATTCGGCCGCAATTGGCCGTCGCAATACTATACCTGCATTGTTGAGAATCAGAGGCACATCTACCCTCGACCGGATCGTTCCTGGCGCTGGTTCGCTTTCCTTGGTGGCCGGTTGTCGTCTGTGTGGCTGTCGGAGCGCTGTGCTATTTCGTATGCCGGTATGTAAAGAGCTCTGAAGCCGCGCTGAGCTCGGCCGTGGCACTCAGCCTTCTCGTTGCGCCGCGTTTTTACCTATATGACGCAGCGATTGCGCTCCCGGCTCTTCTGTTGATTTTTCGGCGGCTGCTGTACGCTCCAGAATCGGAGCGGTTCCAAGCGTCGTCGGCAACTTCAGAAAATTTCGCTAGACTTTGATGCCGCTCTAGTGCTCAGGCCGTTGAAGAGATTGGCCTCAGTACAATCGATGCGTGGCGAGAATTCTCATGGTCTCCTCCGAGGCGGCGCCTTTTGCTAAAACGGGCGGTCTTGCGGATGTTCTCGGGGCGCTTCCCAGAGCGCTCGTCGAGGAGGGCGAACAAGTCGCCGTTGTATTGCCGCTATATCGTCGTGCTGCAGTTTCGAATCCTCGAACCGTATATGAACGGCTGCAGTTCGGCATGGGAGCTCACGGCTATTCCGCGACCATTCTGGAGCAAGTGGAGAATGGGGTCACTTATTTCTTTGTGCAGATACCGGAGCTGTACGACCGGGAGGAATTCTATGACATAGGCGGCCGCGAGTATCCGGACAACCATTTGCGTTTCGCTGCGCTATGTCACGCGGCGTTAGGAGTCGCACGGCATCTGTTCAACCCCGGTATCATCCACTGCCATGATTGGCAGTCAGGATTGCTTCCCCCGTTATTGCGAGATACGTACCGCAATCATCCCGCCTATCTTGGGATCAAAACCGTTTTTACGATCCACAATCTCGGCTACCAGGGACTGTTTCCGCCCAGCGCATTAGCCGATCTCGGACTGCCGAACCGGCTGTTCCGGCCCGACGGGTTAGAGCTCCATGGTCAAATCAGCTTTCTCAAGGGAGGGCTGGTGTTTAGCGATTTTATTACGACTGTGAGTCCGCGATATGCGCAAGAGATACAGACTCCTGCATTCGGATTTGGCCTGGACGCGCTGCTTCGGGCGAGGAGCAATGCTCTGATCGGCATCCTGAATGGGGCAGACTACAGCTCTTGGGATCCCGCGACGGACCCGAACATTCCGAAGAATTTCGACAGAGTGCATCCGAAAGGAAAACGGGAATGTAAACGTGCCCTGCTTGCCGAGATAGGTCTGGCAAAGGATCGTTTTGATTCACCACTGATCGGCATCGTTTCGCGATTTGCCGCGCAGAAGGGTTTCGATCTGCTAATGCAAATACCCGATCAATTGGCGGCTGAAGAGATATCGTTGGTGGTGCTTGGCTCGGGTCAGAAACGTTTCGAGGATTTTTTTAGCTGGTTCGCTTCGGCTTATCCGGACCGTGTGGCGCTTACGATCGGCTATGACGATGGCCTGGCACACCGGATTGAGGCCGGTTCCGACATGTTCCTGATGCCCAGCCGATATGAGCCTTGCGGATTGAACCAGATTTACAGCATGCGCTACGGCACCTTGCCGGTCGTGCGCGCGACAGGTGGATTGGACGATACCGTGGACGCGGATACCGGATTCAAGTTTCAGGGGGATAATCCGCAGGAGTTGCTCGACTCCATTCGGCGGGCGCTTCAGGTATACGGCACGCCGCGCTGGACCCAAATGATGGATACCGCGATGCAGCGCGAGTTTTCCTGGAATGTCGCGGCTCGCGAGTACATAGGCCTTTACCGGCGGCTCGAACCGTAACTTATACGTGTTTCAGCCAAATTTAATGTGCCAAGACTCGGCACCGCCGCCGAACCGGTATGAATCAATTTCGCGAAAACTGTCATCAAACATTGCGAGGGGATATGGCAGGTAACAACACACTCACCTTTACAGACGCTGATTTTGACAAGGATGTTCTCAATTCGGACGTACCCGTCCTAGTTGACTTTTGGGCGGAATGGTGCGGCCCATGCCGGATGATGGGGCCCACGGTCGACCAAGTCGCTACGGACTATTCCGGGAAAGTGAAGGTCGGTAAGTTGGACGTCGATTCCAATCAACAAACCGCAGCCCGTTACGGAATTCGAGGCATCCCGACGCTCTTGCTATTTAAAGGTGGCAAGGTCGTCGATCAAAAGGTGGGGGCAATCGGCAAGCCGGAATTTCAAAAAATGCTGGAGGCACACGTCCAAGCTTCTGTTGTAACTGAAAAGTAAGTACAAAGAGCGTCACCACAGCAGGTGGCGCTTTTCGTTTGTTGTATTCACGGCCGCACACTACAGCTTTGAAGGCAGTTCCTCTAAAGGGCAAGATACCAACCTAAGGTACGTCTGCCGCGCAAAGTAGGACTTCGTCACTGCATTCCGACTGTGTCGTAGTGCGAAATTTAGGTGATGATGATTGACAAACCAAAGGGAACTTCCAGTTCGGTAGAACTAGGGCATTCTCATGTTCGTGGAGAATCTGCTGTTGGATGTTCGTTATGCGCTTCGCGTGCTTCGCAAATCTCCCGCGTTCGCGGTCGTAGCCTTGATCACTCTGATGCTCGGGATTGGTGCGAACGTCGTCGTGTTCGGAGTGCTGAATGCCATCCTGCTTCGCCCCCTCGAATGTGAGCGATCCGGAGAGTCTATATCAGATTCGCCACAAGCAGTGGATGATCGGAAAGCTGCTGACTACTTCATATCCCGCGTTTGAGGACTTTCGGCAGCGCAATACTACCTTCAGCGGGATGGC
>JBPCJX010000194.1:0-132516 GCA_051004875.1 Bryobacteraceae bacterium
GCTCAAGGAACTCGAGAAAACGTAGAATCTCAGTTGTGATCATCGAACAAGTTCAAGAAAGTTTGAGAAAGAGCGGCCTCGATGGCTGGCTATTTTTCGACCATCATCGGCGCGATCCCCTCGCATACCGGATCTTGGGCATCCCTGATGAGGTGCAAGCAACACGACGCTGGTACTATTTTGTGCCTGCGGAAGGTGAGCCTCGAAAACTAGTACATCGGATCGAGAGCGGCGCCTTAGACAGTCTCGCGGGCGCGAAAGAGTCGTATTCAAGCTGGACGGATCAGCAGCAGAAGTTGAGTGCTCTTGTTGCCGGATCTTCGCGTATCGCGATGCAGTATTCGCCCAAATGCGCTATTCCCTACGTTTCACTCGTGGACGCCGGTACCGTGGAGTTGATTCGCGGCTTCGGGATCGAAATCGTTAGTTCCGGCGATCTCATTCAGGATTTCGAGGCACGCTGGAGCGAGGAACAGCTGACACTGCATTTGGAAGCGGGAAAATTGGTCGACCAAGTAAGGTCGGATGCCTTCGATTTTCTGCGAAGCCGCATCCGATCAATGGAGCCGGTGACCGAATACGAAGTTCAGGAATTTATCCTGTCTCGTTTTTCGCAGTTTGGTCTGACGAGGGCGCACGGACCGATTGTCGCGGTGAACGCTAATGCATCAGACCCGCACTATGAGCCCAGCCGAGGGAAAACCTCTCACATTCAGCGAGGCGATTTAGTGCTAATCGATTTATGGGCAAAGCTCACGAAACCTAACGCCGTTTATTACGACAGCACGTGGACCGCGTTTTGCGGCGCGACGGTCCCGGAACAAATTCAAAAGGTGTTTGAAGTAGTGAGGAACGCGCGCAAAAGGGCTTCATCGTTCGTGATACGCAAGGCTTCGAGTCAGGAGTCAGTTTCCGGCTATGAAGTGGATGATGTCGCCCGCGATTACATCGAAGGGCAGGGGTTTGGCGCTTTCTTTTTTCATAGAACGGGGCACAGTATTGGAACCGACGTGCACGGGACGGGTGCCAATATGGACAATCTCGAGTCCCATGACGAGCGGCGCGTGATAGCACGCACTTGCTTTTCAATTGAGCCTGGCATTTACCTTCCTGAGTTTGGGATTCGGTCGGAGGTGAATGTTTATGTCGGGGACGGATTTGCACAGGTCACTGGAGAAGAGCAGGAGGACTTGGTCCGCATTTGATGTGCGGGTGAGCGCCGGTACAATTAAGTTTGCAGCCAGAATTTCATCCGCTGTTCCGAAATCCTCACCTTCTTACAATTCTCGGCAACTTTTGGCCGAGAGAAATTGACGAGCGGCGATTCCCCTGTTCACGCAAGGAGTATCGGATCGATGCGGCGACGAGCATTTTAGTTCTCGAGCATCAGCCCAACGTTGCTCGTAAGGGGCAAATCGTTTTTCTACATGGGCTAGAAGGCTCGGCGAGCGCTGGATATATTCGGAGCCTTTCTCAGGAGGCACTGGTGCGCGGCTTCGGCGTGCATCGTGCCAATTTCCGCACCTGCGGCGGCACGGAGGAGCTGTGTGAAACCTCATATCATTCAGGCCTAACAAGCGACACTCTCAGCATCCTGCACGAGATTGCAGCCCGAGAACTTGGCCCGATATTCCTGGTTGGCTTTTCGCTAGGAGGGAACGTGGCCCTGAAACTCACCGGTGAGTTGGGCGAAAGCAGCCTGATCGCGGGAACTTGTGCGGTTTCAACTCCAATCGATCTCGCGGCGTGCGTCCGCTGCATTGATAGGCCATCCAATCTGCTCTACGCTCGCCGCTTTCTCGATAGACTACGGAGCCGTGTCAGGCGCAAGAGCGTAGTAACACCTCATCTTTACAACACAACGGCGCTCGACGACGTCAAAACCATTTGGGAATTCGATGATCGATTTACGGCGCCTGTGTTTGGGTTTGGAACGGCAGCCAATTATTACGCCACGCAATCGGCTGCGAAATACTTGGATGCAATCCGAATTCCAACTTTGGTGGTCTGTTCCAAGGATGATCCACTTGTTCCCTTCGCGGTCTATGATCAAGCGGCGTTTCGCGCCAATCCGGCTCTCACCTTGATAGCTACCGAATATGGCGGCCACCTTGGTTTTCTGTCGCGCCGTCCGCCCCGGTTCTGGTTAGATGGCATCGTGCTGGATTGGATAGGCGCAACATCTTCCTCCGCGCGTCAATCCTTCGCAAATGTTCGATACGCCTCGTCAAGCACTTCGACGACGTGAGCCACGCGCTGTCCGGTGCCATACAGCCGCGCGCCAGACGCGAGTTGAAGCATGCAGCCTGGATTCCCAGTGACGATCAAGGATGCACCCGTGGATCCCGCGTATTCCATTTTGTGCTCTAGGATCTGCATGGCGAGCTCATTCTGTACGACATTGTAGATGCCAGCACTTCCACAGCACAGATCGGCCATCGGCATCTCACGATAAGTCAGACCGGGAATCGCCTGAAGCAGCGTTCTCGGAGCGGCCTTGATCTTCTGCCCGTGGGCGAGGTGGCAGGAATCCTGATATGTCGCAACCACGTCGACGGCGCCCATATTTCTATTGAGATCGATAGAGACCAAAAACTCGGTAACATCCTTCATCAGCGCCTTGAACTGAATCGCCTTGTCACGATAGGTAGTATCGTGTTCAAGCAGTTCGTCATACTCTTTCAATGTTGAACCGCAGCCTGCCGCATTTGTAATCACGGCGTCAAAGTTGTCCGTGAGCACTGCATCTATATTGTTGCGAGCGAGAGCGCGGGCCTGATCTTTCAACCCGGAATGCACGTGGAGCGCGCCGCAACAGTTTTGCGCGCCTGGAATGACGACCTCACAACCATTTCTCTGCAAGACGCGAACAGTGGCTTCATTTAAGCGGGCGAAAGCAATGTTAGCGATGCATCCGGCAAGAAACGCAACACGATGGCGGCGCTCGCCGATAGCCGGAAACGTCTTGCCAATTTTGGAGTAGAAGAACGGTACCTCGGCACTAGGGGCGAGCGCTTCTATATTTCCCAAATTCCCGAACAGGTTGAGAATTCCGGTCGCGCGCACAAGGCGCTGCATACCTGAGACCTGGTAGAGGTATAGACCCGCCCCGGCGATTTGCAGCGCAGCTCGTGATGGCAACAGGCGCTCGAAAACGATTTTCTTACCCAGGCGATTCCAGAATGAAGGCTTCCGTTGAGCTTCGATTTCGGCTCGTGCGGCTTCAATTAGGCGACCGTAGGGCACACCTGAAGGACAGGCAGTCTCGCATCCACGGCAGGCTAGACACAGATCGAGATGAAGAATATAGGAGGGGCTGATGGGAGCACCGTTCGCAACTTCGTTCATCTGATAGATGCGGCCGCGAGGCGAGTCCATTTCCACGCCCAACTCGCGGTAGGTCGGGCACGCGTTCAGGCAAAGACCGCAGTGCACGCATTTGTCGAGATCGGACTGTGCTGGGCGCTCTGTGCCTGGCGACAAGATGGGCAGAACGCTAGATTCGACCATATAGGCGTCCGCGATTCAAAAGATTCTGAGGATCAAACATCTGCTTTACTTTTTTCATCATGGCAAACCCCTCTACGCTTGCGGTGGATGATGATAGCCGCCAAAGCTCGTTGCTGCTGCGAGCGTCATCCGGAGCGAAGTCAACGACAGCACTCCAACCGTGCTCGACGGCGGCTTTCCAAAGCGGAGGCACGCCTTGCCAGGACGACAGGTAAATATACGTGGTGCCAGATCCGGCGCGAGAAATGGAGGGACCGGAAACCAGCTGAATCAACGTTGGGAGACTGGTGAGCGAGCTCGAGATACGAAGGACGACTCCTGTTGGCTGCCGGGCAAGGAACTCAGGCGTGAATTCGCGGATATGCCGCCACAGATTGACATCTTCATCCCCGGTGAGTTCTGTGTTGGCACTGAGATCACGCGCGTATCGCTGAATCACGGCTGGGCTGCCACTTGCCCGGACAGCCAGCAAAAACCCACGATGCCCAAGGCGTGCGGCTGCTGCCGGTGAAGCGAGATCGATAGCAACCGGTTGCAGAACGCTTGCGAGTATCGAATCCCGCTTCTCGATGGCTGCGTCCAAATCCGGGAACGTGAACACAAAGGTTCGTGTTTCGATAGGCATTGAATGTAGGCGAAAGTTGACGCTGGTGATGACTGCAAGTGTTCCGAAACTACCAATCAAGAGCTTGCCCATATCGAGTCCCGCCACGTTCTTAACAACCATACCGCCGGTTTTGACAAGCTTGCCGTTGAGCATGGCGAACGTCATCCCGATCACTTGATCCCGCGCCGTACCGAAGCCACGGCGTATCGGGCCGCTTGAATTCGAGGCCACAACCCCGCCGATAGTCGCCTGCGCTGAAAATGGAGGATCGAGTGCGATCATCTGTTTCCGCCGGGCCAGGAGCAATTGTAGTTCTGAGAAGGGCATGCCGGCTTCGACGCTTAGGGTCAAGTCATTCGGTTCATACTGAAGGACACGCCGCAGGCCGGCCGTCGAAATGACGACGTCTGCAGGCAATACAGGCCCGCTCATTAGGCGCTTGCTGTCATTTCCAACCACCGCAAGTGTTCGGGCATTTGCGTTAGCTTCGTGGAGCGCATTAGCCAGATCTTCCGCCGATGAAGGCGTCAATCGAGACATGTCTTTTTATTTTCAGATGGTAAGATCGCCAAAGAATTGATGAGCTCCCAAAGGATGGAGTCCGAGAGAGAAAGAGATCTAAACCCGCACGAAACCACTATATGGAATTTGAATTTACGGCGGAGCAAATCCAGCTTCGGAAATCGATACGCGATTTCGCCGAAGCGGAGATCCTGCCTCACGTTATGGAGTGGGATGAGAGTCAGACATTTCCGCTTGAGGTAATCAAGAAGGCAGGCGAGCTAGGCCTCATGGGAGCAATTTTCCCCGAGGATCTAGGGGGGGCAGGATTTGGCTACATCGAATACTCGATTATTATTGAGGAACTGGCGCGCGTAGATCCGAGCGTCGCGTTGATTGTTGCGGCGCACAATTCGCTATGCGCGAACCACATTTACCTTGCTGGAACCGATGAGCAGCGGAAGCGGTATATTCCAAAATTGGCGACCGGTGAATGGATCGGCTGCTGGTCGCTTACCGAGCCTGAAGCTGGTTCCGATGCGGCAGGAACGAGGTCGACGGCGACGTTGATGAATGGCGAATGGGTGCTGAATGGCGGGAAAACGTTCACCACGAATGCCCAGTATGCAGATGTGTGCGTCGCGATGGCCGTGACGGACCGATCAGCCTCGCAACATGGAATTTCCGCCTTCATTCTGGAAAAAGAGACGCCCGGGTTCCGCGTGGGCAAGAAGGAAAATAAGCTTGGCATGCGAGCAAGCGCAACCGGTGAAGTGCTGTTCACTGATTGCCGTTTGCCGCAAACGCAGCTTCTCGGAAGACCTGGCGAAGGATTTGTTGATAGCTTACGGACTCTCGACGGTGGGCGTATCTCAATAGCTGCTCTCTCGATTGGAATCGCGCAAGGTGCTTTCGAGGCTTCACTCAAATACTCAAAGCATAGAAAGCAATTTGGCCGATTTATTTCGGAATTCCAGAGCATCCAGCACAAACTGACCGATATGGCGACAGCGATTGAGGCCGCGCGCCTGCTTACGTATTGCGCCGGAGCGCGCAAAGATGCGGGAAAACGAGTCACGCGCGAATCGGCAATGGCTAAGTTATTCGCATCCGAGATGGCTGTGAGAGTTGCAGATGAGGCGGTACAGATTCACGGCGGGTACGGTTTTATCAAAGATTATCCAGTGGAAAAGTTTTACCGGGATGTAAAACTCTGCACAATTGGCGAAGGCACAAGCGAGATTCAGCGGCTTGTGATCGCTCGTCAACTGCTAAAAGAGTAGGTTGGGATCTGACTTACAAACGGCGGATTTGAAAAAGCGAATTCTTGCCGGCGACTTGCGGGCACTGGCTCGCGCAGCCAGCTTGGTAGAGAATCAGACAAACGCCGGACGTGATCTTCTTACGACTCTGTTTCGGGAGACGGGCCGTGCGATGAGTATCGGAATCACGGGGCCGCCGGGGGCAGGGAAGAGCACAGTAGTCGATGGTTTGGCGAAGCTTTTACGCCAAGAAGGACGGAGTATCGGCATCATCGCAGTCGATCCGAGCAGTCCGTATTCGCACGGCGCTATTCTTGGCGATCGCATTCGAATGCAGGACCACCATGCCGATCCCGGTGTTTTCATTCGCTCCATGGCAACCAGAGGACGATTAGGCGGGATCGCTCGAGGGACGTTGGAATTGGCCCTGCTGCTGGATGCTGCGGGCCGGGACGTGGTTGTCATTGAGACGGTGGGTGTCGGCCAGGATGAAGTCGAGATTGCACGCCTCGCCGATGTTACTGTCGTCGTGCTCGTGCCTGGAATGGGAGACGACGTGCAGGCCATCAAGGCCGGTATTATGGAAGTCGCGGATTTGTTCGCTATTAACAAAGCTGATTTGCCGGGAGCTGATCGTCTGGAGCAAGAGATCCGGACAATGCAGAGCTTTGCAGATGCTTCAGAGCGAAGCGAGGCGGCTCCCGTTCGCCGGGTAGTGGCGACGGAAGGCAAAGGCATTGGTGAATTGCTGAATGTAATTCGGGCCGTGTTTGAGAAGCGCGACCCGAAGAGCTCGCGCGTGGAAACTTGGACGTTCAGATTGCGTGAGATGCTTCGCGAGAGTTTACTGGCTTCAGTGCCCGAAGAAGAGATTCAACGCCATGCAGATCTGGTTGCCGGAAAAAGGGAAGACCCCTACACGGCAGTTAAAGAGCTGCGCGGGCAAATAGCGCGTGTATGAACGTGGAGATCGATCATCTCGGCATCGCTGTGAGCAGTCTAGACGAAGGCCTCGGTTTTTACGAGCAGCTGCTCGGTATGAGGGTGAGTCACAAAGAAACGGTGGAAGCAGAGCGCGTCAACGTTGCTATTCTACCCACCGGCATCGCAGCCGATGCGCCAAGAATCGAACTGCTTGAGGCCATGGATGCGGACTCGACAATTGCAAAGTTCATCGAAAAGCGCGGACCGGGGTTGCATCACATTGCTCTCCGGGTCGACGATCTTGCGGCGGCAACGGAGCGTTTGAACGTGGAGGGCGCGCGTTTATTGAATCAGCCGCGGCCGGGTGCTGGTGGTCATGTCTACGTCTTCGTGCATCCGGGTTCTACGGGCGGCGTGTTATTAGAGCTAATTCAGAAATAGGTTCAATTGGATCAAAAAGCGGAAATCGGCATTATCGGTGGCAGCGGCCTGTATGCTATGCCGGGCTTTGAGGCGCAGGAGGAAGTGCCGCTCACAACGCCGTTCGGCGAGCCATCCGAGGTATATGTCGTCGGGCGCCTAGAAGGTAAAAGCGTGGCGTTCCTGTCGCGGCACGGACGAGGGCATCGGATATCACCATCTGAGTTGAATTTTCGAGCTAATATTTTTGGCATGAAAATGCTGGGTGTCGAGCGCATTCTCTCGCTCAGCGCTGTCGGTTCGTTGAAGGAAGAGCACGCGCCGCTTGATTTTGTGATTCCCGATCAATTCTTTGACAGAACGCAGGGACGCGCGTCGACTTTTTTCGGCGGCGGCGTGGTTGCTCACATCAGCTTTTCAGATCCGGTTTGTCCGCAACTCGCCGGCGCTGTTCACAATTCAGCTGTTGCCTCAGACATTCGTACGAAGCGTGGCGGCACGTACCTGTGCATGGAAGGTCCGGCATTTTCAACACGCGCCGAATCGAATGTGTATCGCAGCTGGGGCATGGATGTGATCGGAATGACGAATCTTCAAGAAGCCAAGCTAGCGCGCGAGGCCGAGATCTGTTACGTTACGATTGCCATGGTTACCGATTACGATTGCTGGCACGACGAACATGCGGCAGTAACGGTAGATGAGATCATCTCGAATTTGATTAAGAATGCGGAGAATGCATGCAAGCTGGTGAGGCATGTAGTGGCGACGATGCCTGACGCACGAAGCTGCAAGTGTGGCTCGGCGCTGAAGCATGCCATTATTACGGATCGCACCGCTATTCCGGAAACGGTGAACGAAAGACTGGGGCTGCTGATTGCCAAGTACACCCGCGAATGAACTTGCGCAAGAGGTCCTCGATTCTTGTCTGAGCGATGGCACTTGGCCGGCACGCACACTCGACGCGCTTATTGAACGTGCGCTTGATGATGACAATGAATTCCTGGCAAGGGCTGCCACACGCGCTTTTTTCGGTATAGTTATCGAGCAGCTTGGCGACCTGTTCGAGCCGTCGCTATGCGACGTATACGCGAGATTGTTCTCGCATGTTATCTCGCGAGCGCTTCCTGAATACGACGCACATGATTTAGTTCTCCGCTATGGAAGAGTACGTCAGGTCCGCCGCTTTCTGGGTGGGCAAGTACAGCGCGTGTTCGTTTTGTCACGGGTTACTCTGGGGGCTGATGTAGCGGTGACAAGCATGGTTCTCGCTGCGGCTAAGAAGCGCTTTCCAGAGGCGGAAATTCTTTTGGTCGGTCCCGCGAAGAACGCTGAGATGTTCGCTGCCGACCCGCAAGTAACTGCGCTCACAGTGATGTACGCGCGGTCCAACTTGCTTCGCGAGCGGCTGGCCGCTGCCGCTGAATTGCAAGTCGCAGTTGACGAGCAAGGCGCGATCGTTATTGATCCCGATTCGCGGCTGACTCAATTGGGACTGATTCCGATTTGCGACGATTCGCGCTATTTTTTCTTCGAGAGCCGCGCGTTTGGCGGAGAGCTCACGGCAAGTCTTCCAGAGTTAACCGCAGAATGGCTTGCCGAAGTCTTCGATGTAGAGAACCTACAGCCTTATGTTGCGCCCCCGAAGCAGGAAAAGCTGGCTGAGATCACGGTTAGCCTAGGTGTGGGTGAGAATGCGAAGAAGCGTATCGATGATGAATTTGAGCACGAAGTGCTTGCCGCTTTGCTGCGACAGAATCGGTCGATTCTCTTGGATCGAGGTCCAGGGGGCGAAGAGGCCGCGCGAGTGGATGCGCTGGTGGGGCGTTTGCGCGGTCATCCCTTGCTGCTCGTGCACGACGGCAGCTATGCATCCTTTGCGAGTCACATTTTGCAGAGCAAGCTTTACGTCGGTTACGATTCGGCGGGCCAGCATGTCGCGGCGACCGCACACGTTCCGTTAGTTTCCGTTTTCACAGGATATGCTTGCGAGCGGATGCTCTCGCGCTGGCGGCCGACAGGAAACACATGTCATCTTGTTGCCGTGAGCGAAAACGATCGATCAACTGCTCTCGACCGCACGCTGCACGCTATTGGGGAGGCGGCGGAGGAGGCGTGGGCAACCTCCAGGGGTCGGATGTCGACGTCGACTTAGCTTTGGAGGATGCGGCGGCCTTAGTGGGTGGTGGCGCTGCTGGCGAGGCGCTAGCTGGTTGCTCCTGAGTTTGAGTGTCGGAGAGCGGCGCGGGTGCCTGCGCGTCATAAACAATGTTGAATTCGGTGCCGAACTTACGGTAGAGCCGAAATTCTATTTCATTCTTTGTCTTCTCGCGACCGGCTCGCATGCGCAAATCAGCTTTAAGCGGGCAGGTGTATGGCTGACCGCTTATGTCGACGTCATCATAGTCAAGTATCTCGGCGGCTTCTTTTACAGGAAAACTGTTAGGGATGTCAACCGCCACAAATGTGATGCGGAAAATTGCGCCCGTGTTTGGGTCAGCGTAAATCAGTCCCTTATACGCTGTAATGATGCGCTGTTCGCGGTTGTAGTCAATTGAATAGGTCGAATGGCCACTGTCGATGAAGTAGTTGAACGCAGCCATGCGCTTGCCGCGGAGAGTGGCCCAGTGATCCCATCCGAATTCGGCTTCACTCTTGGAGTCGAAAATGCCTTTCATGAGACTACCGAATTCACCGACTGAAACCGCGCCGCCAAGCTGTTCCATGCTCGTGTTCGTGTAGCGATTGTTGATGGAAACTAGTCGGTAGTTCTCTTTTCCCTCGGTGTAACTAAGTTGTGCATTCACGGTGTCGACGAGCCGATAATGATCACTCAAATTAAAATCTACGAAACGGCGCGTCACCTGCAGACAAATAAAATTCGGCAGGTTCTCCGTATATGTCATTGCATACTGCTTGATTTCGTCGAGGATCTGCTGCTGTCGAACGGAATCAGGAGGAGGAATGGTCTGCTTGGGCCGCAGGGTCACGCTGTTTTGTCCTGCCGGCATTGCGTCGGGCGCCGTGGTGGGTGAGTAGGTCGGGTCTTGGCTAGGCGATTTCAAACTCGCTGTATGGTCCTTCAACTCCTGAAGGGACTCCACAGTGCGGGGACCTGCGCCTTGTGCTTCCAGGTCGATTATGGTTTTTTCTGTAAGCTTTTCGGTAAGCTGCACTTTCTTCACATAAGTGGCAAGCTGCTTGTCAGTGTGCTGCTTCAGCGCCAGTTCTGAGCGCACAAAGTCGGCCAACTGCTGAACATTCATTTGCATTTGAGCCTGCAGTGCCAAAAGGCAAGAGAACAGCAATGCGCTGAGGCGAAACTTCATCTTCTAATGATGACGCAGGCCTCTCGCGCGAAGTTACGGCGCATGACTGGACTTAGAGTTTTTGCTGCTCCTGCAATTCGAGCGAGATGGTGCCGATTGGGAAGCCCAGTTGGAAGCGAAGCTGAACTGGTATGCGATCAGTGTCGTCCGTAAGCCACACAAATAACCTGCCTTTACGCTTGTACAGCACGTTGTCAAATAGGAACGCTTCATAGCGGATGGTGCGGTAGGTCTTGTCTGCGACACTTACGTTTTCTCTCGATTTAGCGTCGACTCTGGCGTTCACCATCTTCTTTCCATCAGTAATGGGAAGATTGGCCGACTGGCCCGGCTCAATGTTCATCAGGCGCAGAGCGGCGAGCGCTCCCGCAATGTCGCGAGTGCAAGGAGATACATCAAGCACTCGTTTGGATGTTCGATTGTTGATCAGGTCGCGCTCCTCGTACACCACTTTGTGGCGCAAATTCTCGAACGTCAGCCGTGTCAAACGATGGCGCTTGCCTTCCTGAGCATCGAGCACCGAGGTTGATGGACAAAAGTGGTCATTGCTGATGACCTTGTATTTATCCAAGACTCTATATAGACGGTTAACCATACCGGCGCTTTCGAGGTCGAGTTCTAATTGCCAGTGATCAAGAGACGCGCGTGAAAGCTGCACAGTCGCCGTTCCGGCAGTACCCAGGCGCCATTCAATGCGGTACGAGAGCTTCTCCGGATACGGAAACCGCGAGCCTTTTGGGGGCTGGTGCTGCGCCAGAGCCAACCCGATGAGGCACAACGCAAGGAGGTGCTTGAAGGTCATTCAGAAGCCGATAGAGGAAAGTATTTCTGAGGGCTTGCGCTCGAAGGCGCGGGAGATGGCAAGCAAACTTTCAATGCTGGGGAGATTTGCTCCACGTTCGATGGAGCTGATCTGCGAAACGCTAAGTCTGGTTGCGGCAGCGAGGTCCTTCAGAGACCAGTCTCGCTCGACCCGCAGCAGCTTCACCCGATGCCCAAGTCGCTCGCGCAAACGATCCTGCGCCGTTCGACCCAGGCTGAATTGCTCGATGGCGTTTTGGAGGGTTTGCCGCAGCTGAGCGAGCGAAAACGGTTTCGCCAGGTAATCAAACACCCGCAGCTTGAAACTCGCCCGCATATCTTCATAGGAGGGATAACCGGTAACGACGATAATGCAGAGCTCAGGCCATTGTGAGAGTAATTGCTCGACCACCTTATCGCCGGTCGCTGCTCCCATCTTCATGTCGAGCAGCAGGATATCCGGAAGGCGCGCTTCGGCGGCGGCAAAAAGTTCCTCCGGACGTGCGAAAGTCCGGACCGTGTATCCAGCTTCATCGCGCAGGAGATCCTCAATATAGTTCAGGAAGTCGATATCATCATCGAGAACCGCGACGTCAATCAGTCCTGTCGCGACTGCTGTTCCTTCATTCAATAGACTGCGCTGCATCAAAAACGCTAAGCTGCGGCGGGCAGCAGCACCTCCAACGAGGCTCCTCTTTCGGGACGGTTTGACGCGGAAATGGTTCCACCATGTTGGCTTACGATTCCCTCGGCAACTGTTAAACCGAGCCCTGTGCCACGTGCGTCGAGCCGAGTGCTAACAAAGGCTTCAAACAGATTCGGAAGCACATCGGCGGGAATGCCCGGTCCGTTATCAAGAACCATGCAGCGGATCCAATTTTGGCCGCCTCGCTGCAGCAACTTGGATTCTACGCTAATTAAACCTCCGGTCGAAACGGCGAGGAGAGCATTTCGCAAAAGATTTACAAAAACCTGAATTAAGCGATCAGGATTGCCGACGACAGCCGCGCTCGACTGGACGTTATTTTCAAATGTGACCGCGGCCGCCTTTTCATCAATGGCGACAAGCGTCCAGCTTTCGTCGATGAGGGGCCGCAACAAAACAGATTCGGTCTGCTGCTTGCGTACAAGGGCGAAATCGACCAGGCTCTCACTGATGCGCCGCAGACGTTGTGTCACTCGCAGCATACGGGCCAGGCGTTCCAGCGTTTGGGGATCGTGGGCCGTCTCCATCAGCTTTTCAATCGACCCCTGCAAAACTGTCAGAGGAGTATTCAGCTCATGCGCAACACTGGTGCTTAACATGCCAAGGCTGACGAGTCGATCTTGTTCTTCTAATTTTTGCAAAGCACTGGCGAGATCGTCTTCCTGTCGCCGCAACTGCGCTATGGTGGCGTTTCTCGAACGCATGATCTGCCCAATTTCGTCATCGAGGATAAATTTCTTATCGATCAACTCGTGCATGCGGTCATCCCGCTGAGTCGCTTCGTCGGCATCTAGCATGAGCTTCAGAGGTCGATAAACGTACTGCGGCATGATCATGAATTCCAAGACGCCGATCGAGAGGAGGTATATCGTGCCGAGGACCACGAACAAGCTGATGCGGGCCTGGCGCAATGCCTTTTCGTAAAACTCCGGAAAGAGACTGACCTCGCGATATTGGCCAGGAAACTTGCCCGACCGGTAAAGACTGTCGCGCCCCTGTTGCCAAGTGGCGGAGGGATGATCTCGCAGGAACGTCTGCCCTTCGACCGAAAGATCCAACTGTGTTGCTGAGCCTTCTCGGACATTGTAAACGCTGAGTCCGCTAGGCTCATGGTTGGCATTCATACGCAATTCGGCGGCGAAGATTTGTGAGAGCATCCGCAGCTCGCGCTGCCGGGCACTCGCGATGTGCTCGGAGAACACCGGTATGACGGATAGATAAACTGATACGGCCAAAACAAAGAAGAAGAAATTGTGCAGAACGACGAGCTTCGGCCGTACTTTCAGGGCGCCGAAGGCCCGTACGAGAAAAGTTGGCGGCTCGGCGGCCTTAGATCTGCTGGCGTGCGAGTTCTTCTCCCAGCTCAAGTTCCTGCTCCTTGTATTGCAATTGGTAGAGCTTCCAATAAATCCCGCGTTGCGCGAGCAGCTGCTGATGTGTACCAATTTCGCGTAGCTGCGCCTTATGCATGACGATAATGCGATCTGCACGCTGGATGGTCGAAAGGCGGTGCGCGATGATCAGCGATGTTCGGCCTGAGACAAGGCGCGTCAAAGCCTCTCGGACGCGCAGTTCTGTTTCCGTATCGACGCTCGAAGTGGCTTCATCGAGGATCAGGATGCGCGGATTGTGCGCGAGGGCTCGAGCGAAGCTAATCAGCTGCTTTTGCCCGGTTGAAAAGCCGTTGCCTCTCTCACGAACGGGCGTGTCGAATCGCTCCGGCAACTCCTCGATGAAATCCAGTAAATTCACTTGCTCGGCGGATCGACGCACAACTGCCTGACTAATGCCCGGTGTGCCCAAGCGGATATTTGTGTCGACTGTACCTGTGAACAGATATGGGTCTTGCAACACTACGCCAAAATGACGGCGCAGGTCGCCCAGATCAAAGGCACGCACGTCGATGCCTCCGATTCGAATCGCGCCGCGCTGGACGTCATAAAAGCGAAGCAGCAGATTCATCAGCGTTGTCTTGCCTGCACCGGTGTGACCAACGATTGCAACGGTCTCCGCAGAGTCAACACGGAAACTGATGTCCTTCAACACCCATTCCTCGTCGTTGTAGGCAAACCAGACATGATCGAACTCGATGTCGACGGGTCCATTGGGGAAGGGGACAAAGGTTTCCGGCGAAACGATGCGGGGCCGGGTATCAAAGAGTTTGAAGATGCGCTCCGAGGCGGCCATCGCGCCTTGCAGGATGTTGTATTTTTCGCTTAAATCCTGAATGGGGCGGAAGAATCGCAAGCCGTACTGGAAGAAGGCGACTAATATGCCCAGCGTCAGTGCGCCATGGCGTATTCGGAATCCTCCATAAGCAAGCAGAAACGCAAGCGCGGACATACCTAAGAATTCGACAACCGGGTAGAACCAGCCGTATGCGATGATTGCGTCTTTGAACGCCAGCATGTGATCGCGATTGATGGCCGCGAATTCTTGTTTGCTGCGCTCCTCGCGGTTAAACAGTTGAAGGACCGAGATGCCTGCGATGTGTTCCTGCAAATATGCATTGATTCTGGCGATGGCGATCCGTATACGCCGGTAGCTCTGGGATGCCTTGCGCCGGAACTGTATTGTGATTAGTACGACGAAGGGCATCACGGCCAGCATCAGGCCCGTCATTCCCGGACTTAGCCGGAACATAATGACGATTACGAATGACAGCATCAGGATGTCACCAATAATCGTGACCAGTCCCGAAGCAAACAGGTCATTGAGAACGTCTACGTCTGTTGTGACACGCGTGACCAATCGCCCTACTGGGTTTTTGTCGAAGTAGGCAACGTCGAGCGTCTGTAGGTGCGCCATCAATTGTCGACGCAAATCGAACATGGCCTTCTGCCCGGTCCACTGCATCAGATACATTTGGCCGAAGTCAAAGACGAAGCCGAGCACAACGACAGCCATATACAGGCCCGCGAGCTGCGACAGGCCTGTCCAAGCATTGTTTGAAAGCCAGTTGTCGAGTACAGTGTGCGCGGGATGCGGGACAGGGACCAGGTATTTGTCTACTGCTAGCTTGGTAAGCAAAGGTCCGATAATCTGAAGAAGCGAATCGATCAGCAGCAGCACCAAGGAAGCAGCGACGACCAGCTTATACGGCCTGAGATAGGTAAGCAGACGTCTCATCAGGCGCGAGTCGTAGGCTTTGCCGAGTACCTCTTCTTCCAAGTAGTGGCTCTCCAATAACAGACTAACGTAGCGCTTCCTTCTTGTTGGCCTTTGACTAAGTCGTTGATGAATGGTCTCGTCCTCATCGATAAACCAGCCGGCTGCACAAGCCATGACGTCGTGAACCGTTGGCGCAAGCTGGCGGACACGAAGCGCGCGGGGCATTTAGGCACGCTGGATCCGCTGGCAACGGGTTTACTGGTGCTCATGACAGGCCGGGCAACACGCCTGGCGCAGTATTTGGGCGACGGCGATAAAACATATGTCGCGGAAATCACCTTCGGCTTGGTGTCGGATACGTACGATGTCGAGGGTGTGATCACTGAAACTGGTGTTCCCGCGCCGTCTGATGTGGCGCTAGTGGACCGGGCTTTGGACCCGTTCCGCGGGAAATTCCTGCAAACCCCGCCCGCTGTTTCCGCAAAGAAGGTCCACGGTGTGGCCGCTTACAAGCTGGCGCGAAGACAGATTCCTGTCGATTTGAAACCTGTCGAGGTCGAGGTGAAACGGCTAGAAATCAAGAGCGTGGCACCGGGAAAGATTGAGCTGGTCGTAACATGCGCGGCAGGGACGTATATTCGCAGCCTGGCTCACGATCTGGGCCAGCGACTCGGTTGCGGCGCGGTACTGAGTAAACTGCGACGTATACAAAGCGGTGAATTTACGATTGATCACGCCAGGACACTCGACGAGTTCGCTCAACTTTCCGAAGCCGACCGGCTGTGTGATGCGATTATTCCGCCAGCGCGCCTCTTGCCGCGATTCCCGGCAGAATATTTCGATTCAGGCATTGAAGCTCAAATCCGGCAGGGCCGCGATTTTAGAACTTCGCCTTTTGTTGTTCCTCCCGGCACGCAATTTGTAAAAGCGCTGTCGCATTCAGGTGAGCTCATTGCGGTTGGTGAATTAATAATTCCTAACTTCTATCATCCGGCGACTGTTTTGTGAGATAGATCATGTAGAGGCTTTATGGTCTGTGTTAAACAAGTAAGTTCAGTTATCTCTAATTTTTCATGACGTGGCGTAACATTACACGTACAGTCGCGGCGCTTCTTTTCTGCAGTGCGCTTTGGATGGTGGCACAAGCCCCTGGAAATCAGGATGCTCCGCCGCGTCCTAAAGCTCAGTTCTTCGCGGGGATTGTGACAGATCTGAGCCGCGAGCACATCACTGTATCTCGTTCTCTCGTCGGCCGGCCACTGGAACATCGAACCTTCCTGATCACGCGTCAGACGAAAATGAGCAGGCCTGTCAGAATAAGGTCCAGAGTGACAGTGCGGTATCGAAATTTTCCGGAAGGCGACGTAGCGCTTGAGATCCAGGTCCGATCGCAGACGCGGCCACTCCGTCCCTCCTAGCGCGTGGGTTTTCTGGGCTCTGTTCCTTTTTTTAAAATGCGCCGCTTTTTAGCCCACTCCGCTTTGTTTTCCTGATAGGCGCGTCCGATAGCGAGCGCCTCCGGCTCTACGTCTTTTGTAATCACCGAACCCGCTGCGATAAACGCCCCCTCGCCGATAGTCAGGGGAGCGACGAGCGTCGAGTTGCTGCCCACAAAGACGTTATCAGCGATGCTGGTTTGATGTTTGTGTTGGCCGTCGTAATTGCAGGTGATGGTTCCGGCGCCTATGTTTGCGCCCGAACCGATGACTGAATCGCCGAGATAGGCAAGATGGCTGGCCTTGGCACCACGACCCAATTTGGTTTTTTTGATCTCGACGAAATTGCCGACGTGCGTGTTTTCCGAAGCTTCGGCATGCATTCTGAGGCGCGAGAACGGTCCCACGGAAGCATTTGCTCCGATCATGGAAGCTTCCGCCACGACGTAGGGCAAAATTGTAACGTCATCTGCGATTTCACAGTTGCGCAAAACAGTACCCGTTGCAATGCGGCAGTTTGCACCGATGCGCGTGTGGCCGCGCAATTGTACGTTCGCTTCGACAAGCGAATCTTCGCCGATTTGGACATCGACGTCGATGGTCACGCTTTCTGGGTTTTCGATAGTTACACCTGAAAGCATCAGCTCGCTGGTCTTCCTTGCGCGCAAGATCTTATCGGCAAGCGCCAACTCCACACGTGTGTTGATGCCGAGCAACTCACGCTCATCTTCGATGACCAAAGGAGCAACGGAATGGCCGTGCCTAGTCAAGATCTCGACCATGTCGGTCAGGTAATATTCTTTGGCCGGGTTATTCGGTTGTACCTCGCCCACGTATTGCCAAAAGAGCTTCGCGTCAAAGCAGTACAGGCCCGTGTTGATCTCTCGGATGTCGAGTTGTTCGGGGGTGGCTGCTTTCTGCTCGACAATCGCCGAGATCAGCCCTTTTTCATCTCGCAGCACGCGGCCATAACCCGCCGCGTCGGCAACTTTAGTGGTAACCAACGCCCCGCCTAAAGAGTTGCTGTGCTGAAGCTCCAGAAGAGAGTTCAGCGTGGCTGGCGTCAGCAGCGGTCCGTCACCATTGAGAATCAGCAATTGGCCGTTTTGAAAGTGTATGGCGTCACGCGCGCAGAGTACTGCGTGAGCCGTGCCCTTTTGCTCTGACTGTTCGGCGAAGCCGATTCCAGGAACTCTCACGCTTTGACGAACCTGATTCGCTTGATAGCCGATTACGGCAACAATCTTTTCCGCAGGAGCAACCTGCAGCGCCGCCCGAATCACGTGATTTAACAAGGTATCGCCGGCGACTTCGTGCAGAACCTTCGCCTTTTTCGACTTCATGCGCGTTCCGAGCCCAGCGGCCAGAATCACGACTGTGACGTTTTCTTTCATCTAAATTTTGCGCGTTGCGAGGCGAGTGCTTCTTGTCTAACCTGCTGCGCTCGAGAACGGCTGGCGAGATCTATCGCCACCTCGGCCAATGCCGCTGGCTTGTGGCGGACCTTGCGCGGGACCAGTGTCGCGTCCCCCAGCAGGTCCGCGGTGACCACTTTAACGCCCAGTGCCGCGAGCTTCTCAAAATCGTTTTCTACAGGTCTTACGTGTGCCCTGGCATACTTGCGTTTCAAGGCTGGCGAGATGGGTGCTGTGTTTAAAACGACGCAATCCGTCAGGTTCCGTCCCGCATGCGTGTGTATGGCTTCCACGTGTCGGGAAGCGGAAAAATTGATGGTCTCGCCCGGCTGCCACATCAGGTTGACGAAGTAGACCTTCAGGGCAGGGGAGCGCTCGATCGCTTCCGAAATACCGTTCACTAGGATATTCGGAATCACGCTCGTGTAGAGCGAACCTGGGCCAAACGTAATCAGGTCCGCTTTGCGGATCGCATCGAGAGTCTCCGGGAGAGGCTCACAGTTATCAGGGCGCAGACGGATTAGCTCGATGGGGCGGCGGCTTTTACTGATTCTGCTTTCTCCTCGCACAACAGCGCCGTCGGCCAACACGGCTTCGAGCGTGACCTTAGCCGAAGTAGCCGGGAAGATGCGACCGCGGATAGCGAGGATCTCGGAAGACAGCTTTACAGCTTGTGCAAAGTCTCCAGTGATCTGATTCATCGCTGCAAGAAACAGGTTCCCGAAGCTATGGCCCTTCAGCCCGCGGCCTGAGGCGAAGCGGTATTGGAACAGTTGGCACAGCAACGGCTCGTCTTCGGAAAGCGCAGCCATGCAATTGCGAATGTCTCCGGGCGGAGGAATGTCAAGATCTCTGCGCAAGCGACCGGAACTGCCGCCATCGTCGCTGACGGTAACGACTGCGGTAATCTCGACCACCGGGCTTCCCGCTTCGGGCAATTCTTCACCACCCCGAGCGTGTTTCTTCAAGCCGGATAAAAGAGTGGATAAACCGGTCCCACCGCCGATCGAAACGATCCGGAGCGGAGACTTCAGAATGCTTTTCTGAAGGGGCGAGACGCGCGTCAGACTCGACATTGACGACTCGTTAAAGGATCTCACGAGTGAAGGTAGGAACTAAGGCGGGCTCAAAGCGGCTCCCGGATAGAGAGATCAGTGGCGTTTTCTAGGCTTCTCTTCCTCGTCATCGTAAACCGGAACCGTATCAAGATCTTCTGCTTCGAAAACGTGACCGCAATCCAGGCACCGGACATAATCTACGCCATCGCGCCGGTACAGGAACTCGGTTCGCTCGTGCTGACATCCTTGCATAGCGAAGTAACACCTATTCTAGACTGAGCAATATGGCTGTCAAGTGCTCGCTGGCGATTTGACGTTTTAGACGTACAGCTAGGCACGAAAGTGATCCATAACAGGTGAAAACCCCAGTGTCTATCAGTTTGGATTCGCATGCGGCGAATCTTGGTGAGCAGATCGCGGCTCTTCCGGGCAGTTCGTGCTCGTAGGCGCCGCCGAACCGACCAAATCATCACACTTACACCTGGGCTGGTCGGCGAATTTGCGCAAGCGGTTGACCCGTTTGCTCGTCTCGTCCTATATGGGGCCGGATAGCCCCGTCGGGCGTGTGCGAGCAAACCTGGCATGCATTGAATGTTGGACAACCGGGTCGAAACTTGAAAGTTCCTTGTTGATGTATGATCTGGCGAAATCGCGCTTTCCCGATGATTACGTGAAGCGCCTGCGATTACGAACGCCTTGGTTTGTTGGACTGACAGGCGGCGATCGGTTTCCGCGCGTCGTGCTCGCGAACCGCTTGTCGCGCAATGATGGTGCGTTCTTCGGTCCTTTTCCGAGTCGGGATCTAGCCCAGCAATACGAACAGGAACTTGCAGGCTTGTTCCAGTTGCGGAGGTGTGTCGAGCGGTTAACGCCCGAACCGGCGCACCCGGGCTGCATCTACGGAGAGATAAATCAGTGTCTCCGTCCGTGTCAATGCGCCGTCACGACGGAAGAGTACGCAAGCGAGGTAGCCCGCGTTGCGGAGTTCCTATCAACGAACGGCAAGGGCATGCTCAGTGTCCTTTCTGCCGCGCGCGACCGCGCCTGTGAGGAGACCGATTTTGAACAAGCTGCTTATATTCACAAGCGTATCGAAAAGGTGAATGCCGCTGCGGCAGCACGCGACCAAGTTATCGCTGAGGTTCAGCAGTTCAATGGCATAGCGCTCACACGCGCCGTGCAAAGCCGGCAGTTCCGGTTATGGCCGATGCTCGGAAGCTTGTGGCAGGAACCAATTACGCTTGATTTTTCCGCTGACGAGGCGCGCACGAAGTCGCTCGACCAGGATTTGCGCGAGCAGATCAGCGAATCACTCAGAGACGTGACGACAGAAGGAAAGCGGATGGAAGAGTTGGCGATTTTTTCGCGCTGGTATTTCTCCTCCTGGCGAGATGGACACTGGTATGGATTTCGCACTCTAGCCGACCTGAATTATCGCCGCTTGGTGCGGGACATTTCGAAGATGGCACAGCCTAGTAGCGGTGGTGCTGTTTGAGAAGTCAATCGTGCTAGTTTGTGCTCATGGCTGTGAACGAAGAAATCGAAGAACATGCGCAACATGCTCACGACCCGTTTGATAAGACGGTCGCGGGAACCATGGCGATCATTGCAGCGTTACTGGCCGTAGTGTCGGTATTAGGGCAGCATTTCCAAGCAGAGGAGCTGCTAAGCCAGCAGAAAGCTTCGGATCAATGGGCCTTCTACCAAGCTAAGGACATCCGGCGATATGCGGCCCAGGTGGCGGAAGATACGCTGGCGCAGATGAAGGGTACCGCCGCACCCATCACCAAATACGTTCAAGACGAGAAAAGGTACGACAAACAGCGAGGCGAGATACAAGAGCACGCCCGTGAATTTGAAAAAGAGCGGGACAAGAGCGCCCGTGAGGCTGTGCGCTTCCATGTCGGCGAAGTTTTCCTTGAGGTCGCGATTGTGTTCTCGTCTCTATCAATTTTGATGAAGCAAAGAGCCTTATTCATGGCGGGCGCTGCCGCGGCGCTGGTTGGAGTCGTAATTTCGCTTACGGCTTTGTCGGCTTAGTCGATGTGCTGGGGTCGATCGCGACTGCTACGCCGGTCTTGTGTCCTGCTGCTACAAGTTCCTCAAGCTCCTTTTCGGTCATGGAGAACGTAGCATGCAGCGTAGGCCCGCTGTTGGTGACGGTCATTTTGTCCACGGCAGACGCGACAATAGCCGCGCGGGGATCGTTCTGGCGCTGCATTTGAACCATGCTGGCGCCAAAGCGCAATACGTCAGCCAAGGAAACAGCATCTTGCGGAGAGCGAGTGCTGGCGTCAAGTGAAAATTCGACCACGTCGCCGAAATGAACGCCACCGCTCGACTCCAAAATCGATTGCAGAGCTTGAGCGTGCTGCATAGGTTGACTGGTCTCATGCTCCAGATGGCGGGCAAGATAAGATCCGGGCACTGAAGAGGCGAACCATGCGTCATTGCCGGCGCTGACCTTGAGCAGTTGATCCTGAAGGGTGGGATCGAGAACTGTGGGGTTCGCCCGGCTGGCGACGATTTGCCGTAGCGTGGCACGGTCAGCCATCACGACGATGCCGCCGTCCAAGAATGCGACGCCAGTACCGTGATGACTTGCCTGATCATTGAGGATCAGGTGGACGCCTTGATAGCTTTCGACCGCCGCCCCCTTCGCCTTGGCTTTTGCTTCAATGCGGTTTTGATCGAAGCTGCCGCGGGCGAGGACGACGAATGTCGGCTGAGTATTGTCGCTCCGGGGACCGGAGGTTGCAAACAGCAATTCGTTGAGATCACGGCGTGGATCAAAGCCAGTTTCTTCGGTGAGTTGCTGGAGACGTTCGTCGTCGGTATCAATCCGTTTCAGGAGGTATCGCCCGAATTCAGAGCTACGGGCTTGGTCGAGCTGAATGCCCGAAACGAGCTTGGCCCCCGGGGGGACAAGAGCAAGCAGAGCCGGATCGACGGCCCCAAATAAGGAAAGCCTTCCGGAAAGGATGAGGGCAGAAATCGCAAGGACATAGCGCATGTAGAAACTCCCTTCATCCACTTTACGCTTTAAAGTGTGAAAAGGTTCCGTTTTCAGAGATCGGATCGCTTATTTTGCCGAGCTTTTCTGGCTTTGAAGGCCAGAAAAGTGGTCACCCCTCCAAACACGATGGATACCGGAATGGCTAGGGTAGGGGCGATCCGCCGCTCAGAGGGAAAAAGCATCCAAAATCCGGCGAGGAGGGAGAGAGTGCCTAGAATGCCGGGGATGAAGTGCGCGTCCCAAAGCGCTTCAGCAATCAGCAAGAGCACCGCCAGCGTGATGAATAATACTCCCGAGGCAAGAGGCGAATTGGAACACAGCCAATAAGCGCCTGTAGCCGCCATAATTGAGCCGAGAAGACCGGGCACGAGGCGACCTGGGCGCAGGAACTCGATATAAACCGAAAGAACTCCGAGGATCACGAGCAGGAAAGCTGCGTTTGGGCCCACTCTCATAAGCTGTGGGCGGTGATTAAGGGAGTTGACGCGGGACAGAGGCGGCGCGGGCACAAGCCGCGCTGGGTTCGGTCGCACGAAGCGGTAGCTCGAACCAGAAGGTTGAACCGGGCCGTAGATTATTGTTGTCGATTCCGATCCGGCCACCCATGATCTCGACCAACTGTTTGGAGATGGTTAATCCAAGGCCAGTGCCGCCAAAACGACGGCGCCTGGTGCCATCGGCTTGGAAAAATGCCTCAAAAATGCGCGCGCGAAAGTCTTCATCAACTCCAATGCCAGAATCGATCACCTCACAACGCAGACGCGGTTCTTCCGGAGTCAAGCTGAGCCGAACGTGCACGCCACCGTTTGCGGTGAATTTTATGGCATTCGCGATCAAATTAGAAAGGATCTGGCGGACGCGCACGCTGTCGCCGTATGCGTGGGCCGGTAGGCGGGGATCAATTTCATATGTAAGCGTGAGGCCTTTTGCAGCGGCGCGCAAGCCGAGTAGTTTGAGGACGGACCGGAGACTCTCGTGCATATCAAACGGCTCTTCTGTGAGCGAAAGCCTGCCTGCCTCAATTTGGGAGAGATCAAGAATGTCATTAATAATCGTGAGCAGGTCATTGGAGCACTGGCTAATCGCTTCGGCATACTCGTGCTGATCGGGTGTGAGGTCACTCTTTGCCAGAAGATCGATCATCCCCATGATTCCGTTCATGGGTGTTCGGAGCTCGTGCGAAGTATTGGCAAGGAACTGTTCTTTGAGCTGCGTGGCCTCTCGGGCCAGCCGTAAAGCCTCGCTCAACTCCTCATTCTTTTGCTGGAGCGCGCGGGACGACTCTTCGAGGCGCTGCTGGGCCAGTTTGCGGTCGGTAACGTCACGACCGATGCCTTGAATAGCGAATGGATGGCCGCGGCGGTAAATGATGCGAGTACTTACCTCCAGGAAGCGCCGATTGCCGAATTTCGAGAGGATGGGAAGCTCGTAGTGCTGTGTGGGGCTACCGCCGAGATGAGCGCGGATGCTGTCGTGTGTTTGATGGCGCGCCTCCTCCGCGACAAGCTGGTCGAAATTTTTGCCCAAGACCTCCGTACGGGAATAGCCAGTGAGGTACTCGGCCGCACGGTTCACCGCGATGATCTTGCCTTTCAGATCATGAAGAAAAATGACGTCGTTGGCGTTTTCAAAAAGCTCGCGAAAACGTTCTTCACTGGTTCTTAGCGCCTCTTCCGCCATGTGGCGCCCGGTTTCGTCCTGGATCATTGCGATCCTGGCGTCGACTCCTTCTAGCTCGAACACAAACGAGACCATGTTGACCACGAGCTCTTGATTTTGAGAGCCACGATGAACGAAAGGTCCGATGGCGTTCACGGGGCGGCGGAGCTCCGCGATCAGCTCAGCACGTTCAGGCTGGTCTTCGGGAGAGAAAAGGTCGATGAGGTTGAGCGAGCAAATCTGCTCACGCCCGTAGCCGTAGAGCGTCAGCGCACTGTCGTTCGCTTCCAGAATGTCGAGAGAGCTGGCCCGGTAGAGGATGACGGGAAGCGGATTTTCGAAAAAAGCCCGGCGGTAGCCAAATAGGCGATTTTCGAGGTTGTGGACCGAAGCTTCGAGTTCTGCGACGCGGGCTCGCAGCTGCTCAGGCGAGTCGGCGTACACAGCGGTATCCTTTGCACTCACCAGCACTGTAATTCAATGTACCGTGAATTTGACCCTTTCGAAATAGGTTTTTCCAGGCCAGGGAATGTTGCGTTTTCGGAGAATGAAGTGATTAACCGGGAAAGTACTTTCCATTTCGGCGCGGAAACAAAGAGGCCCATTTTGCGAAACGAACTCCCCTATAACCCCTCTTTTCCAATGACATAGACAGTTGTAACTGCGCATTAACGCAACTTTTTGCGTTCGAAGCGATAGGCAAATAATCGCCATATAGACGGCTAAAAGCCATCGGACGCGGGGGTCGTTATAGCATTGAGATAGGCGATGGAGTTCGCCGCAACCTCCTGCGACGGCTGATGACTCCTACTAATTTAAAGTCTGGAGTCTGCCTTGCAAACCATACTGTTGATTTCATTAGGAGCGGTCGTTGGAGCAAATCTCAGGTATTTCGTTGGCCAATACATCGCTAAGCTGATTCCGTCGACTCTGCCTTACGGCACGTTGATCATCAATGTTACGGGAAGCTTCATACTCGCGCTTTTCCTGGTCTGGACAACCGAGCGTGTGCTCGCCGATCCACGCTGGCGCTTGATGATTGCTGTCGGCTTTTGTGGTGGTTACACAACCTTTTCCAGCTACGCGTACGAAACATTTGCGCTGTGTGAGCAGGGTCAATGGCTCGCGTGCGCACTGAACATTCTTGCCAATAATGTGCTGTGCTTATTAGGTACTGTACTGGGGGCTATGCTGGCTCGCGTTGCATAAGAAGTGGGCGATGAACACTGCCGTACAAGTGACGATGTATCTGAATGAGTCAGATCAGTGGCATCACAAACCGCTATATTCGGAAATACTTCAATTCCTCAGGAAGGAGAATGTGGCCGGCGCGAGTGCCTTTCACGCAATCGCGGGTTTCAACGGGCGGAATCGAGTGCACACGTCGAACCTCGTGGACGCAGGCGGAAACCTGCCGGTTGTGATCATCTTTGTTGATTTCGAAGAGCATGTCGCAAGAGTTCTTCCTAGGCTGCGTGAAATGGCGCCGCACAGGCTCATCGTCCGCGAAAACGTTGTGATCGAACAAGGCAATCTCGATTAAGTGTCGGGCAGCTTTATGCCGTGGCTCATGAATCAAATCGCATGAGCAATCGACCGAAGACATACGCGCTGAAACAGCCGATTAGATAAAGGATTCCGGAGGTCCAAAGGACAGCACGGCTGAACCGACTCGCCGCGTGACAGGCCTCCGGATCATCGGCCCTGCATGCTCCGCGCCGTCGCTGAAGTTCCGGGGCAATCCGATAGACGTAGACAAAATTCCCGCCGATCAGAAGGCCGGCGACTGTGAAGACCCAGTTCTTGTGATGCGAAAGCTGCACGAGCCAGGGCGCAGCTGAGAGCACGGACGCCACTGTTGCCCCGAGTCCGAACAACACGAAGAGCGATGGAAGCGCGCAACAAACAAGCGTGCTAAAGGAAGTGAACAACGATAAGTAGCTGAAAGCACCGCCGCGTGTGCGAGAGGGTGCAAGGGTATGTGGCACGATTATGTTCCTTTCTGGGTGGATGGCATTACTTCTGTGACTTGAAGAGGGACTGGCATCTTGAAGTCCTTGGCAGGATTCAGGAGTCCACGCACGGTCACTTTCTGTCCGACCGAGTTGCTGAGCTGCCGATAAGCAGCAGGCTTCTTGGTGTCGGGGGCGAGCGGTATGACCACATTGGTTCCAGCGAGTTTTAACTGCAGCTTCGCTTGATCGCTGCTTAGCTCGCCTCGAACCAGAACCGCGGTTGCCTTGGGCGTATAACCTTGGTCGTGAATGAGTTTCCAGAGCTGGGACACCGTGACTGTATTCCCGTGCTTGAGCTTCACCGTCGCGAGGCCCTTATTAAGGCTCACATCGACCGTATCTACGCCTGGCACTTTTTTCAAAGCCACGTACACGACGTGGGCACAAGTCATTCAATCCATGCCAAAGATGGACAGATCAACTTGGAGCAGCTCTGCGCGTATGGGGACAACTAGAGCGAGCATCATGATCAAAAAGAGAGAGAGTCGTTTTTTCATTTTCGGATCCTTTCAAAAGAAATAGGCAAAGGTCAGAGCAAAACGATACCGTTCACGCGGGTAGAGTGGACCTGTATCGCGATAGAGAGGAAACTGCATGCCGGCTTCCACGCCGATGTCTCTGTAGACGCCCAGCACGCTTGGGCCGAGAAAGAGTTGTTGCGCCTGCGTGTTAGCGAGGTCAATCGTCTGACGTCGAAGCAGGCCCGTTCGTTCGCCAGTAAATTCGCCGAAGATGCGCCAGTCCCAGCGTGGATAGTCTGTGCGCCAGGATTGGGGCCGATAGCCGTAGACGAGCGTATAGGTGAGCAGATCGGCACGGCGGTCCTGGTGCGATTCAGCGTAGCGCTGATAAGTGATACCGCCCCATGCGTATTGGCTGCGCGACGCAACACCAGTGACTGCCCCAACCAGATAGCCGGGACCGCTGTGGAGGTCTCGGTATACACCGGCCTCGGCTTGAGGGCCAGGAAGAAGAATGCCCCCAACAAGCGTGCTCTCGATACGCTTTCCGGCGAGATCCTTGCGCCGAAACCTCCACCAAGCCAAGCTGCTGAAATCCCCGCTGGCCGGCATAGTCGTTGTGATCGACGACCGCGGGTAGGGGTCGGATTCGATGACAACGGGAGCCGAAACGGAGAGCTTTAGATTGGCGGTGACGCCGTATGAGAGAGCGGCTTGGATGCCGGCAGCAATCCCGCCCGCGCCACCACGTCCATTGAACCCGAGATCGAGGCTCCAACCGCCCTGAGGATTGGTTGGCGTGGCGAGGCCAAACACGGGTCCATGATCGGCCGCGAACATCGGCGCACCGACGACTGAAAAGAGCAAGACGACAAAAAGCTTTGTATGACAGGGCATGAGATCTCCTTTTCCTTCTGGTTCGCACTGGCGCGGGAACGTGTTCGGGCGCAGGCGTGCGCCCGCAATCGAGCGAAGGAAAAGGGGTTAGATCAGGAAGGTGGAAAAGAGAGCTTGGCGGTCCGGAGGCGAGGGATCTAAGGGTTGAAGTTGAAGGTCGATCGACGGCGGCCGGGCTAGGGAGACCGGGATGATGATCGAGTCTTCGTTCAGGGCGACGAGCGTCAGCTGGTGATCGATTCCGCTGTGACGCTCAAAGGCGAGCTGCTTACAGTCCCGCTCGACACGCGGCTTAGCGGGAGAGGATGTGTTCTCTGGACGCGTAGTATGAAAGGCCGACAGCGTGCCCTTAGAGTGAGGCGCTTGCCGTTTGCACTGCCCGTTCGGCGAGCAACAGCTGCTTGCGGTGACTCGCCACATGAAAAACTGATCGCATGATAGGCAGCCACCCCCAATGAGTGTTGCGATAAGCAGCAGCGAGCATACTGAGCTGGTAAGAGCTCGAAACGAACTGTTAAAAACGGGAAAGGGCACGACAATTTGAAGATAGCAGGTTCAACCGCATCCTGCGCAGGCGGTGGTAGTGCCTGAAAGGTGCATTGATTGCAACAGATGCATCATCCCTCATCACGGTGGCGCGGCGAAGCAAGAAACCGCTCAATCGCCATCACGGTAGACTCCACTTCTGGAAGACCACCAAAAGAAAACATACCCCGATCATCTGGAGGGGTGGATGCTCATTCTGATGCTTAAGTTCTAACGCTCGAGACCCTCAAGATGCGATGTGATGTACAGATACGCCTAGGATCGGGAGTTCCAACAACTCGGACCATGTCCGTATTGACCATTTCAGCAGGCGAGTAGCGCGCTTCCCCTTCAACGGATGCGCGATATACCTTGATGATTTGGGCGGCCCTGGAGGCGTTCGCTTCAGTAATTGCCGCCCTGCTCAGGAAGCAGCAGCGCTTGACAATTGAGTGTTCATGCCGGTCCAGAGAGTATTGATACTACCTCCGGCGCTCACAAGCATCGCTATCGCGGTGAGTCCGATGAACGACAGCAGAAGCGAATATTCGATCAGGTCTTGTCCGTCTTCATTCCACCAAAAAGCTGCAAACTGCGAATTCATCATGGCCCGCGGTTGCTCCTGCGTACTTCATCGCTCGAAAAAGCAGTTTTCTTGATGGTAGGATCTCAGCGGCCGGATCACGAGAGCTAAGGTGGGGCGGGGATCGGGTGTGCTCTGGAGGATGGTAACCAGAAGGTGAGTGGCTATCGGACGATCACCAGGCTTACCTGGTTCATCTAACAGGCTTATAATACGAAACCGGCGAGGCTCGGCAACTGTCCTTGCCTATTAAGGGAGAAACTATGCCGGGCCAACAAGGAACCAGCCAAGATCAATCGGTGGATGCGAGAATCGACCGCAAACTGCAGACCACGACAATAGGTGACACACTGGCCAATATTGAGGAATGTTCCGCGTTCCGCAAACTGGTTCAGGATGCGGATCTGGATTATGTGTTGCGCCGCAGCGGTTTGCGTACTCTGCTGGCCCCCCGCAACGACGCTCTGACGAACTTTTCGCCCGATGAGGCCGAAGAGTTCCTGAACCATCACTTGCTTTCGGGCGCGATGGAATCGTTCGATCTCGAGCGCCGCCAGAACGTGAAGACAATGGCGGGACAGGTGCTTCGAACCGGAGGCTGGGACTGTACGAATCGGAAAGGCCGCTATCGTGAAATCCGATATCCCGTGCACGAATGGGGTGATACACGTTGTCGATGCCCTAGTCGGCAGTTAGGCGCGTAACGCAGCCGGCATGTCCCCGCTATTGCTTGAGCGAGCATGGGCGGTCGACGGCGCGGTTTGTACACTGGGACAAACGATGTTGCGAAACAGCTTGGCGCAACGAAGCTGGATTCTCGCCGCGGCAATGGCCGCCTTGGGTGTCACAAGTGTCTACTGCGCACCGGATACAGTGACGCCAAAGATCGACAAGCAAAAGCTCGAAGCTTACGTGCGCTATGCGGAAGGCTTTTCGCCAGAGGTGAAGATATCGATCGACGATCCGGCAGGGAGCCCATTCACAGGTTATTACCGGGTGCTGGTCCACCTGACTGCAGGGACACACAAGCTCGACCGTCTCTATTACGCGACGCAGAATGGGGAACAATTGATCAATGGAAGTATTTGGAAGCTGAATGAGAGTCCGTTCCTCGACACGCTAGAGCACTTGCCCGGGGACGGTCCTTCGTTGGGCCCGGCGAACGCGAAGGTGACGGTGGTTGTTTTCAGTGATTTCCAATGTCCGTATTGCCGTGAGTTGGCGAAGACGCTACACGACAACATCCCTCAGAAGTATCCGACTGAGGTGCGCGTCGTGTTTAAGGATTTTCCGATTGAATCCATTCACAAGTGGGCACGGGCGGCATCTGAAGCGGCGCATTGCCTGGGAGGCCAAAAACCTGGCGCCTTCTGGGCCTTTCACGATTGGGTTTTCGAACATCAGCAAGAGGTTAATGAGACCAATCTGCGCGATCACGTGCTTACGTTGGCGAAACAGCAGAATTTAGATGTTCCTCAGGTTTCGAGCTGCATGGCGAATCATGCCACCGCCCAGGAGGTCAACAAAAATCAGCAGATTGGTGCGGCCTTGCAGATTTCGCAGACGCCGACTACCTTTGTGAACGGCCGCATGCTCAGCGGCGCGGTTCGGTGGCAGACACTCGAAAACGTCATTAAGATGGAAGTAAACCATTCCAAAGAAGTTGCCGTCGGTTCTGCCGAGAAATGCTGTGAGGAAAGCATCCCCACGGTGGCAAAAAAGTAAAGAGCCTAGATCGTACTGCATAGTTGCTTGGAACCACGAATTCGAAATTCCTCATTTGAAACGCCTTGACTGCCGATAGGATACATTGGGTGCATCGCTACGGTGGGCGCCTGAAAAATAAAAAGGGCAGGTTATAGGCGACGTGCTAGCGACTGCGGACAATTTAATGGAAACTTGCGGCGTGGAAACTTTTCGGCTACCGCCGTTAATTTTGCACCCCTTCTCGAGTCCCGAGGACAGCTCGGTTCTGATGGAAAGCTCACGGGCGAGCCTCGCATTGCAGGGCTTTCTCCCGAACGAAGACACTTCGTCTCAGGATCTTGACCAGCGATTGATTCGCGGGCGATATGCGGAGCTGCGGATGCTCTTTTATATCGGGAAAGATCTGGTTCGCTGGATGGAGCAATGTGCCGAAACCACTGCGGCGTCAGGAAAATTCGAAGGCCGGCGTATTCGGCCAGAAACGTTCGCGGTGCTGTTGGTGCAACAGATACCGGCGCCTGTTCGCACAAAACTAGAAGCGTGGGGAGTGCTCGATTTCTGTTCTCTATTCCGCCGCGCCATCGGATTGCACGCCGTGTTTCATGAGCTTCCCTCGAACGAAGGCTTTAATCCCGACTTTTTGCGCCGTTACCATCGGTATGTAGACCACTGGTATCAACAGCGGCTCAAGGATTCAGGATCTGATTCGCCTCAAACAGACGAGTTTACGTTTGACCTCTACGCATCGGGTGAGTACACGCTGATGCTCGAGCAGAGCTGGGGCAAGGATTCGGCGGACGAAAGTGCGCAGCCCGAGTAGTACCGGCGCGAAAAGGTTCCGAAAACCTACAGGATGTTTATAGCTCGAGCGGCGAGAATGGCAATCGTGCCGAGCGAGAGTAAACTTTGAATCATCATGAGCGCCTTTGCCCAGCGTGAGAGGACGGGGACGTCGGTTGGAGAGAACGCCGTGCTCGTGTTGAAGGCCAGGAACAAGTAATCCATAAAGCCGGGCTTCCAGGCCCGGGCAGCGGGATTGGTGCTTGGCCGCTCCATCATCTGTGGAAAGAGGAACGCACCTTCGCTGTGCGACTGGCGCAGATCTCTCCTGTGAGGGCCTCCGGCGTCGAGACGCCAATACCAGGAGGCGAAAACAAGAATGTTGCTTAGCCACAACGCGGATGCCGCTCGCAAGAGCTCCGCTGGCGATTCACGTCTGGTCGAGAGCCCTGCGACCAACGCGCTCAGTGACCAAATCATGGCTGCCGTCATCACTGATGACAACAGCAGTCCCAGTCGAAAACCAAGTTCAGCGTTGCCCGTCCGATGTGCACCAATTGTTGCGACAAGCAGAACGCACATCACGACCAGAAGCAACCAGTTTGGTCCGGCAGTGAGACGTTCCGGGAGAGAGAGATAAAGCATCGAAGTCGCAAGGACGGCAAGTGCTGCAGGCCAGCGCGGCTCCACTTGGAAAACTTCGGGTGAAGTGCCCCTTTTCTTGTTTGTCATGCTGAATGAACGAGTGTACACGGGTAAGCTGACAGAGTGGGCGAACGGCGGATTCGACTAAAAATCGCTCAAGTGGGTGAGGCCGTGCTGAGGCAGCGCGCGAAAGCTCTGACGGCTGCCGACATCCGCAGCCGTGAGATTCAGGGGCTGATTGAGTGGATGCGGGAGACGATGCATGATGCGCCTGGAGTCGGGTTGGCGGCGCCACAGGTTGGAGAGTCGTTGCAGCTCGCCGTGATCGAGGACAAACCGGAATATACCCGGGATGCTCCCATCGATACGATTAAGGAACGCGAAAGGAAGCCCGTTCCATTTCATGTGATCATTAATCCGCAACTTACGCTTGCGCCAGGTTCTGGGATCGAATTTTTTGAAGGCTGCTTGAGCTTGAATGGGTTTACCGCTTTGGTGCCGAGAGCCCACGACGTAACGGTGGAGTGCCTCGACCAACGGGGTGAGCCGAAGGTGATTCGTGCGTCTGGGTGGTATGCGAGAATTTTGCAACACGAGATCGATCATCTACAGGGGACTCTTTACATCGACCGCATGCACTCGCACACGTTTATGACGGTTGAGAACTTCAACCGTTACTGGAAAGACAAGTTAATCGCCGATGTGCGCGAGTTAGTCAGGCAGAAGTAGTGGGTTCCCGGCTCCCGCTTCGACTTAAAGTATCGCTTTAACTAAGAAGTTATTCCAGTCTCAAGACGCCGAATGCCTCTGGGATGTGGTACGTCGCTTGATGGGTGGGCTGCCATGCAATCGCCTTGTGCTGGGAAGTCGGCCCTTGCGCGCGATAGAAATTCACGCGGAGAGTGTTTCCGGAGGCGGCGGCTTTCGCGTCTAAGGATGAGTACGGAATCCGCATGCACGCGTACCAGAGTTTGGAGCGATCATCAATTCTGGTCGTTACTGCAAAACCTGAATTCCACTTCCAGCCGTCTTCGTGATGTGGATTATTCAAATCAATGTCCAGGTCAACCCACTCGCCTTTCGGCGATACCTCGAACTCCTTGTACTTGCGAATGTTTTGGAAATCCGAGCCAATGAAGACTTCCGCCACATCCCAATTCCATAGCCGGTTCGTCTCCACGTCTGTTTTCGGATCAGGCTTGAGGTGTAGCTGCTCGTATTGACAGATGAACAGGAAGTACAGATTCTGGTTTGTCCACCGCGAGCGCACTTCGGTGCGATGGCCGGGAACTGGTTTGCCGAACGGATCGTGCGTAAAGATGATGGCCGGAGCCGCACGCCAGAACTGCGAGTTCGGGTCGGTCTCAGGAGCTACGTCTTGGGCGGCATGTCTAATTTCAAACACAGGCGATTGCTGGCCGAAGATCAAGATTGGCGCAAACGCAGATAGTAGAAAAGCCTTCACAGTAATCGTACTTTTATCATCACAAACGAATAAGCCTGTCATTCTGAAGATTTCCAATAATTTTCGGTGTTGTATCTGGCGTAGGGCTGCTTTCTGGCACGCTCACACAATGTCGACAGAAATGCGTAAAGTCGGACTAGTCTGTTCGAACGCGATGCTCGGCAGGTCTCTTTCTGCGGTCTCGAGCCGCCAAGTCATCTTATTGCGCATTTTTCCGTGACGAGATCATTCCAAGCTTCGTCTGGATTTTCTTGTTTAAGCTTCAGCCACATGCCCAACTCTGCCCGAAGAGCTCCTAAAGCCACTTCCATTGCAAGTATGCGATTGGCGCTATCTTCTTCCGATGCCCGAACGTACACGGCTTTCCTCTCCGCCAGTAACAGAAGGAATTGTCGACCCGTGCCACTGCGGCTTCCTGAAGGTCCAAAGCCCGTGTCAAAAAAGTCATTGCCTGAGCCTCTTGAGCAACAGCGTTGTATTCGGCGATTAATCCTTTATCGAGGTTCATTTTTGGATCCACCATTTTGGATCTCACCTAGGACCTCAGCCAAGTGCTTAACTCCACTGGGCGGTCCCTCATAGCGGACCAGACGGCATTTCTTGGACTTAGTTTCCTCGATGACAATCGCTAGTTTGACGCTTCCTTCGAGGCTGCTGCTTTTCAAAATGTCGTAAACATACGAGGTAAGAACACCGAGTGCAATCTGCGTCGCTTGCGAGTTTTGGCTCAGCAACATTGACCCTATGAAGAGGGTCGGTGCGATCCAATCCGCCGATCGTTCAATAACCGAAGGAAGCCGTCGATCTGGCGGTTGAAGTTGCTGCACACAATCCCCGCGGCCTTCAGCAGCTTGCGGACTGTGGACGTGCCAGCTTCATGGGCAAGTTCTGTAACGGTGCTGCTCGTGTCGAAACCTCGCGGCAAGAGCACCAACTCTGACGTGAGCTGCAGACCCTATTTTCGCGCCTGTTCACGTACGTCCACATATTCACTCATAGTCAAATGATCGCTGGCTTGTGATTCGGTCTCGCTTATCGGTTGGCCGAAGTCCGCAGGCTCGACTGAATGTGACCCGACACTTTGAGAGTGCTTTTGCGCCGGTGCTTTATCGTGTGTTAGCGCCTTCATTGTAGGTGGTGCGTTCGGGTCAGTCGTGGCCGCTTTCTCAGCGAGACGATGTTCGCTCGAGCTTTTCCTCCGGCGCTGCTCGAACTCGGTCTTTAACCGGGCGCCCCTCACTGAAGCGGTCGAACTTTACCGAAACCAGCTTTGAGATCCCCGCTTCCTGCATGGTCACTCCGTAGAGGCTTTGTGCCGCCTCCATGGTTCGTTTGGCATGCGTAATCACGATGAATTGCGTCTTTTGCGACATCTCTTTTAGAAGCCTCGTGAGGCGCTCGATGTTCGGCTCATCAAGCGGGGCATCGACCTCATCGAGTACGCAGAATGGACTAGGCGTGTACTGGAAAATAGCCATCAACAAAGCCATCGCAGTTAATGATTTCTCGCCGCCCGATAGGAGCAACACGCTCTGCAATTTCTTGCCGGGAGGTGATGCAACAATGTCAATTCCTGATTCGGCAATATTGTCTTCCTCGGTGAGCCGCATCTCACCCAGCCCGCCACCGAACAGGTTGCTGAACATCTCTCGGAAATTCGCATTGATGGCGTGAAAGGCTTCAGCAAAACGCTTCCGCGATTCATCGTCGATCTGGTGAATTGCCTTTTCTGTGTCTCGAATCGAATCGAGCAAGTCCTGCCGCTGTGCGTTCAGGAACTCCTGCCGTGCCTGCGCCTCCTCGTACTCTGCTAGGGCTTCCGGATTCACTGGGCCTAATGCCTCGATTTTTCGCTGGGCCTCTGTATATCTGTTCTCGATGGTCTCTAGCTCTTGGCCGTCGGGAACAGTTTCAATACCCTCAATAAGCTGTGCCAGGGTCGTGTCCAGCTCTCTTACTGACGTTTCGTCGAGATGCTTCAAGTCCGCCTCGGCGCGAGCGAGTGCCACCTGCAAATCAGACCGTTTGTCTTGTGCGGTTTGCAGTTGTGCTCTCAAGCGCTTCAGCTCTTCTTCCATGCCCGCCAGCTGTGCTCGGAATCGTGACTCTCGTTCGGCGAGCTCGCGAACAGTTTCGACTGCAACCGAAATGGAGCTGTTCAATTCAGCGCTCTTCGCTTCAAGCTCTTGGTTGCTAGAAAGAAACTGGGTGCGTTCGGCGATCAAGCGTTCCGTTTCGCGCCCAATCTGCTCGTGCCGTTGTCTGAAGTCTTCGATTTGCGAGGCCAGGCGCGCCCGGTTTTCTGCCAAGGAGCGTTGGCGTTCCTCAAGGCTAGCTACATGCGCGCGCAAGCTGGCATGTTCCTCCGTTACACGCGCCACTTCTGTTTCCAAACGAGATAGCTGCTCTCGGGCCGACTCGAGCGCCTGTTCCTGTTCCCGCTTCGTCAATTCCGAATTCGCAAACGCCTCGCGATCTTGCTCCAGGTTGCGTTCGAGCTCCACTCCATCGCGTGAAAGCTGCTCGAGTTCCGTACGCGCGTGCGAGAGGCTCTCTCTGAAGCGCTCGTACTCCTCGGATAATTTGCGGCTCTCATGGTCCATCGCAAGCAGGTCTTTCTCTTCCGCCTGTTGAGCTGCTCGAAGGTGCTCTACATACTCGGCGAGGTGCGAAATCGCATGCTGCAACTCCCCAAAGTTTGCCTGTGCGGTGTCCATCCCGTCCTGCTTCACACGCTCGAGTCGCGATATTTCACGCAATTCACGCTTTAGTGCGAGAGGACCCGCACCGGTCTTTTTGCCGCCGCTCACCGCTTGGCCGTGATAGCTTACACCGTCTGTCGCCAGGAACCAGCAATGCGGATATTCCGCAGCGAGCTTCTGCGCGACACCCCGGTCGGCTACTACATAACAGTTGGCAATTCGAGGCAGCAGATTTGCCGGGGCGGTCGAAAAACCATTCGTGAATCGCACCGCGCCCGTCAGCCTTGTGAGGATTCCAGCTTCTACATCCGGGTGCGGCAACTCCTCAAATGGAGCGTTTGCCTCGCCCGGAGCTTCCACTAAAAATGTGGCGCGGCCGTTTAGATCGGTGCGCATCACCTCGATGCCGCGCTCTGCGTCCCGCCAATCGCGAACTACTACATACTCGAGCTCATCATGCAGGAACTCCTCCGCCGCCTTTTCAAGTTGCGGATCCACTTCGAGAAAATCCGCAAGTACGCCAACCGGCCGCAGGTCTTGCGTGTTTCCTTGCTCGACCGCCGTAAAAAAGCGCTTTACTGTTTCGGTCGTGTAACTGCGATGTTCGAGAACTTCCTGAATCGAATCTCTTCGCGCTTTCACTCGCGAGAATTCGGCTCGTAACCGTTCAAGCGCTTGCCCGGCTTCATTCAACTGCCCGCGCTTTTGCTGCAGTTCTTCCTCGGCCGCCTTGCGTTGGTCCGTCACCGAATTGAGCCGATTCTGGTGCGCTGCCAGGCCCTGGGAAAGTTCGGCTTTTTGCTTCTCAATGCGAGCGAGGCCGGTTTCAGCCTGTTGCTCTTCTGTCCGCGCTCGGGCCATTTGATGGTCGATGGATCCCATCTGCGCTTCCGAGTGCGTGATCCGATTCCTCAGCGTCGACGACTCGCTCATTAGCCGTAGCAGATTCTGCCGAACAGCCTCGACGGCGTGCTGACCTTCCGATAGGCTGGTCTGCCGGTTCTGACGTTCCACGGATTTCGCTTCTAACTGGTACCTTGCTTGCGTACACTGCGCTCCGAGGGCTGCTAGCTCCGACGTCTGCCGTTCGAGCTCGGTCGCGCCCTCGCGCCATCTTTCGTCTAACGCCGCGATTTCCTGTTGTCCAGACGTCAAACGCTGTTCAATCTGCTGAATTTCTTTGGTTTGATACTCGAGGCGCCCGCGACTGCGTTCTGCTTCGAGATGCAAATCGGAGACCACAGTGCGGGCGTGCGTTAATTGCTGCTCGTTCGCATAGGAGCCCTCAATCACCGCCGTCTGGTCCTGTTCGCGTTGCGCTATTTCGCCTTTCAGGTTCTGTAACTCGGCCGAAGCGAGGTTCAGCTCAATGGCAAGCCTCGCCGCCTCGCGCTCCAGCATTCGGAATTTCGCCGCGAGCACTTGCCGCAAGTATGTCCTTGCCTCAGTCGTCAGTTCCGAATAGCGCTTCGTCTTCGCCGCCTGCCGCTTCAGCGAATTCACCTGGCGCGTGACTTCCTCTAAAATGTCAAAAACCCTCGCAAGGTTCTGCTTCGCGCTCTCGAGCTTGCCCTCGGCCAAACGTCTTCGCGTTTTGAATTTCGTAATCCCAGCTGCTTCTTCGATCACATTGCGGCGATCTTGCGGCCTGTTACTAAGAATTTGACCAATTCTGCCCTGTTCGATGATTGCGTAGCTCTCCGGACCCAAGCCGGTTCCCAGGAAGAGATCCTGAATATCACGCAGCCGAGCGAGTTTGCCGTTCATCAGATACTCGCTCTCACCGGACCGGTACAGCCGGCGCGTGATAGTGATTTCGCCTCTGCGCTCCGCGATTCTCGCCGCTTCCGTCTTGCGCGGTCCATGTATGGCGCGGCCGTTCGTCTGTACGTGCTCCTCCAGAGAAACCGCTTCGCCAGGTTCGAGATGGAGAGGCTCAAGTGGCTTCTCATCCGGTATGAGCGTCATTGTCACGGACGCCATGCCGAGGGGTTTCCTGTCGCGTGTGCCTGCGAAAATTACATCTTCCATGCGGGCGCCGCGCAAGCTCTTCGCGGATTGTTCGCCGAGCACCCAGCTAATCGCATCGCTTAAGTTGGACTTGCCGCAGCCGTTCGGCCCAACAATAGCGGCAATACCAGTGCCGCTGAACTTCATCTCCGTCCGGTCGTAAAACGATTTAAAGCCTTGAACTTCGACATGCTTGAGTTTCAGCAAGACGATGCTCCCCTCCTCACCTTATTCTCGGGGGTGTTGTCTTCTATAGTATAGACGGGCCCACGGAGAAGTAAAGGAACAGCCATACGATAAGAGGGGCAGGGGCGGATAGAGGGCCCCACTAATGGGGTTTCAGTCGCAACGTCACCGGGAGTTGCACTGAAACGATCAAACGATGTCCCGGTCCGCACTGTAGGCAGGATTTATGCCGTATGCCGCAAATAGAGGGACCAAGCTGTACTGGGAAGAGCACGGCAGCGGCCCTCCGGTCCTAATGATCATGGGCCTGAGTTTCACGCACGAGATGTGGTTCCGTGTGCTCCCTTACCTGGAATCCCGATATCGGGTCATAGTCTTCGATAACCGCGGCATGGGCCGGAGCGACGTTCCCAGAGGTCCATACTTTATCCGCCAGATGGCGAGCGATGCTCGTGTAATTCTCAATGCTGCGGGTGTTGAGGCGGCAGATGTGATCGGTGCATCGATGGGGGGAATGATCGCGCAGGAGCTCGCGCTCCGCTTCCCGCAATGCGTTCGGCGGCTGGTGCTTGCTTGCACATCGCATGGAGGGTTCCTTTCGGGCTGGCCTGATTTCACCGGCTTTCCTCGACGCACTAATTGGTCGGGACCAGACGAGATCAAACGTGCCCTCATGCGGTTGCTTTATGCCAGAGCTACGTCGCGCGATTGTATCGAAGAGGACCTTCAAATTCGTTCTCGTTGTAACTGGTGCTATCAAGGCTTTTTGGGTCAGCTCACAGGAATCCTGGCCTGGAGTTCCTATCGTCGTCTGCCGCACATCGAGATCCCAACTTTAGTGATACACGGCGAAGAGGATCGCCTGGTACCTCCGCGAAACGGTCAAGTCGTGGCGACTCGAATTCCAGGGGCGCAGTTCCGTCTCGTGCCCAACGCCGGCCACATGCTTGTTACAGATCAACCGGAGATATGCGCAGAAATCGTGCTGAGTTTTCTTCGCCAGCACGAAACCTCGGAGCTGTCTGTAGGAAAATCCGTGTAAGGGTTACCGGGCTGCTGCTATCTTTTCCGTCAACACTGCTATGCCGGGCAGCTCAAGGCCGCTCAAAAACTCCAGAGATGCGCCACCGCCTGTCGAAACGTGTGTGATTTGAGGCGTGACACCGGCGCTTTGGATGGCCTTCTCGGAATCGCCACCGCCGACGACAGATACCGCCCCGGATTCCGCAACCGCCTTCGCCAGCTCTACCGTTCCCTTGTCGAAAGGCGGCATCTCAAAAATACCCATGGGGCCGTTCCAAATAACCGTCTTTGCCCAGTTGATGATTGCTGCGTATCCGTCAATTGTCGCCGGACCGATGTCGACAGCGATTTCGTCCGGGCCGATCGTGCTCACAACGCGATGATCAGCTCCAGCTTTGACCTCCCGCACAACGACGTGATCCAGCGGCAGAATCAGCTTGCTACTTGCCGTCGCGAGGAGCTGCCGGGCCAGATCAATTTTGTCTTCTTCCACTAGAGAGCGCCCGGTCGGCTCATTCTTGGCTCGCAAAAACGTGTACGCCATGGCCCCGCCGATCAGCAACTTGTCGACTACTGTGATCAGATTCTGGATTACGCCGATCTTGTCCGAGACCTTGGCTCCGCCCAATAGGGCCACGCACGGCCTCTCCGGATTTTTGGTGACTCGTGTAAGCCACTCGATCTCGCTGTCCATCAAAAGTCCAGCGGCGGCGAACGGAAAATGAGTTACCATTCCCACTGTCGACGCATGCGCCCGATGCGCAGACCCGAATGCATCGTTGACGTACAGATCGGCGAGCGAAGCCAGCTGCCTTGAGAATTCGGGATCGTTCGCCTCCTCTTCGGGATGGAATCGCAGATTTTCGAGTAGCAGCACTTCTCCAGCGCTCGGCTTCAGGGCGGCCACCTCCGCACCTACGCAATCAGGCGCCATCCTGACCGTCTTTCCCAGGAGCTCACCGAGCCGCCTGGCCACCGGGCTCAGGCTCATCGCCGGGTTCCGTTTTCCTTTGGGTCGGCCGAGATGGCTGGCTAAAACGACGCCCGCGCAATGTTCAATGGCATATTGAATGGTAGGAAGGGCTGCCCGGATGCGCGTGTCGCTGGCGATTTCGTTGCCGCCGGGTTGGAGCGGAACGTTGAAATCCGCGCGGATAAACACGGTTTTGTCTTTCAAATCAAGATCTTTGATCGACAATTTAGGCACTGAATTATTGTACGAGACCGGATTTCACCCGGCATCTCCCAAAGCCCACGCACGCCCATTATGATCGCGAGAGCGAGAAAATGACGTTGCTTAGTACTAATAAACAGGTGCAGAAACTTTGGGAATAGGCCGATAGTACTTCTAAAGAGATAGTTTTTCCGTTCGTGCGGCCTGATGCGTGCTGGAGAAAACTGCAGTTTAGAACTATAATCCCCTTGAGGGAAGGGCCGAAAGTTCTACATCTTTAGTACTAGGTTCACAACGACGGAGCCTTCGGGGGAGTATGGATGTAGCAGGACGTATTCGCTTACTAATTGTTGACGGACAGCCGATCGTGCTGGAAGGCCTTCGGAGTGTCCTTAACCCACACGCCGGCATTGAAATCGTGGGTGAGGCAGTAGATGGGATAGACGCAATTGAGAAAGCAGTGCAGCTTGATCCGGATGTTCTTCTCATGGACGTCAAGCTCCCAAGAATTGACGGGCTTACTGTAATCCGTAATATCCAGACGCGAGCGCCGCGATGCAAGATCATCCTTTTCGCTTCATCGGGGAGCAGGGACGATTTCGTCGAAGCCATGAAGCTGGGTTGCTGCGGCATTCTGCTGAAAGAGGCTTCTCCAAGCCTGATTGAGAAGAGCATTCTCAGGGTTCACGGCGGGGAAATCTGGCTCGACTCAAACACTACCGCCGCCGTTATCCGTCAATTCGCAACCCCGGGCGACTTTGCCTCTCCTCACAGCAATGGGAAAACCACTCGCGAACGCGCCCAACTCAGCCAGCGTGAGCGCGAAATTATTGTTCTCATCGCGCAGGGCTACAAGAACAAGGAAATCGCGGAGAAGATGTTTATCACTGAGCAGACGGTGAAGAATCACCTCCATAATGTCTTTGACAAGCTCGGTGTCTCGGATCGGCTTGAATTAGCTTTGTACGCTATTCACAACAGCCTGCACGTTAAGGCCTGACCTGTCGCTGTGCTTCGTGCGCCAAAAAGAGCTGGTCTACACCGCCGCTTGCCTCCGGGCTTCGTAGCGCGTTACGCGACAATCTAAGAACGCAACCATCTCACAGGAAGGGTGGCCTGTTACGCCATGCCAAGTCTTCGTGAAGAAATTACGAAAGCTTTCTTACGCATCAGCAGACGCGGCAGCTCCCACCATCCCTCATCAGGCGCCACGCGGGACACAGTCTTTCATCCCGTCTCGCGTGAGGGACGGCAATTTGGCTCATATCGCATTCTGAAACGCTTGGGGGCGGGCGGCATGGGCGAAGTCTACCTCGCCTTCGACGTCCGCCTTGAACGGCAGGTCGCGCTGAAGTTTCTGCCGCCGGACCTGACGTCCAATGAGGCCGCCGTGCGCCGCTTCCAAAAGGAGGCGCGAACCGCTTCCGCCTTGAACCACCCCAACATTCTGACAATCCACGAAGTCGGTCAGGTCGATGGAGAGCACTTCATCGCCAGCGAATACATCGATGGGATCACGTTGCGCACGGCAGTGCATCGTGGCGCTCTTGAACTCGGAACGGCACTCGATTTCAGCATTCAGATAGCCTCTGCGCTAATGGCTGCGCACTCGGCGGGTGTCGTCCACCGTGATCTTAAGCCGACCAACGTTATGATCCGCCCCGACGGGTACCTGAAAGTAATTGACTTCGGCTTAGCAAAGCTTGTCCAAACGTCGAGCCACAATGCCTCGCTGGACGAAAGGTGGACTCGCCCCGGAACAGTGATCGGCACGACGGACTACATGTCACCTGAACAAGCGCGCGGTGATGCTATCGATCATCGCACGGACCTATGGAGCCTCGGCATCATTCTCTACGAAATGGTGGCGCGAAAACGTCCGTTTGAAGGAGACACAGAAAGCCACATTGTGGTCGGGATTCTTGATAAGCCGGTACCGCCGTTCGAAAACGCACGCGCGCTGCCGTCGCGGCTCATCGAGATCAGTAATCGTGCGCTGGTGAAAGATCGCGCCAAGCGATACCAGACGGCCGGCGAAATACTGAGCGATCTTCAGGAACTCGCGCAAACCGTGCCACGCGTCAGCAGCGGTATCAGGCCGATTCCATTATCGGCACGCCCGGATTTCCGTAAACGGCTTATCCGAAGTGGCGGGATTAGTGCGGCACTGATCATCGCATGGATCGTTTGGTGGTGGGGTCTGAACGGTAAAGAGACTGTCCTCGGCCCCGATTGGTTCCGGATTGAGTCCGTCCGACAACTCACCTTTAATGGCAGAACAAAGCTCTCGTGTATATCGCCCGACGGTAAATATCTGGCTTTCGTCGTGGGAGATCCGGGGGGACTGGAAACTCTCTATTTGAAACAGGTGGATCAGGCCTCGGAACAGGTAAAGATACCTGCTAGAAAAATCGACTACGAAGGGATCACCTTTTCTCCCGATAGCCAAACGATCTTCGTCGTGGAGAAGGACGAGAAGCTGATGGGTCGACTTTACCGTGTTCCAATTATCGGCGTTCGCCCGATCACGCCGATCCTCACAGACATAGACGGACCGGTTTCATTTTCTCCTTCCGGCGATCAATTCGCATTCGTGCGCTATCTGCAGGAACAACACGCAGGAGTGGATCACACCAAAAGCCTTCTAGAAGTGGCCGCCCGCAACGGTTCTGAACGCAAGACTTTGATCTCGCTGGAGGACTTTACATTGCTATGGCGAGTAGCGTGGGCTCCCAAAAGAAATCGAATTGCGGCCTTTGCGTTCAGCAACTCGGGCAATGCAAACGGCACAGGAATGCTCGATTTAATCGACCAGAAAGGGCGGGAGACCAGGAGACCTGTGCCGGGTTGGTGGAAAATTGGCCAGCCCTGGTGGACAAATGATTCCAGAACGTTGATTGTCTCTGCCGCCACCCCTGCTGAAACCCAAACCCACGCACAGCTGAGGGAAGTTGCCGTAGATAGAGGCAAGGTCCAAGATGTTACCAAGGATTTAACGGGTTACGACAGCGCCAGTCTGACCCGTGACGGTCAGCAGCTCACAGCGGTGAAGCTTGATTCCAAGGCGGTCCTGTGGGTTTCTGTCCAGAAGGACTTCAGTGGCGGTCAAAGCGCTTCTATAGAAGCGGAACAGAAGCCGAGCTTAGCGTGGTCTGACGAAACCCATCTTATTTTGAATTCACAAACCGGGGGATTTCCCAACCTTTCGCTATTCGATCTCGACACGCGGACTCTCGAAAGCCTTACGAACGATCCGTACGTACAGCAAGATGCGGCATCTGTACCGGGTAGCAAGTCAGTTGTCTTTTCCTCGAACAGATCCGGTGAATTTCACATTTGGAAATTTGATCCGGAATCGAACGCGTATACGCAGTTGACCTTCGGATCGAGATATGAGGACGCCCCAAGCGTTTCCCCAGACGGAAAGTGGATTGTGTATACATCATGGACCGTCAACAACCCGCATCTGTACAAAGTTCCAGTGGCGGGCGGGAAAGGTGCTCAGATCGGAACCTACTTCGCTAAGGATGCCCAAGTTTCTCCCGACGGCAAGTTTATCGTCTGCGAAATGCAAGATCAGAATACATCTCAGTGGAGTGTCGCAGTAATTCCGTCCGACGGGTCAGGCCAGCCTCGCTTCGTTCCGAGTGCGCAGATACCGGTTCGATGGTCGCCGAATGCAGCGTCGCTTACCAGCGTGCTTACCAACAGCAGAGAAAGCGTCTCGAATGTCTGGGCTATACCGCTTGACGGCTCGGTTCCGCGGCAACTCACACATTTTGAAGATGAGATTATTTTGAAGTTTGCGTGGTCGCCCCGGGGCGACCAGCTAGCCTGCATTCGCGCTAGCTCCTATGGCGATGCGGTACTGTTCAAGAGGCAGAAGTCAAGATGAAGTGGAAACAAAATTGCTGCACTTAAATCCTCAAAGGAGCTATACACATGAGAAAGCCCGATCCGGATACTGGTCAACGCCCTCCGCATGGCCTCCGTGCTGAGGTAACTGTTACCTCTGGACCACACCCTCCACACGGCCTTGCAGCCGTCTCTAATCAGGGCGCGGCAGCCAGTGCAGATGGTGGGGCGAGCGCAAGTGGTGCGGCGCCGGCCTTAGCAGCCGAGCCGGAAATGGTTACCCGCAGCGAAACCGTCGCCATACGGCTATCCGTTCCTAAACCGCACCCGTTCTCTGTTTTCATATCGACCCCTGAGGCACATAGGATCGAAATTCAGGCTATCGAGATACACATCTATAAACGGGACAGGTGCGTGTTCAATACGGTCGTGGGTGCTGACTTGCCGCTTACGCTTGAAAACCCAGCCGAGTCCCACGTCTTCCCGCTCACCGATGAACAGCTAGAGACTGTATTGCCGCATCTCGAAGAAGGAAACGAGGTTGAAGTGAGAGTGCGGTATCTAGCTCCCGACAACTCACAGCTTAGGATCGGGATTATCGGCAAGCATTCTCACCATACGCTTGGAGAGTTCATCGAGCATTTGTTCCATTCAGACTAGCGGGCTAACCGCTCGATCCGCGGCTCTTCGGGAAAACGCACGGCCCTGGGTAAAATGGGCATTAGTCGCTATCCCTGATGACAGCTATTACCAACGAGGCCCGGCAAATCCGCCGGCAGGCCCTCGAAGACGCCCTTGCTGATCGTGTACTTGTGCTCGATGGAGCTATGGGCACGATGCTGCAGGACCGTCAATTGACGGCCGATGATTTCGGCGGACCGTCGCTCGAAGGCTGCAACGAAAACCTGGTTGCGACGCGGCCTGACGTCATTTTGGACATTCACCGCGCCTATTACGAGGCAGGCTCGGATATTGTCGAGACGAACAGCTTTGGGGGGACCAAGATCGTTCTCGCCGAATACGGGATAGAGGATCGCTCTTACGAGCTCAATCTGGCGGCAGCGAAGCTCGCGCGTCAGGCTGCCGACGAATTTTCAACACCACGCCGTACGCGTTTTGTGGCCGGTTCCATGGGCCCCACTACCAAAGCCATCACGGTGACGGGTGGAGTTACGTTTCCCGATCTCGTCGCTAACTACTACGAGCAGGCGAAGGCTCTGGTTGAGGGTGGCGCCGATCTCCTGCTGCTCGAAACCTGTCAGGACACGCGAAACGTCAAAGCTGGTTTGCTCGCGATCGACCGCCTTGGCCGCGAGCTCCATTATCCGATTCCTGCCATGGTATCGGGAACCATTGAAGCGATGGGTACAATGCTTGCCGGCCAGACTGCCGACGCCTTCTACACTTCGGTCTCGCACGCGCGACTTTTTTCCATCGGCCTGAACTGCGCCACCGGACCTGAGTTCATGACCGATCACATCCGGTCGATCCACGAGCTCTCGACCGCGTGCATCTCCTGCTATCCCAACGCCGGGTTGCCGGACGAAGAAGGTAAGTATCTCGAAACGCCCACTAGCCTCGCGGCTCAACTGGAGCGCTTTGTCGACCATGGCTGGCTGAATATTGTCGGCGGCTGCTGCGGGACGCGTCCCGATCATATCCGAGCTATTGCCCAAATGGTTCAAGGCAAGAAGCCGCGTGAACCCAAGCAGCCCACCCACAAAACCTACTTCTCTGGCATTGACGCGATCGAAGCCGAAGAGAGCAACCGCCCTCTGATTGTCGGCGAGCGAACCAACGTGATCGGCTCACGCCTTTTCAAAAAGATGATTTTGGAAGAGAAGTGGGAAGAAGCCACCGAAATCGCCCGCTGGCAGATCCGCAATGGCGCCCACATCGTGGATGTCTGCCTTCAATCGAGCGAGCGCGAAGAGTTGAATGATATTCCGGTCTTCTATGAGAAGCTGATTCGCAAAATTAAGGCGCCGATCATGATCGACACGACCGATCCGCGGTCGGTCGAACTCTCGCTCACCTACTGCCAGGGCAAAAGCATCATCAACTCCATCAATCTTGAAGACGGCGAAGAGAAGTTTGAGCGCATTTGTCCAATCGCCCGGGCTTATGGCGCAGCTTTAATTGTCGGCTGCATCGATGAAGATCCCGTTCAAGCGCAGGCGTTTACTCGCGAGCGCAAGTTGGCTGTGGCAGAGCGCTCGGTTCATCTGCTCACGACAAAATATGGTGTTCCGCCTGAAGACATCATCATCGACCCACTTGTCTTTCCTTGTGCAACGGGTGATGAAAATTACATTGGCGGCGCGGTCGAAACGATCGAAGCCATTCGCCTGATCAAAGAGAAGATTCCATACGTCAAGACGGTTCTCGGCATTTCGAATATTTCGTTCGGTCTCCCGGCGAGTGCCCGCGAAGTCGTCAATTCTGTGTTCCTGTACTACTGCACGAAGGCTGGCCTCGATCTCGCTATCGTGAACGCCGAGAAGCTGGAGCGTTTCGCCTCCATTCCCGAGCAGGAACGGCGACTTGCCGAAGCTCTGCTCTTCAATACACCTCCTATCGACGTACCTGCCGATCATCCCAGCGCTACGGTGCTCGAAGCTGTTCCAGAAGATTGGAGGCAGCAATCCCGAGAGCAGAAGATGGCGGTGAACCAGTTTCACATTGCCGCCATCTCCGAACACTTTCGCGGCGCGACCGGAAGACAGAAAAAGAAAACCGCCGATCTTCCACTTGACGAACGCCTGGGAAACTACATCATCGAGGGCACGAAGGACGGTCTCATTCCCGATCTCGATCTCAAGCTCAAAGAAGGTGCCGCGCCGCTCGACATCATTAATGGTCCGCTAATGGCTGGGATGAGCGAAGTTGGTCGGCTCTTTAATAACAATGAGTTGATCGTGGCGGAGGTGCTTCAATCCGCCGAGTCGATGAAGGCCGCCGTCAACTATCTCGAGCAGTTCATGCAAAAGGCCGAAACATCCACGCGTGGAAAAATCGTTTTAGCCACCGTTAAGGGCGACGTTCATGACATCGGCAAAAATCTGGTCGAAATCATTCTCAGCAACAACGGCTACCGGGTGGTCAATCTCGGCATTAAGGTGCCTCCTGAGGAGCTGATCAAGGCGTATCAGCAGCATCAGCCCGACGCGATTGGTCTCTCCGGGCTTTTGGTCAAGAGCGCTCAGCAAATGGTGATCACGGCGGGCGACCTCAAAGACGCAGGTGTCAATGTCCCGTTGCTTGTCGGAGGCGCAGCGCTCTCTGAAAAATTCACGAAAACCAAAATTGGGCCGAACTACTCCGCGCCGACGTTCTACGCTAAGGACGCCATGACCGGTTTGCGGCTGATGAACGAGATCATGGACCCCGAGCTGCGCGAGCAGGTCCTCTCGCAGCACATCTTCCGCGACGTCCCGGCAGAAACCGCCGTGAGCGAGCAACTATCGGTGCCTTCAGGCGAGGTCCGTAGCTTTAAAGTTCGCACGAATATTCCGATTCCGCCAGCACCTTACCTCGATCGGAAGGTGCGCAACATTCCGCATCTCGCCGAAATTTGGAGCTACATCAATCCCTTCATGCTCTACGGCCGCCACCTCGGCTTCAAAGGGAATTTTGAAAAGCTACTAGCGGAGCGCGATCCGAAGGCGCTCGAACTATTCCACAACCTCGAAGAAGTAAAGCGTGAAGCGGCAACGTTCATGAACGTCCGCGCCGTCTGGCAGTTTTTCGAAATCGAGCGGGAAGGGAACACTCTGCATCTGTTCCCGCCCGGCTCGGCTACACCGGTGGAGAGTTTCCTTTTCGGCCGTCAGGCAAAATCTGATGGCCTCTCTCTGAGTGATTACGCTCTCGACCCGCAAGACGGCAGCCGCGATCACATTGCGCTATTCGTTGTCACCGCCGGTGAAGGCATCATTGAATATTCCGAACGAGCCAAATCAAAGGGCGAATACTTCAAAGCGCATGCACTCCAGGCACTGGGCATTGAAACTGCCGAAGCTTGCGCCGAGTGGCTGCACCGCCGCATCCGCGAAGATTGGGGATTCCCGGATTCTCCAGCTATGACGATGCAAGAGCGCTTCACGTCGCGTTACCGCGGCAAACGTTATAGCTTTGGTTATCCCGCTTGCCCGAATCTTGAAGACCAGACTAAGTTATGGCGCCTTCTACACCCCGAGGATATTGGCGTCCAACTCACAGAAGGTTTCATGATGGAGCCCGAGGCTAGCGTGTCAGCGCTTGTGTTTCATCATCCGGACTGTGTTTATTTCAGTGCCGCGGAACAGCCCGAACCGGCCTACGCATAAAGATTCACTTCGAGGTATTCGCGTTCTGATAAAGCTTAGCCCATTATCGAACCGCGGGCGTACTCCCCTTACTCGCTTCGTCTCGTCATTTTTCGGATAAACACCACTTCAGAAGGCAAATATGCGACACCGTCTTCGTGGAAGATTTCGTGGAACCATAGTGTGGGCGCCCGATCGACATACGGCTGCTGCCACGAATCCCACGGCAAGGAAGTCTGTGTCCTCCCCGCAGCAAATCCCCAGTTGATCGCTCCCACTTTGTGCTCCTTGGCTATCGGCAGAGTGCCTTCAAACGTACTTTTTTCAGGGCGCGCCATGTATTCCGTACAGATGAGCGGCCTGCCATACTGCTCCAGCCATTTCACACGTGTCTCGAATTCGTTGGTGCTCATGTAGGCGTGGAACGAAATGACATCCGAAAGCTCCAATTGCGCTTTGTTGCTAGGTTCCAAATTTTGTGGATCCGACCAATCGCCATGCCACACGCCGGTGGTCAATGGCTGTTCCGGCTTTGCCGCCCTGGCCCATGCAAACGCTTGCGGTAGCAAAGCTAGAACAAATTGCACTTTCTGCGGTGGCTCTGAATTGCCATAGCTGCTGCCGTTTCTGTTGTCCGGCTCGTTCCAGACATCCCAAGCCAAAACTCGCCGGTCGTGCCCGAACGCACCCACCACACCTTCGACGTAAGCCTCGAGACTTCGATATTGTGAGGGATCCTCCAACTCCTTGGCGCCCGGACTTTGTACCCACCCCGAGTTATGAACTCCAGGGCTTGGCGCCCGCTGTTTCCCCAGATGCGGAAATGGGTCCCAGCAGGAATCGAAAAGGACAAACATCGGCTTGATCTTGTGCTTGTCGCAGATACCCAGAAAGATATCTATGCGTCGCTTGAATCCTTCTTTGTCCTGCTTCCAAAGCAGGTCATGAAGGAAAACACGCATGGTAGTCATGCCCAGCCCTTCCGCCCAACCTAATTCCGTGTCGATGCGCTTGGGGTCGAACGTGTCCGCCTGCCACATCTCGAGCTCATTGATGGCGCTTGCTGGTATGTAATTGCTTCCTACCAGCCAGGGCTGCTTCGCGTACCACTGACTCGCGCGCTCTTGTGTCCAGCGATTCGATTGGACCTGCGCTGGCTCCTGAGCGAGTACCGCACCAGCCAGTATCAACGAAATGCCTAAAACTAAGCTGTTTCCTGTTCGCTTCATCATTCGTCTTACGATTCTATATGGCTTTCACTCTATGTAATTCCAGGGACGCGATCCGGGCACTTGCGGTGTTCATAGTAACCATCAGCCAGGCTACCTCCGCAGACCAGATAACGATTACGGCCCATCGGCTATCAAGGCAGCCTCTTCTTGGTCCTACCCACGACTGGTCCGAGTTTGGCGTGTTCAATCCGAGCGCCATCAAAATCGGCGATAAAACCGTATTGCTCTTCCGCGCGCAAGATCGTAATCACACATCGCGGATAGGCTACGCGGAGAGTACGGACGGTTTACATTTCAAGGTCAGACCCGAGCCGGTGCTTTCTCCGGAAACGGCGTATGAAAAAGGTGGTGGGCTTGAGGATCCGCGTGTTGTTCAAATTAACAGCACTTACTATCTGACTTACACAGGTTACGATCTGCACTCAGCTCAGTTATGCCTGGCTATGTCAACTGATCTCGTCCATTGGCAGCGCAAGGGCGTGATCATGCCTGCGTACCGCGGTACTTGGAATACACAATGGACGAAATCCGGCGCGATTATTCCAGAAAAGATTAACGGGAAATGGTGGATGTATTATCTCGGCACGCGCAAAGATCCGGACGGCCAATCGCGCGACTATATGGGCCTTGCTTCTTCGGACGATCTGCTTCATTGGAAAGACGCAACTCAGAAACCCGTTTTAGATCGCCATCCAGGCGCATTTGACTCTCGCGTAATGGAGCCTGGACCCGCTCCCATGCTCACGGAAGCGGGCATTCTTCTGCTGTATAACGGCGCAGACGAGCATCTTGTCTACGGCCCAGGCTGGGCTCTTTTCGACCGGCATGATCCGACCCGTGCCATCGCCAGAGCGGAACGTCCATTTCTTGTTCCAACGCTCGCATGGGAAGAAGAGGGAACCGTACCAAACGTCATCTTTCTCGAAGGAGCTGTTCCGAAATCAAACGCGGGATCAAGTAACAAACTCGAATTCACGGGCTATTACGGAGCGGCAGACAAATTTATCGGCGCGGCCGATATCCGAATAGGCATCTCGAAGTAACTAGAGCTGTTCTTCCACTAGGAACTGCTCAAATTTCCCAGCTGTCGTTCGATAGATATTGAGTAGAACCGCTCTCTTTTCGAACTGCGCGCGGTAACTCAGGTGTGTCATCCCACCTCGCGACTGTTCGTTTTGTCGCGTTACCATCTGCAATTTGCCTAGGGCGGCAAGCGAAGTACGGTAATCGTTCAAAGCCAGATCGTTGAAGTATGAATTCGCGTTCATCGTGAACTCGGCGCGATTGATGCGGCCCTGCTGTAGTTCTTCGAGGACAGTCCGCACCTGCTGGTCCTCCTTGGCAGAAGCGGCAGGATGCGGTTCAATCATCAAAAGCGCGATGTTCTGCGAAAGAGGTCCAATCAGATTCACTCCGTCTTCGTTCGACAGCACGATGACCCCTACATCTTTCGTCGGAAAAACCCGGTTGATCGCCAGGAAGCCGGACACTTCGCCGCTATGCGAAATCATCGGCGTGCCCTGGAGGTCCCCGACTCCTAGGCCAAGCGCGTAGTGCGTCGGCTTGCGGTCCTTCAGCTTGGTCTCTCGCGTGAATTCGTCGTACGATTTCGCCGCCAAGATGCGTCTTTGCAGGAAAGCAATATCCCAGCGTGCCAGTTCTGAGGCGGTCATGCACAACTCGCCTGCCGCAAAATACCAGCCGCTCCCCTCGCGCGCCACGGGCCGGGGTGGGCCGAGTGCATATCGCGTGTAGGCTGCCGCATCTTGTGCAGTGTGTTCCTCGCAATCGCCGGCCGATGCCATTCCAAGCGGCTGAAAGATCCGTTCCCGAAGAAACGGGACGAGAGCTTGCCCGGTTGCCTTTTCGAAGATCTTGCCCGCCAGAACGTAATTCGTGTTGCTGTATTGCCAGCGCGTACCAGGATCAAAGTTCAATGGTTTTTTGGCCCAGCGATTTAGAATCGTATCGGCGTCCGTCGGCTTGCTCCACTCCGGGATCATGAAATCCTGCGGCGCGTAGTCCTCATAACCCGAGGTATGCGAAAGTAATTCGCGGAGCGTGATCTCGTTCGCGCGCGTCAGATCCGGATAATACTTTGAGACCTTGTCGTCAAGCGAGACTTTGCCTGCCTCCTGCGCCAACAGCAATGCCGCAACTGTGAACTGCTTGCTGATTGAACCAACTGCGTATCGAGTGCCGATGCCAGCCGGCCGGTCTTTTTCGATATCCGCTTTGCCGAACGCCTTTGCATAAGCAATCTGCCCGCTTTGAACGACCGCCACAGACGCACTCGGGGCACCAGTCGTAGAGAGAGCAGCGGCCACGATCTGGTCGAGTTCGGAAATTTGCGGCTCGGAGGTTTGCGCTAAAAGAGCTGAAGCACCCAAAATACCTACTGCAAGGGATAGCCGATCAAATCGAATCTTATTCGCGGGGTGACTGGGCTTCTTCATAAATTTGCGGCTTCCAGTATGCCAGATTTTTCGCCGTATATGAGGCGCGCCTTGGTTACCGAGACGAAGAGGTGGACGCTCGTCTCGATAACCGAGGACAAAGAGCCTACGGCCGGTTATGAGCAAACATCTTTTGGTCGAAGCACGTGATCCGGTTTGAGGAGGGATAGCCATGCGCATGCCGCCACCATGCTGTTTGGCTTGCGGCTCAACGATCCGATTACATTGCTGGCCGCCGCCGTCGCGGATTTCAAAATTCCAGTGTTACTTCGGTGTACCCCCCGCTCCCCACGCTTTTCTCAACAGCGTCGCGCCTGGCTGTATGTCTCCGCCCGGGACGCCGAGAGTTTTTAGGGTTTCCTCGCTGTAGTGACCTTTGACGACGCTGTCGCAGGCCCGTCGAAGGGAATCCGCCCGGCTTGTAGTTGCGCTCCAAATCCTGAAAAACGTCAGGGCGGACAGGCACATGATCAAAAGCAATGTCCCTTGCACCAATTTGAATCTTTGCGGCCGAGCTCGCCACACTGCAGTGATTATCAGCGAACAAAGCGCTCCCCAATACAGCATGGCAGGAGTCTGGTAGCGGCTCGCATAGGCTTGACCGACGCCGAACTTCAGGCGGCCGAGCGCGGTGGCCAATGCAATGACAAGCATCAGGCTGCACTCTGCTATACAGAACCACTCGAAGGCGGACAACAGTTTTTGTTTGCGCACCGCACGGATCACCAGAGCAACGAAACAAGCGACCGATAGTAAAGCCACTAGTCGTTCTTTGTGTGGCAGGATCTTCGTCCAGCTTGCGCCAAAGTATGTCAAAACGTAGACAAATAAGCCCTTGGGATCAGCTAACGCGCTCTGCGCCGAATTCGCGGGATCGGGAGACTTGTAACCCCATACGTAGATGCCGACACTCAGTAGGAAAGCAGTGAGAATGATGATTACAAAGCGATACGGCAATCGCCTGATTACCGCAAGGCAGAGTGTAACCGGCCCAATCAGCAGGCCGCTCGCTAAGCTCAGCCCCGCAAGAAGGGGAGAAACAGCAACATAGAACGTTGCGAGCCAAGGCCGGCGAAGCTGTGGGAAAAATGCGCTGAGGAGGAGCGAAGCCGTAGCGATCGCGAACGGAAGCACGAATGAGATCTCAAAAGGCCACGTGAGATTTTCGTTTTGATTCGGATGAAAAATACAAAAGGCAAACAGACCCTGCAACGTGCGTTTTAGAGCAGTGGGAAAATTCGTGAGGCGCTCGAGCGCGCAGCAAATTGCGATCCAGTGCAGAAGCAGCACAAGGTAAATTTCGACGAATAGGGATACATTTTTGCCATCGAAACGGACCAGGTCAAGCCAGATAAGCGCGCGCGGAATCGCAATTCTATGCTCGTTGTGCTGGCCGAATAACCACGACCACGATGACGGGCCGTTTCCCCGGGCTATCGAGTCGATGACAAACCACTCATCTCCAAAAGGGCACGGCATGTAGCAGCGAACTGTGAGTGCAAGGGAAATAAACGCTACCGCGATGCCGAAAATTAGAATAGTCGTGCCTAAAGCCGATGCATTCGTTTTGACCGTTGTTTCCACGCCAACTCATGATAAAGCTCTGGTTCGTAATTTTACTGGCCATGTAAATTGGCCCCGCAGCCAGAAACAGCGAACCGCTCGAATCCGCCGTGAATCCGCATGTTCTTTTTTTTGGTTTGGCGGCGTCATAGAAGTGCGTTCGATACAATTATCGCTACTTTAGGGGAGTATCTATGCCGACTCTTGCTGGCTACCTTTTGTTGTTTCGCACTACCATGCACCGGTTCGGGAGTTTTCTAACAGCACCGGTACTTTTGCTTTCTGCGGTACTGCTATATGGCTACCCAGCGTTCGCTCAAGGTGTTTGGGGAAGCGCCGGAGACATTCGCGTTACCGGCGATTTTGACGGTGATGGGCAACTCGATTATGCAGTCTATCGGCCATCCAACAGCATCTGGTACGTCCAGGAAAGCAGCGGGCCATTTATTGAACTTCAATTGGGTCAGCAGGGTGATGTTCCGGTCCCGGGCGATTATAACGGCGACGGAAGGACCGACTTCGCCGTATGGCGGCCCTCCAACGGGTTGTGGATCGTTAGTCCAACGGCTGGGCCAGCGATACCCCAGCAGCAATGGGGGCTTCCGCGCGATATCCCCGTGGTGGGCGATTTTGATGGGGATGGAAAGACCGATTTTGTAGTCTTTCGCCCCTCGAATGCTGTGTGGTACAGCATCCTGAGCACTCGCGGGCAGGGTGCTCCCGTCATCACACAATGGGGTCTTCCGGGTGACGTTCCTGTGGCTGCAGATTATGACGGAAACAACATGACTGATATCGCAGTTTTTCGCCCTTCAAACGGTGTTTGGCACGTCCTCTTGAATGGCAACCCTGCGACAACCGTGACACAGCAGTTCGGACTTTCCAACGATATCCCTGTGGTAGCCGACTTCAACAATGACCTCAGAAGCGATTTCGCAGTCTGGCGAGTATCCGACCAAAGGCTCTACCTCATGCCTAATGGCGGAACGCCTTCCGCGCAGCAATCGGCGCCTCCGAACAAACTTTTTGCGACTAAGTTGGCGATCGGTCCCACGCTTGCCCCCGCATTGGGGACTGGCCTTTTGACTCGCGTAACTGGAGATTTTGACGGCGATGGGAAGCTTGATTTCGCGCTCTTCAACCCGAATACGGGCGTCTGGTTTATCGTACCCAGCGCTACGATAGGGGCGGCGCCGCATACGATGCAGTGGGGCCTGCCAGGCGATATTCCGGTACCCGGCTTTTATGAAGGCGGCACAACATCCGATTTAGCCGTATTCCGGCCATCAGACGGATTCTGGTACATCCGACCTAGCAATGGAAGCACACCCTATAGGGTCCAGTGGGGGCTCACCACTGATATCCCCGTAGTGGGTGATTTTGACGGCGATGGCGTCTCTGATTTTGCAGTGTGGCGCCCCTCTAATGGGAACTGGTACATCATCCTGAGCAGCAGGGGCCCTTCGCAGCCGTTCATCGGAAATTGGGGCCGGCCGGGTGATATTCCAGACGCAGCTGATTTTGATGGCAACGGAGCCAGCGACCTGGCGGTCTGGCGCCCAGCTACGGGGACTTGGCATCTCTTGCTGAACACTGATCCGAACGTTACCGTTCAACAGCAATGGGGCTTGCCGGGAGACCTTCCCACCGCGGGCGATTTCGACGGCGATGGGACGGCCGACTTTGCGACCTTCAGGCCATCCACCGGGACTTATTACTTGTTTCTGAGCACACAACTCGCTAATCCTGGGTATCAACTACCGCTGGGTGGGGCTAACAACGCCGCAATCTATGGTAAGCCTCCAGTGACTCCATTCATCGGATCTCAGTAACGGAAACCCCGAATCGTCAGCGATACGGCGCGTGGTCGCATCCCGTATCGCCCCCTAAAGGCGCCGCAGCAGTACTACAGTGAAGTCGTCGGCAAATGCCGAGCCGCCGCTCCAGCCGCGAACGTGGCTTACCAAAGCGTCCGCTATTGCCGAGCAGGGTTGGGATCTACGGGCTTTCAGAAACTCTGCCAAGCCCGCTTCTCCAAACTCCGTCCCCTCCACCGTGCATGCCTCAGTGACGCCATCGCTAAACAGCGCCAGCATGTCGCCGCGCTCCAGCTTGGTTTCCATCAACTCGTATTGTGTGGAAGGGAAAATCCCCAGTACCAGGCCGGTTTCTGATAATTGCTCAATTGCGCCGTTAGCGCGAAGCAGTAACGGGTAGTTGTGTCCGGCATTGCTATAGCTCAGCATCCCGGTCGCCCCGTCCAGCAATCCATAGAAGAACGTAATGAATCTGCCAACGGGGCATCGTGGCGCAAAACTACGATTTAAATTTCTCAAAGCTGACGCCGGATCTGGACCGGTCTCCATCAGCATCTGCACCCGGGCTTCAAGGCTTGACATCAGGAGCGCCGCCGGCAGCCCTTTCCCGGAAACGTCTCCGACCACCAAACCGAGCCGCCCATCTTTGTACGGCAGGAAATCGTAGTAATCTCCGCCGACGGTGCGGCACGGTAGATTCAATCCCGCCAGATCGTAGCCTTCCAGCGCCGGCGCCTGTGTCGGCAGCAAACCGCGCTGAATCTCACTTGCTTGCGCCAGCTCCAGTTCCATCAGCTTCTCTGACTGCTCGATAAGCGCCAGGCGTGCATGCTCGATGCGAATTGCTGCGACGTTCGCCATTACGGTGAGTAAGTCCAGGTCTTCCTGTGAGAAGGCACGTAGAACGGTGCCGTTGTCCACATAAATCAATCCGATGACACGGTTTCCGGTTTGCAGCGGGACCGCCATAAAACTGCGCACGCGCTGCGCGACAATGCTCTTCTGCTCTCGCAAAGCCTCATCCAGTTGGGCATCTCGAATCATGAGTGAACATTTCTCGCTGATGACTCGATCTCGAACACGGGTGCTGATCGTGAAACTTTCACCCCGGCTTGCGGCTAGCACCAGCTCCCCCTCTTCCAGGGTGAGAATGACGCCGCGTTTTGCCTCCACGGCTGAGAGTGCGAGCTCAAGAATGCTTGTAAATACTTCTTCCAGAGGCCGGTGAACGACTAGTTCCCGCCCCGCCCGAATGAGGGCCCGCACTACTCGTGCCGTATTGAATGTCGAGTCCCTTTCTTGCAGCCCCAGGGCGCCGGTCTTCCCAAGTACCTGGTCGAGACTGGTTACGATTGTCGCTTCGCGCGTCGACTTCTCATCTTGGGGAGCGACAAAAGAAACCACGCGCGGTTTCGGCGGCATCTGGCCTGGCTGGCGCACTTCAATGGTCAAGTGCCCCGCATAGATACGATCCCCGGCGGTCAGGCGGTGCGGCTCCTTCAAGGTGGTTGAATTGACGATCGTGCCGTTTCGGCTCGCGCAATCCTTCACTAACCACTCATTCTGCTTGCGCTCAAAGCAAAGGTGATTCCGCGATAACCAAGGGTCCTCAGGGTAAGCTAAATCGTTTTCCGGAGAGCGGCCCAGAGATAAGGAATCTTTGTCCAGCGGAACCGTGGTGGGGGAGCCTTCCGGCCCAGAGATCACTAGCTCCATGTTCCTTGACGTCATTAGATCAAACCTCTGCCCGATTTTTTTAACGGTGGTTCGCCGGCGAGTATGTCTGATGCCGTGTGGCCCGTGATCAGACGTGCTCCGCGACTGAAGGTTAAATATTCGAACCCCCATTGAACAAAAACCACAATCCGGCTCTGGAACCGAACGAGATACATCAAATGAATAAACAGCCACACCAGCCACGCAATGAGACCCGAAAGGTGTACTCCGAACACATTTGCTACCGCTGCTTCTCTCCCGATGACTGCAATATCTCCCTTGTCGAAATAATGGAAAGGCTTATCTTGCTGTTTGCCTTGCACGCGCTTCGTGATAGTTTTCGCTGCATAGGCCCCACCTTGCATCGCTACCTGCGCAACTCCCGGCAGGGGTTTTCCATCCGGCTTGGTCGAGAACGCGAGATCGCCGACTACGAAAATGTCCGGGTAATTCGGAATCGTAAGATCGGGCTTTACTTTGATGCGGCCGCCTTTGTCGGTTTCGGCTGCTGTCCGTTTCACAAGTTGCCGCCCGAACTCTGATGGAGTTACGCCCGCCGCCCAGATCACAGTTCGCGTTGGGACTCGCTCTGATCCTGATTTCGTCTTAAGGGTCACGCCTTCCGCATCAATCTCCGTGACCATCACCCCACCGCGCACGCGAACCCCAAGCTTCAGCAGTGATTTTTCAGCTTTACGCGAGAGGTCTTCGGGATAGCTCGACAACACGCGCACAGCCGTGTCAACCACCAAGATTCTGGCGTCCTGTGGCCGGATCGATCGGAAGTCATTCTTCAACGTCTGGTTTGCAATCTCGCCCAACGCTCCCCCAAGCTCCACTCCAGTCGCGCCCGCCCCTACAATGACAAACGTAAGCCACGCCTTGCGCTCTTCGGGATCCTGTGTCCGTTCCGCCGCTTCAAACGCGAGAAGAATCTTGTGGCGAATCATGGTCGCTTCTTCCACACTCTTCAGGCTGGGCGCCCACTGCCGCCAGTCATCATGTCCAAAGTAAGCGCTCTGTGATCCTGTCGCAACAATCAGCCAGTCGTACTCAACAGCGCTCCCATCCTTCAGCAAAACCTGTTTCCGGGAAGGATCTATATCCACCGCTTCGCCGAGCAGCACGCGTGTATTCTTCTGTTTGCTCAGAACACTACGCAAGGGTGCCGCAATCTCTCCTGGAGAAAGTGAACCCGTCGCCACTTGGTACAGCAACGGTTGAAATAAATGAAAATTGCGCCGGTCGAGAAGTGTCACGTCGACCGGTGCATGCTTCAACTCCTGAGCTGCGTACAGACCTCCGAAGCCTCCGCCCAGAATCAAAACTCTATGTTTGTCCGCCATATCTCCAGACTAAGTTGTCTGGAAATCGTAGCCTGGAGCGCAGCGACGGTCAGCTGTGCTCAGGAAGGCTTTAAGCGTAGTAGTTCACCGTGGGCAGGAACTCTGGTTTCCGCCGTGCTTTCCGGGCTTGTTCGAACGCATAGGCGTACTTGATCAGTGCCGGCTCACTCCACGCAGTGCCAAAAAATGAGATACCCAGCGGCAATCCGAACACAAAGCCGGCCGGAACAGTGATGTGTGGGTAGCCTGCGACGGCTGGCGGCGATGCGCATCCACTATCCGCGTGATCACCCGATACCCAATCGGTGGTCCAGGCTGGACCCGCAGTCGGACCGACGATCGCGTCGACTTTAAATTGAGCGATAACGGCGTCGATCCCTTCCTTGCGGGCCAATCGGTGATTGTTCGCAAGCGCATCCCGGTACGGCTTCTCCGTCAGCGGACCCTTCTGTTGCGCCTGCTCGAAAAGCTCCTGTGCGAAATACGGCATCTCCGCCGCGCTATGCGCCTTATTAAACGCAATGCAATCCTCCAGCGATTTTACCGCTGCCCCCCGGGCCGCCAAATACGTATTCAAATCCGCCTTGAACTCGTACAGCAGAACGTCCAGTTCGCTCTGTCTCCATTTTTCGAACGAGGGCACATCGGCCGGGTCCACAATGTGGGCCCCTGCTTCGCGCATCACATCCAGGCATTCTTCCATTACCGCAGTCACAGCAGGACCCATATTGAAATACTGTCGTGCAACTCCGAGCCGCGCGCCACGCAATCCATTCGCATCAAGGAAGCGCGTGTAATCTGCGTATGCTTTACCAGCGCTTGCTTGGGTAACGTTGTCGCGACTATTGACACCCGTAAGTGCGCCGAGCAGAACTGCCGCATCTCGAACCGTCCGTGTCATCGGCCCCGCTGTATCTTGACTATGAGCTATCGGAATAATTCCGGCGCGGCTGATAAGCCCGAGAGTTGGCTTGATCCCTACTATGCCGCACATCGACGCCGGACAAACGACCGAGCCGTCAGTCTCCGTGCCAATAGCGATCACGCAAAGATTTGAGGCAACAGCCGCGCCAGATCCCGAACTCGAACCACAAGGATTTCGATCCAGCACGTAAGGATTCTTCGTCTGGCCGCCGCGGCCGCTCCATCCACTCGTCGAATGCGTCGACCGGAAATTAGCCCACTCGCTCAAGTTGGTTTTACCGAGGATCACCGCTCCTGCCGCGTGCAGGCGCTCCGCCACCCAGGAATTCCGTGTCGCCGGTTTTCCTATAAGCGCCAGCGAACCCGCGGTGGTCTGCATTCTATCTGCCGTCTCGATGTTGTCTTTGATAAGAACAGGAATCCCGTGCAGCGGACCTCGTGCCCCTTTGCTCTTACGCTCCTCATCGAGCGCTCTTGCGATCGCAAGCGCATCCGGATTGATTTCAATTACGGATCGAAGTGTCGGCCCATTCCGGTCGATGGCTTCAATGCGGTCAAGATAAAGTTCAACAGTTCTCTCGGCGGTTAATACGCCCTGTTTCATCCGGTCTTGCAGGTCCGCAACGGTCACCTCGTCAAGCTCAAAGCTTGTTTTCTGTTGAGGTTTTCCAGCATTTGTGCTCGCAAAGATACTGCCAATGGCGGTTACGGTAAGAAACCTTCGGCGGTTCATTTTGACGTGAATACCAGGGTACGATGTTGGCCAGCCTAGGTTTACGTGGAAAGCTATCCATCTAAACTAAGCAGTATGGCGATTACAATAGCTGCGCCCCTCACCTTAGAAGAGTTCACTCAATTACCGGACGATGGAGTGCGCCACGAGATCAGCGAGGGAGAACTCATCACCATGCCGCCACCTAAGTCTCTCCATACATTAATCGCGCTAGTTATTTTGGAGGCATTGCAGGCCTACTTGAAACAACGTGGGGGCGCCCGTGCATTCCCAGAAGCCGGTTATGTGCTCTCTCGCGATCCGCTAACCATTCGCCAACCTGATGTCTCCGTGCTCAGTACGGAGCGAATTCAAAGTACTCCGCCGGACGATTACTTTGAAGGTGCGCCCGAGCTTGCTGTCGAAGTTGTATCGCCTTCGGATTCGGCCGAAGATCTCGAGGTTAAAGTCGAACAGTATTTACAGTCCGGAGCAAAGCAAGTCTGGATACTCTACCCCAAAACGAAGCGTCTCCACTTTTTCCGGCCAGGTAACCAACTTCGAGTGCTCGATGAAACCCAAACTCTAGATGCCGCTGAGTTGTTCCCGGGATTCTCGGTCAAAGTGGCCGATCTGTTCCTCAGTGAAAATCATGCGAAGGCATAACCGCCGCGTCGCGGAAACTCAATTCTTCAATCTCCCCCGCTTTCACTGAAATCACACCTGTAATACTTTGCAGCACGCCTTTGACCAGCACGTAAGGTGAGGTAGTGCAGATCGTGCGTCTTCGTTCGAACAGATCCGGCTGCACGATAACGTTCACGATTCCCGTCTCGTCTTCTAAACTCAAAAAGACGAACCCCTTCGCGGTGCCTGGCCGCTGTCGTGTGATCACGCATCCGCCAACCTTCAAAAGCATCCCGTCACGTTGTGTTTTGGCTGTCGCCGCATCCATCACGCCCATTTCGCGCATCTGCTCGCGGTAATACGCCATGGGATGGTTGCCGATCGTCAGGCCGCTGTTGCTGAAATCGGAGTGTGTCCGCTGTCTCGGCGTCATCGGCCCCAGCGGCGAGGCCGTGCTGTCATCTGCAGCAGGTTCGAGCAGTTCCCCCACTGGCTGTAGCGCCAATTCTGCTTGCCATAACGCGCCTCGGCGGTGCTGGTCCGATTTGTGTTTGGGAAGCAAATTTAATGCGCCCAGCTCCGCGAGCGCCGTAATTTCATCTTTCTGCAACTCCGGCACACGGCGAACCACGTCCCGCAACGACGTGAACGGCTTGTCCTTCCGTTCTTGCTCAATCTTCCGCGCTGTCGCAGTGCGTAACCCGCGTACGTAATTCAAACCCAGCCGCACATAGCTCGCCTGACCTTCAACTTCAACTGTGCATAGATAATCTGACCGCAGAACATCTACCGGACGAAATCGCTGCTTATGCCGCTGAGCGTCTTTGACCAGCGTTGCCGGCGAATAGAACCCCATCGGCTGATTATTCAGCATGGCCGCAGTAAACGCCGCTAAATAATGGCACTTTAAATAGGCGCTGGCATAAGCAAGCAGCGCAAAACTTGCCGCGTGCGATTCAGGAAATCCATATAGCGCGAAGGAGGTGATGGCCTGAATAATGCGATTCTGCGCTTCCCCAGTAATTCCGGTCCGCTCCATGCCGTCGCGCAGCTTTACCTCTACTTCACGCATCCGCTTTTCAGAGCGCTTGAATCCAAATGCCCGGCGTAATTCTTCCGCTTGTCCTCCACTGAATCCGGCCGCAATCATCGCCATTCGGATCAATTGCTCCTGGAATAGAGGAACACCCAGCGTCCGCTTCAATACAGGCTCGAGCAACGGGTGCAGGGAAACCGGTTTTTCCAAACCCTGCCGCCGCCGCAAATACGGATGCAGCATCTCGCCCACAATAGGCCCTGGACGAATAATCGCCACCTGCACCACAATGTCGTAAAAGTTTACCGGCTTCATGCGTGGCAGGCATGACATCTGGGCCCGGCTTTCCACTTGAAACAGTCCAATCGTGTCCGCTTTCTGCAAACACGCGTAAACGTCCGGATCATTCTGCGGCAAATGCGCCAGGTCTACCTGCTCGCCATATTTGTCGCTAATGATCTCGATCGTGTCTTCAAGCACGGCCATCATGCCCAGACCGAGCAGATCCACCTTAATGATGCCGAGATCCGCACAATCGTCTTTATCCCACTGCACAACCACGCGCCCGGGCATAGTCGCCGGTTCCAGCGGAACGATCGAATCGAGTTGGCCCTGGCAAATCACCATGCCCCCGGAGTGTTGGCCAAGATGCCTCGGCAAATCTAAAATCTCGTTTGTTAGCGAGAAGAATTTTAAAATGCGTGGATCGCGCAGATCGAATCCTTGCTCGATGAAGCGGCGTTCCAGCGTGTCCGCGGAGCCCTTCCACTCGAACGGATTAATCTGGCTGGCTAGCCGCGTAAGCTCCTGCTCCCCGAAGCCCAGCACCTTGCCCACATCTCGAACCGCCGAGCGTCCGCGATACGTAATTACATTCGCCGTCATAGCCGCGCCCAATTGCCCGTAGCGGTCGTAAACATATTGAATGGTCCGCTCGCGCTGATCTCCGCTCGGCAAATCGAGATCTATATCCGGCATCTCGCCGCGCTCTTCTGAAAGAAACCGCTCAAACAGCAGGTCCATTCCCACTGGATCCACCGCGGTAATCCCCAGCGAGTAGCAGACCGCGCTATTTGCAGCCGAACCGCGGCCCTGTACAAGAATGTTTTTCCTCCTGCAAAAATCCACGATGTCCCACACGATCAGGAAATAACCCGCAAGGTTCAGTTTTTCAATCAGCGCTAATTCACGCTCCACCTGCCTGCGCGCCGCATCGTAATACGGCTGATACCGCCCTCGTGCCCCTTGATCCGTGAGCTGCCGTAGATAAGACATTTCGGTCTCGCCGGCGGGAACTGGATATCGCGGAAACTCATAGTCCAGATCCTTTAGCGTGAAATCAAGGCGGTTCGCCAGTTCCAAAGTCTGCTCAAACGCATCCGGCACATCGGCGCACAGTTCCTTCATTTCACCGGAACTCTTCATATGCCGTTCTGAATTGAAATTGAGCAGCTTTCCAGCTTTCGCAATTGTCGTCTTATGCCGGATGCAAGTGAAAACGTCCTGCAACGCGCGCCGCTCTTCCGTTCCGTGTGTGACTCCATTAGTCGCAAGCAGTGGTAATTTCATACTTCGTGTCAGATCTATCAGCGCCTGATTGCGAAACTCTTGTCTGCGGCGATAATGCCGCTGCACCTCCACGAATACATTCTTCGTTCCGAATAGTCCAATCAACCGCTCCACTCGATCTCGAGCGGCTTGGGCTGCGGCCGGACCTTCCAATTCATCGAATACCTGAGCCAATGGCCCTTCTTCTCCGCCCGTCAAACAAACCAGACCCTGCGCATATTCGGCAAAATCCTCGTGCGTTGCAAATAGATTTTCAGGCTTGCCCGGCTTGCCCTCACGAAATTTAGTACGCGTAATCAGGCGGCACAAATTTTGATAGCCTTGCCTGTTTTCCGCCAGCAGCGTGTACCGGCAGTTCTCCGTTGAATTTACCTCCGCGCCAATCAGCGCCCGAATGCCCAATTTTTTTGCTGCTAAATGAAAACGTGGCGAGCCGTATACACCCTGCGCATCAGTGATCGCCAACGCAGGCTGGCCGAACTCTGCAGCCTGGGATGCCAAGTCTTCGGGCAGTGACGCGCCTTCCAAAAACGAGAATGCCGAGCGTGCATGCAGCTCAACATAAACATCAGATGCCACAACTCCATAATAGGCGAATAAAAGGAGAAGAATACCCCAAGAATTACGGGGTGCGGCACCACGCCCAGAATGAAATCTATCTAGTTAGGCCACAATGCAAATCAACGCCGCCTTCCCCCTTCTGAAAGAAACCTTCAATCGATGGAGCGGCCATCAGGCTCCCCGGCTCGGCGCATCCGTGGCCTTCTATACCCTGCTTTCGCTGGCACCGCTTCTCATCCTCACCGCTGCCGTGATCGCTTTGGTCTTCAGCAAGGAAACGGCGCACCAGGATTTGGTCGCTCAAGCCCGCCAAATGATGGGTACGCGCGGAGCCGATATTGTAAATTCGCTCTTGGCAAACGCACAGCAACCTTCCTCCGGGATCTTTGCGAGCATAGTCGCTTTCTTGATTTTGCTTTTCGGTGCATCGGGCGTATTCATCGAATTGCGTGGTGCCCTGAACACGATCTGGGAAGTAAAGGCTCAAACCAACGCGGGCTGGAAAGGCATGTTGAAGGACCGTCTATTTTCGTTCGGCATGCATGGTGCTGTCCATCGGCTTCTTACTGCTCGTTTCTCTCTTGCTGAGTGCCGCGCTAGCGTTCATCGGCAAATTTTTCGGACAACTCATTCCAATCCCGCCCGCCCTCCTGGAAGCAGCTAATTTCGTGCTTTCGTTCGCAGTCATCACCGTTCTCTTCGCTTTGATGTTTAAGTTTGTGCCCGCAGTGCGCATATCATGGCGCGATGTGCGGGTAGGGGCTATAGGAACAGCGCTCTTATTCACAATCGGAAAATTTCTGCTCGGCCTTTATTTGGGCAAGGCGAGCGTCGGGTCCGCTTACGGCGCCGCAGGTTCTTTGGTCGCTATGATCGTCTGGATTTACTACTCAGCCCAAATTTTCTTTTTTGGCGCCGAATTCACGCGTGTCTATTCCGATCGCCACGCTCATCCGAGTCAACCCACGCCGCGACCCCAACAACAAAGCGCAACCGCCTGAATCACTGTTGCGGGGCAGAGCTGAAAAAATGCACGTCGAGCCGTAGGCAGTGCATTCTGTTATTCTTCTCCCGTGCGCCTCGCCGCTTCGGCTGTTGCCATCGTGTTTGCGGCCGCACTAGGCGCTCGTCCGGCTCACTCCCAGGCGCGCGACGACGAGTGGACTATGCCCGGCAAGGATTACGCAGGCACTCGGTACAGCGGACTCGCGCAGATCACTCCGGCCAACGTGCGGCAGCTTAAGCCGGTGTGGAGTTTTTCTACCGGGGTTCTCGGCGGACACGAGGGCCAACCGTTGGTGGTGAACCGCACCATGTACGTGGTCACTCCCTACCCCAACGTGCTCTACGCCTTCGATCTCACGCGCGAAGGCTATCCGCTCAAGTGGAAGTACCGCCCCGATCCTAACCCGTCCTCGATCGGCATCGCCTGCTGCGATGTGATCAATCGCGGTCCCTCCTACGCGGACGGAAAGATCGTCTACAACTTGCTCGACGGCCATACGGTCGCTGTAGATGCGGAGATGGGCAGAGAGCTGTGGAAAACGAAAGTCGCCGATCTCGGCGAGGGTGAGACCACACCAATGGCCCCACTCGTCGCTAAAGGTAAAGTTTTCGTGGGACCGTCGGGTGGTGAATTCGGTATTCACGGCTGGGTGAAGGCGCTGGATCTGGCGAGCGGCAAAGTCCTCTGGACCGCATACAATGCAGGACCGGATCACATGGCGCTCGCGAAGCCTGGAGTATTCAAGCCCCACTACGACAAGGGAACGGATCTCGCACTCACGACATGGGCGCACGACAGCTGGAAACATGGCGGGGTTCCGGTCTGGGGCTGGTTATCCTACGATGCAGCGCTGGATCTCATCTACTTCGGCACGGGAAACCCGTCACCTTATAACACTGAGCAACGTCCCGGAGACAATAAGTGGTCTACCAGCGTGCTCGCCCGGCGACCGGATGATGGATCGCTGGTGTGGGCCTACCAATTCACACCGCACGACAACTGGGATTACGACGCAAACGCCGAGATGATTCTCGTGAACCTTTCTATGCAGGGTCGCAAGCGGCAGACGCTGGTCCATTTCGACAAGAACGGATTCGGCTACACCATCGACCGCACGACTGGTGAGGTGCTGGTCGCGCAACCATTTGTCAATGTCACCTGGGCCAAGCGCATCGATCTGGTAAGCGGGCGACCGGTATTGGAATCTACACAGCAGACCGGCGCCTCCAAGGGCAAGACGCAGGACATTTGTCCGAGCCTCGAAGGCGGGAAGAGCCCCGCATCCCCTGCCTCGTACTCCCGTCGCACTGGTCTCTTCTACGTCTCGACCAATAATATGTGCATGGATTTCTCTGCGACGCCTGCCGCCCACATAGCAGGGACGCCGTTCGTTGGAGCGACCACTCCATACAAACCTGGGCCCGGCGGCTACCTTGGTGCGTTCATCGCCTGGGACGCGACCATAGGAAAAAAGATCTGGGAAATCAGAGAACGGTTTCCAGTATGGAGCGGGAGCCTTGCGACGGCGGGTGACGTCGTGTTCTACGGCACGCTCGACGGCTGGTTCAAAGCAGCCGATGCGAGAACCGGAAAGTCTCTGTGGAAATTCAAAGTGGGATCTGGGGTCGTCGGCTGTCCTATCACGTATACAGGGCCCGATGGTAGGCAATACGTAGCCATCTATGCCGGGATTGGCGGCGACTGGTTTCTGCTCTCAGGTGACGTACGCTCTGACGATCCGGCGGATGTGCGGCCGCCCGCAGACTTTGCGCCCGAGCTCGCCCGGCATACGAGTCAGGGTGGAATGGTGTGGATTTTTGGCTTGTAACAAACTATCTATCGCGGCGGGTCTCGTCATCACGGTGGTTCTTGTTATGGCCGCGTCCTTCAGCTGTCGCAGCGCAAACGACAACGCTCCTGCTATTCCGCCGGTTATCGCCTACGAGCCGCACGTTCGCGCGGGCGGATCCAATCCTGCCTCAGGCAAACTGAACAACCCACTTACCCGCACTGCTCAAGCGGTCAAGGATGGAGAAAAGCTTTTCAGCATGATGAACTGCGACGGCTGCCACGGTGGCGGCGCACTCGGCTGGGTGGGTCCGAGCCTGGTGGATGGACGGTGGCGCTATGGGGGCGCCGATGGCGAGGTCTACCACTCGATCTTCTACGGTCGCCCCAGAGGAATGCCGGCATATGGGGGTATCCTGTCCTCCGATGCGATTTGGAGGATCGTCACCTACCTGCGCGCTCAGCCGATTCCGAAAAACGTTCCGACCCAGTCGTGGATCACGGGTGTTCCTACGCGGCCAGCCCCAGCGAGAGGGGAAACACCCGCAACGAAGTGAGTGGGACGAGAGAAGGAATCCGTACACAGCGAGTGATCGCCCCGCGCGATCGTCCCCGATTGACCTCATCGGTGTCGCAGGCGCAGGCTATCCCAACTGCCGTCGGCGAACCACCCTCCGTCCACCGAAAGAGTATGTCCATTGATGAAGCCGCTTTGCGCCGGGTCCGCAAGAAAGGCGATTGCTGAAGCGACATCATCGGGCATCGCGAAACGTCCCATCGGCACGCGGGCGGTTATATCGGAATCGCTGTACAATCCGGCGGTTTGCGGCCCAACGTCCATCGGAGTCTTCACCCAGCCGGGACATACAGCATTCGAACGAACGCCACGGCCGCCCCATTCAGCCGCCAGCGTGCGCGTCAGGCCAATCAGACCATGTTTGCTTGCGTTGTAGGCAGCGCGGTCCGCTACCGCCAGCAAGCCCGCGATAGAGGCAATATTAATGATACTGCCCAGGTGTTGCTCGAGCATCATCACGCCGATCTCGCGCGACAGTAAAAACGGTCCAAGTAAATTTACGTCCTGAACCCGCCGCCATTCTGCCGCACTGATTTTTTCAGCCGGGCATATGTGCGCGATCGCGGCATTGTTCACCAGTACATCCGCTCGGCCAAACTGAGATCGTGCCGCCTCCGCGATTGCCCGCGCAACCGCTTCCTCGGAGACATCGCCGCGCACTTCCGCTGCTTCCCGTCCCATTGCCTGAATGGCGCTGACCACCTCGGCGCAGGATTGCAGATCATTGAGTAGTAGATCGTACCCGTGGCCTGCCATGACCTCAGCGGTTCGCCTTCCGATTCCCTGGGCTGCTCCGGTGACGACTGCTATTTTCGTTTTCATTAATTCTCGACGATGTCCTGCTTGTAACGCGTGAACAACGCCAAAAATTCGGCTTTCTCGGGCTCTGCAATTCGCATTGTATGAAGCGCCGCTTTCGTATGTCGCATATTCGCGTCCCACTCGGCTTCAGTAATCCGCAGTCCCGCATGTGACGTTTTCATATCGCGACCGATGTAGAAACACGGCCCTCCAGCTAGTGCGCAGATCTGATCGACCAGCAACTGTCGAGCGCGGTGATGAGAATCCAAGCTCCGTCCCGCGCCAAAACGCTCAAACAAGGGGTCAGATCGCAACCTGGCAAATAGGTCGTCAATCACTCGCGCAATTACGTCGTAGCCGCCCAGGCGCTCATAGAGCGTTCTTGATGGCGTCTGATCCATTTCCGCCAGATTCGACATATCTCAGTTGGCTAAATTCCGCCTGACCCAACTTCGATTACTTTTGCGCTACAGGCGCCTTTCCCCGGATGCTGAACACAATCTCAGCTGCTTTGCCCACCCTGTCGCAAACCACACTGGGACGAGCGTATATATTGCGCAGCCCCGCCTCTTGAAGACACTTGTCGATATTCGTTTTGTAGAATCCGAGCGCGTTCCGCGTATTCGGCAGTTCGCGAGTAAAAATTGGATCGGCTGATTGCAGACACCCCCAAATCTGGTCCTCATCTTCTGGCGGATAAACTTTCGCGGGAAGTAGCGGTAGCTCATCCGATACCTTCAGCGACAAGACCACGCCAGGTTTGCCAGGCTCCAGGCTATACCCGTAATCGACCAGCGACACAAGCCCGGTAGACGTGATTCTGTGACACGCCTCGTTGATTATGTCGTAATTCACCTTCTGTCCCACTTTCAACGCCGACAACCGAATGATGGAGCTTGTAGGAAGCCGCGACCCGTTCACTTCAATCCCGCCCAGCTCAACTAATTTGTGAGGGTCGACTTCCTTCTTGTCAGGATCGAGCGGCGGCGAGTTCTGCGGCCTCGCAACAGGTGAAAGAAAGGCGATGGTCAGCAGCAGCGTAATTGTTCGTACTGAGGTCATTTGAGTGACTCCACTTCCACAATACCCTCTGGCGTCCTTCGCCAGCGTACGCTGGTACGCTCATTACTTACCGCTCAATCGAAAGATGTAGGCCACTCCGAATGCCGATAGTGGCCGAACATATGTTCGATCTGCGCCAGGGTTACGCGTGTCGTCGATAACGGCGGTATCTGGTCTTCGTCAAAGAAGTCGACAGCCTCCGTTTCAAAGCTGTGAGCGGGGGTGCCGCCCGTAATGCTGCAAATGAAGAAGAGCTTATAAGCGTGAAACGGAATCACTGGATGCCCGTGCCGATTACGGTCATAAACCGCAGCCAACTTGGTAGGCACCGCATCATAGCCGGATTCCTCTTTCACTTCTCGAACCGCAGCTAAACTCGGAGTGTCGCCAACATCGGCCCATCCACCGGGGAGAGTCCAACGCCCGTCTTCACTCTCTCTGACAAGCAGCACTCGACCCGCATCGAAAGCGGCAGCTCGCACATCAACTTTCGGTGTGGCGTACCCGGCATCACCTTTGAACATATCTATGAAACGGGAAGCATCTGCCGCACCACAGCCCATGGCGATCATCTCCGCCGCAATGCTGCGAACCGTCGCATATCGCTCAGTGTCAAAGATGTCTTTGGAATACGAGAGACCGGTCTGCGCGATTGCCTGCAATCTCTGAGCCCATTCGAGCCACAATGGATTCTCCATCCCTCTCATTGTCGCCGCGCGTGACGGGCTGCCGGGTGGTAAACCGCCTTCACGAAAGTGACGCAATTTATTTCCTCAATCATTCCACTTCGTTAAGACCATTTCTTGTTACCTCCGGTTCATGTTCCCCTTCCCGCGTGCTAGGTTGTAGCCGCTTTAAGGAGAGCATTCAATCCTATGACACCTCGTCAAATCCGCCGCGCGGCTGAGCGCGCAGCACGGAAAGAAGAACGCAAGGCCGCAAATGGCTTCGTTTTTTCACCCGAGGATGGTCCCATTCAGAGCCCCGAACGCGCAGGGCTTGCTGTACCCGTTGCGCGCGTCCCAGAACAGCCCAGTGACGGCTCAAATCCCACTCCACTCATCTCCGCCCCCCAACTCGCCGCCAACCGCGCTAACTCCCAGCTCTCCACCGGCCCCAAGACCCCCGCAGGCAAAGCCAAATCATCGCTCAACGCAGTGAAAACCGCACTCACCGGCCGCACCGTCCTGCTTCCCACCGACGATGCTGCGGCCTACGAAGAGCACGTATCCGACTTCTTCAAAGAACTCGATCCGCTCGGCGCTCGCGAATCCGCGCTCGTGCAATTGCTCGCCGACAACGCCTGGCGTCTCGATCGTGTGTTCGCACTCGAAATGGGCATCTACGCCCTCGGCCGCACCCAGTTTGCCGATCACTTCAGCGCCGAAGATCCCGCTCTGCAACCGAACCTTATCGAAGTCCATACCTTCCTCACCTACGAAAACAGCTGCGGAATCTGCAACTTCAGTTCGCACGCCTCTGCCGCCAACGCGAGAAAGACACCGCCGAGCTGAAACAACTCCAACAGGAGCGCATCAAGCACGAAAAGCAAGAGCTCGAGACCGCAGCCAAGCTCTACACAGCCGCAAAACACGATCGCAAGCCGTTCGACCCGGCCGAATTTGGGCTCGATTGTTCACTTGAAGACGTCGAGTGCTATCTGACGGGCTTGCGTGCCGCCAATCTCCTCAATGCCACCCTAAAACAGGAGCGCGAGCAAGTCCAATCACGCGTCGAAGCCTAGTACTTCAAACACACAATCGCCGACTCAGCCCTGAGCGCAGCGATGGGTTGACGCCTCAATCCCGCAGTGCGTCCGCAAACCCCCGAAACAGTTTCAATTGTTCTAAATCCCCGCTTACCTGGTCTTCCGGATGCCACTGAACGGCCACTACAAACCGCTTGTCCGGACGCTCCAGTGCTTCCACTGTTCCGTCTTCACTGTCGCGCGCAGAAACGCGCAGCCCCGCCCCAATCTTGCCCGCCGCCTGATGATGGCTGGAGTTTACTTGCCAGCAACCCGCACCTGCAATATCTGCTAGCAGGCTGTCAGGCTCAATCGTCACCGCGTGTACCGGGAGTGCACGATTCCCGCCGGGGTCGTGTCGCTCCGCCCCAGAAAGATGCTGAATCAACGTTCCGCCGTGATACACATTCAAAATCTGGAGGCCGCGGCAAATCGCCAGGATCGGCAGATCCTTCTCGATCGCATCGTGAATCAGTTCAAGCTCCACCTCATCGCGTTCATCGTCGGGCCGCTCGGTTTCAGGTTGCGCAGCCTCGCCATAGCATTTCGGATTCACGTCAGTACCGCCCATCAGCAACAGACCCGCAAAGCCATTCAGAGAGACCCGGCCAGCTGTCGGAACAGGTGCAGCCTCCACACCTCCGGCGCGCGCGGCATCTTCGTAGGCCTTTACTTTTTTCGAGTGTCGATACGGTATCAGCACGCGCTGAGTCATGCGCAAATCACCTCATCTATGCTTACTACAGTTGCTGTTTTACGCGTAAAGGATAGTTATGCCTGATCGAAAGTTGCAAGTAGTGCCAATCGGAGGTTTGGGCGAGTTCGGCATGAACTCCATGGCGCTCCGCTACGGCGACGACATCATCGTGATCGACGCGGGCATGATGTTCCCCGAATCTGAACTCCTCGGCGTCGATATAGTCACTCCCGATTTCACGTATCTCGAGCAGCACGCCAGCATGGTGCGCGGCCTCATTCTCACCCACGGCCATGAGGATCACATCGGTGGCGTACCGTTTTTGCTCGCTCAATTGAATGTTCCCGTCTACGGCACCGAATTCACCCTCGCTCTCGTCGAGCGCCGGCTCGAGGAACACGAGCTGCTCGACCAGGCGAATCTGAACGTAAGAAAGCCTGGAGATCGCCTGACCCTGGGTCCCTTTGAGATCGAGTTTGTTCGCGTGACCCACTCAATTGTTGCGGCGGTCGCGTTGGCCATTACCACGCCTCTCGGCGTCATTATTCACACCGGCGACTTCAAGGTCGATCCGACGCCCACCGACAACGAGCTCTTCGATCTTCATACGCTCGCCGACTACGGAAAACGCGGCGTTCTTCTGCTTCTCTCAGATTCAACGAATGTCGATCGGCCCGGCTATACCGAGAGCGAGCGTGCGGTCCGCCCGCGCCTGGAAGAGCTCTTCACGCGCAGTGAGCGGCGCTTGATCATCTCCTGCTTCAGCAGCTCCATTCATCGCCTGCAACAGATTCTCGATCTCGCCGATGAATACGGCCGCAAGGTTTCCTTTCTCGGCCGCAGCATCTTAAACGTTACGGAAATCGCGCACAGGCTTGGGCTGCTGACCATCCCCGATTCCACGCTGTTGCGTCCCCAGGACATTATGCAGATGGCTCCGGAAAAAGTTGCTGTCGTCGTTTCCGGCACCCAGGGCGAACCCATGTCGGCCCTATCTCGCGTGGCGGTCGACAATCATAAGCATCTCTATTTACAGCCTGGCGATACTGTCGCCTTGAGTGCGCGCATCATTCCCGGTAATGAGAAAGCGATTTACCGGATGATCAACCATATCGCGCGCCGCGGCGCCGAGCTCGTCTACGGCACCATGAACCCGCCCGTTCACGTCTCCGGACACGCAAGTGAAGAGGAGCTGAAGCTCGTTCTCAACCTGGTTCGCCCAAAATATTTCGTCCCCATTCATGGCGAGTACCGGCAGCTGTCGCGGCACGTTTCGCTCGCGCAACATCTTCGTTATGCCGGACTCGAAGATACATTCATTCTCGAGACGGGCGAAACCCTCGAGATCGACGAAGTCGGCGCGCGCCGGGGAGAGCGCGTCACTGTCGGCCGGGTTTGCATTGATTCCGGCTCGCTGGACGACGTAGTGGAAGATATCATCATTCGTGATCGCCGCCATCTGTCGGAGGACGGCTTTGTGCTCCCCATCATTGCGAGCAATAAGCACACCGGCAAGAGCGAGGGCCTTCCTGAAATTGTGAGCCGTGGATTTGTGGGCAGCGACGGCTCGGGCATTCTGCAGCAGGGTCGCGCAGTCGTCGCGCAGACGCTCGAAAATTCGACTGCTGAAGAGCGCGGCGACTGGGGTGTCATGCAGGAAAAAATCAGGACGGACCTGAAGCGCTTCCTGGCTAAGGAAACTCAACGCCGCCCGCTCATTATGCCCGTCATTCTAGAGATTTAACTCTGCAAAAGGCATCCATAATAGAATGTATTTCGTAGTTCTACTGGAGGACTTCTCAATGAAGAAATTGCTTTTCGGTTCTGTTCTAACTTTTTCGCTGTGCTCGTTCGCCGCATTCGCGGATAACTTGACCGGCTACGTTTCCGAGTCTCATTGTGCCGCCAAGCACAGTAGTCCGAGCGCGGAAAACACCAAGTGTGTTCAAACCTGTCTCAAGGGCGGTTCCGACCCGGTTCTTGTCAGCGAGGGCAAAGTGTATAAAATCGACACCGCCTCGAAAGACAAAGTCGTGGCCCACGCCGGAGAGAACGTCAAAATCGACGGTACGCTAAGCGGCGATACAGTTACCGTCTCCTCGATCGAGAAGGCGGGCGACGAAAAATAGCTAAGGACGGTTCCAACCGGGACAGACTCAGTCTGTCCCACCTCTACACAATGCGTTAGTGCTGAAACACGAGCCTTAACTTTCCCGCCTCGCCTCGATACAGCACGACCAAATTCTTGAGCTTGTGTTTACCGTCGAGCGGGAAGTACAAGTAGCCCTCAACTGGATCTGCCGTTTCTTTCCGTGGGAACTGCTTGGCTTTTAAGTGCTCGAGCAGCCTCTTACCCCCCTCATTCGTCGTGTCCATCTTTGCATTCAGCGTATCGCTCTTCTTTACACCTGGCCCGGAACCCATCCCGATGGGTCCCAGGCCACCAAACCCGGAAGTCCGGCTCACCTTGCCGTTGGGTGATGTCTTCACAACTAATGCGCCATCGCCCGCGAGCTCGGCTGGCTCAAACGGCTTCGAGCGCTCCCCGTCATCGTATGCGAGCAAAATGAAGTCTTCCGGACCGAGTTGAACAGGCTTGTCAGTTTTTGGTGTGACCCGCACATCCAATAGCGCGACACCCTTGCCCGGGTTAGCCCCGAGTTTCTGGGCGATCTCTTCCTCGCTTATAGAGATCGTCGCCACCACATCAATTTGATCGTTGCTCGCGCTGGTCGTGGGTGAAACAACCTTCTTCCCGGCGAACAGGCTCACTGCCGCCAACATCGTAATTCCGAAGCTTACTAATAACCGCATGCTTGACACCGTTACTCGTAGCGTAGCGCGATCTTCATCGTTGCACCCCAAAGAGCTACTAGAGCGTCTAACAATCTGGCAACGTATTGGCGTCGTTACTGCGGAGAGCAAAGGGGATATCCTTCCACATAGTGAGAAGATAATGTTACCCAGGTCCACCGTCTTGAACGCAAAAGAAGCCTTCGAGGGCAGCGCCAAAATACAGGTGAAGTCGGCCCAGCCGGGCTGGATTTCTCTTCGGATTGCACCCGATATGGAAACGAGGGCTCAGGTGGTCGCATTTTTCCGTTCTCAAATCGAAAGTCTACCGAGCGACCTCTGCGAAAAACTTTCCCTCGCCGTGGATGAGCTGCTCGGTAACGCAATCGAGCATGGCTGTGACACTCCTTACTGCCGTGTGGAATTCACTTTTATTCGCACGGCGCGAATGCTCTTGTTTCACGTTAAGGACGCAGGGCACGGATTTTCGCTCGATGACATACCTCATGCAGCGCTGAACAACCCGCCTGAAGAACCCTTGCGGCACGTGGAATACCGGTCGCAAAACGGAATGCGCCCTGGCGGGTTCGGCATCATGATGGTCAAGCAAATTGCTGACGAGCTGATGTACAACCAGCATGGCAACGAAGTTGTCATGGTCAAGTACCTGGATTAGCAATAGTTACTGGCTTTTCTTCAAGTGATTGTCAAAGAATTGCGCCATGGCTTCATACATCGGCTTTCGAAGCGGTCCCCCCACGCCGTGACTCTTGAAAGGGCAGAGCTGCAAATAATATTGCTTGTCCGCCCACTCTAACGCATTCACCATTTGCATCGTGTTTTGAAACAGCACGTTATCATCTTCAAGGTTGTGGATAATCAGTAGCTTGCCCTGCAATCGCGCGGCATTCTTCACGTTCGAGCTCGCGTCATAGCCCTTCTTGTTTTCTTCCGGCAAGCCCATATAGCGCTCTGTGTAGATCGTGTCGTAGTTGTGCCAATCCGTAACGGGAGCCCCGGCTACGCCGACTTTGAACACGTCTGGCGCAAGGAGTAGAGAACGGATCGTCATGTATCCGCCGTAACTCCAGCCTGTGATGCCGATCCTGTTTGGATCGACAAAGCCCATGCCGATCAGGTGCTCGACGCCCAGCCGTTGGTCAGCAACTTCCTGCTTTCCCAGTTCGCGATAAATGGGTTCTTCGAAAGCATGACCGCGTCCGTTTGACCCGCGATTGTCCAATTGCCAAATGACGTAACCGTGATGCGCGAGCACCTGCTCGAAATCAAGTCCGTACCACATGTCCTGAACCGCCTGCACACCGGGTCCGCCGTATACGTCGACAATTGCCGGATATTTCGAGCCAGGTTGAAAGCCGGCCGGCTTGATCAGCCGCGCATAGAGAATTGTTCCATCAGGAGCCTTCACTTGGACGATCTCTGCCGGGATCACGTCGTACTCCTCGAGTGGTTTTAGATCGGCTGGGCGCAGCACCGCAATTTGCTCGCCGGTTGCGCTGCGCAATACGGTTTCACGGGGCCGTTTCAAGCTCGAAAACGAATCAAGATAGTAAGTACCGTTCGGGTTCGCATCGATGGAGTGCGTTCCCGCATCGTTAATCCCGGGCGTTGCGTCAGACCTATCAGTCGTCACGCTATAGAGTCGCGATTCGAGCGGACTCGCTTGGTTGGATGTGTAGTACACCCGCCGCTTCTCTTCATTGATGGCTGCAACCGTCAACACCTCCCAATCGCCTCTGGTGAGCTGGCCGAGCAGCTCGCCGTTCTGCGAGTAGCGATAGATGTGCCGAAACCCACTACGCTGGCTCGTCCACAAGAATTCAGGCCGCGACTTTAGGAAGTAGAGATTATCCGCCATGTTAATCCAGGTCTTCGATTGCTCATGGATAACTGCATGCACGGACCCATTCGCTGGATTGCAAAACAGCAAATCGAGTTGATCCTGAACACGCGAGAGGCGTTCTACAGCTAGCGCTGACGAATCTGGCAACCAAGCCACGCGAGCTAACAGCGTGGTGGAGGTCTCTCCCACATTCATCCATTTCGTATCGCCGCCCTGCGCGGGAACCACTCCGATCTTGACTTGAGCGTTGGGCGTGCCGGCTTGCGGATAACGTTGCGGCTCACTGACCGCGCGTTTACCAAGTAGGTCGGCGTGAGGATACATGAACTCGCGCCCCACGTCGAATTGCATATAAGCGATCTGCTTCGAATCGGGTGACCACCACGTCGCTGTGCCCAAGTCAAGCTCTTCAGGGTAGACCCAGTCCAGCTCGCCGTTTAAAAGCGTGGGTGTTCCGTCAGATGTTAATGGCCTCGACTTCTTCGTTGCGAGATCCATCACATACAGGTTCGAGCTCGTGCGATACAACACATCGCTCCCGTCCGGCGAGAGCTTCGGGTCTTCTTCATCGATTTCTGTAGCAGTGATCTGCTCATACTTACCATTCGGATGCACAACGAAGATGTCGCCGTTTACGGAAGCAAGCAAATCTTTGCCATTCGGAAACCACTGGTAAGAGTCGGATGAGACGCGCCGATTCTGCCATCCGAACGTCTTCAACTCGGCGGGTTTCCTCGCCGCCTTCTCGAGGGGCGCCGATTCAAACCAAACTCTGGATCTTTTCGACGCAATGTCGTAGACATAAACCTTGCAGTCCTCGATGTACGCGAAAGCGGTTCCATCAGGCGCCCAGATCGGAGTCAGAGGCTTAGGAGGAGGTTGCGCAAGCACGTCCTCAATCGTGATGGGCTTCTTAGACGCGCTTGCGGGAATTAAGACTGCTGCTGAGAAGACGACGGCGAGCGAGCAGACAACACTGGTGCGCATTAATTGTCAGTGTCCCAGAACGCGTTAACGAACACTGGCGCTTCTATTCCCAGCGCAGCGCATCCATGGGATCGATGCGTGTGGCTCGGAGTGCGGGTATGTATCCAGCCGCGAGCGCAACAGTCGCGAGAAGTAAAGTCGCAGCTACCAGAGTCGAAGGATCCGTCGCTTTCAGCCCAAACAGTTGGCTCTCGATGAAGCGGCCCAGCCCGAACGCTAGGGGCAGGGCAGCACCAATCCCGATTCCGGCGAGCAGAAATACTTCTTGCATGACCAACCGAATCACGCTTGCGCGCTGCGCTCCCAATGCCATGCGAATGCCCAATTCGCGTGTCCTCCGGGCCACTGTAAACGCCATCACACCGTAGAGCCCAACCGCAGCAAGCAACGTTGCGAGTAATCCGAAGGCAACTGACAGCATCGTGATTAACCGGTCTATGTAGTGCGTCTCGCGAATTTGCGTTTCCACGGTTTTCATGTCGTAAATCGGGAGTGCTGCGTCAATCCGGCGTACTGTTCTTCGCGCCAGCCTGGCCATGCTTTCCGGGTCGTTTTCCGTGCGAATGTAAAACGTCAACCCGGAGGGATGTTCGTCCTGTAATGCAGGTGTCCACACTTGTCGGGCCTGCTTCCGCTTCAAGTCGACAGTCTTGACATCCTTCACAACGCCGACGATTTCCATGTCGAGTTTCGCCGATTGCGGAGATCCGAACCCAATATGGCGGCCCAGAGGATTCCGGTCATGAAAGAAATACTTGACGAAGGTCTCGTTCACGATTGCAACCTTGGGCGCGTCAAAGCTATCGCGCTGGGTAAATTCTCGCCCCGCTACAAGTGGAATTCCCATCGTCGAAAAGAAGCCGGGTAGCACGCCGTTAGCGTCTGTATTCATGTTTTCTTTTTCTTTGGCTGTATAGCCCTCCACGCGCGTCCCGTTCATCCATTCGTCATTGGCAAGTACTGGATTTCCCGATCCTGACACCGCCTGCGCTCCAGGAACCGCTCGGAGTGCTTCCTGCAGCCTGCTAAACAGCTGCCACGCTCGCATATCAGAGTAGCCAGCCAGGGAAGGATCTAGCGAAAAGCTGAGGACATGTTCCGTCCGCATTCCGGAATTTACTTGCATCAGCTTGTAGAGGCTCCGCGCAAACAGGCCCGCGCCGATCAACAACAGCAAAGAAAGCGAGATTTGGGCTGCTACTAACGCCTTGCGGAGCTTCACATGACTGCTGCCGATTACCGAGGTCACTTCGTTCTTCAGCGTGGAAGCGACATCCGGCTTGGCAATCTGCAGCGCCGGTAACGACCCAAAAACCAGGGCCGTGATTACGCTTAATGCCAGCGTGAATAGCAAGACGCGGCTGTCGGGAGAAGTCGAGAAGACCTGCCCGATGTTCTCAAATGGCAGAAACCGTATCAAGAGAGATCCAGTCCAGGATGCGACCAGCAGTCCCAGTCCTCCGCCTATCAAGGACAACAGTAGGCTCTCGATCAATACAAGCCGAAAAATCGCGCTCCTGGTTGCACCTAGCGAAAGGCGGATCGAAATCTCTCTTTGTCTCGTTGCCGCTCGTGCCACAAGCAGATTCGCAACGTTGCCGCCGGCGATTACCAGTAGCGTTCCAACCATCGCCATTAGGACCACTAAAGCGGTGGAGAACTTTTCTCGCATGCTGGAGAATCCTTTCGCGGCGTTAATTAAGGTGAACTTGTTCTTTAAAAACTTTTTCCGGAAGTTTGCGGTCGCTTCCGTATTCGTCTTCAGATCTTCCAACTGCTCCTGATGGTAGAGAACAGTCATCGCCGCTTCAGCTTGCTTTCGGGACACGTTCGGCTTCAGCCGGGCCATGATGTTGAGCCAAATACTGCGCCGGTCACCCATGTCATCCCACGTCGGGGTCACCTGCGGCTTCATCATCATTGGAATAAAAAGGTCGGTTGGGTTTCCGACTTCAGTACCTCTAAACCCGCGCTGTACCACACCCACAACGGTCATCGGATGATTATTGACGTCGACAGTCTGGTTCAATACTGATGAATTTCCGCCGAAGCGCTTCTGCCAATATCCATAACCGAGCACCACGTATGGCTCGCCGCCTTTGAGCTTGTCGTCGTTTGGTGTCAGTGTTCTTCCGATGGCTGTCCTCACGCCCAGAACATCGAAGTAATTTCCTGAGACTAGCTCGACGTTTGCTCGTTCGGCCGTTCCTCTCCAGCCAAGGTCGACGGGCGCTGCGAACCGGGCAAGAACGCCGTCGAATAGGTTCTGGGTCTTGTCTCGAAAGCCCGCGTACATCGGATAAGAAAAGGCATGATCATTGCGAGCAGACCCTGAGAATGTGCCGTCCCAGTCCATCGAGACGAGCTGCTGTGGGTTCTTGACTGGCAAGCTTCGCAAGAGCACCTGGTCTAGCAACGAGAAAATCGCCGAATTGGCGCCTATCCCCAGGGCGAGCGACATCACCGCCACCAGCACAAACAGCGGGTTTCTCCCGAGACTTCGCAGGACAAACTTCAGATCTGAGATCACGTGATCCATCACCTTCTTCTGATGCACGTCAGCATCAAACCGCGAGTGTTGCAATGCAAGAACTTAATGCGAGGAACGCAGCGATGCTGTCGCACTCGCGAACCCCGCTGTGCGAAAGTGAACACCTATTCTGACCGCGGCAACCTGATTTGTTGGCAGTCAGCTATGATCGACTCTGCATGGCGCAAACTCCGTGGGGCGATTTGCCCGTCAATGACGCGCACGTTCATTTCTTCTCGCATAAGTTTTACTCCACACTTGCGCGTCAGAAGAAGCTCGAAAATGCCGAAGCGCTGGGGCCTTTGCTCAGCTGGGAAATTGCGCCGCCCGATCCGGCCACGCTCGCGAAAAGCTGGATTACTGATCTCGATCGTCACGGTGTCAATCGCGCTTGTCTCATCGCCAGCATGCATGGCGACGAAGAGAGTGTCTCCACGGCCGTCGCTGCTTACCCCGACCGCTTCCTTGGATTTTTTATGCTCGATCCGCTGCAACCGGATGCGTTGGAGCGGGTGCGCTCCGCTGCAGAAGATCCGCATTTGCACTGTATGTGTCTGTTCCCGGCGATGCACACGTACTCCGTGGCAGATAGGCGACTAGTGCCGCTGCTCGAGATCGCCTCCGACCATCATCTTGCGGTGTTCGTTCACTGCGGAGCAATCAGAGTTGGGGTGCGCAAAAAGCTCGGCTTGCCCAGTCAGTTCGACATGCGGTTTTCAAATCCGCTCGATCTGCATCCCGTCGCCTTACATTTCCCGCAGATACGATTCATCGTCCCTCATTTCGGCGCAGGCATGTTCCGTGAAGCATTGATGCTTGCCGATCTCTGTCCGAACGTTTGGCTCGACACTTCGAGTAGCAATCGCTGGGTCATGTATGAGAACCTCGATCTGCGAGACGTGTTGCGCCGTTCGATAGACGTGATCGGTGAAGCGCGTTTGCTATTTGGTACCGATTCAAGTTTCTTTCCCCGCGGCTGGCATGCCGAAATTTTCAAGCAGCAAACAACCGCCCTTTACGAATTAGGATTGAACAAAGAGCAAGCCGAACAGGTTTTATGTCTAAATCTTGAGCAGTTTTTCAAGGCCCAAACTGGGACTGCCCAAACTGGCACCAAAACGTCGGAATAACCTGACGTTCACATTCGACAGCGTGCAGCACTTTATCGCTGAGCCCTTCGACTATGCGAGTTCCCGCCAGCATCAGGCGATTTAGCCGGAAAAGCACGCAGCGCCACACATTGCCTTTTCCCGCTTGCCCCAGCTTACGAGCAGCGCAAGTAACTGCCGCAACCTTTTTTGATGGGGTACAGCCGTTTCCCAATGAACGATGGGGAGAGCTGGAGACCTACCGGCCCAGCGTATTAGTTGGTCCCGCGGAGGACCTTAAGAAACTCGTCGAACGAGTGAGACTTGGAACAGTTGATGTAAAAAGCGTGGACCGTGTGGTGTTTGTATTGACCCAATGTGGCGATAGGCCAGTGTCCGACGCCTCAAGGGTAGTTCTTTGGCAAACGTTTGGCGTTCCCGTTTATGAACTGCTGGTCGGCCCGCGAGGCATGCTGCTCGCTTGCGAATGCCAAGCTCAGGAAGGATGGCACGTCCAGCCGTATGCGAATTTTTCCGTCAGCCATGGGGAAGTTCTCGTAGATGCACTCGGTCAAAAGACGCTGCGTACGGGGCTGCTCGGTTATATCGAAACCGCGGTTTGCTCATGCGGTCGGGCCGGCATGCGCGTGATGCATTCAGAAGCACAGGGATCAAACGAGGTTTGGCACGAATTGGCAGCTACAGCTTAGCTTGGGTCAATTCTCTGGAGCGGGGCGTTCAGCAGGCCCGTCCCCATAGGATGGCAAACGCTCTAATATTAGCAGAGGCTGATAAACGAAGAAAAAGGCCAGACCGGGGTAGTCTGGCCTTTGTATTTGAGCGAAGAGCGAGCGCCTTAGCGCGGCTCTCTGGTGTCCTTGGTCGAACGCTCTCCGCGATTAGGCGGAGTTCCATGCTGCGGAGCCTGCCTCGCTTCGGGAGCTGGCCGTGCCTGTGGCCTCTCTGCTGGGGCGGGTCGGGCTTCTGGTCGCGCCGGTCTTGCCTCTGGCGCGGGTCGGGCTTCTGGTCGCGTCGGTCTTGCCTCTGGCGCGGGTCGGGCTTCTGGTCGCGTAGGCTGCCTGGTTTCGGGTGCCGGTCTCGCGGCCGGGCGAGCCGGTTCTACCGGTCTAGACCCTGGGCGAGCCTGGGGTCGAGCGGCAGGCTGCGCAACGCGATTCTCGGGCTGTGCCGATGGAGGTGTCCGCTCGCCTGGGCGGGCACCGGGTTGTGCAGGGTTGCCTTGGCGCATGTTGGGAGGCGTCCCACGAGCAGGTGGGGGCTGACTAGGCCGACCTTCGGGTCGTGCTGCCGGAGCGCGTTCTCCGGGACGGACCGTAGGCGCCGGTTGCCCTGGTCGGGCTGCATTTGCCGGATTAGCGCCTGGTCGATTCTCAGGAGCGTTGGGCTGTCCTTGGCGGATATTTGGAGGCGCTCCATGCCCCGCCGCTGGTTGTCGCGTCTCTGCACCTGGCCGCCCTGGTGTGGGCTGTCCGGGGCGGGCCCCAGGAGTTGGCTGACCTGGTCTGACCGCCGACGCAGGCTGACCCGGTCTTGCTCCCGGTGCGGGCTGTCCAGGTCTTGCTGCAGATGCGGGCTGACCGGGTCTGGCAGCGGGAAGTGCCGCAACATTTCCACCCCGCTGTCCGGGGCGTGCGACGATTGGCTTGGTGGCGGGTGCTCGAACCTGCCTCACCGCCGCGACCGGTGTTGCGCGGGCAGCCGCAGGCGCTACGGCCTGACGCATCGCCGCATGATTGTAGGGTTGATTCGCTTGTCCGGCATGTTGTTGCAGATATGCCTGTTTAGCTGCAAATGGCAGGGGCGCCGGAGGAGGAGTTCTTCTTGCAACAACCTGCCGCTGCAAAATCTGTGCTGAAGGTCGCGGCGCCGGGCCACGTCCCGCAGTCGGTACGAACGCTTGGCGAGTTGGCGCAACACGGGGGGCTAGGATGGCTGCTGATTGGAGCCGCGATATCGCGTTGGCAGGCACAGGCCGACCGACTTGTCTCACCTGTCGACCGCTGGCAAAGGCCGACTGTGGCATGGACATGACCGCACCCGGGGCTCTCGCGTTCGCATAGTTTTGGTTGTACCCGTTGTGGTTCACGTAGGTGTTGTTATAAACGTTCGAGATATTCGTCACATTGGTGATTCTGGTGTTTGAGACGTTTACCTGCCTGAAGTAATTCTGGCTAACCGCGTAGGGTGGCGTGTAGACTTCGCCATACCCCAGCGGAACCCAGCCGAGGCTGTCTCCACCCCCGCCGATGCCAATGGAAACGCCAAAATGCGATCCTCCGAAGAAGGCAACTAGCGCCGGCGCATAATATGGCCGTTCGCCGTAGCCACCTCCATAGCCTCCGGGTCCACCGTACCCTGTGGCAATAGGGCCGGGACACCAACCCCACCGATTGCTGATATATGCCCAGCGTCCATAGTGGAAGGGTGCAAACCCCCACGGGGCATCGTCAACCCAGGTATAGCCCCACGGATCGATCCAGGCCCAATGGCCGTTGTGGTAGGGAGCCCAGCCCGACTGCACGTCGCGGGGATACCACACATTCCCATATTGCCCGCCGGACTGCCAATCGCCGTAGTCATCGAGGTCCTCGTAACCAATTACTGCGGGCGGAAGGTAACGCGAAGACCGAGTGTTGCTGGACTGGTGTTGATCTCGCTGAACGGACCAGTCTTCGAACTGATCCGGCTGCGATGCATCTTGTACGTCATAACCCAATTGATCTGTTCCGGATAGATTTACCGTGCTTCCTTGGTCAACCGTAAACGCCTGGCCACCGCCCGTGACCTGGGCTTGCCCTTCTCTCACTGTTAAGAAACTCGTATTCCCGTTCGGATCAACGCTGACGACGTATGACCCGTTTTGCAGTAGGGTAACCGCAGCGTTGGGAGTGTCCACTTCGAACACTTGATTTTGTCCAAAATTACGAAGCCGGAAGTGCATCTCTCCTTCAGAGAGCTTGATTTGAACGGTCTGATCATCTAGGTTCAAAAAGCCGAAGCTGGTCTGGGCCCCCATCCGCAGTACGGCGATATCCAAGTGCAACTCGGCTTGCGCTCCTTGGTCGGTATACAGGTAGTCGCCTGTAGTGAATGGGCGGTTTGTCTCAGCCGGAGCCCAGTCGTCTACTCCAGCTGGTTCCATGGAAACGTTTCCATGGATGTAACTCAGCCGCGCGACGCGATAGGACGGGTCTTGCTGCGCATACGCTCCCAATGCGAAAAGTCCACAAAGGCAAGCGGCGATAGTCAATTTTTTTGTTTTAAGTGCGTCCACCATAACGGTGTCTCCCTGCAGGATAGATGTAGCCCCGAGTTACGCAGTTTCTCATCACTCCTCGAATCCAGGCGTTCTAAAACAAAATTAATGACTTACGCGTCTGTTAGAAAGGCCGTGGTCTTAATTCCGGAGATGTCGAACGGCTTGCGGCAGCGCTGGTTCTTGCAGGAAGTTTTGTCGTCCAACAGCACCATATAACTCGCTGCCTTGGCAAACTTCGCTCGATCACGCTCATCCGCTTGGCGCGGGAGCTTGTCGATTTTGCGCCGCACCAACCAGCGCAGGTCGTAGGCGTTCGACGTCTTACAGTAAGGACAGTTCAGCGTGGCTGGCTTGACCATCTGAGATTCACGATAAAACGCGCGCTCGTCCACTATGCTCGGCTCCTTGCTCGTTGCTAGCGAGCTGAAAAGCGGAAATTCGACACCGCTATTTCGTCGCTTCCCGGAATGTAAAATCCCACTTTGCCTTGAGTGAAGTCTCCCCCGGCGCTGCTGATCCTGCCAAGCTCGTTCCAGCCAGCATCCGGTAATTTGACACGGGCATCGATCGAGTTAGGTCTGACCGCGAGATCGACCTGCACCCAATCGTTCGAATCGGAATTGAAAGAAATGCGGTTGAGCTCAACGGATTTTCCGTCTCGAACTTCGCGAACCGTCCCATGTTTGCCGTCCAGGGTGAATAGAACGTAATTCTCTTTGTCCTGGTAAGCTGCATACCACTGCAGTTTGCCGCGTTTAAACAAGCCGCCCTTTCGGACCTGCGCCGTGAATGTGTAATGCCCCGGCATCTTGGGGATGTGATACGGGACAAATCCTCCACCCTTTCGGATTTGCTCACCGTCAACCTGCATGCTGTTGTTGGAAAGGGCGGGATTAGGGACAGCTTCAGCGGGTGGCGGCGCGGGCACCGGCTTATTTTCCACCACGACCTTATCGAGCGTGACATCAGGCCCGGAGAGCACAGCCACATCGCCCGCGTGAAACGTGCGTTCGAACCGTTTTGACAATGCTTGGTCGCGTCGCAGCTCGACTGTGTGATCGCCCGGTTTGACGTTTGAAATGGTCGCGACTCCGTCGGTTCCGATGGCCGCAGCAAGCTCGTTGTCCACATAGACCATAGTGCCCGGCAGCGCGCCCTTGACCTGGAGCGTTGCAATCTCCGGTACCGGCTGCAGGTGAAACTCAGCTGCCGTTTCTTCCGCCTTTTTTATTTGCACCGTCGCCGGAGGCGGATCGATAAAGCCCGGCTTATGGACGCGAATGGTGTACTCGCCAACGTTCAAATTAGGAATGCGGAGCTGGCCACGTTCCGTTTTGCGCCGGTATAGTTTGCCGTTGACGTACACATCTGCTCCGTCCTGTCCGGCAATGATCACAACCGTGCCGGCGTTTGGGTCGGATTTGACATACGCGGTAAGCGTCGGAGCGGGCGTGTAGGTGAGGACAAAACGTTGCCGATCTTTTCCCTGCGTCACTTGCAGCTCGTGATCCGCTGTACCGAGGTTGTCCAACACCAGGCCATCCGGCCCAACGTGGCCGACCGGTTTACCATCTAGCAGCACGTCGGAGTCTTCGGTGTTGGTCACCAGCCGGGCCTTGCCATCGTGGGCTGAAACCATTACTGCCATCGCGTTTGACGCTGAAGGAAGCCCCACGACGCGGGGCGTCAATTTTTCGGCGACGTCATAGCTGAATGCCGCTTCGCCGCTTCGACCGCTTATTTTGAGTGAATGCTGGCCAGGGTCCAGATTGTCAAGAACCAATTCACCGTCCTTCAGATCTTTGGGCTCATTACCATCGATCGAAACCGTGCCGGGCACGAGATCTGTATAAAGGCGTAGGGTGGGCTTCGTTGACACCTCCGTAGGCGCATTGGCCGCGGTCTGTGAGGGCGCGTTCTTCCCGTTAGCATTCGACTGGTTCGATTGCGGGGTTTCGCGGGCGCCCTCCGCAGGAAAATTTAGTTTGCGGGCTGCCTGGATCACGTAAAAAGCTGCGGCGCAGATGATGAATGTGAGAAATAGCGCCAAATAGATGGAGCGCTGCCAGCTCTTCGCGTCCATCCTGTGCACCTCGGCAGGTACTTCGGCGCGTGTTGGGTGCTCGTCGCGCCGGGTTGCAGACGGCGGTCGGTCTGAAGTGCCGGGCGCTTCTTCATTCGCCAGAATCGGAGCCGATCCCTCGCGAAGAATACGCGCGCGATCTATAATCTGCTCCTGTATTTCCGCAATAAATACCTGCAGATCGAAGTCGTCCGTGTGGGAACGCCTGAGGTTTTGTACCCTCTCGAAGTAGAGGCGGAGGTCGTCTAATGACCTGGATCGACGGGCTTCAAACTGTATATATTTCAACTCGTCCAGAGCAGGATATGTGTATTGAGACGAGTCCACCGAAGAGAAATGCCCTACGGGAATTATATGCGATATCGAGCTTAATTACTTGGCACGGTTCGCGTAATTGAGCTCATAAAACCGCCGGTACTCGCCGCTTTTTACCCGCTGGACCCAGTCTTGATGGGTACGGTACCACTCGATTGTGGCATGAAGGCCCGTATCAAAATCCATCTGCGGTCGCCACCCCGTCTGCTGGGTCAATTTTTGGTTCGTAAGCGCGTATCGCCGGTCGTGCCCCGGACGGTCGGTCACGCGTGTGATCAGCGCTTCAGGCTTATTGGTCGCCCTCAAGATTCGACGGACAACCTCGAGATTCGGCAGCGAGCAGTTGCCGCCGACGTTGTATATCTCACCGGGCCCGCCTTTCTCCAGCACCGAAAAAATGGCCCGGCAATGATCCTCAACATATAGCCAGTCCCGGACCTGCTGGCCGTCGCCGTACACCGGAAGCGGCTTGTCTTCGAGCGCATTCGAGATCATCAACGGAATTAACTTTTCGGGAAACTGAAATGGACCGTAGTTATTCGAGGCGCGAGTTACCGAAACATTTAGCTCGTAAGTCCGGTGATAAGACAACGCCAGCAGATCCGATCCGGCTTTCGATGCGGAGTACGGACTGCTTGCGCGCAGCGGATAGTTTTCGTCTGCTTCATGAGGCGGATCGATACTGCCATAGACTTCGTCAGTTGATACGTGAACGAAGCGAGCGATCTTATGCCGTCGCGCGGCTTCCAGCAGCGTGAACGTGCCGTTAAAGTTAGTCTTAATTACTGGAGCTGGCGAGTGTATGCTGCGATCGACATGCGATTCGGCGGCAAAATGGATTACCGCGTCAGGCGATTCGCTTTCGAACAACTGCTCAAGCGCCTCACCGTCGCATATGTCGGCTTGTATAAAGCTGTAGCCCGGGTGTGCGATGACTGACTGCAGATTCTCAAGATTCCCCGCGTAAGTGAGCTTGTCCAAATTGATGACCCGCTCTGCCCGTCGCTCGAGCAAGACCATGCGCACGAAGCAGGACCCGATAAATCCCGCCCCGCCGGTGACGAGCAACTTCATTTATGCTGCAGTTCCCAATCGTAGGCGATGGCTGGGTCGTTATAGGCGATTCGACCTTCGTCCTTGGGATCGTAGGTGCGATTGGTTATGTAAACCAACATCGACGGCTGCTCCCCGATTACTTTGTAACCGTGCGCCACACCGGGCGGTATCAGCAACTGCCACGGCCGCAATCCACCGACATAGAAGGTGTTTTTTGAGGCGTAGGTTTTGGATCCTCGCCTTAGATCGACCAACGCGATCTGAAAAAGCCCGGCTGCCGGCGCCCAATAATCGGTTTGAAATCTGTGAAAGTGAAATGCTTTGATGATGCCGGGGTAGTTCAACGCTGCCGAAATCTGTGTTGAGCTTGCGGGAAAATCGGCCACCGGTCCTTGCCCCAGGCGAGCAATTTCGAGGAAGTACCCTCGATCATCGGGCCACAACGCGAATGGATTGACTTGTATACCGTCGATCAAATCGCCGCTCGATGGCGACAGGATCACTTTGCCGATACCCGGTTCCGATGCGGGAATCTCGATCTCGACGCCCGATCCTGTTATTCCCAAAGCGGCAGCACTCACGCGAGGTCCGATGCTCCGGCCGTAGTGAGAATGGGCGGCTGCTGCTTTTGGCGGGTCTCACTGACCAGGTTGGCTGCGCGCAGCAATGATTCAAAAGTGCCGGCGTCGGTCCACCAACCGTCGAGGTAGCCGAACTTCATGGTGCCTTCATTTATATAGGCGTTGTTGACGTCCGTGATTTCAAGCTCACCGCGCGCCGAGGGCTTCAGCGCGCGCGTTTTGTCGAAAACCGTTGCGTCATACATGTAGATGCCGGTCACGGCGTAGTTGGACTTTGGCCCCTTTGGCTTCTCTTCGATGCCGATGATTCGATCACCGTCCAATTCCGCTACGCCAAATCGGTCGGCATCCGGCACTTCTTTTAAAAGGATCTTTGCTCCCCGCTCCTGACGCTCAAACTCGCGTACCGCTCCCGCAATGGAACCCTCAATAATGTTGTCGCCTAGGATCACGCATGTTTTCGCGCCCTCGGCAAAATGTTCGGCCAGAGCTAATGCCTCGGCGATGCCGCCCTCACCCTCCTGGTAGGTATAGTTGATGTGCTTCAGGCCGAATTCTTTCCCATTGGCGAGCAAGCGCAAGAAATCACCTGAATTCCGGCCGCCTGTGACGATCAACACATCACGAATTCCGGCATCGACAAGCGCTTGAATCGGGTAGTAAATCATCGGCTTGTCGAAGATCGGAAGCAGGTGCTTGTTCGTGATCTTGGTGAGCGGGAACAAGCGGCTGCCCGTTCCTCCCGCTAAAACGATTCCCTTCATAAATCCCCCGACGATGGTATCAGGTGTTCCACGCCGTGCTTCGACTGCAAGCGAGGGCGGTCCTGTTCAGCCTGCGCGCTCAATCCAGTTTCAATCTCGATTCCGGGTCGGGTTCTGCAGCGCGCGACCTCTTGCCGCTGGAGCGCCGGCTTACGATTCGCAGCCCAAGCAGCAAAATTACGACGAGAATCATCGATTTCGACCAGGATCGAGACGTAGCGGAACTGCTTAAAGCCAGAATTGCGGCCGCAACCACGATGAGAGCCGCACCTCCGCTCCAGATCTTCATTGAAGAGCGAAGGGCCGCTTTGCGCTCCTGTGCTGCGCGCTGTTCGTACTTATTCATAGGAGCGACTGCGTTTTCTATCCTTCATTGCACCACAGCCCAGCGCCGTCGTGGCAGGCGAATTCAGGCCTATTTCATCAAATCGTAACGCAATTGTCATCGTGCTTCCGTTACGCTGTAATTTGAGTACGAGGAGCCACTCAATGCGAAAAATAGCGCTGTTTGAAGACGACGCCGATTTATACGCTCTGCTGAAGTACAACCTCGAAAAGGAACGCTTCACTTTCGTTGGACAGCAGACCGGAAGAGGAGCCGTCGATTTCTGCCGACGCGAGCGGCCGGATCTCATTCTGCTCGATATCATGCTGCCGGACTCGGACGGCCTGGACATCTGCAAGGCTATTCGCAGGAATCCAGAACTCGCGGCTGTTCCCATGATTTTCCTGACCGCTCGGGCGTCGGAAACAGATCGCATTGTCGGGTTGGAGCTTGGCGCGAATGATTACATCGTCAAGCCATTCTTCATCCGTGAGCTCATTGCCCGAATCAAAATTCAGTTTCGGGAACAGACCAACGGTACGCGGTTGCTGAAAGCGGCAGCTCTTGAACTAGACCGCACGAGTTGCCGAGTTCGGTTGGACGGAACACTGTTAACTTTAACGGCAACTGAGTTTCGATTGCTCGAGTTCCTGATGAGCCGGCCAAGCGTCGTCTTCAGCCGCGAGCAGCTCCTAGATGCCGTGTGGGGACACGACCGGGCAGTGACCGACCGCACGGTAGACGTTTACATTTTGCGGCTGCGACAAAAAATAGAATCGGATCCGGCTAACCCGCTGTTCATCCGATCGGTCCGCGGCTTCGGGTACAGCTTCAATGATGCGCTCCTCGAGCCCGCTAGCGAGCCGCATGGCGGGGCCGCTACAGCCGTGTAGGGTAACGCCTCGGAACTGACTCAGGCTTCGCAACTTTAGCAATCCAGTTCGCGCGCGCAGCACCGGCTAGAATAGGTCCAAACTATGAGACTTCTATTCGCGTTTGTGTTGTGCACGGTTGCTGAATGTACGTACGCACAAACCAGCGCGATGCGCGGATTTCTTGCGAAAGAGATTCCTCGCGAGCAGAAGCTCGAACAGCAGGCTCGAACGATTCCAGAACCCGCCCGGCTGCGCAGATACATGGATTTCATTTCTTCAGCGCCACACAACGCTGGGTCGCCGCGATCGAAGGCGGTTGCCGAATATATTCTAGGTGCGTTCAAGGAATGGGGACTCGACGCACAGATAGAGGAGTTTGAAGCGCTTATGCCGTACCCAACTGTGCGCGAAGTTGAGGTACTGGGCCCCAAGCGATACGTCGCGAAATTGAAAGAGCCCGTGGTCGCGCAGGATCCGAACAGCGGGGATGCGAACCAAATTCCTACGTTCAACGCGTATGCCGCAAGCGGCGATGTCACTGCCGAGGTCGTGTACGTGAACTTCGGTGTTCCTGAGGACTATGAATGGCTGGACAAGCAGGGCATCAGCGTTAAAGGAAAAATCGCAATTGCGCGATACGGGAGGAGCTGGCGGGGAATCAAGGCCAAAGTAGCTGCTGAACACGGCGCGGTTGCCTGCCTGATTTACTCAGACCCGCATGAAGACGGCTATTTCCAAGAAGACGTTTACCCGAAAGGCCCGATGCGCCCGCCCGAGGGTGTCCAGCGCGGCAGCGTAGTTGACATGCCGTTATATCCTGGCGACCCGCTCTCTCCGGGCTGGGCGTCTGAGAAAGGTTCGAAGCGTCTTTCGCTGGCTGAAGCTAAAACACTGATGAGGATTCCGGTGCTGCCGCTATCGTATTCCGATACGCAGCCAATTCTCGAACAACTCACCGGACCTGTGGTGCCTCAAGAGTGGCGTGGCTCGCTGCCGATCACTTATCACGCCGGGCCTGGTGCAGCGCGCGTTCACATGAGAACGGATTACGACTGGACGAGCAAGCCGCTATATGACGTTATCGCGACGATTCCCGGCGCTGAAGCGCCGGATGAATGGGTCATTGCAGGCAACCATCACGATGCTTGGGTGAATGGTGCAGACGATCCAGTCTCAGGAGCGGTGGCGCTAATGGAAACCGCGCGTTCACTAGCGACTCTGCAAAAACAAGGCTGGAGGCCGAGGCGCACAATCAAAATTGCTCTCTGGGACGGTGAAGAATTCGGGCTGCTTGGCTCGACCGAATGGGCCGAAAAGCATCAAGACGAGCTAAAGCGGAAGGCGGTCGCATACTTGAATTCGGATAGCACCGCTCGTGGCTGGATTCATGTAAGCGGCTCTCATACACTCGAAGAATTCGTCGCAGAAGTAGCAGGGTCAATTGAGCAGCCCGGCACGACCAGGAATTTGGCTGACTATTCTCTGCACCATCCACCCCAGGAGAGCCAGGAGCCACCGGAGTCAGCGAAGAAAGATAAGACATTCACGATTAGTGCTCTCGGGGCCGGCTCGGATTACGTTGCCTTTATCGACTACCTGGGCATAGCCAGCATGAATGAGGAGTTTACGGGGCAATCTAAAAGCGGCATCTATCACTCCATCTACGATTCGATTTATTGGTACACGCATTTTTCAGATACGACTTTCATCGATGGCAAGGCGCTCGCCGAGTACACGGCTACGGCGCTTTTGCGGCTTGCCGATTGCTCCGTACTTCCGTTTGAATTCGGCCATTTTGCAAGTACCGTGAGCGGATACGTGGATGAAATCCGGGAAGAGACAAAGAAAAGTGGCCAGAAGCTGGACTTCTCTGGTCTGCGCAAGCAACTGGACCTGCTCAAAAACGGGGGTGCGAAATACGACTCCGTGTTGGAGGCGGCGGCAGGCAAGGAATCGCTGGACGGTAGCAAGTTGACCACTCTGAATGAGGCGCTGATCCGCAGTGAGCGTGTGTTGACACGGCCTGAAGGACTGCCCAACCGCCCGTGGTACAAACACCAGATTTATGCGCCTGGCTTCTACACTGGCTATGGTGTCAAGACTCTGCCCGGTATCCGGGAAGCGGTAGATAGCAAAAATTGGGCACTCGCTCAGCAGGAGACGCAAGTTTTACAGGAATGCCTGACTGAGCTGAACCAAGTGGTCAATGATGCCGCTTCCGCTGCAGCCGGGTTGTAAACGATCCACTTGTTTGATCGGTCAGCGTACTGTGAAGCCTGACGCGTTCTCTACAGCCGCTTCTTGCTCTTCAACTGATCGGACTTCTGCCATGCTGGGCCCGACATGCAGGGCAGCAGCCAAATCACTCAGTCGGGACAGCGCTCCAACTGCGTAAACCTCGACGCGTCCATCGTCGACATTGCGCGCCCATCCCGACAATTTCAGAGCAGTCGCCTTGTGCTGCACAAAGAACCGGAACCCGACGCCCTGTACGTTTCCTTTTACAAACCATCGCTTCGCCGTCTTGCGGTCCATATAAACACATTGTGAACATCCCGCTTTGACACACTGGAGTAGGCGCCCGACACTCCGGTGCGATTGTGCTCGAGTAATGAAACCCCATGGCATTTCCCATCCAACGCCCGCGACGATTACGCTCTTCTGAACTCATTCGCCGTTTAGTTCGGGAAACGCATCTCTCGCCCTCGCAACTGGTGCTTCCTTTGTTCGTATGCCCCGGAGAAGGCGTCCGCAAAGAAATCGGAACGATGCCCGGACACGCCCAGCTCTCGATTGACAATCTTGTGCGCGAATGCGAGCAGGCGAGAGCTCTCGGCGTAGGGGGTGTGATTCTCTTTGGCATACCCGAACATAAAGACGAAATTGCGTCCGAAGCATACTCGGACGATGGCATCACGCAACGCGCCATTCGCGCGATCAAGCGAGACGTTTCCGGACTGCTTGTCATCACCGATGTTTGTAACTGCGAGTACACCAGTCATGGTCACTGCGGCTATATAGAAGACGGCGACGTAGAGGGCGCTGTTAATAACGACGCATCTTTGGAATGGCTCGCCAAGACAGCCGTATCTCATGCCAACGCGGGTGCGGATATTGTTGCGCCCAGCGACATGATGGACGGCCGGGTTGCCGCCATCCGCAAAGCTCTCGATACCGCCGGGCACACAAACACTCCTGTGTTGTCCTATGCAGCGAAGTACGCCTCAGTTTTCTATGGACCTTTCCGCGAAGCTGCGGAATCGGCGCCTCAATTCGGCGATCGCCGCACGTATCAGATGGATCCTGCAAACGGTCGCGAAGCTTTGCGTGAAATTGCTCTGGATCTGGATGAGGGAGCGGACATGATCATGGTTAAACCCGCTATGCCGTACCTCGACGTCATCCGTGAGGCACGGCAGCAGTTCAATGTTCCCTTAGGGGCGTATCAAGTGAGCGGGGAGTTCAGCATGATCATGGCGGCGGCTAACAATGGATGGCTCGATCTCGACAGAGCCATTCTTGAATCGTTGACTAGCATTCGCCGCGCCGGTGCAGACTTCATCCTGACGTATTTCGCCAAGTGCGCGAGCAAATTGCTTGGCTAGCGACGCAGCTTCGTAAATTCTACTTTTGGCCGGCTCCGCGCGACTTCTTCGTCATACCTTGCTTACCACTTCGATCAGCGCCGCGGATTTGCTGATCTGAACTCGCAGGCTTCTTCAGATTGGCTAGACTCTTCCGCAAGGCTTCCGCGATATCGACGACTTCTGCCTGCTTGGGCTGTTCAACCTTCGCCAGCGGCTTGCCTTCCACTTTATTAGCGATCATCGATTCGAGCTTCTCTCGATAGGTGTCGCGATATTTCTCCGGTTCGAAAGGCGCGGCGAGGGAGTGGATCAGCGTCTGGGCGAGATCAAGCTCCTTCGGCGTGACTACCTTGGTATCGGCCCGGTACTCTTCGTCGGCCCGAACCTCAGAAGTGAAGTACATCGTATGCGAGATGATCCCGGTCTTACCGGGACGCAATACCACTACGTGCTCCCGGCTGTGCATAGCAAATTTGGCGACTGCAACCAGCCCACTCAGCTGCAACGCCCGGTAAAGAAGCGCATACGCCTTTTCACCCGCCTCTTCGGGCCTGACGTAATACGAAGTCTCGAAGAAGACGGGATCGATTTCGGAGAGCTGCACGAATTCCTGAATCTCCATCTCGGTAGCCGTTTTGGGAGCAATGCTCTTTAACTCTTCGGGGTCGACGACAACATACCGGTCTTTGTCGTATTCGTATCCTTTGACCACCGCCGTTTTGGAGACAACTTCGTCCGATCCCTTTCGAACTGAGACCTGTTGGAGGGGGGCCAAAACAGGCTCTTGATCGACAGCTTTTTCCGGCTTGGGAAACGGAGTCACCGTCGGTTCGGCTTGCTGCGCCGGTGCTGACAATCTCTCTAGACGCGATCCTTTTTCATCCGTCATCGACCCTCGTTGTGGCTGAATGGGGCCGTTGTCGGGTTCCTCGCGGTAAAGCCTGCGGAAGCTGATTCTCTCAGGTCGCGCCGCACGGAACAATCGGACAGGAATCGAAATCAGCCCAAATGTGATGAAACCACGCCACACCGTACTTGCCATATTGAGTCCTACTAAGTGGGATTTTGCCTGACGCAAAGTGTTTCAAATATCAGTCGAGCGGTCAACGGTGGTTTGTTGCTAGCAGGCGCGTTTTGGACTGTATGGACGCAACCGGCACGGTGCAGGGTACGTCCCACCCGCTGTTATACTGAGCTTTCCTCTGGGGTCTTATTGGATTGAGAAAGTACAAAGCGGGTTTTCTTTTTTTGCTCTCTGCCTTCCTTTTAAAGGCGCAGAGCTTCACCAACGGCCAAGCCGCACGGGCGGAGATTGGCCAACTTTCGTTTACCTATGCGAACTCCGTTCCAGGGCGACAGATCATTGGCGGGGCAAGTGGGCTAGCTTACGCCGACGGGATGCTGTTCGTGGCGGATTCTAACCGTGTTGGGGCGCTCCCGCAAAACAATCGTGTTCTCATGTTCAACACCGGCCAGATTCCTCTGCCTGACGCCGATGTGGCTGCGCTGAAGCCCTTCAATCCCCACTGTTATTTATGTGGTTACCCGGCTCAAAATGTGTTGGGGCAGCCCAACTTTTCGACAGCTACGGCCGTTTCACCGGTAACCGCTCAGACAATGCTTACTGCGACAGCGGTCGCGACAGATGGGCATATCCTGGCGGTTGCCGATACAGACAACAATCGCGTGTTGATTTGGACCTCGATTCCGACGACCGTCGATGCCCCCGCGAACATCGTGCTTGGCCAGCCGAACTTTACTACCAGTCAGAGTACGAGCACGATCACTGCGCAGACTCTCCGGGGTCCGCAGGGAGTCTGGATACAGAACGGCAAATTATTTGTTGCCGATACGCAGAATTTTCGCGTTCTGATCTGGAATAGTATTCCGACCCAGAACAATCAGGCAGCCGATCTCGAGTTGGGTCAGCCAAATTTCAATACCGCGCACCAGCCGCCCGTTAATCAGCCCAATCCTACAGCTGCGGCGGATCAGTTGTTGAATCCTGTATCGGTGACTTCGGACGGAATCCGGTTGTATGTCGCTGATCTCGGGTTTAATCGCGTGCTGATCTGGAATAGCATTCCAACCGTCATGGACCAGCCTGCGGACGTGGTGATCGGGCAGCCCAATATGACAACCACAGTGGCGAACAATACCGCAGCGCTGTGTCCTTCGGCTGCAGGAACCGGACGATGTGAGAAAACCTTAAATTTTCCGCGTTTTGCACTCTCGGACGGTACCCGGCTATTCATCGCCGATGGCGGTAATGACCGCGTCCTGATCTTCAATTCCATTCCAACCAGTAACGGAGCCGGGGCCGATGCTGTCTTGGGCCAGCCAGACTTCCTTCATGACGTGGTCACGAATCAAACGACTTCTGTTATCACCACTGCTGTTGACAACACGGGTAGCGTTGACACTGTTCCATCGCCGATGTCTCTGGCTTTCGATGGAACAAATCTCTACGTAAGTGATTCATTCAACCGCCGGGTCTTAGTCTTCACACCCGGCAACACGATGCTGCCTCCCCAATCTGTCTTGAACCGCGCAAGCGAAATTATCAGGCAAGAGGGGGTCGTAACGTTGGCGGGCAAAATTGTCGCAAAGGATACCGTAACCATTACAATCGCCGGAAAGGCGTACACCTACACGATACTGAGCACTGACACCCTGGCATCGGTGGCTCAGGCGCTTGTGACGGCAATCAACACCGGTAAGGGAGATCCCAATGTCACAGCTATGCTCGGACCGCTTTCCGGCGTTGTGTATTTAAGTTCGAAGAGCACAAATCTTCCGTTCGATGCCATTACGCTCACCGCGGTGACATCGAATGCCAACGACATAGCCGCAACAGCCTCGGGCGCCTACCTAACAGCTGGCACTGCGGCAACCGTCGCGCCGGGGACGCTCGTTGAGATCAATGGCACCAATCTCTCGGATAACAACATTACAACACCGCTTATAGGCGTTCTGCCAATCAGGGTAGGCGGCACTCAGGTCTTCATGGACGGGTTTCCGGTTCCGGTGTGGATGGTGTCGCCGACACAGGTGATTGCGCAGGTGCCATACAGTTTCCAGGACAGAACTAGCAGCAGCGTCTATGTCCGCACGCAGCATAATGACGGTAGCATCACTGTGACCAACGCGACTCCTATCGCGATCGCCCCTGCGAATCCGGGTTTGTTTAGTGCGCCGGCTTCCCCAGGTCAGCCTCGGCCGTGGCCGGTTTTCAATGCGACGCATCAGCCTTACAATCCGTCAGTGGTGGTCTCTATCGACGGAACCGTAACTGCGGGTGAGACCGCGACGATCACAATTAACGGCCGCAAGTACAACTACACTGTCCAGGCTGGGGATCTTCTGGGAACCATTAGAGACGCTCTGATAGCCGCTATCAATAGCAAGCCCGATCCGCAGGTCACCGCCTTCAGAGGAGGCGCATTCACGCGTGTTCTTTTGGTTGCCCGGCAGGCTGGACAAGCGGGAACGGGCATTCCTGTATCGGGAAGCGTCAGCTCGGGCGCTCATGTTACGGTGACTGCGTACACCGCCAAAACGTGCTGTGCGGTTACGACGGGTTCTCTGATTACACCTGCCAATCCCGCCGTACCGGGAGAGCTAATTTCGCTAACCGCGACAGGGCTAGGCCTACTCCCGCGTCCCGGAGTGAGTTACCAAGTTGCCGGTGCTCCCTATACGGGCCCGCAACCCAATTCAGTCTTCTATTCTGTAAGCGCCACTGTAAACGGCGCCACCGCTCAGGTGCTCAGCGCAGGCTTGACGCCGTTTTCCTACGGCATTTATGAGGTACAAATGGTATTGTCGGCAACTCTGCCCACCAACCCGGCCCTTCAGGTTTACATCGCACAGAACGCTTTCATCAGTAATATCGTGACGCTTCCAGTTGGGCCCGCCGCTCCCAACGGAGGAGGGTCGGGAGGACCGTCGACCGTTACATTTGCTGCGAATCCCGCGACGATCACGTCAGCTCCTGGCACGCATGTCGGGAGTACAACTCTGACCTGGGGCGGAGCACCCGGACCAGTGTTGGTGTATGCGGGAAATCCGGCGAACGGCGGGACGTTCGTGGCGAATGGCGGGACGGCCGGAGCTGCTGCTGTGGGCTCCGTGACGGATGGGATGACTTTCTACTTACAGAACGCCACGAGTCCAGATCCCACGAGTGCGGCGGCCACGCTCGCAACCGTTACAGTTCATGTCGAGAATTCGCACGTTGCCAGCGACTTTGACGGCGACGGAAAAGCCGATTTCTCCGTATGGCGTCCCTCGAATGCGACTTGGTTCATTCTCCCAAGCAGTACTCATATTCCGTATTCGCAGCAATGGGGTCTGCCTGACGACATTCCGATTGCGGGCGATTTTGATGGCGATGGTAAGACCGATTTTGGCGTGTGGCGTCCCTCAGAAGCGAATTGGTATTTCTTGCTGACGAGCAACCCGGTTCCATCCAGCTTCCAGTGGGGCCTTCCGGATGACGTTCCGTTGAAGGGCGATTTTGACGGCCAGGGAAAGGATGAAATGGCGGTCTGGCGTCCCTCCACTGCGGCTTGGTATGCAGTACCCGGCAACTATCCCGCGTCCCCCGCAATCATCCAACAGTGGGGCTTGCCGGGCGATGTTCCGGTGTCGGGCGATTTCGATGGCGACGGTAAGACGGATTTCGCCGTTTGGCGTCCGTCCACTGCCACCTGGTTTATTATTTTTAGCAGTACGGGAGTTCCGTATTCACGGCAATGGGGTCTGTCAGAAGATATCCCCGTTCCGGCTGATTTTGACGGCGACGGAAAGGCCGACTTAGCCGTCTGGCGGCCTTCGATTGCCACCTGGTTTATCATCCCGAGCGGTACAGGAGTTCCGTATTCGCAGCAATGGGGACTGGCCGGCGATGTTCCATTGCCACTCGATTTCGACGGTGACAAAAAAGCTGATCTTACGGTCTGGCGTCCCTCGAACGGTACCTGGTTTATCATTCCGAGCAGCACAGCAGTTGCGTATTCGCAGCAATGGGGCCAGCCGGGCGACATCCCGAACTAACAGTCGCGTATGCACATTAAAAAACAACGTCTTTTGACGCCTGGTCCAACGCCTCTTTTGCCCGCGGCTCTACACGCCATGATGGGTTCCGATATCCATCATCGGACTGAAGACTTTCGGAACCTTTACAAGCAAGTTTTGGCGGACCTGAAAGAGGTATTGGGCACATCGAACGACGTCCTGGTATTAGTCGCTTCCGGATCGGGAGCGATGGAGGCCGCCACCCAGAACTTCTTCTCGGCGGGCGATGAAGTACTCGTGTGCTCTGCCGGGAAATTCGGAGAGCGCTGGGTCGAGATTATGAAGGCTTGGGGCATGCAAGCGACTGTACTGACCGCTCCTTATGGTCAGGCAGTACAGCCCGAAGCAGTGACGCAGGCGCTCGCTCGCAACAGGAATATTCGCGGTGTATTCGTCCAGGCTTCAGAAACGTCGACCGGCACACAGCACGATGTCGCCGGCATGGGTCGGGCTGTTCAACAGACAGAGGCAATTTTTGTCGTCGATGCGATCACTGGCATCGGCACAATGCCGCTGGATATCGAGGGCTGGGGATTGGACATGGTGATTGGCGGGTCTCAGAAGGCGTTTATGATTCCTCCCGGACTGGCATTCCTCTCGATCAGCCCTAAGGCATGGTCACTCGGCAATCGAGCCAGCGCCCCTCGCTTCTATTTCGATCTGAAGAGAGAAAAGAAGAACGCTGCGAATGGAGAATCCGCTTGGACACCGAACACGGCTTTGCTGCTGGCGTTTGCAGAGGCGCTGAAATTTATTAAGTCGATCGGAATGGATAAGCTGATCGAAAATGCGCAGTTGCTGGCGAGAGCCACCCGCAACGCTGTAACGGAACTCGGTCTCGAGCTATTCTCGAACTCACCCGGTTCTTCGGTAACGGCGGTTCGGCCTCCGGCGGGAATGGATTCCGGCGTAATCGTTAAGGAATTTCGAAGCCGCTTCAACGCGATCATCACGAACGGGCAAGGTTCCATGAAAGGGCAGATTTTCCGGCTTGCACATCTGGGCTATTTCGATTTTCATGATCTTTTCGCGATCGTTGCGGAATTGGAAATCATTCTGGCCGCGCAGGGTTATCCAGTTCGATTCGGCACAGGTGTTGCCGCCGCGCAGAACGTCTACGCGGAGGTTGCGCTTCCAAAAGAGGCCGTCACGCTGAGCTGAAAAGCACCTGGTGCCTTTTGCGCGTTTGACTAAAAGCATAGATGAAAATTCTTGTTGCTGAACCGCTGACACCGGCTGCCATGGAGTCGTTGCGTGCTCAGCCTGGATGGGACGTTGTCGTAGCCGACCCAAAAACCTACGAAACCCAGCTTGGTGATTGTGATGCGTTGCTTGTACGCAGCGCGGTTAAAGTGACAAGCGAGGTGCTGCGGAAGGCACCGAAGCTCAAGCTCATCGGGCGGGCAGGGGTCGGAGTGGATAACGTGGATCTTGCTGCGGCCACTGCTGCTGGCGTACTCGTAATGAACACGCCGGGCGGAAATGCCGTTTCGGTTGCAGAGCACACGCTCGCTCTGATGCTTTCGATGGCTCGCTCGGTGCCGCAGGCCAGCGCTTCGACCAAAGCCGGCAAATGGGAAAAGAAGAAGTTTCTAGGCAATGAACTGCGTGGTAAGACTCTGGGCGTAGTGGGCTTGGGGAGTATTGGGCGCGAGGTCTTGAAGCGAGCCAAAGCCTTCGAGATGCATGTCGTTGGACACGATCCTTACGTCAGCTCGCACACCGCCCACGATCTCGGCATCGCACTTCTTCCTCTGGCTGAGCTCTATGCCAAAAGCGACTACATCACCCTGCATGTAGCTCTCACGCCAGAGACCGATCACATGCTGAACGCTGCGGCATTCGCACAAATGAAGCACGGGGTTCGCATTATTAACTGCGCGCGAGGCGAACTGGTCGACACGGTAGCTCTTCAGAATGCGATCGAACGCGGCACTGTGGCCGGCGCGGCGCTCGATGTATTCGAGAAAGAGCCGCCCGGAGAGGATCCATTGTTCGGCTTGGAGGCAATAATCGTTACACCTCATATCGCAGGTTCGACGGAGGAAGCCCAAGAGATAGTTGGGATTCGGATTGTTGAGCAGATGATTGAGTACCTGACAACGGGCGTAGCGCTAAACGCGGTCAACATGCCTGCGCTTACGGCCGAGCAATATCGGACATTAGGGCCATACGTTGATCTCAGCGAACGGTTGGGTGTGTTTCTGAGCCATATATCCGTGGGCAACCCGCACACAATCCGGTTTGTCTATTTGGGGCGATTAGCGGATCACGATACTCAGATTTTGCGAAATGCAGCATTGGCTGGCATTCTGAGTCGATCCATGGAATACCGCGCAAATCTCGTCAACGCCATGCAGATTGCCACACAGCGCGGGTTTAGGGTAGTTGAGCAGCGCGAACCGGGGCGGTCGCATATGGATTCTATCCGCATGGAATTGGAATCGGACGAGGGCGCCTTTTCAGTGGTCGGCGCCGTGGTGCTGGACAAGCCGCGTCTGCTGCAGGTGGAAGGAATATCGTGCGAGGCGACGCTCGATGGCAATCTGATGTATTCGAAAAGTGAGGACGTGCCAGGCGTGATCGGCTATTTAGGGACAGTGCTGGGGCGGAACGGCATCAATATCGCAAATTTTGCGTTGGGGCGCGAGGATCTGGCTACCAGTGTGGAGCGCAACCCTAGTGAACCACTCACTGCCATCTCCATCGTCGAGACTGATGAGCCCGTCAACGACACGGTCATCTCGCAGCTCTTCGAGAATCAGGCATTCAGATTTGTACGACGTATTGCCTTCGGACGATAGAGTCCGCACAGGCCCATCTACGCGTCCGGCTTACCCCATCCTCCGCCACCTGGTGTCTCGATGCGCAGGACTGTCCCGGCATCAGCGTGAATGTTGCACTTCCCAGGTAGCTCTCGCTCTTGTCCGCCTTCGACAATCACGTTGCGGCCCTTTGCTCCGGGAGCACCGCCAGCAAGTCCGTATGGTTGAAAAACGCGGCGGTCTGTCAAGAGCGTTACCTGCGCCGGTCCCAGCAGTTCGATTTCGCGTGTCAGGCCGTCGCCACCCCGATGCTTCCCGTTCCCACCCGAGTTCACGCGATATGCATACCGGAGCACACGAAACGGATACGCGTACTCGAGCGCTTCGATGGGCGTATTCAGCGAATTGGTCATGTGCGTGTGAATCCCGGAAACGCCATCTGCGTTTGGGCCTGCTCCTGAGCCCCCGGCGATGGTTTCGTAGTAGGCATATGCTTCGCCGGTGCGTGGATCAATGCCGCCAATTGTCAAATTATTCATAGTGCCGGAACTCGCGGCAGGAATCCGATCCGGCAAAAGCTTTGAGAAGGCTTGCAAAAGCACATCGACAATGCGCTGAGATGTCTCCACGTTGCCTCCCCCCACAGCCGCAGGTGGGCGAGCGTTTACGACAGTTCCCGCAGGGATGATGACTTCGACAGGCCGCATGAGCCCTGCAGTTGGGGCGGCTTCGTCGGGAAGTAAGCACCGGAAGACATAAAATATCGCCGAATATGTGATGGCAAATACGGCGTTAAGGCTGCCCGCCACTTGTGCCGCAGAGCCCGTAAAATCGACGCGGGCATGGCTGTGGATCGGGTCGGTTGTTACCTTCACGCATATTCTTACTGGCTCGTCCGTAATGCCGTCGTTATCCAAAAAGTCTTCGCCGCTGAATTCTCCCCTTGGCAGTCGCGCGAGTTCGGCTTTCATCATCGCCTCTGAATGGTTCAGAAGCGCGGCGACATTTGCTTGCATCCGCTCGAGGCCGTATTTCTCAATCATTTCTGTCAAACGCTGAACCCCTATGCGGCATGCACCGATTTGGGCGGTCAGATCGCCCTCACGCTCGCGGGGCGTGCGCACGTTATTGAGGATCAGTGATAGCAGACTCCGGTTCAAAACACCGCCGGAGACGAGTTTTAGAGGCGGTATACGAACCCCCTCCTGCCAGATCTCGCGACACAGACCCATCGATCCGGGAAACGTGCCCCCTACATCGGCATGATGCGCGCGGTTCGCCACATAAAAAGCTGGCTGGTCCTTTTCCGGGGTAAAGACGGGCATTACCAGGGTGACATCGGGAAGATGGGTGCCACCCTGATAGGGGTCGTTTAGGATTGCTACATCCGACTGTTCCAGCACAAGCGAATCAAGGGCCGCCCGGACCGACATGGGCATTGAGCCGAGATGGACCGGCATATCATCGCCCATGGCAACGACGTTTCCGCTTTCATCGAAAACTGCGCTCGAGTAATCGCGCCGCTCTTTGATATTGGGCGAGAACGCCGTTCGCCTCAGCGCTCCCCCCATCTCCTCCGCAATCGAGTGAAATGCGCTTTTGAAAATCGCAAGCTCAATCGAGTCCGGAGCAGACAAGCTACATTTTTCCGTGCTTGGCCGCCGGCTTCTTCGCTAGGCCCTTTGCCGCCTCCAAATGCTTTTCAAGCGTCGGGAGTGTTTGGGTCGCGTATGCCTTGATATCCGCATTCTGCGCGTCCTGCGCGGCGTGCTTGTACTCGGTGATCGCTTTGGTGTGGCCCGCGACCATTTCCTGCGCGTAGCGGTGATCGAACGCTGCTCCCTTCAATTTCCCGAATGGGGCAATCATTTTTTCGTGTTGGGCATCGAGTCCCTTGGGGATGGTAGCTCCGGCTTTGCTCGCTAGCATACCCAATTGCTGGTAATCGTTCGTATGATCTGTCACAAGCATCTGAGCGAAATCCTTGACCTCCTGAGACGAGGCTTGATCCGCCGCCAACTGCCCCAAGTGGGCCTCAGTCATATCGGTTTCCGCAGCGAAATTAAGGAATTGTTGATCGCTGGTGCCGGAAGCGCTCGTTTGGGCGGATGCTAGTACACCGCCGAGAATACAGCAAAATAACCCTGTGAGAATGTTTCTTACCGCCATCATTACCCTCCTGATTTGTTAGACGCTCTTTGCATGAATTGCGTACTTAGAGAATATACCTCTTACAAAGCCAGAAACATCTACGAATCAATGATAATGTTCAAGTATTCATCAACCGATGCGGTCGATCCAGGCGGGAGAAAGGTGGTCGCACTGTACTCGACAATGACAGCGGGACCGTGAAATCGATCCCCCGTATTGAGCCGGGGACGATCGTAAACAACAGCTTTTAATGCCTGATTGTCATAATAAATCGACTTATCTTTGATGATGGCCTGCTTTCCGTCACCGTTGCGTGGAACCCTTCGTTCGGATTGAAGGGGTTGAGTCGCTGCAATCATGCGTACTCGCGCATTCACAATCTCGACGGGCCGCTCGGGATCAGAGTAGCCGTAGCGCTGCTCGTGCAATCGGTGAAATTGGGGCACAAAATCTTTCGACCAATCGACGGTGAGCTCGTAGCCTTGCCCTCGATACCGCACATCGAGAGAACGAACGGCAGTGCCGGTCAACGCCTCCGCCTTCATCTCTCTGCTACCCAGTTCTTCGAGAGCTTCGAAATGCTTCAACAGAGAAGGGTCCTCTGGGCGAAGCATTACTGTTCGCGAATAGTCCCTCACGACATCCGAAACCAGAATTCCGTAAGCCGACAGGGCGCCTGGATGCATGGGTACCAAGATTCTGGGGATGCGGAGCGCACGGGCGAGAGCACAGGCATGCAGCGGACCGGCGCCACCAAAGCTAACCAGGACAAAATCGCGCGGATCATGTCCTTGCTCAACTGAAATCTTCCTCAGCGCCTTCTCCATATGCGAGTCGGCGAGCCGAATGATTCCTTCGGCGAATACTTCTGCGCTTGCTAAGCCGCCCTTCGTTTTCTCAAAATGATGCCGGGCTGCCGCTTCGTCTAATTTCATCCCGCCGCCGAGAAACCCATCAGCATCGAGGCGGCCCAAGAGCAAGTTGGCATCCGTAACGGTCGGCTGCACTCCGTGGCCGTAACATATGGGGCCTGGATCCGCTCCTGCAGACTCAGGACCAACCTTCAACGCGCCGCCCCGGTCGAAACTCGCGAGCGATCCACCGCCTGCGCCGACCGTGTGAATGTCCAGCATAGGAGTCGCGATCGGCATGCCCATGATCTGGAAGCCGCTACTCGTACGTAGTCCAGCGTCACTGCCGATAAGAGCCACATCTGTTGATGTTCCGCCCACGTCGAAGGTGAGTATTTGCGAGAAACCGGCAGCACGTGCGACCGCGAGACCACCGAGTACACCTCCTGCCGGACCGGAAAGGATGGTTCTCACCGGCTCTCGCGCCGCAATCGAAGCCGGAACAATTCCTCCAGACGATTGCATGACCTGAAGACGCGATCCTGTCGAGCGCAGGCCCTTATCCAGGTGCTCAAGATAGCGCTGCATCATCGGAGCGAGGTACGCATTGATCACTACGGTTGATCCACGCTCGAATTCGCGAAACTCTGGCAGGATTTCGTGAGATGCTGAAATGGGGATGCCCAAGTCGCGCAACACGGAAACAACTGCGCACTCGTTGGCAGGGTTTGCAAATGAAAATAGGAGCGAAATTGCGATCGATTCGGAATTCTCGGCCTTGATCGCCTCTTTTAGGCGCGTGAGTTCGGCTGGATCGGTGGGGCGAAGAATGGAGCCATCGGAGGCAGTGCGTTCGTGTACGCCAAATCGCAAATGATCCCCTGTTAGTGGCGCTTCTTTGGTGAAAAGCAAGTCATATAGTTTCGGGCGCGCCTGGCGGCCAATCGCGATGGTGTCCTCGAACCCCGCCGTTGTTACAAATGCGACTCGAGCGCCCTTTCGCTCCAGCAGCGCGTTCGTACCGACGGTTGTTCCGTGCCGTACCTCCACTTGCGTTCGTTGAGCTATTTGAGCTACAGCTGTGAGCACTGCTTCGCCGGGTTGTGCAGGTGTGGATGGAATCTTCGTGATGTTTAGCCGGCCCTCAGAGAGATAAACACAGTCGGTGAACGTTCCACCCGTGTCGATTGCAATGCGCATCCGGAGTCGCCATCGCCTATCCTACTCTGTGACGCTATCTATGACGACGGACGCAGCCGATTCTCTTCAGGCACCCTTCCGTTGGCGCAACACCACCGAAGCCCAGCGACGAACGTTGCTGGCAGCGGCATTGGGCTGGATGCTCGACGCCTTCGATGTGATGCTCTATTCCATCGTGCTTGCGACGTTGATGCGCGAATTCGATATGGGTAAAGCCACTGCGGGCCTGCTGAATTCGCTGACCTTAGTCGCGTCCGCCATAGGAAGTTTTGGGTTCGGTCTGCTCGCGGATCGATTCGGCCGCCGCCGGATGCTGAGTCAGAGCATTCTCACTTACTCGCTATTTACGTTTGCTTGTGGTTTTTCGACAAGCGTCACGATGTTCGCAATGTTTCGGTTTCTGTTGGGGCTGGGGATGGGTGGAGCGTGGAATTCCGGAGCAACTTTAGTAGCAGAAACCTGGCCCAGCGCCTGGCGGGGGCGTGCGTTGGGCATTGTCCAAAGTAGTTGGGCAATCGGTTACGCCCTGGCTGCCGTGGTCGCGAACATCGTAATAGCCAACATGAACTGGCGATGGGTGTTCTTTGTGGGCGTTGTACCAGCGCTGGTCACGGTGTGGATTCAACGCAGCGTGCCCGAACCGGACATGTGGAAGCGCCAAATGAAAACGCCCGCGTCAAAGGATCAGAAAATCGCGCTTTGGCGAGCAGCTGTGCCTCGCTTGTTTGCTCTGCTCAGCATGAACACGTTCGGCATGTTCGCCTGGTGGGGCCTCTTCACCTGGATTCCCGCCTATCTGGCGCTTCCGATCGCCAGAGGCGGCCGCGATTTTAGCCGCTTCGATTTCACATCTTTTCTCGTCATTCTGAATCTTGCTGGAATGCTGCCTGGATATCTTCTGTTTGGCGTATTCGCTGACAAGCTCGGACGCAAGCGCACCATCATTACCTACCTAATCCTCGCGGCCTTATCTGTCCCTGCCTTCGCCGCCGCGCGCCGTCCTGGTCTAATTCTGCTAACGGCGTCGATAACAGCGTTCTTTGGCACCGGCTTCTTTACCGGGTCGGGGATTCTTGGTAGTGAGCTTTTCCCTACGCCGATCCGTGCCACCGCGCTCGGCGTCTCTTACAATGCTGCTCGCGGCATCAGCGCTCTCGCACCTTTTGCCATCGGCGCTCTGGGAGAGGCACATGGGCTTTCTTGGGGGTTTTCAGCATGTGCAGTTGGGTTCGCTGCTGCTGCCGTAAGTGCGGCATGGATACCTGAAACGCGCGGGCTCGAGCTCACGTAATCAACGAAAAATTCAGCAACTGGGTGTGCGAAGCTTGACCGAGTGTCTCCTATAAACCGGCCGCCGCACATCGTCGTAGTCGGAAGCGCCAACATCGATCTGACTACATTTACCGACGCATTCCCTCAACCGGGCGAAACGATCTTTGGGGGCGAATTCCACCTGGGCTTCGGCGGCAAAGGCGCAAACCAAGCCGTCGCAGCCAAACTAATTGGCGCCGACGTTTCGATGATCGCACGAGTGGGTGACGACCTGTTTGGGCCTGCAACGATTCAGAACTTCGCCTCTTATAAGATCGATACCAGGCACGTGCTGATCACGCCCGGTGTTTCGAGCGGTGTGGCTCCCATTTTCGTCGATAGTGCCGGCCAAAACCGAATCTTGGTAATCAAGGGAGCGAACGACCGCCTGCTGCCCTCTGATATCGACGCTGCCGCCGATCTGCTTCGCCGTGCCGATTTCATCGTGCTGCAACTCGAAATCCCGCTCGAGACTGTGTACTACACGCTGCGTTTTGGGCATGCGCACGGAATTCGCACCATTCTCAATCCAGCTCCCGCTCAGCCGCTCGATTTCCGGGAAGCGGCGCTCGCCGACTACGTTATTCCTAATGAGACCGAAGCTGAAGCGCTCACGGGCATGCCAGTGCGCAATCTCGATCAAGCCCGCACGTGTGCTGAGCGGCTGTTGGAAAAAGGTGTTCGGCGTGTGATTGTGACCCTCGGCGCTAACGGAGCGCTTTGCGCCGGTTCTGAGAACGCGCAGCACGTGGCGGCTTTTCGAGTACAGGCGTTCGACACAACCGGGGCGGGCGATGCATTCATAGGCGGCCTGGCTTACTTTCTGGCTACGAGCTGCGAGGAGACTGAGGCAATTTCTCGCGCGAACCTCTACGCAGCACTCTCTACTTTGGGAGTCGGCACGCAGAAGTCATTCGTCACGCTGGAACGTTTCCAAGCCGAGTGGGCCGCGCGCGGGGTCGCAAAATGATCAAATCGCTCACGGCTCAGTCATGTTTGACATAACGATCGAACCAGGCCAGCATGCGGGTGAGAATATCGATCTGGTGTTTCTCCTCGCGCGGCCCGTGTGGTTCACGCGGATATGTAACCAACTCAGTTTCGACGCCGTAGCGCTTGAGGGCGCGATAAAGAGCGGTTGATTGGCCTACGGGATCGATGGGGTCGTTTTCACCTTGTAGGATGAGCGTCGGCGTCTTCGCGTTCCGAACGTACATGTACGGCGAACTATGTGCAAATCGCTCGGGATGCTCCCAAGGCGTGCTGAAATACCATTCGTCGTAAGCCGGCTCTTTTTCAGTGCCGAACTCGGCGGCAAGGTCGAACATACCAGCACCAGAGACCGCGGCCTTGAAACGATTTGTCTGAGTGATGGCCCATTCGGCCATGTAGCCGCCATAAGACCAACCGCCAATACCGAGGCGATTGGGGTCGGTTTCTCCGCGAGCAAGCACGGTGTCTACGCCCGCCATCAGATCCTTGAAATCGGCGCCGCCCCAATCGGCACGATTGGCTTTCAAAAATTCTTCGCCGTAAGTTGCAGACCCGCGCGGATTCACCATCAAGATCACGTAACCGTGCGCGACCAAGAGTTGTGGCCAGGACGAGTACGCGGCGGAGAAACTGCCTGCTGGGCCACCGTGCACGTACAAAATCTGCGGTAGCTTAGTACCGGGCTTCGGGCTGGACGGCTTCATGAGTGCGGCCTCAATTTCGGTACGGTCAAAGCTCTTGAACCGGAACACCTCGGCGTCGCCAAGCGTAATTCCGCCCCAACCTTGCTGCACATGACTGACCTGCTTTGCGGAGCCCTCTTCCGGCTGAAGCCACAGCTCGGGAAGACGATTAAACCCAAGAGCGACAAACGCAACAGCTCCGTCATGCGCGATTGCGAAATCGCCATTCGAATAAGGCAAGTCGATTGGAGCAGGCTTGCTCTTCTCAGTGACGCGATACAAGCGGGAACGGAAGCCATCCCCGATGGAAAATGCAGCTGTTGCATTGTTCTGCCATTGACACCCAATACTGGACGATCGAGCGAGGCGGTTACGTCACGAGACGAGCCTCCGCGAACGCTCTGCAGAAACAGATCGTACGGCATAGGCCCGGCATTGCGAGCGGCGACATAAGAAATCTGCGTTCGATCCGGCGAAACTGTTAGACCGCCGAACGGCTGAGATGGTTGGGCGAAGGGAGTGATCTTTCCATCGGCGACAGAAACGCTGAATAGAGCCGTGTTCCAGGTTTCGACTCTTGGCTGATCCGTGGCGACGGCCAAAAGTCGGTCGACTGAGATCCAATCGAAGTCTTCGATACTCCAGTTGCCTCGCGTGATCTGTCGCGTTTTCTTAGAACCGATATCCACGACCCATAATCGAGCAAGATCCTGCTGTCGATCGGCGACCTTAGCGTCGTCCTTGTCCTTTTCCTTCTTCTCGTCTGCCTCGGATTTCGGCTCCGGAGCAAGAAAGGCGATCTGTGTTCTATCAGGCGACCAGCGAAAACTACTGACCGCATTCTTACCGGACGTAAGCGGACTCGCTTCGCCGCCATCGCTCCGTATCAGGAAAATTTGCATGCGCTCATCGCGATTGGAGAGAAAAGCGAGAGTGTGTCCGTCGGGCGACCAACGAGGCGAGCTCTCCGATTTAGAGGAAAACGTGAATTGGCGGAATTCGATGTGCGGAACGTCCAACAGCCAGGTGTGCGATTCCGGTGCGGCACCTTTGGGAGGATCGGAGACTATGCAAGCCAGATACTCACCATTGGGTGAAAAGGTGAGATCGGAGATACTGCGGGATTTGATCGCCTGCTCGGGAGTGAGAATGGCACCCAACGTTACAAGACATGAAGTGATCAACAGAGAAGGCAGCCTGAGTCGAAGGCGGAGCATCGCGAGTTAGCGTAACATGCTCATTCCGATTTCAAGTACCACGGAATATTGAGAACTGAGATCCGGTCATTGCCCTTCATCAATAACTGCGTCTTCAGTAAGGTAGCTCGCTGCGTGCCACCAAACCCGGGAAGGTGCCCAGGTTTTCGCGTGCGACCGTGTATGACCCTCTTCCCTGCGGATACGCGGCAATGGTTTGCCGGTACGAGAAAAAGACGATCGCCAGGAGGACGATGATGCTGAGGCTCATGGGGACCATGTACGCGAGGCCCGCGACGGAGACGGGAATAAGCAGTGTGAGCGCCGTTTCCGGTCCGTATGCAGCAGAACTAAGCGCATTGAGTCCAAAGACAGGGACGCCTTCGGTTACAGCGATCTGCTCTGCGCGCTCTTCAGAGGACGCGAGTGGCCGTCCGATTAAGAAATCGATGAGGGACAAGTAGCCCTGTTTTAGACAGTGTCACACTGACGATGTTTTCGGGCAGTACACCGCGGCGCATTGACCCGTTGTGGTCGGTTTCCTAGAATGGAAGAGTTGGCTCGTTATGTGAACTTGCTGATGCGCGGGGTTGGCCTAGCGGTCGGGCGTCAGCCTTCCAAGCTGATTTAGACGGGTTCGATTCCCGTACCCCGCTCTTTCCGAAGGTTCCGTTTCGTTAGCCAGAAAATCGGCAATCCGGCGAGCACAATCAATAATCCCGGCCAAGTAGTTGCCGGCCGATAAACGAAAAGAATCAACAGCACAGTGGACGCACCGAAAACGTACAGCACAGGGACGACGGGATACCCAGGCGTGCGATACGGCCTTTCAGCATGCGGACGCTGATAGCGAAGCCGAATGACTCCTGCGATGGTGGCAATGTAAAAGATCAATGCAGCCGAAATAACGTAATCCAGCAGGTTGCTGTAGAGATTTCCATATTGCCCAGTCACGACGTTGAACGTGCGCGGCAAGACCAGCACCGCGGACCAAACGCACTGAATCAGCAACGAGCGTCCTGGGACTCTGGCGCGGTTTAGCGTTGCGATCTGTGGAAAAAAGAGCCCGTCACAAGCCATTGCGTAATAGACCCGCGGCCCCGCGAGCACCAAGCTGTTCACACATCCGAACGTCGAAATCATGATCGCGACCGCCATTGCGGTGCTTCCCCAGGCGGGGAAAATGGCGCTCAGCATGGCGGTGGCAACGCGATCTGAAGGAGCGTGCTGGATTGCGGTTAGCGGAAGTGTCACCAGATAGGCGACATTAGCGAGCAGATACATAGTAGTAACAATTCCAGTGCCCCACGCGAGTGTCACTGGCAAAGTGCGGCGGGGATTGCGGACTTCGGCGCCTGCGAAGGTCACGTCGTGCCAGGAATCGGCGGAAAAGAGCGATCCTGATTGCGAGACGCAGATGGCAACCAGCAGACCGAAAGTGGTCGCGGCTGAGACACCAGCGGAGATGGGCGCGAAATCGTGCGGCGTCCAGAAATTAGAAAAGTTTGCGTGAACCGCGGCCCTGTTCCAACCAAACAGGAGACCGATCAAGATGAGTCCCGATAACGCAGCAAGCTTTGCCGTGGTAAAAAGATTCTGAACAATCTTCCCGTAATCGACGCCACAGGCATTCGTCCACGTGAGCAGAACGATCACTGCGATTGCGGTCAGCTGCGCTGTCGAGAGGGAGACAGCGTAACCGGCTGAAATATGGATGGGCGGAATGAGATATCGATCCTCCGCGATGACCGGCAATAGCAAGCCTGAAAACCTGGCGAACGCAACAGACACGGCAGCGATTGTCCCGGTTTGAATCACGGTAAATAATGTCCAACCATAAAGAAATCCCCATAGCGGCGAGAACGCCTCACGCAGGTAGACGTACATGCCACCAGCTTCCGGCATCATGGACGCGAGCTCGCCGTAGGAAAGAGCGGCAGCGACAGTAAGCACTCCAGTAAAAAGCCAGGCGAGGAGAAGCCAGCCTGGGCTGCCGATGCTGCGCGCCATGTCGGCCGGAACGATGAAGATACCGGAGCCGATCATCACTCCGATGACGATCATCAGCGAATCGAACGTCCCCAGGCTTCGGGTAAAACGGCCCTCGCCGGGTGATGTGCCCGTCCGTTCTGGTTTTGCGGCCCGCATCGGATCGCTCTATTTAGCGCACGGCAACGGCTTCATGAGCGTGATCAAATGCTGTAGAGATGACGCCTGGAGGGCGCGTGGAGAGTGCATGAGCGATTATCGTACGCGCTTCGTCCAACTCCCTGCCGATTAACTCGAGGCGGGGAGGACGAACTCGCGCCGTTCCGACGCCCACTTGTTCTTGCACGAGCTTTATCAACTGAACGAATTTCGAAACTGTATCCATTCTTAGCAGGGGCAAGAACCAACGATACAGCTCGAACGCCTCTTTTGCTCTGCCGCTCTTTGCTAACTCAAAGAGCTCAACCGATTCTCTCGGAAACGCATTGACAAGTCCTGCGATCCATCCCACTGCACCTACAGCAGCCGCCTCAACGATCGCATCGTCTACGCCAACTAGCACCTGGAGCCGGTCGGCGAGTAGAACGCGCAGAGCGGTGACACGGCGCACATCGGAGCTTGACTCTTTGATAGCGTTGAGGTTTTCGTGCTCTTCCACGAGCTCCTTTACGTGCTCGATTACGAAGTCGACCGTGTAAGCGATCGGATTGTTGTAGAGCATACAGGATAGGTTGGTGGCGTCCAGCACGGCCGCAACGTGCGCCTTCATCTCCCGCCAATCGCCGACATAGACGTATGGCGGAAGCACCATCAGCCCGCTGCATCCCGCATGCTGCGCGGTCTTGGCGAGCATCACTGCTTCTCGAGTACTCAGTGCAGAGATGCCGGCGACAATCGGCACGCGTGAGCCCACCGTCTTCACACAGGCATTCAGAATCTCGGTTTTTTCGGACAGGGTCAGAGTTGCCCCTTCACCGAGCGAGCCCAGAGCCACGATTCCGGTGCATCCATTGTCGACAAGCCATTTGGCGTGCCTGCCGATGAAGTCTATATCGACGCTCAGATCCTGCCTGAAGGCGGTGGTCAAGGCAGGCATTACTCCACGCCATTGCATTTTCATTTAGGTGCGCTCTCCTCTATTTCACTGGTTGGATATAAGCTCCGCCCGGGAAGATACGGTTCTTTCATAATGGCGGAATTCCGGTGGAGTAGAAGATCAGCCAGCAATTTCGCCGTGCCAAGTGATGTTGTGATACCCAAGCCCTCGTGCCCTGTTGCCAGATAAACATTGTCCGTTTCGGGGCAGAGGCCGATGAGCGGCAACTTGTCCGGCGTGGCGGCGCGAAACCCGGTCCAGCTTTTAACAAGCGAAAGCTTGCTGAGACCTGGCATGTATTCGAAGGCTCGCTGCAACATCGCTGACACGACGTTCGAATCGACAGCGGGATCAGTGATGCCATATTGCCGGGAAGAGCCGATCAGCACTTGCCCAGATAGTCGAGGCTGGACGTTGAATGCAACTGAATCAGCCTGGATTGCGTGAGCGCTTTTCAGGTATCCGAGCTCGATGATCTGGTGACGAGCAAAGCCGGGGTAACGATCCGTAATCACCAAGTGTCCTTTCCGCGGCTGGATGTTGATTGCTCTGGCAAACGTTGATGCAGCGATGCCGTTCGCGAGTACTACGTTCTGATAGATGATGCTCGTCCCGTCGTCCAATTTGGCGGTATTCCCGTTGACGCTGATGACTCGCCGTCCGAGGATCAGCTCAGTGCCGAGCTGTTGCGCTTCCCTCGCAAGGAAGCGTGCAGCGCCTAGTGGATACACGACGGCGTCGTCTTTTACGAATAGAGCACCTGCTAGGCCGGGACGCAGGGTTGGCTCGGCTTCGGCGAGAGATTGGGGATCGAGGATCTCAACGGGAACTCCGCGCTCGGTGTAGTATCGCTGCTTTCGCGACACTTCTCGCATTTCAACCTGGTCAGCAGCAACCCACGCCGCGCCGCAGGGAAGATATTCCACATCCGCCGGAAGACGTTCCGCGACTTGCTTCCATAACAGCTGCGAGTAGCGGGTCAAAGCGAATTGGGCTTCAGAATCGTCCATGACCGCAATGTGTCCCATGGCGGCGGCAGTGGCACCTCCGCCAATTACATCGGCCTCGATCAGAGCGACAGTCAGCCCAGCTTCGGCGAATTCACGAGCGCATGCTGCGCCGACAATTCCGGCTCCTACAACGACGATGTCGAACGAGCGTGGACTCAATGTCTCACCGTGTGCGTTCTGTTTCCGAACTTATGTATGCCAGAGGTGGACACAAGCATCCCGGCTACTTAAAATTTGCAGCGCAGCTGCGAGGAAGGCGTAAAAATTGAGTGTACGTAGGCACAAGCCGGCATAGCTCAGCTGGTAGAACATCTGATTTGTTACCAAATGTTTTCAAGCCTGCAAATTCACTGGTTAACCCATACAGAAAGCAGGGAGATGAAGAACGGAAAGGGATGAGAAATGGAGCCGAGAGCGAGGATCGAACTCGCGACATCCGCATTACAAGTGCGGTGCTCTACCAACTGAGCTATCTCGGCTCATTATTATCTTCACATGATCTCCTGCTGATGCCTTGTGTTCCTGCGTCCTCGCGTCGGTGCATCGGCTGTGATTCGGGGCGACGCCGTTCTCGCATCGCCGACCTTCGAAACTGTTGCCGTGCTTGGTTGAGGAACTCGGAATGGAGCACGCGCTGCTCTTCCACCAACCCGCGCTTGGCAGGATAGGCGATCGCCCGGGACCTACTCGGAACTAAACACACGGGCGTTCCGGGAATAACGACCGGTCTTCTTCGCCGTAGCCGAGATCTAAAGAGTATGCGTTGAGTAAAGAGGCAGATTCAGGCATTAGTTTCTGAAGGCTGCAACCGGCGCCTTCCGCTCCAATTCCCGTCCAGACCCCGTAGACTGCGCCCAACGGGAGCACTGCCATGAATACATCTCCGGTGGTCGCGCAGCGTAGATCTATACTTCGGTGTCATGCTGCAAAGTTGTTACGCTAGTCGGGATGCGGCCTCAACCTCTCGTCGCGGTAACCGATGTGGAAGCAAGTAGCCGATGGTATCAGCGTCTGCTGGGCTGCCGGAGCGATCATGGGGGCTCCGAATATGAGCGGTTGGTCTCGAATGGTCAACTTGTTCTTCAATTGCATAGCTTCGAAGTAGAGCACCATCACGGTCCGATCGGCGATCGCGATCACAAGCCATACGGAAACGGTGTATTGCTGTGGTTCGAAGTAGACGACTTTGACGCGGTCATGCAGCGTTCGGCTGAAATGGGCGTGGAGATCGTCATGCCGCGCCATCGAAACCCGCCTGATGGTGAGGGCGGCCCGAATCACTGGGAGTGCTGGATACGGGATCCAGACGGCTATGTTGTAGTGGTTGCCAGTCCCGACGGGTCAGCCGGTGGAACATGGCGTCCCGGTTAGTAGAAGTCCCGTCATCGGAAAAGCCGTGATTCATAGGAGGCGAATCGGCCGAACCGAGGATGTGAAAAAGGAACGCCCGGGCGGTCAAGCTATTTTCAGGTAAGTACTATAATGCTCATCGTCAATAGCGAAGAACGGGCGGAATAGCAGCGGCCCCGAAGGTGTATTAGCGCGCCAGCTGGTCTGCTGCGCGAGCCGTACGGCGGAGAGGAGTTGCTGACGGGTTACGGCAGGCGGGTGATCCACGATGGCAAACAAGACCAGGGGCCCGCGGACGAGGGCGACGGTGTCCGGGTGATTCGGGCCAATGGCTTCCAGGCGCACCGGCAACGCAAGCTGAAGCTCGATGCGATCGTCATCTTTCCATCTGCGCTGAAGGGTGGCAAAGCCGGTCTGGATGGGTGGCGACGTGGGCTCGCCGTTGATGCGAATGAGCACTCCAGCTTGTGAAGACCAACCGGGAATCCGCAGGCGAACGGCAAAATTCGAGGGACGCGAGGCGCGCAAGTGCATTGTGATTTTGCCTTCGATAGGATAGTCTCCGGTCTGGGTTAGCGCGAGCTGTGCCCCATCAGCGCCCGTCCAACGGACGGTAGACGGCAGATAGAGATTCACGAACACGCCGCGCGCATCGTGGAAGTATGCGAGTATGCGGTGGTCAGCGGCTACTTGCGGCAAGGTGCCGGAGCAGCAGGGCCACGCGTCGGGGAAGTAGACCTTCCGCCCCGAGAAATGATAATCGGAGTAGTAAAAGGCGCGGCCGTCGCGCTGCAACCGCTTGGCGCCGAGCACGGTGTTGTAGAGGACGCGCTCCATGCTGTCCCCATAGCGCCCATCTCGCGTCACTCGCAGAAGATAGCGCGTGAGCTTGAAATGCGCATAACTGCCACACGGCGTCTCGAATCCGCGATGCGTACCAGTAAGACTGGCATAGAGCTCGCCACCACCTGGAGCGACGAAGCTTTCATTGGGTCCCCAGCCACCGGTGGCAAAACTTTGAGTGTCGGTTATCATTTGAAACGCGTTGCTAGCGGCGTGCAGATGCTTCTGGCTGCCGTCAGCGAGATACGCCTGCATCGCCGAACTCAGAGCATTGCAAAAGCTGTAGGCGTGATGGTTGGCAAGGACGTTCTTATTTTCAGAGAGCGGGTCGAAATAGGTCTGGTCAAGCAGAAACCGGGCAGCTAATTTCCGGTATCGTTCGCCGGCGCCACGATCCCAGGCAAGATACAGGTTCTCCGGCAGCGTGTAGGACTCGTCCCAGGTGTAATCGTCTGTCGTGTTGTCGCCCACCGACTTCCGCCAACGCCTCTGCGGCTCGTCGCGATCCAGCGCGTGCGGCGGCAGGTGTGGCTCCGCCGCGTTAGTGGTCCGTTCAAGAAGCCCGTACGCCTGCGTTAAACCCGCAAACCGATGCGCGTCGATGAGGCCAATGACCATCTTGTCGTAGTTGTACGCAGGAAACCTAAAGTTGGTGTAGAACCGGCCGGAGATAGTGGGTTCGTAAAGAGCAAGCAGCCGCTCCAATCTGGCTCGAGTGGCCGGGTCGTGAGTGACGGCAAATCCGCGCGCGAGTGCGGAAATCCACTGACCGAAACAGTGTCCGGGTGCGAAGCCGTGACCGCCACTTTCGGTCTTATCCAACGGCAGTTCGTCGTACCAGCCGCCAAGATTCGGACCGGGCGCAGGAAGACCGGCGCGCAGACGCCACGGCTTGAGCAAACTGTCTTCGTTCAAGGAAATCAAGACCGATTGCGTCTGCTCAAATTGCGTTTGCGCGGCTCCGGGCGCGAGCTGGATATCCCGGTAGCTGAATTCTTGCAGCGCACCCGGCGCTGGGCCGCTGTTCGAGGCGCGAGAGCAAAGCGCCGCTGTGGCCCATCCAGCGGATTGCAAAAACGAACGGCGGGATGTCATAGGAACACCTCCTGCAATCTTAATCTGCGAGTCATGCCGATGATGCCAGCCCTCCGTAACGGATTGTGGAAGAATGTCCGACAAGCCGGGAACTTCCCATAAACCCTAAGCCGTCAGAGATGGGCACACGTCTAGTGCGAACGACGGAGTTCATGGATGATTACGCGGCTCGTTGAGCGCTGATGGGCGTCTTTTCGTCCTCTTCTTGCTGCTCTTTTTCGCAGGCCGCGACCGTGTCATCGACTCGGAGCATGATGTTCTGCATTAATTGGTGGTCCAGCTTGGCTTCAGCGAGCAAAACGTTCCAGCGATGCAGCTCTTGCTTTCGACTTTCCGAGGATTCGCGGTGGGTTTGATCGGCTTGTTTCTGCGTCTGCGATTCGAACCCAATTTCCTGTCTGCGCTTTTCGGCTCTTAGCCTTAGAAGATCGTTCAGGCATTTGTGGAAGGCGCGCTCGTTGGTAGTTTGATAGCGCAGATACAAAGCGAGCTGCTTTTGGTCGTCGCAGGTTGGCATCTCTTGATTGAACGTGACGTGCTGCAACATCAGCGCGCGCTTGCTGAGCCAGATTCCCTGCGCCATTTTGTCGACCAGAATGGTTTCGGTGAGGCCGGAAGGTTTGTGTTCATCGCGCAAGCTGCTGAGTAGCATGTCGAATTCGTTTTGATCTTCCCAGGGAAGAACCGTGAATGCGCCTGAGCAGCCGTGCTTGAAATTGTTGCGGGCGGAGATGGCTTTGCCTTGCGGCGTTTTCGGACCGGTAGAGTGTTGAGCGTTCGATTGATTCGCTGCAACTTGTGCGGAGGTTGTCATTGAGTACTCCAGAAATAAAAAACGCCGGGGAGGCGATAGGCCCTCATCCGGCGTTCTTCGAAGAGATTAGAAGCGCAACGGCTTCCTGGAAACAGTATACTGCATGGTTCCAAATGATTCCTGGTAAGTTGCTGAAAACGGGATAAATCGGGGCCGTGACTGAAATCCGGCTTGGTAAGCTTCCCTAGTCCATGCTATATATAGCCTGGAAAGGGGTGATGATGCCGCCCGAGATACCAGAGCTTCTTCCCGGAACTCTCTACCTGCTCATTCTGCGCACGCTGAAGAGCGGCGCACTTCATGGCTACGCAGTCGCAAAGCGGATCAAGGAAACCTCAGGTGATTCGCTGATCGTGGAGGAAGGCTCGCTCTATCCGGCGCTGAATCGAATGCTTGTGAAGGGATGGTTGACGGCAGAGTGGGGCATCTCAGAGAACAATCGAAAGGCGCGATTCTACCAGCTGACCTCGTTGGGCGCGGCGGAGCTGAAGCAGCAGGTGCGCCAGTTCGAAAACGTGGTGCGCGCGATTTCGCTGGTGATCCGGACGGCATGAGGGAGGCAAAGTGAGTTGGTGGCGGGAGTTGAAGCGTAGATTTTCGTTCGTTGGTAACCGGAACAGCTTCGATGAAGACCTGGATCAAGAGATCCGTTTTCATTTAGAGAGCAGGGCGGAAGAACTCATTCATGCGGGAGTTCCGGCGGGCGATGCAAAAGTGCAGGCACAGCGCGAGTTCGGACGGAAGATGCGAGTGCACGAAGAAAGCCGTGCTGCGTGGCAATTCCAATGGCTCGAAGATCTGATTGCAGACGTGGGCTATGGGATACGCGCGTTGCGGCGGAGTCCAGGTTTCGCGGTGGCGGCTGTGATATCACTAGCGCTCGGGATTGGAGCGAACACGACGATCTTCAGCCTGACGATGGAGTTTCTATTCAGCAAGCCTTCGTGCCGCGATGCGGCGACTTTGCGATACGTGTTGCTGGGCGGGAATAGCCACTCGGCGATTGAAGAATACAGGTTTGTTCGTGACTCTCACGCATTTGATGGCGTTGCCGGATTGAATGAAGAGACAGAGGCGAACTGGCGCAACGGCTCGCACACAGATCGGATTTGGGCGACGAACGTCACGGATAACTTTTTTGACGTTGTGGGTGTTCCCGTTGCCTTCGGGCGTCCCATTCACGCGGGCGAAGAGAACGAGGTGATGCTGAATCATGCGTTTTGGAAAGGAAAACTTGGCGGCAATCCGGACATCGTCGGGCGCCGGATGGTGTTGGACGGGGCTTTATACACGGTTGTGGGTGTGCTGCCGGCCGATCATCGCACGCTGACGGGATTCGGTTTATCGCCTGATCTGTATAAGACCTTTCTCCAGGCTCAGTTTCCACTCGCGCTTTACGTTCGACTGCCCCGAGGAATGGCGCGCGGTGAAGCGTACGCGCGTCTTGAACAACTCTCGAAGCAACGGGATCGCACTTCTCCTCAAGCGGATTTCAAGCGGTCGAATGGATTGGAGATGCGCGCGGTTGCCGGCTGGGATCGCATACGATCGCTTTCAATGCTTCCGCTTACTGCGTTTTTCGGCATGCTGACGGCTGTGGTCGGCTTGGTATTGTTGATCGCCTGCGCGAATGTGGCGAGCCTGTTGCTAGCGAGGGCGGCAAGCAGACAACAAGAGTTGGCGATACGGCAGGCGATTGGGGCTGGCCGCGGTCGAATTGTACGGCAATTGCTTGCGGAAAGTTTATTACTCGCGGGGCTTGGGACAGTGGCGGGCTTGGCGCTGAATCTTGCTACAACCACGACGATGAACGGAATTCGCTTACCATTACCGGTTCCACTGCGACTTCATATCGAGCCGGATTGGAGACTGCTGGGCTATTCAGTGGCACTCGCTATGGCAAGCGCGCTGATTTGCGGTTTGATGCCGGCACTGAAGGCGACAAAGCGTGATGTGAACAGCGGCCTCAAGATCGAGGAGCGGCAGATCCGTGGCCGGTCGCGCGTCCAGCGGCTTCTCGTTGCGGGTCAGCTTGCCGTCTCCGTTTTGCTGTTGACGGTCGGGTTTCTGTTTTTAAAGAATTTGCTGCTTGCCGCGAGCGTGAGTCCAGGGTTTGATGTGCATCGGACCACTTGGGCGTACATGCGGCTGGTGCCTGAGAAATACAGCAAGAAAGAGCAGATCAATGCGGTGATCCGCGCGGCGCTGCAGAAATTGCGCTCACTGCCGGGGGTGCAATCGGCAGCCACGCTGGATGTTGTGCCGTTTAACAACCAGCGAACCTTGGGAACGGACGTACATATCGACGGCGGCGCAACAGCACAGATGATTTCGTATCAGAACAATGCAGTGGGTCCGGATTACTTCAAGACGATGGGCATTCCGCTGATGGCGGGGCGGGAATTTCAGAGTTCGGATACCAGGAGCGCTCCGGGCGTGGTGATCCTGAACGGGAGTCTCGCGCACCGGATGTTTGGAGAGAAGAACGCGGTAGGTCACACGATGCGTCTGCATCCCGGGCCGACGCTGACTATCGTTGGCGTTGCCAAGGACAGCAAGTACTTCACCATGGGCGAAAAAGATGTCGCGGCGATGTATGGATGTTACTTCCAAAGCGATGACGCGGTCGTCAATCTGAATTTCATGGTCCGCAGCATCTTGCCTCCAGCAAGTTTAGTCAGGGAAGTTAGCAGCGCGTTGGCCTTGGTCGATTCCACGGCGGCCATAGAAGCTAAACCGATGGATAAATCGATGGCGATGGCGATGCTGCCAAGTCAGATTGGCGCTACGCTGCTCGGCAGTATGGGCGTGCTGGCGTTGATGCTGGCATCGGTGGGGCTTTACGGAATACTGATCTATTCGGTTAGCCGGCGACTGCGGGAGTTTGGCCTGCGCATGGCGCTCGGTGCTTCGCGAGCGGCGGTAATCAAGGCGGTTTTGAGGGACAGCGTTTGGATGTTGTGCGGGGGCATTGCGGCAGGACTCACGCTCGCGTTTATCGCTACGCCAGCACTTTCTTTGTTCTTGGCCGCGGACGTTCAAGCGCATGATATGACGGTTTTCGCCTTCACAGTGGCAGTGCTGGGCGCGGTCGCTATGACAGCCAGCGTGTCTCCCGTTTTGCGGGCCGTCCGAGTAGATCCTACCGTGGCGCTGCGTTACGAGTGACGGGCAGCACGGGAGCTGAAGCAGGCTTTATATGCTGAAGAAGCTGCCGAACAGGCAAAGACAAGATGAGCGAACCTTTGAAAGTTGCCGTTGCGGGACTTGGACGTATGGGAACCGTGCATGCACTGCACGTGTACGAACTGGCGCGGGACACGCAGGATTGTGAACTTGCCGCGTTGGCAGAAATCGATATCGAGCGCGCTCGCCGGTTTAATGCGGATATTGGGGCCCAGGTTCCGATTTTTTCTTCGCTCGAAGAGCTAGCAAAAGCGCGTGTCTGCGAGGCAACGGTAATCGTCACTCCAACGGATAGCCATCGAGAACACGCCGCCATCATGATCGCAGCCGGGCATCGCGTGTTGTTAGAGAAGCCGCTCACAGGAAGTCTGGAAGCTGATCGAGAATTTGCCGCGGAACTCGACCGGGATTATCCGGATGCTCTGATGCTCGCGTTCCAACGCCGGTTCGACGAACCTCTCAGGTACGCAAAAGAGCTGATGGAAAGTGGCGCAATTGGCCGAGTTTTTAAGATTTACTCGGCACTCGAAGATTCGAATCCCGCTCCGAATGGCTACAGAAGCACTGGAATTCTGCCGGACATGTCAGTGCACAACGTCGATGAGATTCTGTGGTTGACGGGGCGCACTCCGAGTAAAGCGCTTGCCATTGGTTCTCGAATTTACAGCCATGCGCACACGACCTGCGTCGAGGATTTCGACGATGCTGTTTTGTATCTCTGGTTTGATGATGGGTTCGACAATGACCTGGCCGCTCAGGTTCAAGTCAGCCGTAATCATGTGTCCGGTTACCGGGTTGAGACCGTGATTTTTGGCGAAGAGGGGCAGATTCACATAGGCGGGTTCGAGCAGAAACCTTTTGAGATTGTGGTGGAAGCCTATGGCCGGCGTGGGCGAACGAAACCGATCGCGTACAGGAGCTTTTCGATGCGCGATTATGGCCGACCGGTGCCGGAGTTCGTGGATCGTTTTGGAGCGGCTTACAAGGCCGAGTTGGCTGCATTCGTGGAGTGCTGCAGAACAGGAGCACGGTTCCCGACTAACCATCGCGATGGCGTTCGCGCGCAAGAGGCGATTTCAGCGGGAATGCGGGCCATGATCGGACCTGAACATGCGGCAGCAGTGGGGGCGAGCTAGTTTGGGGGGTCAAAAGATCCGGAAAACGCTTGCTTACGCGCGCGGTTCCGTTAGGCGCTGGCACGTATCGAGCGAGCTAGGAAAATTTAGTCACACGCCATAGAGCTAAACCGGCCGCCACGAGGACCGCCAGCATCGCGAGACTCAGGGCGAGTAACCATCCCATGTGAATCTCCATATGAGGAACTCGCGCCATTGCGCCGAGCACGGTAAAGATAAATATTGCGCTCGCGACGAGAAGCCAATCGACCCACGTGCGGCGAGTGACATGAGACTCAAGGTCCCGGCCCTCCATTCGCGTCCTCACATAGTCGGGGTCGATGCCATATAACTTAGTTTCACGATTCGCGGCTTCCCTCCAGCTGGAGTATTCGCTCTCGGAGGCCGAGGAAAGGGCGATTGCCACTGCACCTGCAGCCATCAGAAACGATCCGCCAATGACTTCGGCGTAAACATTGGCGTGTAAGCCATGCAGCTCGTGGAACACCAAGATTGCCCACAGCAAGCCCCAGAGCTGGTTCGTATTCGACAACGGAATACCGCGGCTGATGCCCACATATTTTGTGGCGTAGTTCTGAAAGAGATCGCCTACGACCCACATGAATCCACCGAGAAGGGGCCAAAATAGGATGTTGCGATTCGCGGCGAGCTCATGCCAAAAGGGCGATATGCCACCGAGAAAGGCAATGGCGATTATCGTGACCGTGGTCATTTCGCCAAATGTGAAGAAGGTGAGAAACGTGAGCGGATTCATGCCGGTGATGTACGCCTTGCGATAGGGGATATACATCGACCCGAACATGAGTCCAGCGCCGAGGGCCGCGGCAATCCCGCGAATTGCGCTTCCATGCGCCGCTTCTGATGATGTGGAAGCCGCGGAAATGAATATCGCGCCGACGAAGATGATGACGGCACCGCCAACGACTCCCATTTTGCGGGACCAGGGCGCTCGATGCAGCTCTTTAAACAGGAGCGTGCCCCAGAGGATACCGATAAGACTGTTTGCATTCCAGAGCGGGAAGGCGAGACTCAAGCCGATGTCCCTGACGGCGAATATCGTCAGCGTGTTCCCGACTGCCCAAAGGCAACCCGCCATGACGCCCCACACCACGAGGTGAGGCACATGCCGTGCATCAGTGAAGGTATCGGAGGTGCCGCGAATGATGGCAGGCAAACTCCAACGGGAGATGAAAGCGCCTAAGACCATCATGAAGGAGATCACTAAGGGAGAGACAGCAACGGTGACCAACTTCGTAGGGGCCTCGGCTCCCGCCAACCATAACGCTGCTGAAACGCCGCAAAGGATCCCGAGCCTGTGAAGTTTTCGCTGGCGAGAGTGGTCCGTCGAGGTTGCAGCGATGGTAGGGTTCACGCGTTCTTCTCCGTTCATTGGACTAGACGCAGCAGAAGCAACCCTATCATCAGAACTACAAAGGGAACCCAAAACTGAACGTCGCGGAAGATGGCTGCTCGCCAGTGGCGGGATGGTTCCGGGCGTTCATTTCGCTGGTAGGTCATGATCAACTTACGGTACCTCTCTCCATGTTCACTTCCTAGAATAAGTTCAGATACCGGATGCCACAGCAAGATACCGTTCGCGTGACTCCCGAGGCGATCATCAGCTTCATTCTCGAGGAGATGGAAGCGGGACTGTGTCCTAGCTACTACAGCAATCTGGTGCCGAGCGTTTATGATGTGTACCTCTACGGGGAGGACCTGGAAAGGCTTCGGCCACTGGAGCAGCGAATGCGCGAAGAGGCCGTGGGCGCTCTGGGTGAAAAGCTGGCTGCTCTGAATAAGGCGGCAGCACGAAAGCCGAAGCTGGCGCTAACGGGGTCAAAGAAGGGGGCAAAGCGCTATGAAACTCTCGGCGAATGGGCGGTTGCGTTCTACGAAAACACGGACGATGATGCGCGGGAGAATCCGTTGGTGATTCATTCCACATTTCCGTTGAATGCGCAAGCGGAGGATCGGGTGGGTACGCTGACGGAGCGTGTCAGCAAGAGACGCGCCGACGGCCAGACGCTGACGACGTCGACGGAACGCAGCGGCGATATCGATACACGTCGAGCGATGGGCATTGTTTACGCCAATCTTTCTTACACGGATGACAGTGGTGCGCATACATATCAAATGACAAAGGACCTTATCAAAATAGGCCGGGGCGCGGAGGATCGCTGGGTGGATCTGAAGTTAAATTCGAAGAAGGATGTCTCTCGCGAGCATGTTCAAATCCGGCGCGATCCGGCGACAGGGCAGCTATTTATAAAGGATCTAAGCAGCCTGGGGACAACGGTGGACGGCAAACGCGTGCTGCCAAGCATTCAGCAGGTGAATGGCGAGGACGTAGATAGAAATATAGAAGTGCCGCTGCCGAGTAAGGCGCGCATTGGGCTTGCGGGTGTGCTGTTCATGGATTTTAAGGCAGTCAAGCAGCGATGACGGCTCTTCATTCAGCGCGCTATCTGTTTATCGTTCTTTTGGTGGTCTTCGCGCTTTGCGGTATCTGGTTCGCCAGGAAAAAGGTCGATTGATGACGTCGGCTGTTCCGCGTTACCTTTCGGCCGGGTCGAGCGATCAGGGTCACGTTCGCGCCAACAATGAAGATCGCGTCTACTGCGACGATGTGCGGGGTTTGTTTCTCGTAGTAGATGGCATGGGAGGGCACGAGGCAGGTGAGCACGCTGCCGAAATCGCGGTGGAACGTGTGCGGATTCGGTTGGAGCGTCAGACGGACAGCGTGGAACAACGCCTGCGTGAGGCGATTGCGCTTGCCAACAACGCTATCTACGAAGCGGCTCAAAAAAATCCGGAGTGGGCGGGCATGGCGTGTGTGCTCACGGCGGCGGTTATCGAAGATGGACAGATTACCGTAGGGCACGTGGGCGATTCGCGACTGTACCGAATCAAGCGCGGCGTTATTGAAAAGATGACTCACGATCACTCGCCGGTGGGCGAACGCGAGGACCGCGGTGAACTGAGCGAATCGGAAGCGATGCAGCATCCTCGCCGGAACGAAGTGTACCGCGACGTTGGCTCCCAAGAGCGCACGCCGGATGCCGAAGATTTCATAGAGATTCTTCAGATGCCCTTCGAGGCAGAGAGCGCTCTGCTGCTTTGCAGTGATGGGCTGAGCGATGCCGTTTCGTCTGAAAACATTCTCAGGATTGTCGAGGAGAAGGCCGGGGATCGCTGGGCAACGGTTCGGGCGTTAATTTCAGCAGCGAATGAGATGGGTAAAGACAATGTCTCCGCGATATTCGTGGAAGGCGATGAATTCGCTGCATCGTTCGGGCGGGAGTCCCTCCGGGAAGGAACAGACATCGTTCCCACCGATACATCTGCAGGCGAAAGCACGGACCGGATGATCGCGACGGAGGCCGTGAGTCAAAGGTCATGGGCTGGCAGGCGGGCAGCTTACCTGATCTATGGTGGGTTACTTGGTGTTGTCGTTGGCGCGGCGCTTACGTTCCTCGCGCAAAGGTACGTCTTGGAAAAAAGATTTGCGCCTGCTTCCCGATCGTTCGTGGTGAGCACGGGCGCGACCATCGCTGCTGCCCTGGAAAAGGCCCGGCCCGGCGATAGCATTGCGGTCGCTCCCGGAACGTACAACGAGGCTGTGGAACTAAGAGAAGGTGTGACGCTCACGGCACAGCGGGCGCGCGAATCAGTGATCAAAGGATCGGTGACGGCGGACGGCATTCAACATGCGCAGCTGGAAGGGTTCACGATTCGTGGCGGAGATATCGGGATTCGCCTTAGGGATAGTGATGTCATCCTTTCCCGTGATGACATCGGTGATGGGCGCGGAGCGGGCGTCGAATATAGCGGCAATTCGCGCGGGGCAATCTTTGGCTGTTTCATCCATAACAATGCAGGTGGCGGAATTACCGTAGGCGATGCAGCCGCTCCGGCTATTGAAAACAACCTTATTGAAGGTAACGGAGAACGATCCGGTTCATTACGCCCGGGCCTGCTCATCCAGTCCACGCTTCGGCCAATCGTAGTTCGGAACGTTTTCGCCGGGAACGGGGCTGAGGCCGTTTGGATGGCCGCGGCTGAGGAGGCAATTATCCAGCGTAATTTCTTCTTCGTTTCCGGCAAGCCGGATGAACGGCCCAAGTTACGAATCGTGACACAAGCGAGCGGCGGCGAGGAAGGCCAACGGTGAATGCCGGAGACCTCTACGGGCGATACCAGATCATCCGGTTGATCGGGCGGGGCGCCATGGGTGAGGTGTTTCTTGCTCACGATACAGAAGCACGGCGTGATGTAGCGCTCAAGATTGTCTACAAGGGTCCTGAGCCAGAAGATCAGGACATCCTCGATGCCGAACGGTTGGGAGCCGAGCTGCAAAAACGCTTGAGTGGCGTCGATAGACGGGTCGTTACGGTTAACAAGTACGGTGAAAAATCGGGCGACCTTTTCATCGAAATGGAATTTATTGAAGGTGAGGATCTCTCGACCGTGATGGTTCGGGGTCCCGTGAATCCTGGCTTTGCGGCGCATGTCGTAAGAGAGCTTTGCGAAATGCTCGAAAATCTCAGAGCATTCACAACCACGATCGGAGAGCGCCGGTTCACGGGCATTATCCATGGGGATTTAAAACCACGGAATATTCGTATCAATAAGCAGAACCAGGTGAAGGTGCTGGATTTTGGGATCGCGAAGGCGTTAACGCACACACGCAAATACACGATGAACGTTTTTGCAAGCAGCGCCTATTGTTCGCCGGAGCGCCTGGAAACGCAAAACATGGATTCGCACTCCGACTTATGGTCGGTGGGCGTGCTTCTGTATCAGATGGTCGCGCATAGGCTGCCTTTCGAGGAGCCGACGAAAGAACGACTGGAACGCCGCATCCGGTCTTCGCAATCTCCCGATCCGCTACCGCCCTCGTGTCCTGAGCCATTGCGCCGCATCATTTTGAAGATGCTGGCGCGCGACCCTGCGCGGCGTTACCAAACAGCGCTCGAGGTGAATGAAGATCTGGCGCGCTTTCAAAATGGACAGCAGGTCAGGGCCGAAGCCTTTCGACCGACGCAAGCGCTAGATAGCAATGCTACGGTGCGAACCGCTCTGCCGGTGCGAGAAAGGATGGTCGATGATCGCACGGTAAGGTCCGGGCGCAGCCTTCCGGTGATGACGAAACGGAACCGTAGCAACAGAGTGCTGGGCTGCCTGGCAGCGTTCCTGTTTGCGTGTCTGATTGTCTTCACGTTCGTTTCACTGCAGGTTAATTTCTGGAACGACGCCGATAAGCTGAAGACGGATCTCGAGACGGAGCATGTGACCAACCTGAACGACGCTTGGACGCGATATCAGGCGCTTGCGAAAAGAATGCACGTAGGTCTCTTTTTATGGGGCGCGAAAAGTGCGTTGAGGAAGCGGCTGGTTGCGGGCGCCGACGAAACCATAACCGAGTATCGAAACAGCGACGCGCCGACCGTATACGAACCGCAATGGATACAGGCGCGGAACAATCTGTCTCGCGCGCTCGAACTCGATCCGGGCGACAGCGGCATACAGGGCCGGTTGCGGCTGTGCGAAGGGCACATAGATCGTATCGATGCGAATACTTTGCGCGGCGCCGGCCGGCAGAAACTGCTGAATGCGGCAGTGAATAAGTTTAGCGAGGCGGCTGAGCTGATGAAGCACTCGCCAGACCCTTATCTTGGGTTGGCGAACCTTTACATATACGATTTGAGTGATGTGGAGAAAGCAGAAGAGGCGTTGAAGAAAGCGGCACATCGTGGACATCCGGTTGGGAAGCGGGAGACGGCGCAGTTGGCGGATGGGTATCGGCGGAGGGCAGATCGGACGTGGCGTGAATCGCGTGGCTACATCCACTCGTCTTCCCAGGAGCGCGATTATTTGGACAGGGCCAGGGAGGACTACATTCACGCCGAGGATCTTTACCGGCGAGCGGGGCTGTTTGGCGACACAGCGCGAAACCAATTCCAAGCGATTCAAGGACAGCAAAGGGTGGAGCAGCGGTTGAGTGCGCTCGAGGAAGGCACGAGTTCACAGTGAAGATCTCACGTGAGGAAATCGCAAGCCGGGCCCAAGAACGCCGCGAGACGGAACGGAGGGGGCAGGCTGGATGGCGCGGACTTGAATTGCTGTGGCTGATTGCTGCTTCCATCGTGGTCGCGAGCGGACTGGCGCTTGTGTATCAAGCAAAGACTCGCGGCGTGGCTGAACAAGAGAAAAACACGCTGAACCTGAATCAACTTGCTCGTCCTCAGGAGCTGCTTCCATATTTGGGCATGATTCCTTCGGAATCGGACCAGAACTTTGTTGCAAATCGGATTAACACGGTGAAGCAGCATGGGGAGAAGTTCAGCAATACCGGGGCGATTGCGCGTTTGCGGGTGACGGAAGCAGAAGTTGCGAGGGCGCGTGGTCTGGATTCGTTTCCGAAGCGCATGGCGGAGGCGAGGCAGCGCAGAGAGCGACGAGAAGAGGGGAGAGAAACGAGTCGCAGTTGGTTCAGCAAAAAATGGGAATCGATGCGGGGCAGGGAAGCCGAACGTGAACTTTCTATTCCGCTGCTCACTTCAGCAGAATTTGCGCAATTCAAGCCTCACGTAACGGTCCGCGATGCCGGGCAGTATCGGACCCGGCTGATTCTTTGGGTCATTCTGTTTTTCTCGGCTTTCTACGTGGTACACGCTATATGGCGAGTCGGGCGATTTGCGGGTGACAACCTGATGCTTCCAATCATCCAGGCGCTCTGCGGAATCGGCTTGATTTTGATGATCAGCCTGCGCGATCCGCTTCGCGACACCCTCATGTTCGCCGATTTCACCCAGGGCGTGATCGCTGGCTGTGCGGCACTGGTAGTGTTCAGCGTGCCGGATTACGAACGACAGTTCAGCAGGCTCAGTTACGTGCCACTCATCGCGGCCGTGGTACTGGCTGTGGCGCTAGGCGTTTTCGGGAGCGGGCCTGGAGGGAGCGACGCTAAGGTGAATTTATTTTTCTTCGAGCCGGTCGAAGTGATTCGGATTCTCATCGTGTTGTTTTTGGCTGGATACTTCGCGCAGAACTGGGACGCACTTCGCCACTTGAAACAGCAGCATGGAAGGCTGGCAAATCTCTCGGCGAGATTCAGCATTCCGCGTTTAGATTACGTTCTCCCAGTCGCGGTGGGCGTTCTGGTTTCAGTCGCGCTCTTCTTTTGGCTCGGCGATCTGGGACCCGCTCTCGTAATCGGCTGCCTGTTTCTCACGATGTACAGCATTGCGCGAAATCGCGTGCTCCTATCGGCGGCTGGGCTGGCCGTCATCGTTCTGGCGTCTGCAATCGGGTACGCGACTGGTTATCCGCATACCGTGCGTGAGCGCATCGAGATGTGGAAGTCGCCATGGGACAACCACGTGCGCGGTGGCGATCAGCTCGCGGATTCACTATGGGCGCTGTCGACGGGCGGCGCTACGGGCACGGGACTCGGGCTTGGCGACGCACAAAGTGTGCCTGCCGCTCACACCGACCTTGTGGTCTCGGCGTTCGGGGAGGAAGCCGGCGTGCTTGGGGTAGTCGCCCTCTATGCGCTGTACGGAATCCTGATCTATCGCAGTTTGCGAATTGCTCTAAATGCTCCCGGCACCTACTCGTTCTTTCTTGTGATCGGGCTCGCGCTGATCACGGCGTTGCAATTGTTGTTGATCACGGGAGGTCTGCTCGGGCTGATTGCGCTTTCGGGCGTTGTGTCGCCGTTTTTGAGCTACGGACGGACGTCGATGGTTGCAAATTTCGTGCTGTTTGCAATCATTCTTTCCATTTCAAGCAGGGGCAAGAAGCGCGATCAGCAAATGAACTTCGGTTCCGGAACGCGTGCGCTGATGGGAGTGCTGGCGGTGCTTGTTGTTGCCGTACTGGCGCGCTTCACGTGGGTTCAGATCGCAAAGGCAGACAACATTCTTGTGCGTCCCAGCCTTGTGATGCAGGCGGACGGCGTGCGGCGCTATCAGTACAACCCGCGTCTGCTGGAGGTGGCACGCGAGCTGCCGAAGGGCACTATTTTCGACCGCACTGGAGTTCCCCTGGCGACGAGCGATTGGGCGCAGATTGAAGCGCATCGTACAGATTACGAGAAGTTAGGGGTTGCGCTCGACCAGACCACGTCGAAGCTCGAGCGGCGGCATTATCCGCTAGGCCCAGTGATGTTCTATCTGCTCGGTGATGTCCGGACGCGGCTGAAACAGGGCGCAAGCAATACAGCATTCGAGGAGAACGCGTCGCGCATCCGTCTGCAAGGTTACGACGATGTGGCGGAGCTGGAAGAAGTGCCCGATGCCGATACCGGGCAGATTACCGCGCGAGTCAAGCGGGATTACAGAGCATTGATACCTTTGCTTCGTCATCGTTACGAACCCGATAACCCGGCTGTTAAGGAGATTCTCAACCGGCCTAAGGACGTGCACATGTCAATTGATGCAGCTCTCCAGATGCGGGCCTCGGCGATTCTCAGTAAGCATCTAGTGAGTCTCGGCAAGCAGAAAGGAGCCATCGTGATTATGGATCCGTCGGGCAATACGCTTGCTGCAGTCAGTTATCCGTGGCCGTCTGAAGTACAGTTCGCGTCGCTGAAGACCGGCCCGGAGACGCCGCTTCCTGGAACGGACCTGCTCGATCGCGCACGCTTCGGGTTGTATCCTCCGGGATCTTCTTTCAAGATCGTGACGGCGATCGCGGCGCTGCGCAAGGACCCGGCTCTCGCACACCAACGCTATTCGTGTGTGCGCCTGCCGGACGGCCGGATCGGTAATTTTGTTGGACGGCGCGAAATTCGCGATGATATTAGGGACACGCAACCGCATGGCTCGGTCGACATTCAGAAGGGTATCATCGTGTCCTGCAATGCCTACTTTGCTCAATTGGGCTCACACAGCGTGGGCTCAAGAATGCTTTATGACACCGCGAGCAAGCTGGGCATCTCGGTTGCACGACCGAATACGCCGCAAAAACTGCAGGAATATCTCGCGCAGGCGTCGTATGGACAAGGGCAAGTGGTGGCGTCGCCTTTTCAGATGGCGCGCTTGGCCGCGACGATTGCGAACGGTGGCAATGCGCCCCAAGGACGCTGGATTATAGATGAAACGAATCCTCGGGTGCGCGCGGCGCAGCCTGTTTTGCCGCCTTCTCTAGCGAACCAGATTGCCGGATATATGCGCGGGGTCGTGACTTCAGGAACCGGTAGAGTCCTGAATGCGTCACCCATAGCGATTGCGGGGAAAACCGGCACGGCGGAGCTTGCGAAGGCGCCATCGCACGCCTGGTTTATTGGATTCGCGCCATACGCAGTGCAGAACGGCAAGCAGATCGCGTTCGCTGTGCTGGTGGAAAACGGCCAATATGGAGGAACGGCGGCGGCTCCTATCGCAGGCGAGATTGTCGCGGCGGCACGTCAACTGGGCATCATATGAGAGCACTCGAACAGCTTGATTATTGGATCACCGAAAAAGTCAAGAGTTGGTCGTCCAGAGTGTCAGGCGTTCCGAGGACGAGAGAGATCCTTGAAATCTGGCGCGACATTCTTGAAGATGTTCGCGATCATATTCAGCCGAAAGGGCAGGGCACAAGAGTTTTTCCATACAACACAATTTCAATTCGCATCGCGGCGGCGAATCGGGAGCAGCGGGAGTTGCTGGAAGCGGCTTTCAGCGAGGAGGGAGTGGAGAAAGATGTTCGGGGATTGCTCAGCGAAGCCGACTGCCCGGTGCCCAGCGGCCTCACAGTTGGTGTATCTGCATTCGAAGATGCCGCGCTTGCATTGAGTGGACACCCGTTCGTGGCTGCGTATTCAAATGCGAAGGGAGCGGCGGCTTCTAAGCTGAGCCGGAATTCCAGGCCGCGTGCGAAGCTGACAATTCTTCGTGGTGAAGCCGAGGTTGTCGAGTACGCGATTCAAGCTGATCGGGTGAATATCGGACGATTGAAAGAGGTGATCGGGGACAAGGACGGGCTTCGCCGCCGTAATGACATCGCGTTCGCCGATACCGAGACCACCGTATCGCGCGAGCACGCTTATATCCGCTATGACGCGGAGAGTGGGAAATTCCGGCTATACGATTCATTAAGCCAGCGCGGGACGAGCGTGTTCCGGGAGGGCCGGCGTTTCGAGGTGCCAAAGGGTGTAACGCACGGTTTTCAACTCCGGCCAGGAGATGAGATCCATGTAGGCGATGCGCGGATTGCTTTTGAGAGTGAGGACTAGCGGGGGGGAGGAGACCGCCCTTTTCTCTTCTTTCCCCCACCGCAAGCAAAACTTTCAGGACGCTGGTGTCCCCCTCATTGCGCGAAAACATAAA
>JBPCJX010000195.1:0-60230 GCA_051004875.1 Bryobacteraceae bacterium
GTGTCTTATGCGGCCGGCTTTAGCTCTGCTCGTGCTTTCTTGTATCAAGATGGCGTCATGACAGATCTCAACACACTGATTCCATCGAGTTCCAAGCTGTCATTGATTATTGCTGGCGACATTAACAATCGAGGCGAAATAACCGGGCAGGCTTTCAATAGCAATACAAATGAGAGCCCCGCATTCCTGGCGATCCCGACGCCTCACTGCAACAACAACAACGAAGGGGAGCCGCTAGGAGTACAAACGGAAACGACGGGGGTCATACTTCCCACACAAGTGCGCGAACAACTCCTACAACGACTTGGCCTCGGCCGTGTTTGGAACTGAGCCGAGCTGGCCGACCAAGATGCGGACGCGCTGGCGCGGCAAGCGCCTCCCGACCAAGTAAGACAGGGTGCCTGCGTCTTTATATTTAAGAAATGAAGCTGTTGCTGAAAATCGGCGTTATTCTACTTGCTGTTCTCTCTGTGGCAAGCCCTCCCACGGGCCACATCTTTTCGGCAGCCGCAGCTAGCTCTGGGCCTTGCGCGGCACCCGAGTATCGTCAATTTGACTTCTGGGTAGGCGATTGGGACGCTCGCCGGATCAGGGCCGGACGTCTTGGCCTCACGTCCACAGCCCGATGACGTTCGGCAGCTGTGGACTTGTGGCAGATACCGCTCGGCCGAAGGGCGCGTTTTCCATCTATAATCGCCATGGAGCCTCGGGCGGCAGTCGAGCCCGAACACAAGTAAGCGCGTTTGACTATTCGTTCCAACCCTCGTGACTCTGCCAGTCAAGAATCTTATAGTGCGGGTATGGCCAGTAGTACTCGCCGTAATGGGGAGGCGGCGCGTCCCGCCTCAGCTTGTCGTACGGCACGATGTGCGCCTGTTGATGGTTCCCATCTTGCGATTGGTAATACCAGGTCGCCTCCTGCCCCAGCACTGCGACTTGCCCAGAGACGTAGAACTGGAACTTCTCATATTGATATGGCGCATGCTTCTGCGGGCCGGGCCCGTATGACGCGTCAACCAGCAATTCAGTGCTCGCGGGAAGCGCACCTTGCCGAAGCAGCTCCTGCATGGCCTTCACTACGATCCAGTTATTGGTTCTGTGATCGACGTGCCGCTCATCGGGATGGCCCGTTATGATCAGCGTGGGTTTGTACTTCACGATGAAGTTCTTAGTCGCCGCAAGGACCGCATCGCGTGCATAGGGTAAATTCGGAACGGCGGAATTGCGGTATGGCGAGTGTTCACTCGCAAGCAACACCGATAGATACGCATTGTCGCTCTTCAGGTGGCGCGCCCAGATTTGCTCCATTCCCCCATCCGGCAGCCCCAGAAAGAATATATTCTCGTCCGTAACACCGAGGTGCTTCAACGAGGCTCGCGCTTCGTTCATTCGAACTTCTCCAAAGTCCATCGCCCGCTCCGCATCGCATGAATGCATGTAGTATCGATCACATGCCCCTGCGTCACCGCTAGTGAAATAGACGATATGCAGCGGAATCTTATTTTCTACCGCCGCCCGGATGATTTCCGGATGCGCAGTATCGTCATCTTCGTGTGCGCAAAACATTAGGATGGAGTTCGGCAACGTATCTACGGCGAAGTCGAGGCGGTTCGCCGCTATGGTTGCTCCCTCTGCACTTGGAATAGAAACTTCGAGCGTGTACAGACCCGGCCTGAGCGGATCCGTTGTCAGTTGATGACTCCCTTCTACGGGACCCTCTAACTTCCGGTTCTCTAGTGTCCTCCCGTTTCTGTCAACAACGCGGACTTTCGCCGACGCCTTCCCGAGCCGCATTTCCGGCGACGACTTGATTCCGAACGAGAATGCCGCTGCGACGCCGGCCGGAAAAATCGTGTGGCTTGTGTCAAAGGTGATCACATCCGAAATATATGCCGCAGGGTAAAAGTGCCTGTAGGATCCCGACGCCGGAACCTCAGTCAGATTGGAATACAGATAAAGGGGGGGATACTGCTTCGGAGCTGATTGCTTCAGCGCAGCTGTGATGGCCGGAAGGGCAAACGCCAGGTCGTAAATGCGATCTGGTTGTTCGCTGTCCCGGATAACGGCTGAAAAGTAGATGTTCCTTTGTTCGTCTTTGGCCTGCACCGTTGCTGCGTTCACGAGCCTGAACTCCTTTTCGGCTCCAGGCTCGAGCGAAAGAGACTTCGCCGCGATTGTTTTCCAGCCCGGCTTCTCATCAGCGGCAGGTGCGATCCACGGATAAGTATACGCTTCAAACTCAACTTGCAGACGCTTTAGACGCTGGTTCGATATGTTGCGCACTACGATGCGCGGATTTACGGGATCCCCAGTCGTGTAAAACGTTTTATCGAGATCGAATGCAACGACCTTCGCTTGCTGGCGATGGACTGCAAAGCTTGTGGCACGTTGGATCGACGTCCCGTTCGGCAGAGTCAAATCGACTTCATAGCGGCCGGTCTGCGCATTCCATGGTATGGTCCAGAGCGGCTCATAATCCGCGCCTTTGAGATGAATATTGGTTGCGATCGATTTCGTTAGGCCCGCGTACCGGATGGAGGCAAGTGCACTGATCCCAGGGTTCAGGCGCACCAGCACAGTGCCGCCGACATTGTAATTCGTGTGGTCGGTAATAGCAGCCGTCGTCTCGAAGGCCAGAGCGCTACTCCGAGAGATAAAAAGAATGAGCAGACAAATCGATGATTTCATGCAGATTGGATCGGCCCTTGCCTGCCCGCCGCATCGGCGAATGGCCAGTGTTTCAGCCGCGTCCCCAATTGTTACAGATCGGGAAGCAGCAGCGTCTCGCTAGAGGCGACAGTGTTGGCTGCGGGCCGCAATACGGCGCAGACCCATCTGATTATTCCGCAGTATGCGGCGTATTATGAACGGGTTTGCAATCGATTGGTGGCGGGAAGACCGACGGCGGGGCTGCGTTGAGAGGACATAGCGCTGCATTCCCGTAAACACCGCATACCATGCCCAACTGAAAATAGCTTCCGGTTTGCGCGTCATCCACGAGCTATCCGGAAAGCCCGCCCGGAGACGCTCGAGTTCGCCGATCCGCATCTCCGTACCCATAGAAGGCGATACCCATCGATGATTCGGTGTTCTGCACGCCTGGCGAGGCGCATGAGAAGGATGCCTGCATATGGTACAAGTCATTGACATAATGGATTTCCGTTACTTGTTTAGAGCTTACGGGGACAGGGGGACAAGTGGGGACACTGTTTTCGGTAAACTTTCCTTACTACGCGTATATAGAAAAGTTTTCCGATTTAGCTGTCCCCTGCTGTCCCCGTGTCCCCGGCTCTTATGCTGGATAGCCTCCCGCGTATTCAGGATTACGCATCAGAGCGCCGTTAGGAGGAATCAGATACGGCCTAAGCCCGATGCCTCTCACAACCCGCATCTTGCCCCGGTCCCCCTTGCCCTCTTTAAACCCGCGAGTTAATAGATAAGCAAAGAAACCAGTGCGGTCGAGCCTGCAATGGTCTGCCTTCTCGGCACACCACTTGACGTAGGCGTTCCACAAGGTCGTCTTCTCTACCCATGTCTCGGGATCATCTATCGTGCACCTTTCATCGACAAACGGACCTACTATGTCCATCTCGTCTCGCCATTCAGCAACAGCAGCACTGATTGCAGCCGAGTTAGTGAGCCCTTCTTTGTACCAGCGCTTTGCCCCTTCCACGACCCAGCTGAGGATACCTGCACCCTCAGCAGCCAGCTTCCCTGGCAAATCCCTGTCGATCTCGGCCTGCGGTATTTCGACATTGAAGGGAAAAACACGGAGCCGGTTCCAGATTGCGTTATCGGTTCCCTTAATTACGGGGAGGTGGTTAGCATCGATCCAAAGCTTGTGAGTTTCGAGGAACTCAATCGGGTTTTCATATTTGCGTACAGACTTGATCGAGCCCATGCCTTGAGTGATGCGTTTTAACTTGCCTTCACTAATCCGCTGGCCGCTCTCGGTCTCGCTAGTGTTTGCAAACCGCGCCCCTCGAAGGTCGGACAGATCAGAAAGTGAGTTATTGGTTTCTCCGCCATTCTTAACCATGAGGGAATCGATCATTACTTTGGTCGAATACTCAGGCGCTAAATTGCGGATTGTATCTAGCAGTGTGGTCTTGCCGTTGTTTCCAGTCTTTCCGTGAGCTATGAAAACGACCTTCTCCGACACTTCACCGGTAAGGCTATAACCGATGGCCTTTTGAACGTGGTCCTCCATGCCTGGAAGAACCTTTTTTAAGAATGCCGCGAACGTAGGTGATTCAGTATTGGAAACGTAATCGTGGTGAATAAGCCGAGTGATGCGGTCCGCGCGACTGTGTTCACGAAGCACCCCCGTCCGTAAGTCAACTGTGCCGTTTAGAAAGTTGAGAAGGCTCCTGTTCTTATCAAACTCCGCCGGGTCAATGGCGACGTTCGGCTTAAGAGAGTTAAGAGCACTTTCAATTCGGTTGCTGTCGAGGCTCTTTATAGCGAACTTTTTGTGATCCTCCGCCCAATCATCCGTCGCCTGCTGAAGAAATGCAAACATCGCCTCCTGAGCGAGCTTCTGAGCGGCCATGTTGCTCTTTTTGTATCTTTTACCGCCCCACACAAACCAAGCTTTTTCGTTGGGCGAATAGAGAATATCTTCACCGGCATAGATAAGCAGACGTTTGGCGTTGTAATAGTCGTTGAAGCTGTCCTCACCGCCAATTAACAAATTGCTATCACCATGCTCATCGCCTGGCCTTGCGTAGCGAGATACGCTGCGTGCGATACTCTCCACCTCATTAGGTTTGAGTGGAGGGCTATAGCGCTGCTGGTTAACCTCCTGTAGGATGTGGCCAAGCCTAGATGGGTCGGTACCATTGCGATGAAGTTTACCGGCCAGGCTGGTGAGCGTGGTATTGCGAGCGCCCGGACCTATCCTCTCAGGCCTGAGTCCTGCATGGTTGAGGTTGATAACACGGTCAATTGCAGCCTGTGATTCTTCAACCTGCTGGGGGGCGCCGTTCCAGGCGTCCCCCGTCACAGTGAAGTATCTGCCCTTGGAATAGACCTCGATCATTCCATCGCCGTGTGAAAACTTATGGGCACGGCCATGTGTAGTGCCACGAGCGAAGATCTTGATGCCTGTTCCGCTGGGGGAACGTTCCGCGTATGTATCGGAGAAGTTCTGCACTATAGGTTGCGCCCAGGGCTTCAAATCACCCTCGTCGTTTAGGCAGTCATCCAGATCGATCCCAACAAACGGATCATCGGCAGTGAATACGAATCCAACCCCGTCGCAACCACCCTCTAAGTACGTGCTGTGCGCGTCTTCAAAGGTCGTCCAAGTGTCGGGATTTGCTGTACTCGCATTCGCGCCCGACGCCTGGAAGGGAATCTTTGTGAGATCCCCTCCGTCGCGGATTTGAGATCGCCACAAACCCATTGATCGCGTTCTGTTAGATCGTCTGGAGCATAGATAGCGCGTGGGCATTATTCCGTACCCCCATTGGAAAGCTCGTGAGCCTCAAAAACCTTCCTGTATCTCTCGACTAGCTCGCGTGGATTGTGGCTAGCGCTCCAGTGCCAGAACAATTCTCCGATTGCATCCTTCACGTCCAAAAAAGCTGCGCTGTACTGGTAACCGTCAAATTTCTTGCCGCACAACCCACGACTTACGATTGAAAGCTGGTTCCTAAGCTGGCGGGTAAGGCCAAACTCGCGAACTTTAGCTTTCATTCGGGACCACTCTTTTACTGCGCTGCAATAAACCTTTCGCCGAATCTTGGTAGAGTCACCTGGGGTAAGCTCCCCATTAGCAAAACGCCTAAACTCTGCCTGAGTCATTGCTTTTACGCCAGCGATCTGAATAATTAGTTGGTCTTTCTTATGAGATAGTGTCCAGACCATATCTGCCAACTCGGAATCTACTCCGAAAGCCCGCATCTGTGCGGACGTAAAGGCAAAGAAATGGTCATTAACATATAACCTCTCTTCGAGATGCTTGATTAAACTCGCTCGGTTAAGCATTGGATGCCTCCTGTGTGCCGACCTTGGCTAGGTAAGAGTCAATTGCTGCTAGCATCTGCTCATCAAACCGGCGCTTAACGGCGCGGTCTGTGATGACAATCGGCGGTAGCCAGGGTGTCTCGGCATTCTTGGGGAGACGAACGGCAGGGAAGAAAACAGTCCTTTCGCCCGTCTGGGTTGTGCGTTCAAGCAGTCTTCGGAACTCGAATGCTCCGACACTCGCGTTTAGAACGGCTATGTGGTTGTGGTTTTCTGGAGTCCGAGTGTATTTCGTAACTCGAAACTCAAGATTTGAATTGTGGCCTTGCAAAAGGCAAGGATTGTAAGCTACACTAATGGGTGTAGACATAGAGTACTACTCCTTTAAATTGGAAGCTCCTGAGTCAGCGTTGGGAGACGAAGTGCTCAAAGGCTTCCTTGGTTTTATAAGGCCCGCCAGAAATGGCGGGTTTCTTATTTCCGGCAGTGACGCCAAAACTTGATTACTGGCAGAGTCGCCAGCTAGAAACTGGATGAAATGATTACGAGACTGTGGTTAGCGATCGGCCTGCTTTGGGCCGTGGTTGCCGGATCTCTTTACTTCGCTGGTTCGGAGGGGATCACTGCAGTCCAACTACACAAAGACGGCTTAACACTAGCAGTCTGGATGCTTGCTCCACTTATCGTGGGAGCAATACTAAAGCTTGCGGGCCGGTACGTGGTCTACGGATCTATTGCCTCAAGGCGTTGGTAGTCGCAACCTGTATGGGGGCCTTGAGAAGCTTCTAGGCCGTCCATTAGGTTGATGCTCCTTCGCCAGTTGCTTGAGCAATTAGTGTACGCAAGCCTTCGGGAGAGACCAAGGGCCTCTTGGAAAGGGTTACGGATTTGATGCGGCCAGACTGTACAGCGATCAATAGCTGGCGATAGGGTAAGCCGTTAAGCTTTGCAGCACGGCTCACTGAAACGAGAGTGGGGGTTTGATGGTTCATAATAAGTAAGGTTTGGAGGAGGGGTTAGAGAGGCAGGAATATAGAGTTAGCCAGTCGTGCAGCACCCATATAAACGAGGTTGCTGTGGCTTTACGTTGAGCTTGCGAGAAGGGTATTCCATTAAGAAGCAGTCTGCACTACTTATAATGTGTCGTAGGAAGAAGGTCTCTATATTGATTTTACCACGGCGAGCCTGCCGTGTCAACATTTTGCCCACATTTTCAACGGATGTTTCGTAACCGAAAAATGTAAGTCGTCTTTGTCTCTATATACCTCATTTTACCATATATACTGCCAAATTGCTAAGTCATTTGAAGTAACTGACGGCCTCAAAGAGTTACTAAGTGACTACCCGAGGCAGTTAGGCAAAGGTCTGTAAGCGGACGGTAGCCAAAACTTGACAGTGCTGAGACAATAGATATGTGAGTAGAATTTTGGAGGCCAGTACGTAAGTGGCGGCCTTTAGTTTTGCTACATCGCACACTACTTCATACGGAGCAGGTGACGATGTTTACCCAAGAGTTTCTGAACGAACTCGCGTCAGAGATAGCGAAGCGGATACCGATGCCGATGGCCGCTGAGCCCCTGGCGTTTACCGTGGCAGAAGCGGCCAAACTTCTAAACCTGTCCGAGACCACTGTTCGGGAGATGATACGTGAGCGTGAAATTGCGGTGGTTAGGCGTGGTGCCCGCGTGCTTATCACCAAACCAGACATGCTCGACTGGCTCAACAGAAACCGCACGTAATTCCAATCCTATAGAGTGATTGCATGGCATACGGATCTGGCACTCTCTTTCCTCGCGGCAAAAAGGGCATTTGGTATTACCAGGCATGGGTCAACGGTAAGCAGATTGGACCGTTCTCAGCAAAGACGATAGATAAAAAGAAGGCACGGCACGAGCTGGATAAGCTTTTGGGCAAGCGGGCACGCGGCGAAGTGACCGGCCTGAAACGTGACAAGCTCACGGTTGGTGATTCGCTTCAAGACTACATGGTCTACGCGGATGAGAAACTTGAGAACGCAAAAGGGATCAGGTACAAGCTTGAGGCCCATATAGTCCCTCATCGCATCTCGGGCATTTTGGCATCCAACCTTACCAGCGATGATTTGCGGAAATACCGATCTGATCGCACAAACGAGGGGGCCAAGGAGACAACCTGTAATCGGGAGATCGCATATCTCAGGGCAGCTCTAAACCGCGCTCTCAGAGAAGGCAAGATTTCCGCCCTGCCATACTTTCCCATGACGAAGGAGGAAAATGCCAGGCAAGGCTTCCTGTATGAAAGTGATTTCTTGACACTACTTGAGGAGATGCCGTATCCGCTCAAGCCGTTTGCCGCGTGTGGATACTACACGGGCATGAGGCGAGGAGAGCTGCTCCGGTTAGAACCGGGTGACGTGGACCTAAAACGAGGCTTTATCACCATCCGAAAGACAAAGCGCGGCCTCTTATGCCCGCGTGCGGTACCGATCTTTGACGGTCCGATGCGCGAGTGGTTAACCTGGGCACTCTGCGAGAGAGGGTCGGAAAATAAGAAGCTATTCGTATGGGAGGATGGTCGACCATTTACGGAGCGTAACTTCTACGACGCGTGGCACGCTGCTGCCAGACGCGCCGCCGTCCCGTGGTACATCCCGCATGATTCGCGCCGGTCGGCCAACCGAAATTTGAGGAACGCAGGGGTTTCCCAAAAGCTACGCATGGAGGTCATCGGGCATACAACAGACCACATGGATCGAAGATATGGGATCGTGGATCTTCACGATGTCAACGTGGTAAAAGAGATCATGGCGCGAAAACCACTGTAAAAACCACTGTAAGTTTTAACGCAGGATCGCTAAGTGTTTAAGTAATCACGCTGCTGGAGTGGCGGAATTGGCAGACGCACGGGACTCAAAATCCCGCGTTCTTCACTGAGCATGTGGGTTCGACCCCCACCTCCAGCACCACAGTTCAGCAACTTACCACTAACGACTTATGAACACCTCCCCTGCGGCATTGCGGCTACGCTTCTGGGCCGGAGTAGTGTCTGATTCTGCGCTGAGAGCCTTCTTGCTGATCATCTAGCCCGTGCCTAAGCACTCAGGACATGCCACTGTCTTCGCGCGGGTGCCTTGGCAGTGCGGAGCGTCCGCTTGCTTTACGTCAGACCCGGGCGTAAATTGGAGCGATATCCGATTTGCACGTTCTCAATCTGCGCCGCACCTGTGGGTTGAGGTTTGGAAATCATAGCTCTGGTAAAACGGTGTAGAAGGGAGCACGTTCATCTTGAGTGACCGCAAACAATTCAACTTCCCTGGCAGGTCGTCGACACTGCCCAAGGAGACGGGGCCTTTTTCGGATTCCGTGGGAGCCGTTTCGAATTTGACGGTCATCGGAAAAGCAATGGTGATCAGGGGCCAAATCACAAGTAAAGAAAGTTTGCACGTGGACGGCCAGGTAGACGGGACTCTAGACTTGCCCGATTTTCGCCTCACCGTCGGACCGAACGGAAGAGTTGGCGCGGATACAAGGGCGCGCGAGATTGAAGTACTAGGCACTGTGGCCGGTGATCTGGAGGCATCGAAGAAAATCACGATCCGCAAAGGAGGCCGCTTAGTCGGCGATCTTCGGACGCCCGGCATCATCATTGAAGAAGGTGCTTACTTTAAGGGAAAAATCGAAATCGTCGACAGCGAAGAGCCGCCTCAGCCTGGAACAGAGACGGACGCTAAGAAAGCTACGGCCGGGGTCTAGCCTCTACGTGTCTTGCTTCTCGTTTCAATAAACTAGGCCCTCAGCGCATCACCGATCATCTTTTCCAGCGCTTGCTTCGATAAGACGGTACTGATAAACAGTTCCTGGCGCGCACCGGCACTCAGCGCAATCGCCTTCCAGCCATTCGTAGTGGGAACGGTTACGCGAATCGCCGGATCACCCCGCGCATCGCGTACAGGACGGATCACGCCGGGAATGACAGATCGTATTTCCGGGTTCTTGCCCAAGAGGCGCTCAAGCACCGGGCGTATGCCATCGATGATGCTGTGTTCCACCTTGAGCTTGCCTTGCGCAGCCCTCAGCCGCATATTTTTCTACTTGAAACGTTTCTTGTACTGTATGTCGATACCGAACTCGCCGTTGTCGTCCCGCAGCGCGATCACCGAATACTGCCTGCTAAGCGCCCACTCCAAGCGGAAAATTTGCTCCGAAGTCTGCGAAAGATTCGTCACGTATGTAACTGTAACGTCTCTTGACATTTGCTGTTCCACCGTAAGCCGCGCCTGGGGCGTGTTCGTAATGATGCCTTGCACGAACGGGTCAATCCTAATATTTGTGATGCCGAAGAGTTTTGAAAGACGGTTTGAGGCTGGAGAAATCGCTTGCCCCAGTACAGTATTCGCGCCGGATTCCAGGGCGCTGACATCATTGGTCGCTTGTACGTTTGCCACGTTGGACGCGATATCTGGTGCGCGCCCAATCGTCAGTAGAGCAACGATGTCCCGCGGTTGAAGAGGGGGATCGGAGCGGTAATTTATGTTTAACTTGCTCAGCGTGCCCGACACGGTTATGTCCACTGTGATGCCGCGCGTCTGAGTCTGTAGATCCAGGTCAAGCACCGGTTCGAACTTGACTGGGTTGACGAAGTTTACTTCACCGCGATTGATGCTGTATTTGGTGCCAAATAGCTTGATATCGCCCTGGTTCGCCGAGACGGTTCCCAACACTAGCGGCCGGTCGGGCGTACCGCGCAGGCGAAGATCTATTTCTGCCTCGACATCCTGGCTCAGAGTCGTGCTCAGTTGCAGGTCTGGAGCGCTCTCCACTCGAACATCCAATTGGAGACCGGTTAGAAAATTACTCTCATTCGTCGCGACCGGTACCGGCGTCGCGCCTCGAGCCAGCAAACTGCCTACATCTGTATTTGGGTTGAACGCTACCCGTGAGACCGTCACCGTCCCTGAGAGGAGACTGCTTTTGCTCGTGCCAGTTAGCCGGAGACCCGAACTGGCGGTCACGCTGATGCTGCCTGCGTAACGCAGCCGCACGTTGTTAGCATTTGCTTCGAGGCGGTAAACGAAAGGCCCACCCCCCGCAAAGCTCACAAATCCGCCCAACGAGAGATCGCCGCCACCGCTGTGACCTGTGAGTTTCTGGATCGTCGCCCGATCGTGATCGAACCTCACCGTCCCATTCACTCCGCTCAGCCCACTCGGAATGTTGTTCAGGAAGAACGAAGCGTCTTTTACTTCGAGCGTGCCGGTTACCGCAGGATTTTTCAGCGTGCCCTGGATGGAAGCTGCAATCTGAGATTCACCGGAGGATTGCACATTCGCATCGAAGAGCTCCAAAACTCGGAGGTCGAGCGAACCCTCTGCTTTCAGGTCCATTGGTCGTTCTCCGGCATATGGAATGGATCCGCCAAGGTTCAGACTCGTGCCCCTTCCAACGATTTTGAAATTGTGAATCGTCGCGGCTCCGTTCGATGCCTCTAGCACGATCGGACTCAGGTTTCGAAAAATCAGCTCGTTCGGCTTCGCGTGCCCGGCGGTCTCAACGTCGGTGTTCGGACTCAGTTGTATTTGCTCAATCCGGATAGTTGAGCGCAGTTCCGTCGGGCTCTGAAGTGGTCCTTCAAAGTTCAACCCGCCTTGCAGAAAACCATGAACGGGCAATGGGTTTGCATGTCCGGAATGGATAAGCCCATACACCGTTGCGAGGTCGATGCGATTCATATGTAATTCACCTCTTACAGGCGTACCAGATACGAGTTGCACCTGTGCAGTGCCACTGAGTCGACTTTCACGCAAGTCACCGGAGAATTTCGTATCCAGTATCTGCCCGTGCGTCGCGCCGCTAAACGTCACATCTCCATACTTCACGCCTTGGATAGCTACGTTTCGGAGCACCACTGTTCCGTTTGCATCGGTAGGCTCGATGTGATTCGCGGTAACGTGAGCCGCCCCCTGAGCATGTATCTCAAACGCACCCGCCAATCCCGGCTCATATTTACGCACAGTCGAAAGACTCACAAGAGGAAATCCATTGCTATCTAACTTCACCCGCGCTTGTCCCTCTCGCCACGAACCGTGGACATGCTCGTAGCTACCGGAAAATGACAGAAGCGCTGGGCCCGCTTCAACGCGGCCGTACGTGATCTGGAGCGTGTCGCTCGCCAACGTGGTCGCAATTTGTATTCGATTGACTCGTTCACCGTATGCTTCGAGATTGTCAACCGTAAGTCGCGCGTTTCCGCGAAGGGCATTGGGCGAGCCTGCGATGTCAAGTGAGCCGGAGGCGATGCCGCGATTAACCGGTAATCGGATTTTCCAGTATTCGGAAACAGCCTTTAAATCGGCGCCCTTAAACTGCCCTTGCACTCGAAATGGGATGTCATCGCGCATCGACCAATTCGCTAACCCCAGATGGCCATTACCGGTAGCGTGCAGCATTGCTTGATCCACAGCGAGCGAATTGAAATCCAGTTTGTCAGCGGACAAGCTGATAACCGACCGAAGCTGGTCAAACTGCTGTCCGCGCGTTCGAAAATGAGCTAGCGCCACGTTGCCTTGTATGTTGGGATTTATTAGTGGCCCGGCAACCGAGCCCTCGAAGTGAAGGCTTCCCTTCTCCAACGTAAATGGCAGCGCAGCGGCTCCACTCCTAAAGTTGGCTAGCGACAGCACAGGCTGAACATCGTCCAAATTCGTGCTATCGAGAGTTATCTTTAACGCAGCCCCCACGGTACCGGAAACTGACAAATGCGTATTTGGGAAATCGAGATGTGAGCGCGCAATCTCCAGCACGCCTCCCCGTTCTCTATAGTAAAGGCCAACATTGCCTGAGACCGGGATACCGCCTGAAGCGGGAGTAATCTGCAGATCGCTGCGAACGATAAAGTTCCGGGAATTCCGATCGAGTGTTCCCTCAACATGGATCGGCCCACTCGGGATCCCACTCCAGGGAAGCGGCTTTACTGCGTAGAGCCGACCCATATCACGAACGTTGAGATCGCTGATTCTGCCATCAAGCTGGACGTCGTGAAATTGCTTGAGCGTTGCTGCGCCTACAACTTTGCCGCCGAGCGCCGAAAGCGACAGATGCGTGAATCTGAGCTCCTGGGGAGATCCAGCAACATCTGATTCAAACTGGCCGCCTTTCCATGCGACTGAACGGGATGCATACGTGAGATCATGGCCGGCAACCTTGCCGTTGAACATGAACTTTGTGTATTCATCGTAGTGCGCCGTACCGTTAAGTATCAGCTTGCCGCCGTGTAGCTCAGGAAGTTTTGAAAACCGGGCAAAGTCAGTGCCCAGGATCTGCGCGTTTATCCTGAAATCCGCGTTTGGATGCGTAAAGTGTGCCAGCGTTCCACTCGCGTTAACCTTTGAGGCGTCCGACTTAAGCACAATCTGCTGCAGAACGATCCGATCTTTTTCGAGCGCAGCGTGCACATCCAAGTCAGCCGGAACGGCAGAAAACTGAACAGAATCGATGCGCAGCGGGTGGGAGGAAAGCGTCACATCATATCGAGATCCCGCAAAATCATAGTTCAGGACAACGCTAAGGTTTTCTCCGCGCGCGCTGAGGGGAATCCGTTGTGCCTCGGCCTGAATCGTCCCTTGATTCAATGCGAAATGCCGCACCTTGAGGCTAAGCAGTTCCTGGACAATCTCACCTCTGCGCCGAAGTTTCGGACTAGGAATATTTGTCGTTCCATCGGCACGTAGGAGCAAGTAGACCTCTGGATGCTCGACTGTCAATGAACTGATCTCCATTTGCCGCTTCAAGAGTGAAATGATCTTCAATCCTACGCGAGCGGACTTAGCCCGAAAGAGCGGTGGGCCGGCTTTCAGCTCAGTTCCGTGGATCGCTAAGTTGCTGAACTTGGCAGTCAGCGTACGCCAATCGTAATTGAACGCGCCCAGTTCAACGCGACCTCCGCTTGCCTCTTCAATCACCGAAACGATTTTCTTACGGACCTTCTCTTTAAACCAGTTCGTCTGTAGTGCATAAAAGGCGCCCGCGGCCAGCAGCAATACAAAACTACAGACACCAGCAGCAGTGATCAGAATGACGCGACGCTTCATAACACGTTATTGCAGCGCTGTGTCGGCATATACGATATGCACACGCCTACGCCTCTCCTGTAACCACGCATCCAGCGCCCGGTCGATACGCTCCTCGGTCAGGGCTTTTCGGATCGACTCCCGCGAAGCCTCGAGGCTAGGCGGGGCGCCGGAATACGCTGTCGTCCAACTTGCGATCTCACGCTCGTAAGACGTTCGGATCTCTGCCTCAGAAATATCGATTTCAGGCTGAAAGCGAAATTCGATGAAGCGCAATGTGGTGAGTTGAAGGGCCAAGTGGTCCCTCAACGTACTTCGAGTCAAGCCATACTTTCCAAGCGCCTGATCGAATTCGGCGGCACTGCCAAACCCGCTGCGAATCTGGTCGAGATACTGATTCACATCATTTTCACCGGGAAGCGGGTAACGGCTCACCTCCATTTCGCGCCTGACGAGAAGCTGCTGAACCAAGCGTTCGGCAGCAGCACGCCGGGTATTGAGGTCGCGAACGATGGGCTGGCGATTTAGGAACGCGGCGACTCGAATTTCTTCATCCAGCTGCAATTCTGTTAATGCTTCGCGCCCTACAGCGATCGCTAGCCGATCGACAACTTCGGCCGATACCGCCAGCGCCAGACAAAAAACAATCAGGAAACGGTGCACTAGAATGCCTGCCCCAACGAAATGTGAAACTGGAAAGCATTGATCTTTTGAACCGTCGCTACAGCAGTTCCATTCAAGTAATCTTGTTCCGTCCCCTTCAGACCGAAGAACCGTGGCGCATCAGGGCTGACCGACAAGTCAACCCGAAACGGGCCAATCGGAGTGCGATAGCGAAGACCGAACCCGATCGATTGCACCATGTAGTTAAAATCGCGCAGATTCTGCTGGCGGAAGCGGAAACTCACGTCGCCAAGCGTGCTGTACACGTTCCCGGCATCGTGGAAAAGCACGCCGCCGAGGTTCTCTCCATAGAGTGGAAACCGCAGCTCCGCGTTGTTTATAAACATGGCGTTTCCACCTATTGGAAAACCTGTAGTAAGATCGCGCGGACCGGCCTGAAAGTCAGGGAAAGCACGAATAGAAGTAGATCCTCCCGAATAGATTCGCTCAGCCAGGGGGATACCAGGACGCCCGCCCGTCCGAGCGATTACGCCAAATTGCGTGCTCCGTGCAAATACGAGATCGCGACCGAGCTGATGGTAGGTCGAGTTACGAAACAAACCGCGCCCGAATTCCGTCTGCGAGCCAAGGAACTTGGGAGCAAAATCGATATTCGCGGTCGTGTACATTCCGCGATGCGCGTCCGTTGGATCATCACGCTTATCTTGTATTAGAGAGAACTCTGCAAGGCCAACTGTTTCCGGCTGGGAAAGAAGCGGTATAAGCAGTTGCTCAATTTTGACGTTGGACAGTGTTACATGGCGGAACACCAAACGGTATTGGACAGTATACGCACGGGAGAGCCTTTGACCCAATTGAAGCGAAGCCTCAAGCCGATGCGCAGTGAAAGTCCGGATATCGTTTGAATTGTCGACAAGCCCAGTCGCCGTGAAGCTCAGTTTATCGTTCGAAACGAAGTGCGGAATGAAATACGTCAGCGCAGCCCGTTGTTCAATTGTCGAAAGCGCGGTCTGAACCCCCAGGGTCTGACCTAATCCAAGAAGATTGATGCGGCTGATGCCGAATGCGAACCGTGGTGCGAAGCCCGCCGTACCGGCCGGATTGTCGAGAGTCGTGATGCCTCCGCCGATACGCCCAATTTGCGCGCCTACCCCAATGTTCATCGAGTAATGCCGCGCTTCGTCAAAATCGTATAGAACGTATTTTTCGTCTTCGTCGCCATCGGGATTTTGCACCGCTGTATTGACACGCGCAAAGATGCCGAGGTCATATAAACGCCTCTGGCTTTCTGTGTTTTTTGCCAGCGACAGTGGCTCATTTTTCGTTAGTTCGATGCGATCGTAAACCAGCTTGTGACGAGTAGTCTCAAGACCACTGATCAGTACATCGCGCACGTATTTGCGCGGCCCTTGATGCAGAGCGTATCGAATTTCAACGTGGCCTGGTTCTTCGGCCGGCTTCACAGAATAGTCGAAAGTCGCGTTAAGGTAACCACGGTCGTATAAATAATTCAGGAGATTGTCCCGATCGTCAACGACATTCGCCTCGCTGAACGGCTGGCCCGCCGTGGATGCCATCATGGAACGGAGCCTGGAAACCTCACTCGCACCGACTCCCTCGATCGAGAGTTCTGATACGAACCACTGCGCTCCTTCCTGGATATTGATAAAAACAGCCAAACGATTCTGCACGCCGCGGTAATTGTCTTCCGTTTTCGAGGTCACCTTCACATCACGGAAGCCATTTGATCTGTACAGGTTTTCGATCGCCCGGAGATCCTGTTGTAGATACACATCGCTATACCGGCCGTAAGGAAATCGCGGAAACTGCGCGGGCTGCAGATATAGCCGCTCCCGGATCGTCTCAACCGGAAAATAGCGATTGCCCCCTATAGCCAGATATACAAACTTGTGCCGCGCGCCGGGACGGATCTGGTACGTAATGACTCGCCCTTGCAGGCCTGCTGCTCTTTTTTCAATTCGATAAGTTGCTTGCGCTTCAAAGTAACCCCGCGATTCAAGATATTGCGCGATATTGCGCTCACCTTCGACCAGCAGATCCGCGTCAATGGAACGCTCTTGAAATACCGGTACAAGTTCCTTGAGTTTGCGGCTGCTGATTTTTGCACCTGTTGCCCGTACCGCAACGGGCGTCCCAGCCGTAATGTCAATGGCCGGCTTAACACTATTCGTTTGACCGTGATAATCGAGGCGTGTGAGCGACACTCGCGAACCAAGGCGATCTCGCTTCTCATACAAATGCCGCACATTATCCAAGCCTCGCCGAACGCGAGCTTGAGTAAATTCCTGCCATCCCAGTAGCCCGTACACCCTCTTCCAGCGTGTTGCGGAAATTATGCTCTGATCAGAACGCTCGGGAGCACCTGTAATCACCGGAGCCTCGAAGCGGGCGCGCTTCCCTGGAACTACATCGAAGGTTAAATTCGCTTCCTCAGTTTCCGGTTCGTAGTTGACGACAGCCCCAACGCTGGCGTGATATAGGCCATTTTGCCGAAGCAAATTCGTTAGCGAGTTGACCGCCTCAGCCTTGTCCCGGTCCACATACGACGAGCCAAGTCTCAGTTTCGTGGCGCTTGCAAGCTGTCCACTATTAGGCGGATCCTTCACTCCCGAAATGACGACGCGCCCGACAAAGTAAGCGCGCTTCGTAATGAATTTGAGCGCTACTCCGCCACCCGCTTCCGTCGCGTCTACGGCAAGGTCCGAAAATCGTCCTGTCGCGAACAGGTTTTGAATCGCCTCCCGCAAATCGCGCTCATGAAATATGGATCCGGTTTTGAGCGGCAGCGCACGCGCAAGTTCCGTAATCGTAAGCGGCTGGTCTGAAGGCTCAAATTGGATGCTTACGGTCCGCTGCCCCTCATACTTCATTGCGATCGCGAGTAACCCTGAGTCTTGGGCAGCAAGGATTGTAATCGGCAAAAAGCTCGACAGCAACAGCAAGGCGGGCGAGGGCTTCCATCTAGCTGGGCTATCAAGGCCAATAAAATTCACGGTTTAGATTGTTACCATCGTCGTATATGAGTCCGGGTGAAATGGAGCGTTATTCCCGGCAGATCCTATTCGCCCCCATCGGAGAGAAAGGACAAACCAAGCTTTTAGACGCCTCTCTATGCATCGTAGGTTGCGGCGCACTGGGTAGTTTTCAAGCTGAGGCGCTCGCACGGGCAGGCATCGGAGGATTGCGGCTGATCGATCGCGATTACGTCGATTACACTAATCTTCAACGGCAGTGGCTTTACAGCGAAGCCGACGCCCAGAACGAATTACCAAAATCCATTGCCGCTGCTCGAAGGTTGCATGACTTGAACCATCACGTTAAAGTCGAACCGCTCGTCGCGGATGTGAGCCCATCCAACGCAGAGGAATTGACAGAGGGATGCGATCTCATCCTTGATGGCACCGACAATTTTGAAACTCGATATCTTCTTAACGATCTTAGTGTCAAGCGGAATGTCCCGTGGATTTATGGCGCCGCTATCGGCAGCTATGGTGTCGTGATGCCCGTTGTACCTGAGCGGGGACCGTGTTTCGCCTGCGTATACCCGGAGCCGCCCGGCGGACCTCAGCTTACCTGTGATGTCAGCGGCGTGCTCGCGTCGACAACGACCGCTGTTGCTGCTTTGCAAGTTGCCGCCGCCTTACGTTTACTTGTGGGCTGGCCGAGCTTCGAATGCCGCATCCACACGCTCGACGTTTGGGAAGGTACGAGCAGGCACATTGCCGCTGGCCGACGCGATCCTGCATGCCCGGTCTGCGCGGCACGTAATTTCCGATACCTTGAAGGTCGCCATCGAACACCTGTGAGTCTTTGCGGGCGAAACGCAGTTCAATTGCATGAGAATTCTAGGCCGCTGAACCTCGCGGAGCTCGCCACCCGCCTCCGGCCGCTCGGAGATGTGCGCGTCAATGAATTCGCGTTACGCATTGTGCTGCCCAAGTACCACCTGACGTTTTTCCCGGACGGTCGAGCGATTATCAAGGGCACTATAGATATCGGCGTCGCCCGCAGCCTTTATGCGCGGCTGATAGGTGCCTGACGGGAGCGCCGCGCTGATCCCCCCCGCCGACTTAATCCAAACCTATGGACATTCGCGGTTGGGACCGGCGTTACCGTTCCAAAGAGCGGCTCTCTGAAGATTTCGATGCCCCGCCTACCCCACTCTTAATCCAAACGGCGCAGCGGCTGAAAGCTGGTAAAGCTCTCGACCTGGCATGTGGAACAGGTCGAAATGCGCTATGGCTTGCGAAACACGGCTGGAGCGTTGCGGCCGTCGACGCATCCCCTGCTGCTATAGATACACTCCGGACCAGAGCTTCGCAGAACGGCCTCAAGGTGGATGCGCAAGAGGCGGAACTTGAACGAGGCCAATACATGATCAAGCCGTCGGCGTGGGATCTAATTGCGATGTGCTATTATTTCCAGCGCGATCTCTTTGAACCGGCTAAACAAGGAATCGTGCCTGGCGGCGTCCTGCTTGCAATTATTCATATCATCGAGCCGGGTGAGGAGCCGACCCATACACGCGCGAGGCCGGGCGAACTACGAACTTATTTCGACGGGTGGAACATTCTCCATTACTACGAAGGCAAGCCGAACGACACTGCGCATCGCCGTTCGGTTGCAGAAATCGTCGCGCGACGCCCGCTATAGTCGGGAACGCCCAACACGCAAACTATTTCCCCCGGGCTTACTGTACCATTCTTCTTTGTTTCCGCAGAATCGCCGGTAGCTCATAATCATTCCCGGTCTGAATCTCTTCCATGGCGGGCTCCTGAGCATCGCGTGCTTCCACTGACGGCTGCTCGGACGTCGAAACGACATCCGGCATAACCGGCGCCGTAAACGGAAAGTGTGGACTCCGGCGATCGATTTCGGGTAGCGAATCCCTCTGGAACCCTGTAGCAATCACCGTAACCTTCACCTTGTCGCTCATTCTTTCATCCAACACCACGCCGAAATTGATTTGGCAATCATCATTCTGAGTTGCGGCTCGAATCAGATTGCAAGCCTCATTCACATCATGAATACCCAGCTGGCTTGAGGCCGTAATATTGATCAGCACGCCGCGCGCGCCCAACACGCCACCTTCTTCCATCAAGGGGCTGTTGATCGCTTTTCGCGCCGCATCCACGGGCGCATTTTCACCTGACGCGACCGCCGTCCCCATCATGGCGTAGCCCATGCCGAGCATGATGGTTCGAATGTCGGAGAAGTCGCGATTGATCAATCCAGGTGTTGTAATAATGTCCGCAATGCCCTGCACAGCCTGGCGCAGAACATCATCGGCTAGCCGGAACGATTCAAAAAAGCTCGTCCCTTTCGGTACCAGGCCGAGAAGTTTTTCGTTAGGAATGCTGACCAGCGTGTCGCAGCTACCTGCAAGCTCGGCCAAGCCGCGCTCAGCCTGCTTCATGCGGCGCGGTCCTTCAAATGCGAACGGCTTAGTTACGACAGCGACGGTGAGTGCGTTTAATTCCTTTGCCAGTGTCGCCACAACGGGTGCGGCGCCTGTGCCGGTGCCGCCTCCGAGTCCCGCTGTGACGAAGATCATATCGGCACCCTCCAGAATTTCGATGATCTGCTCCGTATCCTCGAGTGCCGCGTGCCGGCCAACCGAGGGATCCGCTCCCGCCCCTAGCCCGTTGGTGAGCTTCTTCCCGATCGCTATTTTGTTGGCCACCGGCGAAGCGCCCAGTGCCTGCTTGTCCGTGTTCAATACATAGAACTCGACGCCGCCGAGTCCCTCCTGCAGCATTCGAGCCACGGCATTCGAACCTCCGCCGCCCACTCCGACCACCTTGATGTTGGTCCCAAGCTGGACTTCATCTTCGATCAGGAATTTCAAATCGTCTGTCATTGTTTTCCCTCGTTTCTCTTCTATAACTCGCTACTTCAACACCAATCCCGCCAACCCTGCAGTGGCGCGTTTCCAATCGCGTTTCAGCTTCAACCTTCCCGAGTACATCGCTAGTCCAGCGGCGGTCGTCCAAACCGGCGTATCCAATTCCTGAGGCCAATCCTCGATCCCAGTTGCCAAGCCGTTCCTTGCCTGACACTTCATCACGCGTTCGGCCACATCGCACATGCCCGGAAGCAGCGCGCCACCCCCGGTCAGTACTGCGCCCTCCAGAAGCGACTGCTCCATGCCGACGCGCAGAATCTCGGCATAAACCCGCTCGACAATCTCTTCCGCGCGCGCTTCCAGAATCTCGTTCAGTTGGTGACGCGGCGCTTCCCGGGGGGCGCGCCCTTCGGCCGATGGAATCTCGATGGTGCTGTGATCTGATTCCAAATTTGTTACCGCACAGCCGTATTCGCGTTTCAGGTTCTCGGCATCCTCGTAATTCACTTTCAGCAGCAACGAAAGATCTCGGGTAAAAAGATCTGCACCTAACGGAAACGCGGTCGCAAGCAGCAGTGCATCCCCGTCATACACCGCTAAGTGCGTCGACTGTGCGCCTATGTCAATCACCGCCACGCCTCGCGCACGGTCCGCCGGCAATACGGCTGCATATGCCGCCGCAATCCCTTCGAAAACAGATTCTTCGACCGCCAAATGCGCCTGATGCACCGCCGCTATCAGGCCCTGGTGCTCCTGCGCCGACGCGGTTACCACATGCACATTCGCTTCCAACCGCGCGCACGAGATGCCTTTCGGATTGCGATAGCCAGCTCGCCCATCCAGCGTAAAATCCTGCGGACAGATCTGCAGTACTTCGCGCTCATCTTCTAGCCGCACGCGCGCCCCTAATTCCACGGCGTACCGCAAATCATCGGGTTCTATACTGCGTCTTCTCCCAAACTCATATAGCCCGCGGCTATTCACGCCAGTGACGCTTCCACCCACGCCCATGACTGCGGATTCCGGCGACGCTTGCGCCCGTTGCTCAGCCTCCTGAAGCGCGGAACGGATGCTCGCCGCGAGCGCCTCTTGATCGGCCAGGCGCGCCTTATTCCATGCTTGTACAGGGGCCTCACCATACCCAAGAAACTTGATTCCGTCTTCTTCAATCGCGCATATCAGCACGCGCGTGGCGGTGCTGCCCAAGTCCAGCCCCACAGCCAGTTTTGTTTTATTTCCCACCCGAATCGTCTCCTACCGCCGTAATCACGCCGTCAACACGCAAGTCCATCGTTCTTGCATCCGGGCGTTTTCGCTCGATCTCGTTGTAATTTGCCAGGAAATTCTGCAGTCTCTCGGCGTAATTCTCGTCACCGAGCATTAGATTCACCACGCGATTGTGTACGTGCTCCGCGACAATCAGATTGTTTGGATCGGCCACACTGATTTCCGAAATCTGCTCGGCCAGCGGACCTGCATCTTTCAGCATTCCCCATACCCTCCGCACGCGAGCCCGCCGGTTCTCCAGGCTTTCACTCTCGCGAACGCCCGTGATCACCGGTAAAGTAAACTTCGCCGCTACTCTTGGCCGCAACAGGTATCCATCTTTGTCGATTAGCGCGAGTTGCGACATTCCATCCCTTGCGTTCGGCCGCAAACGCACAAATGCCACTGGAATGCGCTCGTGTATCCAAACCTTTATCGTGTTCGGCCATATCTTCGATACACTCGCCTGTTCCACCCAGTCGATCTCCAATAGCTGCTCACGCCGTGTCTGTAATGGAACGAGATAAAGACTGCGACCGAAATCCGCCGCGAAGATGTGACGGATCTGGGAAGCCGACGCATAATGTATCCCTTCGACGATAAGATTCGGGCTTTGCCCGGCAAATTCCTCCGCCTCCACAATCCGAAAGCGGCTGTCCTTGATTAAGAACTCCTCTGTGCCGCGCCACGCAAACAGTGTGCCCACGAGAACCAAGAAGCCTAGAATCATCCAGCCGATGAAGCGGCCCCACCGGATTTCCGCCCACAGCGATTCCTGATCTCCGCGCTCCCGCGTACTGCGGCTGCTTCGTTCTTCTTGAGGGCGCCGCGCCATTACGTCGCCTCCCGCAACTTCTCGAGAATCTTTTCCGCGGCCTGCGAAACATTGCCCGCGCCTAAGGTAACGATCAAGTCTCCAGGACCTGAAGCTGCGGCAATCGCGGCTACGCCTTCCTCCATGCTGGGTGCGTAGTGCGCAGATCGGTGACCATAAGAACGAATTTTTTCAAGTAAACTTTCGGTCGTCACTCCTTCAATCTGAGGCTCGGACGCCGCATAGATATCAAGCAGGTATAAATCGTCCGCCTGATGGAACGCTGTCCCAAACTCGTCGAGAAGGTGTTTTGTTCGCGAGAAGCGATGCGGTTGAAACAAGACGCGAATCTGACGATACGACGAAAGCCGGGCTGCCGCCAACGTCGCCTTCACCTCGGTCGGATGATGTCCATAATCGTCCACCACGGTTACTCCGCGCTCCACTCCGCTCACTGAAAACCGCCGATCGACACCGCTGAACGAGGCCACGCCTTCACGAATTCGTTCCGTAGAGATGTTTAGTTCCAGACCCACGGCGATCGCCGCAGCCGCGTTCAAAACGTTGTGCGCCCCTGGGACATTCAGATGAAATACGCCGAGATCTTCACCCCTCCGCCGAATGCGAAACTTGCTTGCCGTTGGCGATAGAACAACGTTTTGTATCTCCAAGTCCACTTGTGCGGATCGTCCATACGTGATGGTCCGCCGGCGTATGGACGGGAAAATCTGCTGGATATTCTCGTCCTCCATGCACAACACGGCCGCGCCATAGAACGGTACTCTATTGACGAAATCTACAAATGCCGCTTCAATCTCTTCTAGCGAGGCGTAATGATCCAAATGCTCGCGGTCAATGTTCGTCACTACGGCAACGATTGGTGCAAGCTTCAAAAAAGAACCATCGCTCTCGTCTGATTCGACGACCAGGATCGTGCCCTTGCCAACGCGCGCGTTCGACCCACCCATTGCGGCCACGCGTCCCCCAACCACGATGGTCGGATCCAGACCGCCCGCATTCATGATCGACGCCACCATCGAAGTAGTGGTCGTCTTTCCGTGGCTGCCGGCAATCGCTATGCCGAACTTCAACCGCATTAACTCGGCCAACAACTCGCCACGTGGGATGACCGGGATCTGCAATCGTCGCGCCTCGCTGACCTCCGGATTGCCGGAATCCAGCGCGGACGTGACAACCACTGCTCTCGCCCCTGCGACGTTCCCCGCTTCATGGCCCAGGTAAACTGTCGCGCCAAGCTTCGTCAAACGCTCGGTTAGCGGGCTTAATCTAACGTCAGATCCCGAGACCTGATACCCCAGGCTGAGCAGAACCTCGGCGATACCGCTCATCCCAATGCCCCCGATTCCCACGAAGTGCACGTGTTGGGGCTGAAAAAACATTTCTCAAACGTATTGTTCCGGCTTTCTCGCAAGGTGTCAATGTGCAAAGCGACCTTTGTCGATTCCTTACGGTTTTTTCTTCGCAGCGGCAGCCTCTTCGAGTATTTCTGCCGCGCGTTCGGCAGCACCAGGTCTTGCGAATTGGCGAACGTGGGCCCGCATCCTTTCCAATTGCTCGGGATCGTCGCGCAACCTCTCGATTTCATGAAACAATCGCACCCCGTTCATCTCTCCATCGGTCACCATACGCGCCGCACCCGTATCTACTAAAATTTCCGCGTTCCGCCGCTGATGATCGTCCGCCGCAAACGGAAGCGGTACCAGCACCGAAGGCATTCCTGCTGCCGCAATCTCGTTCACAGATCCACCTCCCGCGCGGGCAACCACTACATCCGCATTTGCAAACGCTTCCGGCATGTCCCGGATAAAGGGAACCACCTCGCCTTCCATGCCTGCCATGGAAAACGCTTTTGCCAGCGATTCATACTCGGCTGCACCCGTCTGATGCACGATCCGAAACGGCCTCTTGCTCTCCCGGAATAAGCTCCAACTTTCGAGTGATGCCCGATTTAGGGTGCGCGACCCCCGGCTTCCCCCTGTAATCAGCACTGTAAACGCACTATCGCGCTTGGGCCCAATATCAAAGAACTCAGGCCGCACTGGCAACCCGGTCACCTCGCACTTACCTCGCGGAAACCACGCTTGCGTCGCTTCGAATCCCACCAGCGCCCGGTAGACGCGTCCTGCCACTCTGCGGTTCGCGAGCCCAGGAAGCGCATTAGGCTCCATCACGACCAAAGGAATCCTACCTAACAGTGCTGCCGCCATGACCGGTGCCGCAACATAGCCTCCCATGCTGAACACCGCTCCAGGGCGAAACCGCTTCAACAATTGCCATGCCGCGCCAATGCTCCCGGGCAACAGCGCCGCCGTTTGGATTTGCCTTCGCAGTCCCACGCGTTTTAAGCCGCCGCTGCGAATGAATTCAATTTTGAAACCGGACTCCGGCACCAACCGCGACTCCATTCCTTCCCGAGTACCAATGAAGAGCAACTCGTGTCCGCGCTCCCGCAGCACCCGCGCCACCGCCAGCGCAGGAAATACGTGACCTCCCGTACCGCCTCCCGTCATCACGAACGAGTACCGCAATCATCCCCCGCATCGGCGTCTCTCGCGTCTGCGTTCAGCGCTTAAAACTAAATGCCGGACTCGCCTCTTACGCCGCATGTTCGCTCACGCTCAACAGCATTCCGATCGACAACAATGTGCTTAACAGCGAGCTTCCGCCATAGCTGACAAACGGAAGCGGAATCCCTTTGTTTGGCACTAGGTCCAGCACCACACTGATATTGATCAGCGCCTGCACTACCACAACTAGCGTCACGCTGAGCGCGAGATATCGCCCGAAATCATCCGCTGCATGAAAGTACACATGCACGCCGCGCCACAGCACTACCAAGAACCCGAGCAGCAGGAAAACACAGCCGAGCAGTCCGGTCTCCTCCCCTACCACACCAAAGATGAAATCCGTATGCGCCTCCGGCAGATAGAGCATTTTCTGCTTGCTCTCCATCAGCCCGAGCCCAGTGAGTCCCCCCGACCCGATCGCGATCTTGGCCTGTCGTTGTTGGTACCCCGGATCGCTCGTCGAAGCTGTTTTTTTTGCGTATTCGAGAATTCGTCCTTGTGGGTCGACCTTCGACAGCAGCTTATGATCCTTGTCTAAAAACTCGATGGCACGCGCCAGCCGATACGGCTTCATGACGATGAATCCAACTCCGAGCAGCGCAGCCAGAGCCGCGCACACAATTAAATACCGGGACTCCAAGCCCGCCACGAAGAGAACCGCCATGCTCGTCGCAACAATCACCACAGCGGTTCCAAGATCCGCAACCGCTACGGCAAGCGCGATCACAGAAATTGAGACTGCAATCGGACGCAGCGTGTGTTTATCGTTCACAACGCCTAAACGGCGGGAAAGGAAAAACGCCAGGAACAGCGCTAACGCCGGCTTTGCCAATTCCGAAGGCTGCAACGAGAACGGCCCGGCTTTCAACCATCGGTGGCTCGAGCTATCCGTGAAATAGACCAAAAGCAGCAACAACAAAACCAGGCCCAACCCTGCAAAGGCGCATCTCGCGTTGTTCCATCGCCTGTAGTCCCGTTTCATGCAGTACAGCAATATAAAAAACGAAAATATAGCCCACCCCAACTGCCGCACAAAGAAATATGTGCTCGAGACATGATACTTCAACTCCGCCACGATTGATGACGCGCTATACACCATCACCAAGCCGAAGCAGACTAGACACAGCACGGTCAGGAATAGAATCCAATCGGTCTTGAGCCGTTGCGCCATTTTCTTTAAAACAATTCTGACACTAATTGTTTGAACATGCTCCCGCGCTCTTCATAATTCTGAAACTGGTCGAAGCTGGCGCAAGCCGGGGCAAGCAGTACAACTTCCCCAGCTGCGGCATGCTCTCGCGCGTATTTCACCGCTGTCGCCAAGGTCCCGCAATCGACCAACGGCACCGCATCACGTAAGGCTTTTTTGATCAGTGGTGCTGCTGCATGAGGGTATGGCGGCTCTGCGCCAATCAACAACGCCGCTTTTGCCTTCCTCCGGAGTGGTGCGCTTAATGCTGTGTAATCACTTCCTTTATCCTTGCCGCCCAGAATGATCCACAAGCCCTCCTGAAACGCGTCAATCGCCTTCAACGTGGCATCCACGTTCGTCGCTTTGGAATCGTTGTAATAAGCAACGCCGTCCAGATTGCGCACGAATTCAAGGCGATGCTCCACTCCCGGAAAGGACTCAACGGCCGTTGCGATGTCGTCCAAATTTGCGCCGGCCAGCTGTGCCATTACCGCAGCCGCCATGACATTCTCGACATTGTGCAGACCTCGCAACTTTATCTGGCATCGTTTCATAAACGGCCGGCCATTGAAATACAGCTCGTCGCCGTTCATCCCAACGCCCTCCGGAACTTGTTCTAACGCGCTGAACCAATACACTTCCGCTTTCGTTCGCTTCGCATAGCCGCGGCACGTTGTGTCGCTATAATTCAGCACAGCGAAATCTCCCGTCTGCTGTGTCTCGAATAAACGCGACTTGGCATCCGCATAGCCTGCGAAGGTATAATGCCGGTCCAGATGATCGGGCGTCACATTCATGCATGCCCCGATCTGCGCTCGAAAACTACGAATCGATTCGAGTTGAAAGCTTGATAACTCGATCACATTCCACTTTTTTTCCACCGATGTATTGACCATCGACGTCACGGCGCGTCCGATGTTTCCGCCAACCTGGCAAGCTATCCCGCTCTTCTCCAGCAAGTGCCCGGTCAACGCCGTCGTAGTCGTTTTACCGTTCGATCCCGTGATTCCAATGACGGGGCCCTTCAGAAAATACGAAGCAAGCTCAACCTCACCGATGACGGGAATGCCCCGCGCTCTTGCTGAACCTAGCATCAGCAAATCATACGGAACGGCGGGCGAGACCACGATCATGTCGGGCACCCGGCCTTCACCATTGATGTTCTCCGCTCCCTGAAGCACGACTTGCACGCCTAACTCGTCAAACTTGGCCTGCTCCTCGCGACTGAGCGGCCTCTCGTCCATGGCCCTCACGCGTGCACCCTGGGTTAACAGTAGCTCCACCGCGGCCTGCCCTGACCTTTTCGTCCCGATCACCAAAACGTCTTGTCCAGCCAGTTCCAAACTGCTCGCCTTGCTATCTCAGCTTCAGAGTCGCCAGCGCAAACAACGCCATCACCAGTCCGGCGATCCAGAAGCGCACAATGATCTTCGATTCCGCCCAGCCCAATGCCTCGAAGTGGTGATGGATGGGTGCCATTTTTAAAATGCGTTTTCCGTGCCGAAGCTTGTAGCTCCCCACTTGCAAAATCACCGACAGAGCTTCGATTACGTAAACGCCGCCGATGAATACAAGCAGAATCTCCTGCTTGATCAGCACCGCGACAATCCCCAATCCGCCGCCCAACGCGAGCGACCCTACGTCTCCCATAAACACCTGCGCCGGATGGCAGTTGTACCAAAGAAAACCCACGCTCGCGCCCATCATTGACGCACAGAAGATTGTCAGTTCCTGCGAATTTGCCAGCCGCGCCAAGTCTAAATATTGAGAGAAACTTGCATGACTCGAAACGTAAGTCAGCACCGTCATCGCGCCTGAGGCGATGATCATCAGACCTATCGCCAATCCATCCAGCCCGTCTGTCAGATTCACCGAATTTGAGGAGCCCACCATAATAAAAACGATAAAGATGTAAAACAGTACGAAGGCTAGTGGATAGGTCCAAAAACTTTTGGTCAATGGCTCGATCAGGAGGTCCGGTTTGAACTGTTTAAAAAAGGGAACGTTGATAGCGGTCGAGTAGGCCTGGTTAGCATGCAGCAGCAGCAAAAGAAACCCAATCACCATCGCGCATGCGACCTGAGCCCAAAACTTCTGGTATGCGGTCAACCCTAGATTTCGCCTTTTGGAAAGTTTGGCGTAATCGTCGATGAAGCCGATAAGGCCAAAACCGACCAGTCCCAGTAGGGCCACCCAGATATACCTGTTTTGAAGATTCGCCCACAGCAGCGTTGGAACCACAATCGCTACGACAATCAACAGGCCACCCATAGTGGGCGTACCCGATTTCCTCTGATGAGACTGCGGACCCGCTTCGCGGATATGTTGTCCAAAACTCAATTCACTAAGCTTCCGGATCGTCCGCGGCCCAAGCGCCAGAGCTATGAACAAAGCCGTCAAATTCGCCAGAGCGACGCGCGTCGTGATGTAGCCGAATACGCGAAAAGCAGGAACATAATTATGAAGAACTTGAAACAGAAGCCAGTAGAGCATCGCCTATGCTTCCATTCTGGCGAGTGCTCTTTCGATATGTGTGCCCCGTGACCCTTTGAACAGGATTGCGTCGCCCGCCCGGACGAAATTTCGCAAGAATTCCCCGGCGGTCTCCGGGTCTTGAAAAAAAAACGCGGCATGAGGACGAAGACCCGCTTTTTGCGCTTCTTCAATCATGGACTGGCTCACGCCGCGTACCCCAATCAGCACATCCACGCCCGCCATCGCGACATAATGGCCTATTTCGCGATGCAAAGCCTCGGACATACCGCCAAGTTCGAGCATCTCCCCTAACACTGCGATGCGGCGCTTGGCCGGCTCTTCGCGAAGCGCGTCGATCATGCTGCGCGCCGCTTCGGGATTCGAATTGTAGCTATCGTTCAGAACCGTTACACCACGCCAGTGGCTTCGCTCGCCGCGCATTTCCCCAGCCGCGAGACCTGCCACTGCCGCCACAAGCTCCTCAAACTGAATATCGAATACCCTAGCGACTGCAAGGCCTGCCAGAATATTCGAAACACTGTGGCGCCCCGTCAGCACTGTATGGAAGCGCACGCCGCCTACGGTAAACGCTGCGCCCTCAGCATTCATCTCCACGTCCGTCGCCCGTACATTGGCATCCTCCGAAAAACCATATGTCACAGTACGGCCGGTGTGTGCTGCGCGGAACGCCGCCACCCGCTCATCATCCGCGTTCAGGACTGCTACCCCAGTGGGAGGTAACGATTCGATCAGTTCTCGTTTTGCCGCCGCGATCTCTTCTATCGAAGCGAATGTTTCTATATGCGCAAATCCGACATTCGTCACGACGGCGATTTCCGGCTGCGCGATTCCCGCCAACTCTCGAATTTCGCCTGCATGGTTCATCCCAAGCTCAATCACGCCAACCTCGGCGTCATCCGGAATGCGCAAGATCGATAGCGGTAGCCCGATGTGATTATTCAAGTTGCCAGCGGTCTTCCCAACCCGAAAGCGAACGCCCAGCAACTCGGCGATCGCATCCTTGGTCGTTGTCTTCCCCGCGCTGCCTGTAACCGCAACTATCGGCCGAGCCCACCGCTTGCGTGCCCACCGCGCCAATTGCTGCAGCGCAGCGAGCGTATCCGGTACTTCGAGTAGCGTTCCCTCGGCAGGCTCGATTGGCTCACTAACCACTGCTGCAATTGCGCCCTGTTTCAGCGCAGCTCTCGTAAACGCATGACCGTCATGCCTTTCACCTCTGATGGCAAAGAACAAATCACCATTGCGAACCCTTCGTGAGTCGATACTCCATCCTTGGACGCGCAACTCTGGAACCTTGCCCAAGCTTCGCCCGCGGATCGCACCTTCAACCTCCGCCAGCGAGAACTCCATCCTGCGCCTACGAATGCTCTGCGTTCTTTTTTTCAGGGGCTCGCGCTTTCTGGGAATCGCGGACATAGCCGAACGAACGCAGCACCCGCCGTGCCACCTCGCGGTCATCAAACGGAATAGGCCCGTCCTTCAAAACTTGATACGTTTCGTGCCCTTTGCCCGCCAGGATCACAACATCGCCGGCACTTGCCGTCTCGATCGCCTTTTTGATCGCACGCTCACGATCCGGCTCCGCTACGTGGGGCGTATCGTAACGCTTTAAACCAACACTCGCGTCGTTCATGATCGCAAGCGGGTCCTCGCTCCGCGGGTTGTCAGAGGTCAACACCACGAAATCGCTCAGCTCCGCGGCTGCCATTCCCATCAGCGGCCGCTTGGAGCGGTCACGATCTCCGCCGCATCCAAAAAGGGTAATCACGCGCTTGGGATCCATGCCGCGTGCCGCTGCTATTACGTTGCGCAGCGCGTCGTCGGTGTGCGCGTAATCGACCACAACCATGAACGGCTGCCCTTCTTCTACCCTTTCAAACCTGCCCGGCACTGTCCGCAACTCTGCCAATCCCTTCTGAATGTGTTCTTCACTCAAGCCGTGTGTCAGCGCCACTGAGCACGCCAGCAAAATGTTATACACGTTAATCTGCCCGACCAGTCGCGACTCTACGACGAACCGCCTCTCGCCTGCTTCCACCACGAAGCGCAGCCCCTCGAATGAAGATTCGACGTTTAGCGCGCGCACCCACGTGTCGCTTGCGCGTCCGGTATCCCGGCCGCCTCCACCTTTGTTCAGGCTGTACCAGAAGACGCTCGTTTCGGAGGACAGCTCCAAGCGCCTTCCCCGTTCATCGTCCGCGTTCAAAACCGCGAAGCGTGGAGGACGCCCGTTGCGTGGTTTAAATAACAACTGTTTTGCGGCGAAATACGCTTCCATTGTGTGGTGATAGTCCAGATGGTCGCGAGTGAAATTCGTAAATCCAGCTGTATGAAGTTCCATCGCGTAGATGCGCCCTAAGTCCAATGCGTGCGACGACGCTTCGAGCGTCGCGTGTGTTCCGCCCATTTGCTCTAGATCGTGAAACATCCGGAACAGATCGAGCGATTCTGGTGTCGTATTGACAGCCGGCAGCACACGACCCGCCAGGTGATACTCAATCGTGCCGATCAGCGCAGTGGTCTTCCCGGCCGCCCGCAGCATCGCATCAATCAACGACGTGCTGGTCGTCTTTCCATTCGTCCCGGTCACAGCCGTCAACGCCAGCCGTTGATCCGGGTTCTCATAGAAGTTCCTGGAAGCAGACGCAAGCGCTTGCCGCCCATGCATCACCTGCAGCCATGTCCCGCGGAATCCGCCTGGGCTGGGATGATCGCTCACCACTCCCAGGGCTCCTTTCTGCAGCGCCGCATTCGCAAATTGCGCGCCATCGGCCTTCGCGCCCGCGAAAGCGAAAAACAAATAATCTGATTCCACCTTGCGGCTGTCATACGCCAAGCCCCGTATCTCCGCATCCAGTAATCCGGCTGGCACATTCGAGATCACCGGGACTCCTTCCAGCACACGTTTCAGCTCCATCGCCGATCGCGCCGCTATCGCGCAAACCTCACCTGTATGTGTTCGCCTGGATTCAGAACAGCGCCGGGCGCCGGATGCTGCTCTCGCGCCAGGCCTTCGCCGAGCATGTCCACTTCAATGCCGTTCTCAGTGGCCTCTTGCATTACCCTCCTTACTGTTTCACCGATAAAGCTCGGGACCATCGGCCCACTTGACCCAAGCGTCTGAGAAGCAGTTGCACCCGATTCCACCTCGCCCATCTGTTCCTTCAAATCCTCTGGCGTGGGTGGATTACTCAGCTCGGCTAATGGCAGGTCGTCAATCTCTTTGTCTTTGGACTTCGCTTTCGCCTTCTCCGCGATCAGTTCCTCAGCTTCAATCTCTTGTGGCACATCTCTTGGAACGTCCATCAGCCGTAACGCGGTCGCCATCACTGTCTCAAACGCCGGTCCAGCCGCTGCCCCGCCATAACCGGCTAACCCCGTGGTTCCCGTAACCGTCACCACAATCACGATGACCGGGTTTTCCATCGGCGCAAACCCCAGAAATGAGGCATTGTATTTATGCGTGTAAACGCGATGCGCAAAATCGTATATCTGCGCGGTCCCGGTCTTACCGGCCAGCGTATAACCGGAAATATGGACGCGCTGCGCCGTCCCGCCCGGCATTGTCACGCGGTGCATCATCATTCGCATCGTCATCACATTCTGGGGCTGCAGCACTTGGACCGGTCGTGAAACTTTCGCCTTTTCCCTCGCGCCTCCAGGAGCTTGCTTCCACGCCACCAAATGCGGATGGACCAGGAATCCGCCGTTTGCAATTACGCTGCCGGCCTGCGCCAGTTGCACGGAAGTGACACTGATCTCGTGCCCCATCGGCACCGAGCCTATCGACGTCGGTTGCCATCGCGCGAGCGGGCGAACCATTCCCGGTGCTTCCGCCGGCAGTTCGATTCCTGTTCGGCGGCCAAACCCGAACCGCCGGATGTAGTCATACAAATTCTTAGTTCCGACCGTCATGCCGATTCGAATCGCGCCGATGTTGCTCGATTTCGCGAGCACGTCTTCCATCGACAGCGCCGGATACGATTTGTGATCGTGCACCACGCGCCCGAAGATCGTCATTGAGCCGTTCCCGCAATTGATAATCGTCTCGGGACGAAGCCGCGTCGTCTCGAGCGCAGCCGATAACGTAATCACTTTGAACACGGAGCCCGGTTCAAATGGTGCTACTACCGCCAAATCCTCGCGTCCCCGCGGCAGTTCACCGAAGTGCAGCCGTTCATTCGGATCGTACGTCGGATAGTTTGCCAGGGCCAGAATCTCTCCCGTTTTCGGGTTCATCGCCACCAAGCTCCCATGCGCCGCATGGTTGCTGATAACCGACGCTCTTAAAGCTTCTTCCGCGACTTGCTGTAACTGGCTGTCGATGGTTAGCCCGACATTCTTCCCTATGTCAGGCGTTCTGTCGGTCTCCGACGCATACGCGCGCCGTTTTACATCAATCTTGAGGCGCATCAGCCCTGGTTTTCCGGCCAGTTCCTTGTCCAGCTTGAGTTCGACCCCCGCCGCACCTTTGCCGTCGCCACCCACATTGCCAATCGCGTGCGCCGCCAACTGCCCGTTTGGATAGCTGCGTAAGCGTCCTTCACGGATTTCCAGCCAATCCAGTTTCATGCCCCGCAGCGTCTCTGCTTTCTCGTTTGAGACGTGTGGATCGACGACAAAATATCCGTGGCGGTGTTTTGACGCCGCAGCCGCTTCCAGATCCGTTTGTAACTTCGCCGTGTCTAAATCGAGAATACGAGCCAGCAGCGCCGCAGCAAACTCCTTGTTCGGGATGCGCTGCGGATCTACCACGACGAATTGTGACGGCGAGCTGATCGCCAGATAATTTCCATGACGATCGAGGATCGCGCCCCTTGGCGCATCGATCACTTCCAGCTTTTCCTGCTGCGATTCCCCAAGCTTCACGTACTGATCGTGCGCGAAGACCTGCAGATCGAACAGCCGTACCAGAATAAGAAAGGCCCATCCGCATAGGATGAGCCCCGTGTGTAACAACCGCTGCGATGATTTAGTTAATGGCGCAAACGGCGGCCTTTCCATGTCCATTTTTTTGCCCTGTCGCCAACTGAAGCCGGCACGGAGCCTGGAGCGAAGCGACGAATCACGTTCATCTAACGCGCGCCTATCTCCTGAGTCGCTACCGGGAGACGGTTTCGTGCGTCATTCTTGGCCTTACTATCCAGATATTGAACCTGCTGCGGCACCGGCTCCATCATCTTGAGAGATTTCGCCAATTGCACCAGCCGTGCCGGGTTCAGCAGCTTGGCCTCATCCAGGTCCAATGCCGCCCGCTCCTGCTTAAGCTTCGCTTGCTCTTGCTCCAGGTTCTGCAGTGCGAACCCGGCCATCGTGTTATACGCCGACGGAACCAAGCCCGCAATCACTAGCATCGCCGCGACAAAACCGGTGGCCACAGACCGGCTCCTTGCGCGCCGCGCCAACGGATCGATCGCCCGCACTACGGCGGTATTGTCGATGCGCTTCACGAACAGAAATACGTCCTCGTTCGCGATCGGCCGCAGCCGGCACGAATCTGCCCGCGTCCACACCGCTGGCCGCACCTCAGCCAGTTCACTTACACCGACGAAACGATTCACGAAACTTGCTAGTGACGCCATGCTTCCTCTTTTTTTCTAAGCCAGCCTTTTATTGCAATTCCAGCGCCCGCAATTTCGCGCTGCGTGACGCTGCATTCTCCGCAATCTCTTCCTCGCTTGGCCTGACGACGTGTTTCGTCAGGATCGTCGCCCGCCCTCCACGCGCGAGCGACTGAAACGCCTGCTTTACTTTCCGGTCCTCAACCGACATGAACGTCAAGACGATGAACCGCCCTCCAGGTCGTATTCGCTCCGGTGCCATCCGAAGCAATTTTTCTAACTCCTCCAACTCCTCATTCACCTTCAGCCGCAACGCCATAAATGTCTGCGTTGCAGGATGAATTCTCCCCGTTCGCGGCACGGCCTCTTCGATGACCTTCGCCAAACGGCCGGTCGTCAAAATCGGCCGGGCGCGAACGATTGCTCTGGAGATTCTTCGCGACCTCCTTTCTTCACCGAACTGATAAATCAGATCGGCGAGCGCCTTTTCAGGCAGTTCGTTCACAAAATCTGCGGCGCTGACACCCTGACTGCGATCCATCCGCATATCCAGGGGCCCATCCTCCATCAGCGAAAAGCCGCGCTCGGCGCTGCTCAACTGATAACGGCTGGCCCCCAGATCCGCCAGGACCCCATCCACCAGCTCAATGCCGTTCTCCTCCAACCCTTGAGGAAACTTTGAAAATGGTCCGTGAAAAAACCGAATGTGCTCTGCTCGGCTGGCCGTCCTTGCGCGCGCTATCTCTAGCGATTCTGGATCCCGATCGCACGCGATCACCAGCCCGCTGTCCAGCCGCTCCGCAATGGCCCGTGTATGTCCGCCCAGCCCGGCCGTCACGTCTACATAAATGCCATCCGGCCGGATCGCGAGATACTCCAGCGACTCGTTTAACATCACCGCATAATGCCGCTTCTGCGGCTCTAGATCCCGGCCCTCTGCGCCGCTGTGCTCCGCACCCATACATAGCCGTTACCGCAGTCCCTGCTTCTCGAGCGCCTGCACCTTCTCGCCGAGCCCTTCCATTGCTTTCGCCAGCCGTTCTTCGTAAACCTCGCGCCCAATTACATCGATCCGCTGCTTGAAACAGCGCAAATATACCTGCTCGTTTTCCAGCTTCAGCGCCCGCCGCAACTCCGTCGGAACCAGCACGCGCCCCTGCGGATCGAGCTCGGAATCCGCCCCGAAATGGGATGCAATGAAGGCGACATCCTCCCGGGTAGGGGCATCCTCGCCCGGTTCTTCGAGCAAGTTTTCTGTTTGCAGCCACGCCGAAATAGGGTAAATTCTGGCTGTAGACCCATTTAGCGTCGTGACAAATACCTTGTTCTCCCCCAATGCTCCCAAATACTGCGTTATGGCGGCAGGTAATTTCAGCCGGCCCTTCTCGTCGACACGAGCGCTGAAAAACCCACGAGGGGCTTCGACTGGCATCGCCGTGCTGGTAAGACCGTTCTCTTCTGCCACTTCCGACCACTTTTGGCTTCTTTAAACCACTGGATCGATACTCGCACGGGTACTAGCTCAATGCAATACTTTTTTTCATAGGATTTACCCCTAAGCTATTGTATTCGCCTTTCTTGCGCCGTTTAGCCGTACCTACCGCGTCCTGGCAGTACTTCTAGAACTCTGGTCCCAATAGTCTACAAAGTACTTTACAGTTCAGAGTCAACTCGCGTATTCTTGGGGGATGCACAAAACTTGCGCGCCAATTCTAGTCACGACAGTCATCCTGGTTTGTGCCGCCTGCACTCCGCAGCCGGATAATCCTCTCGGCAAAGCCGCTGCTGATGGCAATTTGACCGAACTGAATCGCCTACTCGCGGAACATCCTTCCGCCAAGGACCGCCAAACGGCTCTTATGTGGGCCGCGCGTTTCGGCCAGTCTGAAGTAATTCCCGTTCTCGTCCAGAGCGGCGCCGATCCCAACAGCACGTCGGGCGTGAACGATTGGACCGTCCTAATGCACGCCATCCATAAGGACCAGCCCCGCGCCGTTCTCGCTCTCGTGAACTCCGGCGCGAATGTCAACCTTCCGGGAGGGCACGGCGACACACCCCTGATAATGGCAGCCGGTTACGGCTACACCGAGATAGTTCGCATTCTTCTCGAGCATGGAGCGAATGCCCACGCGACTCTGCCCAATGGCGAAAACGCGCTTGACAGGGCCATTACTGGCGTCGCCGATATCGATCGCTTCACATGGGGAAGCTGTCAGAGCGATACGGTCCATGTATTACGCCAGAACGTTCCCGATTTGCGCCCCCAAAATACAGCCAAACTGAAGAAGTGTTCGTAGCGCAATTCCATCCCGCTCGCGTCTGTGACATAAATAGACACATGACTCGTAGATCCGCAATTATGCTCACTGCAGTTTCCCCTCTCCTCGCCTGTGCCGTGGCGGAAGCGCAAAAACGCGCTAGTCCTCACGAAACCGTCTCGGTCGATCTCGGCGGTAACAAGATGACTATCACCTACGGCCGACCCTACCTGAAGGGCCGCCATGTCGGTGAACAAGTCGCACCGTACAACGAAGTCTGGCGTCTTGGCGCAGACGAAGCGACCAAGATCACGGTCACAGCACGCACCAAGATCGCAAATTCGTTGGAGCTTGCCCCGGGCAGCTATTCGCTCTTCGCGATTCCGCAGCCGGACAAATGGACCATCATCGTCGACAAAGTGGCAGATCAATGGGGCGCATTCAAGTACGACCAATCGCAGGATCTCGGCCGCTTCGATGTGAAAGTCACCCCGCCTGCGTCGCCAGCTGAACAATTCACCATCTCACTCGCGAAGCAAGGCAGCAACACTGCCGCTCTCACCTTCGCTTGGGACAAAGCGTCGGTCTCGACGACTCTCAAGACTGTCTAGCCCGGCACGCTGTCCGGCTTCGGACAGCACTTTCCCGAAGCTGTAAGCATCTCTAGGTGGAATCCAGGGTAGACGCCTTGAAAGCTTCGGCTTAAGAACGGAACCGTAACTGCTATGGACTGGCTGAGCATGCACTGGCTGAGCATGGATTGGCTGAAAAACGATACCGGTACGCTCTGCGCAGCTTCCGGCACAAACCGCTCTTCTTTTTCTGAGTCGTCGGGATCCTCGCCTTAGGCATCGCTGCAAGCGTTTCAGTCTTTAGCTTGCTCGATGGTGTCCTCTTGCGTCCGCTCCCGTATCATGATCCGGAGCGGCTGGTAACGCTCACAAGTTTCGCTCCCAAGCCGCCGTTTGCTTCCAATGGCTCACTGTCGCATGCCGATTTCGAGGTATTGAAGGCAAAACCCGGTTGTTCGATGATCTAGCGATCACCTTTCGCGAAGGTTGGTCTCGCGTCATCTTAACCGGTGGGACAGCACCGCAATGGGTTCAGGGTGCATTCGTCTCGCCAAATCTTTTTGCCATGTTCGGAAGAGCTCCCATTCTGGGTCGGGCGTTCACTCCGGAGGAAAATCCGCGCGCCGAGCGCGTCGTGGTAATCAGCCGAGGCCTGTGGGCAGATCGCTTCGGTTCATCGCCACAAGCACTGGGTCAAGACTTGGAAATTGGTCATCAGCGCTGGCGTGTGATCGGTATCATGCCGTCAAGCTTCCAGGTTCCTTTTCTGGATGTTCAATTATGGGCACCCGTGCTGGCGCATCCGGAATGGAACACTCCGAAAGAGAAGAATTTCCAGCAGCGGCCGTTTTGGGATGTGATGGCGCGCCTGAAGCCGGCAGTATCACTGCGGGCGGCGCAAGCCGAAGTGAACGCGATCGAGAGCGGATTGGAAGCTGCGTTGCCCGACCCGGCGGATCTGCCCTTTCATACAAACAGCGTGCGCGTTGTGCCATTGCGCGAGCACTTCACGCAACGAGTGCAAAGGTCGTTATGGATGCTTTTCTCCGCCGTGGCCTTCCTGCTTGCGATTGCTTGCGCCAATGTTGCCAACCTCCTGCTGGCCCGTGCGGCGGAACGCGGACGCGAATTAGCGGTCCGCTCCGCGCTCGGAGCCGGACAATCGCGCCTGGTACAGCAACTCCTCACCGAAGCGGTAACGTTCTCCTGTGTTGCCGGTGGCTTCGGCACGTTCACAGCTTCTGTCTTTCTACCAGTACTGAAAGCGCTCTCTCCGGCCAATATCCCGCTGCTGCAGAATGTCGATCTAAATGAGCGCTCTTTGTTCTTTGCTCTGACAATCAGCCTTGCCGTTGACGTGCTTCTTGGACTCGCCCCCGCTTGGCAAACGTCACAACGCGATTATCAAGAGGTGCTCAACACGGCCGGCCGCCGCACGACGGAAACTCGAAGCAGTCGTCGCCTCAAAAGTTTTCTCGTAGCTGCTGAGTTCGCGCTAGCCATGGTTTTACTCACGGGCGCCGGGCTTCTAGTTCGGAGCTTCGCCGGTGTTCTGCACACCGACGTTGGGTTTCAACCCGGAAACATCCTGACCGTCCAGTTGGGACTGGCGAATTCAACGTCCCCTCCGCAAACGGCTCAGTTTTATCGCGAGGTAATGCAACGCATTGGCGCACTATCGGGCGTTCGGGCAGTCGGCGGCATCAGCAATTTGTTCTTTCTGGATGAAAAACGAACACACGCTCTCAGGCAAGTGGAAGGGCGGCCACCAGAACCGAAATCATCCTGCAAGCCGCTTGTGTGGACTCAGATTAGCGGTGATTATTTTCGGGCAATGGGCGTACCATTGCTTGCCGGGCCGCTATTTCAACCACCACGACGGATCCAATACGCCGCTTGTCGCGATCGTGAACGAAACTCTCGCCCGGCGCTACTGGCCCGGTGAAAATCCCGTCGGACGCCGCCTAAAAGGCTTTGATCCACGCGGCCGGAATGATGATTGGCTAATGGTGGTCGGAGTTGTGAAGACACCCGCAGTGGCGGTCTCGAGAAGCCGGCCTTCTCACAGATTTATGAAGTGCAGGAACAAAGCGGTGAGCAAATCGGCAATCTTGTCATCCGTACTGGCGGCACAAATCCCACGCAATTGGCAAATTCAATACGCACACTGATCCATCAGGCGAATCGAAACGCGATCATTTCTTCGATAACGACGATGGAGCAATTACTCGACCGTCAAATAATCGAGCGACGATTTGAAACCTGGCTCATTGGTGTCTTCTCGGCCTTTGCACTGAGCCTTGCAGCATTGGGGGGTTCGCGGTAATGTACTATTCGGTGGCATCGAGAACCAACGAAATCGGCATTCGCATGGCTCTCGGAGCATGTGCCACAGACATGACTACGTTTGTACTGCGTCAGGGATTAGGCTTCGCGCTCACGGGAATTGCGATTGGCGCTTTAGGTGCGCTCTGGACCAGTCACGGCATCGCGGGAATGCTCTATCAGGTGAAGCCCAGCGATCCCATCAGCTTCGCAGCAGCGGCGCTGATTCTCGCCCTCGTCGCGCTTCTCGCCTGTTACGCACCTGCCCGGCGCGCATCGCATATCGATCCTATGACCGCACTACGTCAAGACTGACCCGCCGCGACCACCCCTGCTACAACGCTATACCTGCCCCTTCCCTTTCCAGACCGTGCTGCCGCGTTTCCCAAAAAGGTTTACCAGAAATGTAAGCACCGCAATAAAGACGCAAAACGCACTCGGGTAAATGGTCCAGTTTGCACTATACGGCCATACGGGAAGGCAAATAATGGCCAATATAAAGAAGCCCACTGAGACGAATCTGAAATCCATAGGAGCCTTCCGATTAGACCAACCGCAAACCCGCAATGTTACCCAGAGTGCCGTTGCAACCTGCCCGCAAACTCTACTGGCGCACGTTCGCGATGTTCGTCACAGGTATGGCATATGCTATGCCCATAGCTGCCCAGGCGGTCGCCGCCGATGAGATCCACTGGTCGTCATCGTACGGGAAACCGCTTTGAAAATACGGTTGGAATTTCGACGCTCGACTGCTTACATGCCACGACCCATCGTTCTGTTGAGTCCGGACCAGATATTGAACCCCGCGGCCATACGCTTCATTGCTCGCCGGCATACCTACCTCGTGCAGCGCATACAGTACCTGTCCGGTTGCATAACCGTCGCTTGATAGCCACGGAGTCTGAGCCCATCCGCCATCCTCGCGCTGCAGCGCCAAAAGGTCATGTTCGCGTTGCTCCACCGGCATGCCGACCCATCGCAGACCCAGCAATTGCATCACGCTGTCCTCCGTACTTCGAGGCGGCGCTTTTTGTAACCACGCGCCGGCCCGTCGAATACGATCCTGAAATTCAGCCTTCCGCCCGGGGATATCGTAGAGCTGCAAACAGCGGATGCCCATTGCCGTACCGAAGAAGTCTCCATCCTCGATTGGCGGCCGCGGTATCGGGGCGTACGACCAGTTTCCTGCTTTGAGTTGTGCTGCCACAAGGTAATGCAAAAGCGCATCGATGGCTCGCGAAGCCGCAGCCCCGTCGCGCCAAATTGCAGCACCGAATACTCCACACCTTGGCGTCCCGGAGCCGGATCGACCAGTTGCATCAATGTCTGCTCAAGGCCGTCCTGCAGAAGCAACACGCTCCGCGCCATCTCAGCATCCACTTTGCCGTCCACTTCCGCTCCATTCATGCTCGCGACCTTAACTGCCATCCCGGTCAGGTTCTGAGCATGGCAACCAATGCAGCCGCCCGTCACAACAAATTTGCTGTTCGTCCTCTGAAGCAAGACGATGCTCTTTTCGACAGCTGCCTTTGCCCCCAGTTGCTTTGCGTCGGTAACCGGCCGAACAGACACGTCCCTCGCCACCGGTGTCGCGGTCATTCCCAATGCTTCGAGAACTTCCGGATTCCGGAACTTGTTTGCCCAGTCACTTACCGTTTCGCCGCGCTTGGATTTGATTGTCACATCAGCGCCCTTCGAGCGAAGCAATCGAATGATTCGCGGATCCGGCCGGTCGGACGAGACCGCCAGCATTAGGGGCGTCATTCCGCGCGTATCGGCAGCATTCACATTTGCGCCGGCCTCCACCAGCAGTTTCACGGTGTCAAATCCGCCATACGGCACCGCGAGTATCAGTGGAGTGAATAGCCCCAGCGCAATGGGCCCGTTCTTCACGCTCTCGAAGAACTCGACGGTAACGGTGCTGACATCGCTGCCCCTTGCGAGTAGCAATTTGACCACCTCGGGGTTACCATTCCTCGCCGCTGCCATCAGGGCAGTCGCTCCAATCCCATCCTTCGCTTTTACGTCGCCGCCATGCGCGAGCACCAGCCTGACGGTATCCGTATCGTTGCCCTGCGCAGCCGCTTCGAGCACAGTGAATCCGAGTTTGTCACGCGCCGTTGTATCCGCGCCTTTTTCGATCAGCAGTTTCGCAATTTCGAAGCTGCCGTCGTGAAAAACTGCAATTATGAGAGCAGTGCGCCCCATATTCGACCGCGCATTCACATCGGCGCCCTTCCGCACCAGCAGCCGCACTTTTTCTATATCCCCGGCCGCCCACATCAGCGCAGTGGCACCAAAAGCGTTCTTCGTGTTTGGGTCCGCACCGCGATCCAGCAACAGCTTCATCGCATCGGTGCTGCCAAATGCAGCGGCGTCCATGAGTGGAGTCGTGCCATGGCGATCGGCAGTATTGACGGACGTAGGCGCTGCGATGGCACGCAGCGATCCCATATCGTCGTTACGAATCGCCTTGTAGAAAAGGTCAGCGCTATCTTGTGCGAAGGCGCTGCAGCAGACGAGCGTACCTGCACACGTCGAGTAAGAAATCAGGCGAGCGAAGTTCATTTCGCTCCTTTCGGGGGTGCTGGGATGATAGCGCACGCGGGGCATACAGCGCCATTCCCTTCTAACTCTAAGCAACAATGTGTGGATATGACCATCGATGATGCAACGAGAAGGCAGTTTTTGTACGGCGTGAGTGCCTTTTCCGCGGCCGCCGTAACACAGCCATCAGAATTTCGCGACTTTTACTTTGCCGCGCTTCATAAAAACGGCATTGTGGGAAGCACTTTTCTGTTAATCCGCGACAACGCTGCGGCTATCAAAAAATTCCATGGTTATTCGAACCTCGCGAACAAGACACCGATAGACTGGAACGCCTGTTATCACTGGGCATCCATCACGAAAACGTTTACAGCCATTGCTATTCTGCAGCTTCGTGACCATGGCCGTCTCCGTCTCGATGACTCGATCACTTCGTACGTACCGGAATTGCGGCAGGTCCACAATCCATACGGCTCGGTTGAATCGATTACGATTCGCCACCTCCTGACGCATAGCGCCGGATTCCGCAACCCGACTTGGCCCTGGCGAACCGAGTCCTGGCAACCCTTCGAGCCAACGAAATGGTCTCAGATCGTCGCCATGCTGCCCTACACTAATGTGGAATTTCCTCCTGGCAGCCGCCACAGTTATTCCAATCTCGGCATCATTTTCCTCGGCCAGATCATCGAGCGGCTAACGGACGACGATTATGAGGTCTATATCGACAAGAACATTCTCAAGCCGCTGGAGATGCATCAGACTTACTTCGACCAATCTCCATACCACCTCTTGCAATACCGGTCCCACAGCTACTTCCTCGAAAAGGGAAAACTCAGCGAGGCGCCATTCAATTTCGATACAGGCATTACGGTTTCAAACGGCGGCTTGAACTCGCCGTTCCCCGATATGCAGAAGTATCTTTGCTTTTTGCTCGGCAATCGAAAAGAAAGTCGCTACGATATGATCCTGAAGCGCAGCTCGCTCGAGGAAATGTTCGGTAAACAACTCGACGTTGCCTCCAGCGATTCTTCTCAACTCGTCGGCGCAAACGGTACGGATTCGATCGCCCTCGGATTCTTCCGCCATGAAGAGGGCGGCCGGCTCTACATCGGGCATGGCGGAGACCAAAATGGCTTTCTCAGCCACTTTTATCTAGATCCGCGATCTCGTGCTGCGTATCTCGTCGCATTCAATACAGACGCGACAGATCAGGCACAAAACACCGGCAAGCTCGATTTGGAGATCCGCACCTACCTATTGGAGAGGAAATTCGCGATCTCGTGACGGTTCCCGAACCCTGACATTCCTCAATGCGCGAACTGGAAAGTGGCACTCCCGCCAAAGCTATTCCAGTGCTTCTTGCCTTCTCCGAAGTTCTCTAGATACCGGCCTGCTGCTCCCAACCAAAGGCGCCGATTTCGGTCTACCGCCAGCCTGCCGGCGCCCACTCCTTGTACCAACCAGGCATCGTTGAACGATGGCCCCCGGCGGTTCGGTTGAATCAAGGTGTTGTCTGGCTTCCACGCATTTGCACCACCGAACTCGGTAAATAGCTCGGCTCGGTCGTGTAACGTGGACAAAGTTGCTTGAGCGCCGAATGGCGGCAGTGTGTACCGCGCTCGGTCCGATGTCGGTCGTGTAAGGCAAAAGGGGCATTCCAGTCCGTGTGACGCGAACGCGCCGTCCGTAAGCCTCAGGGGAAATTCGAATCCCTGGCCTGGCGGCGAAACTCCATACCCGAACGATTCAAGGGTTAGGTGTTTCACGAATCCAGAACCCGAGCCGTGCTTGTTCACTGACCAATCTTGTTGCTGGACCAATTTCAGTGTTGGTATGTCTACTCCCAAACCAGGCTTGATTGTGGTGCCGCTACTCGGGTCTTGGGAAAACCCACCAGCACAACCGGAAAGAAGTCCTAACAGGGTAACAACCAGCCGCCGCATTTGGTTGAGTGACGTTCCCGTTAGAACTCCGTTTCCAACTCTTTATCCTTACCGAAGTAGGGCGAACGTCCTCGTCCGCGCCGGACGCAAGCAGAAGAGCGATCGATAAGACGCCCAGTTTTTGCTCAAGCTGATGTTGGAGGATCGCTTTCCCAGAGTGTGGATACCCAGTCTGGAGGATCGCGATCTGCAGCAACTACTTTGGCATCGTCATCGATTGGTGCAGATGCGCACGCAGATCCTGAATCAATTGGAAGCAGTGGCGATGAATGAAGGAATGCAGCGAAGAGGTGGACTGCGGAGTGAGCAGGGCCGAAAGCGGTTGGAGCAATTACCACTCGCACCTTGGGCCACACGACGACGAAAGGATTTGCTGGATCAATTAAACAAAGATGTAGACGAGCTCAATGCAGCCGTCCAGCAGGAAGCGGAGAAGCGGTCTAAAGTTCGGCTTCTCATGACTCATCCTGGAGTCGGGCCTGTGACAGCGCTGGCTTTTGTGCTCTTCGTGGGATACCCGGAGCGTTTCCCATGCGGGAAGCAAATCGGAAGTTATGTCGGACTCATTCCGGCGGAGTCCTCGAGCGGTGCTCACCGGCGGCTGGGCCACATTAGCAAACAAGGTAATGCGCTGTTGCGTTTTCTCCTGGTAGAGGCAGGACAAGCCGCGGCCCGCTTTGACCCCGAATGGCGCAGCAAGTTTCTGCGCCTGGCGATGCGTCGCGAACGACGGATTGCCAAAGTAGCGATGGCACGCAAGCTCGCCGTGAGTCTGTATTGGATGTGGCACCAGCAACGGAGTTTTCAGCCGGCGCTAGAAGTCGGTTCGTACGCGGGATAGCTCGTAACGGCGATTGGTGTGAAGTCTATCCCCGCAACACTGGTCGAGCGTCCCGCTCCCTTAAAAGAGAGTTCGAAATAGTAATCATGGTCGATCTTTGACCGGAGAGATGCTTGGGTCGGACTGAGTTCAGCCCGGAAGATTAATCGACGAGCCTTTGGATCGTATGGCGTGTGAGTTGACGTCATCAGTGGTGTCGGGCATGTACTCCCAAAGAGTGCGCACCGTGAAAGTGCGCGCCCTGAAATCACTTGACGAGCGTAGTGGTTGTAAGAGAATCGCCGTAACTCGCGATCTAACGCCGGTCGGCGCTCGATCAGACTGAAATCCCGATAGTTCCCGATAGCGCGTCATCCAAGATCAAGCAGGGTGATCGAACAGCAATCAAGCAAAGCACCAAATTCGGGCTGACTGAGTTTAAGTTGGCAAAATTCTAAACGGTTGAACCGAAGTATCATTCCGTCCGCCTATCGTGTGCGCGCGCCGTGCCTTATTGGTCGCCAGTCGGAAATTGCCGGGATCGTACAATGTCCGGTTAAGATGGAACGCACCCGTCGCACGTTTGTTCAAGCTGCTCTCTATTCCAACATCGCGCGTGCTCTGCCCACCGATTTAGATGCATCACTGACCAAGAATGTCAATGACAAGTTACGGCGTTTGCATTACGTGCAAATTGACGTCTTCACATCCGAACGGCTGAAGGGTAATCCACTATGTGTGTTCACTGATGCTCGCGGGCTAAGCGATTCGGAAATGCAGGATCTCGCGCGTGAAACGAACCTACAAGAGACGACGTTCGTGCTTCCCCGTGATGCCGGAGTGAGGCCTAAGGACGGAGTCAGAGTGCGCATTTTTACTCCTGTTGAGGAACTGCCGTTCGCCGGACATCCAACTCTCTTGGCACGGCAGATACCCAGAAAGTGACGCCATGCGTGCCTCGGCCGGCGAAGCTTCCGAGTGGCGCATTGTTCGACCGCAATCCGGAACCTCCGCTCATCGCCGCGATCGCTTAACAATCACCGAACACATCTACGCGTGCGTACGCCGGCATCCTTGGCCAGGTGCTCCAGCTTTTGGCGACTGCGCGAATAGCTGAAGGTCACATCGTGGCCAACTCGGGCAAGTATGGTTCCGAGTTTGCTGCCCATCAATCCAGAGCCAGGAATGCCGATACGCATGTACTCTCCGTGCTTGTAACGACGACCTCGGCGGCCTACGCGACAGCACTTTCCACGACAACACTTTCCTTGCGATCAACGGCGTGCTTCATATGCTTATCGAAGAACGCCAGGACTTTTTCCGGATACCTTCCGAAGTAGTTGTAGCCATCCTTGAAGCGCCGAGTCGTGTTCTCAACCCAGATCATTTGCTTATCCTTGGTTCCAAGCATGTCGAAAGTCTTTTGCGCGTCTTCAGGGTTCTTGGTCCATGCGTCGTCCCGCACCTGAATCGTGAGGTTAGGCATCGTGATTGCCCCCGCAAAGAGCTGTGGCGTCATATCGGCAGCCGGGAAGGCGCCCATCTTCAGCAACTCCAGGTCGATGAGTTCCTGATATTGGGCGACTCCCTGCAACTCTGAGAATGCCTGGAAGATGGCCGACATAGAAGGAACCAGCGGACTGCACATGCACTTGACGTTCTCAAACAGCTCCGGGTGCCTGGCGATAGCTTCGTATTGCGAGTTGCCTCCCATGCACTGGCTGTAGAGTCCAACCGTCATCTTGCTGAGCGTTGGATGATTGTCCACATACTTCTTCACTCCTACGCAGTCACGCCACTCCCACCGCCCGATACCACAGACGCCGTTGTTCGCAGCGCTGCTGTTGCCGTGATTTCTGATGTCGTAGGTGAGCACGTTATATCCAGCGTCGGTCAAATGCTTGTACTGAATCACAAAATCAATCTCGACAGCATCGAAATTGCTCCATGGCTCCCCAAAATGCCCCGGGAAACCTGCACGGCACATCGGAAGGGCGTGATTAAAAATAATCAGCTTGTCGCTTTCTCCGCCTTTGGCGGGAATGTACCAGGCTTCGAGGGGAGTCCCGTCATCCGACGGGATAAAGAGATCTCGCCACCCCGTCATTCCATAATCATTGGGAGTTTGAAGATGAAGCTGCGGGGCGATTTGACGATGGATGCTATTGTCTTGACCTTTGCGTGATCTTCTTTGGAAATGGTCTTCAGTTGTTCTTGCGCCTTTTCCATTCTTTCTTTTGATATTCGGCTCATATTTAAACCTCATGTGATGTTTAGTTTCAGTAGACACGGGCCACTTACTTTGCAGCGATGCTAGGAGCAGCCCTCTCCTAAGAAGATAGAGCTGATTTCGCCGTGTGGCTTGCCCGTTCTGACGCAATCGTTGCCTAATACGACGGGAAAAGGCTTTAGCTCGTACTCTGAGTCGCAGATGACTGTAGCGGATATTCTCTGTTCGACCGCATGCGCCGGACATCGCGTTGAGGCGGAGATCCGAACAGGCGATTGTATTCGCGGCTAAAACTGCGAGGCGCTTTCGTAGCCGACGACACTAGCCGCATGGCTCGCGTCCATATTTTTGATTCAGCATCAGCTGCCGCGCTTCCTCTAAACGCAACTGCTTCTGATATTGCAACGGACTCATTCCAGTGATGGCATGGAAGTGTTGCCTGAACGTGGAAGGACTCATATTTGCGTGGGCCGCCAACTTGTCCACGCGTATGGTCTCATTGAAGTTCTGCTTGATCCAAGCCACCACCCGGGCGATTTGTTGGCTTGGAGATTCCGCCGTCATGAGCTCCCGAAGGTGTGAGCCGTGAGGACCCGCCAACAGGCGAAAAATGAGTTCCTGTTGGATCAGAGGGGCCAGGCAGGGAAGCAGTTGCGGATCGTCGAGTAGTTCCATCAAACGGTGCAAGGCGTCGAGTAACGCTGGATCGACGCTTTCGATCGAAATTGGAGCAGGAGCAGCATCCTCGTCAGATCGCGACAGTTTCATCTCGGACGCTGCCAGCGCAATGGAACGGACCTCCAGTCTTAGCAACAGTGCCAGATACGGTTCCCGCCTCGTGGCGCGCGTGATATGTGCAACGATCGGCAAACCGATCGGCGTCAGCATGCATTCGCCTGGACCGTAGTTGAAGATGTTGTTGCCGAGCATGACCTGCTTGGCGCCCTGTGTCGTGACAGCCAGGCCAAAGTCGTAAATACAATGCACCGGCTCAGTCGGAGCGTTGCGTCGGTGAAGCGAAAGCGCGGAAATAGCTGTTACATGATCACCGGCACTGTGGGCGTGACGCTCGATAGCGCGTGCCAAGAGGTCGATCTTTGGCACTCGGGAAATGTCTGGACGGTCGCGCTGATTCATGATGTCTACTTTTTCGAGCCCTCTTTCAGACTCTCACGATCTGTTCGTCCGTTTGAGGTATTGACAAAATGCGCTTGTGCCCGGGTTGCCCCTGGACTGTTGAGGAACCGGAAACTATCCGGTAGCAAGTTGGCGTTCTGGTCGAAATACGCGCTTACGGGAAAGTGCTTTGACCGACTAAGATCAATACGCTCAAGAATTCCTTAAGTAGCGCTTATTAGGGTCACCCCGTCGCTGTGAATTCAGATAGCGGCGGGTGGGTGCTGTTTGTGGAAGTCGGTACGGTTTTGAAATTCGCGGCCCGCAGCGACAATCATGTTTTCTGAGAACGGCGGCCCGACAAATTGTAAACCGATGGGGAGTCCATTGACGAAACCGCACGGGACGGATAAAGCGGGAAGTCCGGCAAGATTACTGGCTGGAACCAGCTCACCGCCGACACCCTTCTGATCGGGGCGCTTCGGCTCAGTCTCGTCGAAGGGCCGGTCGGAAGGATCGGGCAAGCTGAAACGCGTTGGCGCGACCAGGAGATCCAGGTCTGCAAAAAGTTTGTGGAACGCGGCTTGAATCTGAGTGCGGACACGCATCGCCTTCAGGTAGTCAAGCGCTGAATAGGTCATGGAGGCCTTCAATCCGTCGATCTGGCTTTGGTCGGCTAATTGGTCGACCTTACTGCTTCGAATGAGCTGCTCGAAAACGGATGCGCCTTCCGAGTCGATAATGGCTCCGATGACGGGACGGTAGGGAAAGTCGGGAAGCTTTGTCTCAGTCATCTGCGAACCAAATGATTTCACGACTGCGAGAGCATTGGCGAATGCGGGCCGCAGCGGTTCATCCGGCCACGCAGAGAAGTCGATTTCGGCGTATCCGATTTTAAGATCGCTGAATTTCCGGTAGTACTCCGGCGTGTGATAGAAGCTCTTGTGCGCCGAGCTGGGGTCGTCGTTATCAGCACCGGCAATCGTGTGAAGTACGAGTCCGCAATCAGCGGCAGATCGAGCGAGAACTCCGATTTTGTCGAGGGTCCATGAAAGCGGCATGGCACCGTGGCGGCTCACCAGGCCGTAGGTGGGACGCAACCCGCTCACACCACAAAAGCAAGCGGGCGTCAGGATGGAACCGGAAGTTTCAGACCCGAGCGCGTAAGGCACGAGACCAGCAGCAACGGCTGCTCCAGAACCACTCGATGACCCGCCTGACCAATACTTTTTATTCCATGGATTCAGCCCCGGACCTTGCAGAGATGCCGATGCCGAACTGTAACCGCCACCACCGGCGAGCTCGACCATCGATAATTTGCCGATCAAGATCGCTTGCGTCTTGTCGAGGCGTTGCACGACTGTCGCGCTGTAATCGAAAACCTGATCGGCAAAAGGTTTTGCGCCCCAAGTGGTGGGATATTTCGCAACACTGATCAGATCCTTTACCGCGTAGGGAATGCCTTGAAGTGGACCGCGGAAACGTTCACGCTTCATGTCGCCATCGACGTCTTTTGCGGTTTTATGTGCTTCCTTCGTGAGAGAGAGGGCAAGCGCGTTGTACTGCGGCCCTAATGTGTCAAGGCGGCGGCCGAGGATCTTCGTCAATTCAACACACGAGATCTGACGGTTGCGCAGAGCAGTGTTGAGCTCCGCGATGGTGGCGAAGGGAAGAGTCGCTTGATCGATCCTGGTTGCCGCGTTTCCCATGGGCCGCTTAGACTTTAAACGCGAAGGCGGGCTCAACGTTCATAGGCACTTCAATATGTGAGAGGCGATCGCTGACCTCGCGGACATCCGCATAGGCCTTTTTGAGCGTCTCTTCGGGAGTAGCAGAAGCCGGAGCTGGAGCGGGCGCACCTTGGGGCGGCTTCGATGTCACTTGCCCCAGGAGCGGCGTGGCGCTGATGAATGCAGTCCACTGGCGGCGCGTCATGCGCATAGAGGATGTGCGGCGAGAACTCATGCGCACATTATAGGAGGGGCACGGACCGCCTGGCGAACATGTTCGAGTAAGGCCGGCCGCTGGAGGAATGCAACATGCAATCACAAAGAAATCGGGAGCGGGAGAGATCGCCTGTGATCGCGGAATTGACGGCAGTTTGAACGGGCTGCACAAGCTCTTCCGGGTTTATATTTTTCATCAGCGGAGGACAATGTGAAGCTGCTCGCCATCGCTGGATTTATTTGGATTTCTATGGTCATGGGATTTGGTCAAAAAAACCAGACTCTAAACGCATCGGCTGACAAGATCACGTTATCGGCAGAGAAGGAGACAAAAGACGGCGGAATTTTTAAACTTCGGGGCCATGTTGAAGTCATCACCGGCTCAATGAGTGTCTATGCAGACGAAGCGGACTACAATCCGTTGACCGGCGATCTTGACTCCCATGGACACGTTCACGTTCATTTTACGAAAGTGACCCCGAGCATGAAGATCCAGAACGCAAGCCCAGAAGACTTACCCGCCACCATGCCTGCGCCTAAGAAGTAAACGCTAGGCTTAAAGAAGAATGACCGACGCACAATATGGTTACGCTCGCAGTCGCGATTCTCGCCGGGACGATATTAACAGCTCGCGGATTACCGATCTGCGCGACGATATGAGCGGCCGCTTCGGGGACATAAGCCGCCATATCGACAATAAATTTGCACTCCTGAGCCCAGCAGATGAAGGCCATGGAAGAGAACCGTATGCGCATCTTGGGCGACCACCAGATGCGGATCCAGAAACTGGAGCAGCCGGGTGATCGCTAGCCGGAAGACTCAGCTTGAGACGTGTTGTTCAAGAGCGGCTTGCATGGCGGCTCGCGGGGCAGATTCGCCGGTCCAGATTTCAAACTGACGCGCTGCTTGCTCTAAGAGCATGTCCGAACCGTGAATGATGGTGCAGTCTTGGTCTTTGGCTTGCTTGAGGAGAAGCGTTTCGTGGGGGTTGTATACCATATCGAAAACAATGCGGGCCGGGATCACATCGTTGAACAGGGATTCATTCGGGTTCGGAAACATGCCGACCGGAGTTGCATGCAGTAACGCATCGAAATGCCGGATTTGAGATTCTTTTAACGTGATCGGTTCGGCTCGGACCGCCTTGGCGAGAGCTTGCGCGCTTCTCATATTGCGACCGGTGATGGCGATCCTGGCACCGGCGTCGGTGAGGGCCAACGCAGCAGCACGCGCGGCTCCTCCATAACCGGCGATCAATATCGAAGCGTGAGGCAAGCGCAAATGGCGGGTCAGAGGTTTGATGACTCCGTCAGTGTCGGTGTTTGTGCCGCGCCATTTGCCTGCCTTGCGCCACACCGTGTTGACCGCGCCGATGCGTTTGGCCGTCGGCTCAACCACATCGAGATAACGAAGAATGCGCTGCTTGTGAGGAAGCGTTACGCTGAAGCCCGCGACGGGTAGCTTTGTGGCGAGCGCCATCCAATCACTGAGATGCGAGGCAGCGACTAGAAAGGGAATATACACGGCATCGAGACGGCGAGCTTGGAAGGCGCGGTTATGGATGTGTGGAGATTTGGAATGTGCTACCGGGTGGGCGATGATACCGTAGATGCGGCTCTGGCGAGTGAGTTTGTCGCAGCGAAAGAGCGTGTGCATCATTTTGGCGGAGAGCTGGCCTGGCGCCGTGCTTTCGCAGTCGAGGGCGGAGGCATAGGTATAAAGGGAGCCGAGCGAAGGCGCAAGGACGCGGCTGGGAGTTCCTATCTCGGACATCGCGAAAGCGATCAAGGGAGAATCGCGGTGCTCACGAGCGAACTGGAGAACGCGCAGGTTATCACTGGGCTTGCACGCGGTGGTCGCGATCTTATACGCGGCGGCTGGTACGCGCCGTAGTCTACGAAGGACGGGATCGAGCGCGGGAGTGTTTTGAAAATTGTGGTAGGAGACGATTAGCGGAACCGAATCGTGCAGAGTGTGGAGGCCAGATGTTACGCGCTCTGCCGATTCAATTTCGAGATCTAGGACTGCGGCGCCGGATTTCGCGGCATCTCGCAAAATGGCGATTTGCTGTTCGACGCTGCCGGTGAAACGACCGCTATTTTGCTTATGGCGGCAAGTAGCCAGGAGATGAGCTTCCGGATAGCGTCGGTGGAAAGAGCGAATGAGGTTGATGCCGGGGGAGGGGTCTCGAAGGTAATCGAGTCGAAATTCCAGGAAGGTGCTGCCATCCTTGTACTCTTTTTCGGCGGCACGGCCCAATTCGGAAGGCGTAGCGGAGCCCAGCGCCACGCAGATGCGCGGAAGCGAACGTGGGAGCGGGGGCATAAGCCGGTGCTGGATAGGATAGCAAGGGAGCGGAAGCAGTTCGGAAGCAGGGTTATGCTGAGTGGCGGGTACATGAGCACAATCTCGAGCACTTTGGGGAAGATCTGTGGGACAGCTGCCGTCTTTCGTATCTTCCGGATAGCCCTGCCCGGCTAGGGTGTTCAAATTTATCATGTGTAACACGGCTTGCCTTGAATTTGGCCACAGCCACTTGAGCGCTGCAGACGCCCAAGGAAAGGCAGTGCTCGAAGTCGGGGCGCGCAATGTCAACGGGTCGTTGCGTTCTTTCATCGAAGGACTTTCGCCCTCCCTGTACATCGGAGTGGATGTGGAGCCGGGGATAGGGGTCGATGAGGTGTGCCGAGCAGAGGAGGTGCTGGGCCGATTTGGTCACGCGGCCTTCGATCTGCTGATCTCGACCGAGCTCCTTGAACACGTGCACGACTGGCGGACAGTGATAACAGGCTTCAAGTCGGTGTTACGGGCAAATGGCGTACTGTTGATCACCACACGCTCGCACGGGTTCCCGTATCACGGGTATCCTCATGACTATTGGCGCTACGAACTGCCTGACATGGAGGAGATCTTCGCCGACTTCGCAATCGAGGCACTTGAGCCGGATCCGTCGATGCCGGGCGTGTTTGTAAGAGCGCGTAAGCCCGCCGGCTTCAGTGCACGGGATCTGAGTGGCATCCACCTGCAACCCGTTGCCCAGGGGAGGTGGCACCTGCTGCGCCACCTCAAGGCGCTCGCGAAATCGCGCATTCGGCGGCATTGACTCGCCTTTCGACTGCGTTGCTCGCTATGACCGAAGCTCTTCATTTCACTTGGATTCCTTCAAGCCTGGCGCCGTCAATCGTGACGGGAAGAGGTACACGATAGAGCAGCATCTTGACCGCCCAATAAAGTTGTTAACTTTGATCCGATTCGGGATCGTTGCAACCGCGTAGAATGGCGGCATGAGAGCAGGACGTCGAGAGTTCATCCAGACTGCGTTTGCTACTGCGTCGGCTGCGCTGGCGCGATCGGCAAACGGGGCCGAAGGGCAGAAGCTTGGAATCCCGGGGCCGTATCCAGGGCGCGTGATTGCGGTGGAGCATTCGGGATCAATTGTTGGCGGCGCTTATCAACGCGCACCTGTTCAGCAGATGATCGAACGCGGCATGAGAGGGTTGACTGGCGCTGCGAGCTGGCAGGACGCGTGGCGCGTGTTCTTTGAAAAGGGAGATGTCGTCGGGATAAAGGTGAGTCCCGTGGGCGGACGCGATCTTTGTTCCGATCCGCTCGTGCTTGCATCGATTCTGGATGGTTTACAGCAAGCCGGCGTGCCGAACAGGGATGTGATCGTCTTTAACCGCTATCGGGAAGAAGCAGTTGAGGCTGGAATCGATAAATGGCTGCCGCCGCGTGTACAGTTCGAAGCGGCAAGCGAACGCTACGACAAGATCCAACTCGATATGGGCGGTTATGATGCTGGGCACTATATGGAAATGGCTCTGGTCAAGCCGGGCGAGAATCCGAATGATCCGCATTACAGGCGATCCTATGTTGCAAAGTTCGTTACGCAGCGCGTGAACAAGATTATCAATCTTCCGGTGTTGAAGCATCACCAATCAGCCGGCGTGACGATCGCGCTGAAGAACATGTCTCACGGGTTTGTGAATAACGTGAATCGCAGCCACTTGACTCCGACACTCAATGCTTGCGGAACCTTCATTCCTGCAGTGGTGAGCTTGCCGATCATTCGCCAAAAGGTAGTGCTCCACATCGTGGATGCGATCAAGGCTTCGTATCACGGCGGACCAGGCGGAAATCCGAAGTACATCTGGGAGCACAAGACGATATATTTCGGGACCGATCCGGTAGCACTTGATAAGACGGGGTGGAAGGTCATCGACACCAAGCGAAAGCAGCAAGGCATGGCTCCGGTCGCGCTTTCAAAACCGGATCCCGACAGCGAGTATCTGAATTGCCAAGTGGAACATATTGAGATCGCCGGGATGCTGCGGCTGGGCGAGTTCAGCGACGAAAAGATCGATGTGAAACGGCTGCGGTTGGCGTAGAGTTCGGGAAACGTTACCTGCCGCTTAGTGCATCACATTTAAAAACGATTAAGACGCTTACATCGCGTTCCTTGACCGGCCATTTATCATGCAAACAGAAGATGAGCGGGATTAGTACAGAGGCCCAAAGAAACATAGGAGAGAACACCGTATTCAGGATTTTGGCGGCGATCAGCTTCTGCCATCTTCTGAGCGATATGATTCAATCCCTCCTACCGGCAATCTATCCAATACTTAAAACTTCTTTTCATCTGAATTTTGCGCAGTTGGGATTGATGACGCTGACATTTCAGCTGACGGCCTCTCTACTGCAACCATTCGTGGGCTACTACACGGATAAGCGACCAAAACCGTATTCGTTGCCGGTTGGGATGGGATTAACGCTGGTGGGGCTGGTGCTTTTGTCGCTGGCTTCCAACTATCCGATGCTTCTGATGGCTGGGGCACTGGTGGGCACGGGGTCGGCAGTGTTTCACCCCGAGTCATCGAGAGTGGCCCGTATGGCGTCAGGTGGGCAGCCTGGACTTGCGCAATCGGTTTTTCAGGTCGGTGGAAACACGGGATCCTCGATGGGACCGCTACTAGCGGCATTCATCGTTCTGCCGAGGGGACAATCGAGTATCGCCTGGTTTTCGGTAGCGGCGCTGCTGGGTATCGCCGTGCTCACACAGGTTGGTCACTGGTACAAAAACAACACCTGGAGGGCTCCCAAACCGCGCGTACATCGAGCGGGTCAGGCTGTTGTGTCTCCCAGAAAGATCGCAATATCGATAACGATTTTGATTGCCCTAATTTTTTCGAAATATTTTTATCTGGTGAGCCTCGGCAGTTACTACACGTTTTACCTGATGAGCAAATTTCATGTCTCTGTGCGAAGCGCGCAGATCCACTTGTTTGTGTTCCTGGGTGCGGTGGCAGTGGGGACGATGCTCGGTGGGCCGGTGGGCGATCGTATCGGTCGAAAGTACGTCATCTGGTGGTCGATTCTTGGAATTCTTCCGTTCACGCTGATGCTGCCATATGCAAATCTGTTCTGGACACGCGTTCTTAGTGTGGTGATTGGCATGGTTCTCGCGTCGGCTTTTCCGGCGATTTTGGTCTATGCCCAGGATTTGGTTACTGGAAAAGTAGGAATGATATCGGGCCTATTTTTTGGGCTGGCGTTTGGGATGGCGGGTATCGGCGCCGCGCTATTGGGTGAGTTGGCCGATCTGACGAATATCAATTTCGTATATCATGTCTGCTCTTTTTTGCCGGCCATTGGGATTCTGACGTGGTTTCTGCCGAATCTGGAAACGGCCAAGCCCGGTCAGCGGACCGAATCTACGGTTTAACGGATGGGAGTGGCTGCCGCGAACAAATGAGGCAACGTAATCGCATCAGGTTAGATGGCTAATTGGAAGTTAGGAGACTTTGGTCGGGCCGCCGGGATTTGAACCCGGGACCTCTTGCACCCCAAGCAAGAAATATCAACTACTTACAGGCGGTGTTTGCTGAAAACACAACACTTAGCCCTAGGTAATTTGGACGCCAGTTGGACGCCAGAGCCCAAAATGGGGCGTTTGGACTCCACTTGGACTCCACACCCTGGCAGTATCCTTGCTCTTACGCGCGCGGTTGTCACCCCTTTTCTTTGGACGTCTGGAGACGACAACAAAATTTGTTCCTATATATGGGCTGCCCACCCAACCGCAGATGAGGGTGTCACAGGGTCTCGCTATGACTCCAGTTCATTGACGGTGAGCTGAACAAGATGAGCTCCGAAGCATTCGGAAATTTGCGCGCAAGAAACGATTCAGCCGCATCACTTTTCCCGCTACCTCGACGCCCGTCGACCCATCGGCCCGGCGGGCACTCCTCCGATAACGGCACTTATCAGCGAGTGCGATCACGATTGGTACACGCTGCGCCGTCAGGGCGGATCTATCCCAAATTGGACTCCTGGCCAACTTCCGGAAAGCCCGTTAGAACGAACTCGCTGACGCGAGGGACGCTACGCGTGCGCGCTGATCGGCTCAAATCGGTTAACTCGTCCGGAGCGTGGTTTGGAGGATAATGGTGCTTCGCCGTGTCGCCCCTTGTCTTGCTGCAGAAGCAGTTTCCTCCGGCTCCGCAGACGAGCAAACGGCGAAAATCAATTGAAAACCCATAGCGGTACGTTGCCAAAGTGGGCCGCACCCCTCGCAAACGTCAGCGAGTTCCTCCTTACGACTTGGTCCGAAGCGCCCCGGCCCCGACCACCACGCCTCCGTTCGGCTCTTTTTCGCCGGGCCGCTTCCGATAAAGATCTGTCGTGATTCGGTAGTGGGTCAGTTTTGACCCACTACCCGTGATTCACTTGTCCACAGAAGTTTGGCAAACTTCTGTTATAATTCACAGCCGAGTGATCAAGATGCGATTGCATTTGGATCCGGCTCGGCTCCGTTACATCGCCTCGTTGCTTCCTCGTCGGCCAGAGTGATGACCCCCAACCACCACTTGGGACTGTTAAACCGGCTGTTTCATGAGGCTCTGGAACACGAGCCTCTCGACCGCAGCGCATTTCTTGATTCTGCGTGCCACGGTAACCCCGAGTTGCGGGCCGAAGTGGAAGAACTCGTGGCCGAAGACGATACTCCGGACGGTTTTCTGGACCAGCTACTCGTGAAAATCGAGGTGGCTACACTGTCTTTTGGAACACGGCTCGGTCCATACGAAATTCTTGATGCAATTGGCGCAGGCGGTATGGGCGAGGTTTATCGTTGCCGCGACACACGGCTGAAGCGCACAGTTGCCATCAAGGTTCTCCGTGGATCTCTCTCTAGTGATCGTGGCGCACGCAAACGGTTGGAGCGTGAAGCACAAGCGATCGCTAGACTAAGTCATCCGAACATCTGCCTCTTATACGATGTCTGCCACCATAATGAGCTCGATTTTCTCGTAATGGAGTATTTGGACGGCGAAACGCTCGATAGTCGTCTGAGGAAAGGCCCACTCCAAGTAGATGAATTCTTCCGGTACGCAATGGAGGTTGGCAAAGCCCTCGACGAGGCGCATCGCAACGCAATCATTCATCGCGATCTAAAGCCTACAAATATCGTACTGACCAAGTCGGGCGCAAAGGTACTCGACTTCGGACTGGCCCAACGGTATTACCACAGTACAACTCTGCATGCAGGCATTAGCTCCGACCTATGTTCGATGGGGCCGGGGACAGTAGTCGGCACGCTGCCTTATATGTCACCGGAGCAGGCACGCGGGGAAACGCTCGACCCGCGTACCGATCTGTTTTCGTTTGGCAGCGTCCTTTATGAGATGGCTACTGGCAGGCAAGCGTTCGCTGGCGCGACCCGGGCAGTTATCATCGATGCCCTGCTGAATCGTATTCCGACTCCGTCACGCGAGATCCTCTCGCTTCCGGGCCTAACACCATTTTTAGCGGCTGAGCTGCACGAAATCATCACCAAGGCGCTCGAAAAGGATCGCCACGTTCGGTATCAGACTGCCTCCGACATACATGCAGATCTGGACAGGCTGAACTCGAGCACTCATAGCCAGCGGGCTAATCGGACCAGTGCGCCCGCAGTTACCGCGGCACCTTCCCACCGCCCGCGGCGCAGAGAGGCCGTGTGGTCGATCGCCCTCATTGCAGTGATCCTGCTGGCGGCCGTGGCATGGCTCGAAATCGCAAACCGGAGCGGTCGTCCACCGCTACGAATCTCGGAATATAGCCAGCTCACCCACAACGGTCATACCGGATATGTCGCCGGAACGGATGGCAGCAGGGTTTACCTGACACACGTTAATACGTTTTCCATCGAGGAGGTTGCTGCCTCGGGCGGCGAGATCGAGAGGGTTGCCTCTATCACGCTGCCAAATCCGTTTTTGTTTGAGGTCTCGCCTGACGGCTCCGCCTTCCTACTTCAGTCCTGGTCCGAGACGCCCTCACCACCGCTCTATGCGGTTCAGGTCGTGGGCGGCGCGCATCGCTACCTCGCTGACGCCACGCCAGCAGGCGCCACCTGGTCTCCCGACGGAAAACTTGTGGCCTACGCAACACGGAACGGTGATCTCAAACTCGTGGCCAGCGATGGGACCGGTGCCCACAAACTTGCTTCAGTGGGAGGTGATGCAGGCCCACTTGATTGGTCCCCCGATGGGAACACCATTCGATTTTCCAGAAACCTCGAATCGCTTTGGGATATAACGTCCAGCGGTTCCAACCTTCATCAGTTGCTCCTAGGTTGGCGTTCCTCCGAGCAGAAGTGTTGCGGCCGCTGGTCCCCTGACGGAGAATTTTTCGTCTTTCTCGCCGGGGCTTTCGGCCGCGGAGACTTCCCCGAAGGCCAAATCTACGCTCTCGATGAGCGGCGCGGGGTGTTTCGGCGCCTCCGCAACGACCCGATTCAATTGACCTCTGGCCCGATCGAATGGAGTCCACCGTTTTTCAGCAAGGACGGGAAGAAAATCTTTGCGACCGGTTCGACAAAAAGGGGTGAACTGGTTCGCCTCGACACGAAATCCGGTCAGTTTCAGCCCTTTCTTGGCGGCATCTCTGCTGATTTGATTGCCTTTTCCAAAGACGGCAAATCCGTGGCGTATGTCAGCTACCCGGATGGAATTCTATGGAGAGCGAACCGGGATGGAAGCGACCGCGTTCAACTGACGACTCCTCCTTTTCGGCCGCTATCGATCTCATGGTCTCCAGATGGGACGCAACTCGTGTTCGAGGCACTATCGCCGCAAGGTCCGCATGCATGGATCGTTCAATCCACCGGTGGCAGTCCACAGCGGCTGCTTCCAGAGGACACCGGGCCGGAGACGGAGCCAAGCTGGTCACCGGACGGACGCACGATTTGCTTTTCCACAGGCAAGCATGGGGGGCACGAGAGCCACATTCGTGCCGTCGACCTCGCCAGTCATCACATAGGTAATCTTCCGGACTCGGATGGTAAGTTCTCACCCCGCTGGTCCACTGACGGTCAATTCATAAATGCCGCGTCGCTCGACAGCACCACCATCTATGTCTTCGATTTAAAGACCCAGCACTGGTCGGCGCTCAAGACGGGCCCCTTTGCCGATCCCCGGTGGTCGAGCGATAGCCGCTCGATCTATTTCGTGAGATGGGGAACCGACTCCGCCATCCTTGGCATTCCGGTGACCGGCGGGGAAGCAAAGCTAGTGGTCAGCTTGAAGAACTTCCCTTATACCGGCTCAGATGGCGGGTTATGGTTTGGGCTGGATCCCACCGACGCACCGCTGATGCTTCGCGACGCTTCGACCACCGACGTTTACGCCCTGAGACTTGAAGAGAAATAACACGTCAATCCTGATACCGGTTGCGTGTGGCTATGCTCGAAATGGGCGCGTTCGCACGACCTTCCGCCCTGAATACCCGGAATTCTCGATTGATTCATCTCCTACGTTTGCCGACAACTGGACAGAACCTGCGGCGGCCAGATATACGACTAGCGCGTTATACGTCGAGCGCCGGGATAAACCGGCAGGTTGTAGGGGATGAAAGAGCCCTACAGGAAAGGAGAAAGCGAATCCATCTTGGCCCCGAGTCTTGCGGCGAGCATCGCGAGGTGTTCGTCGAAGCGTAGATAGGGGTATCGGTGGGCCGGGCGATTGAGCTTCGAAAAACGCGTTAATCAGGATGCCGACCTACTGACGTACAGGGGA
>JBPCJX010000196.1:0-49426 GCA_051004875.1 Bryobacteraceae bacterium
CATGAAGGTCTCTACAGGGCTGACCAGGGCAAGGCGCTCTGCTGCCGCCCTTGCCCTGGACCCCATCCCGGCATCAAAGGTCCTGTCTGACCCACTCGAATTTGCAGAATTTGACAAACACAACTCAAATCGCCCGCGAGGAGGTGCTCCGGCGATGACGCCCCGGCTTCGCAAGCTGAACCTGACAGCCCACATCGCCCTCTCGGTCGGCTGGATCGGCGCAGCAGCCGCGTTCCTGGTTCTCAGCGTCGCGGGCCTGACCAGCCAGGATGCTGCAGTGATGCGTGGCGCCTACGTATCAATGAACCTGATCTGCCTGTACAGTATCGTTCCGTTGAGTTTTGCTGCGCTAGGAACTGGGCTTATCCAATCGCTGGGCACGCAGTGGGGGTTATTTCGGTACAACTGGGTGCTGGCCAAGTTTCTGCTGACGATACTTTCCGTCGCCGTTCTACTGATGCACCAATTCATGGCAATGGCGAAGGCGGCCAACCTTGTATCGGAAGCAGCGGCGGGAGCGCTACCCAGAGCCGAGCTCGGCGGGCTAGGATTCGTGCTCCTGCGCGCATCTAGCCTCGGCATATTGGTACTGCTCGTGATTACGATACTGTCGGTGTACAAACCCTGGGGGCTGACACGTTACGGCTGGCGTAAGCAGCAAGAACGGCAATTTGATGTTACGGCATTGCCGCAGAGAGGAGGGCTGAAAACGATGGCAGTTCCGAGTCACGGCGTATTCCGAAAGCTCAAAACCTTGATCATTGTCGGGATCGGTGTGTTCGTCGTGGTAATGCTGATCGTAATGCACCTCACCGGCCACAATTTTCGTCACGGCCATTGATCCGTGGAATCGCTACGTGAGTTCAGCAAAACCTTGGTAGGTGTAGGTCATCGGACGCGGCCCAGGGAGGTAGAACGTTTTCAGCTCGGTAATTTGGAACCCGGACGCTCCGATGAGGTCGTCGACTTTACGGTTCAAGTGACATCCGCCTGAAATCCGTTTCCAGAGCGGTGTGAGTCGGTCCTGCCAAGCCACAACGCCAGGATCGTCAGAACGGCCGTGTTCTATGAAAAGGAGTTGTCCACTGCGCTTCAGGACTCGCCTCATCTGGTGAAGCGCCTTACCCGCGTTCGGGATGGAGCAGAGGGTCCATGTCATCACGATCGTGTCAATGCTGGCATCCGGAAGCGGCAACTGCTCCTCGGCGGACTGCGGCAGAAATTCGATACCGATACGCCCGGTCGCCCTCTTACGCGCCATCTGCTGCAGTTCGAGAGAAGGATCGACACCATAGACATGCCGTACTTGCGCTGAATAGAAGGGCAAATTCAGGCCCGAACCGATGCCGATTTCTAATACATCACCACGAGCGTGAGGAATCCAAGCTGCGCGGACTCCGATGGTCTCCTTGTTCCTCATCGCAAGATCGATGACGTGAGGCAGAATGTATCGCGCGTAAAAACCCATAGAGCAACAGCTTTATTCCGCCCACCGCAACGAAGGAGCGCAATTAGTAAATGACAATGAACCCCCGTGCTTGGCAACGACAGCCGGTCTTACAGCTCAGTTTTACGCAACCGAAGAGCGTTTGCGATTACGGAGACCGAGCTAAAGGTCATCGCCGCACTTGCAATCATCGGGCTTAACACAAGACCAAAGAAAGGAAAGAGAACGCCCGCCGCTATTGGCACACCAAGCGTGTTATACGCGAAGGCGAAGAAGAGGTTCTGCCGAATGTTTCGCATCGTTGCCCGGCTGAGCCTGCGAAGACGAGCAATTCCTCGCAGATCACCTTGGACAAGCGTAATTGCTGCGCTTTCCATGGCAACGTCCGATCCCGTGCCCATAGCGATACCGACCTGAGCCTGAGCGAGTGCCGGAGCATCGTTTACGCCGTCGCCGGCCATTGCAACTGTGTGCCCCTGGTCCTGCAGTTTGCGAATGACGGCAGCTTTGTCGGCTGGCAGGACCTCAGCTTCAATTTGATCCAGACCGAGCTTCCGTCCGACCGCTTCGGCTGTCGTTCGGCTGTCTCCCGTCAACATGATTACTCTGATCTTTTCTTTGTGCAATAAGCCAATGGCTTCAGCAGTAGACGGCTTGATCGGATCGGCCACGCCCATCAGGCCGGATGCGCGACCATCGACAGCGACAAAAACCACCGTTTGCCCCTCCCGCCGCAACTCTTCCGACCGCAGGAGAACACCGTCCAGTTGGATGCCTTGTGATTGAAGCAGTGCGACGGTACCGACAAGTACTCTGTGACCTTCAACGGTTCCGAGCACTCCTTTGCCGGTTACCGATTGAAAATCTGCAACAGAAAGCAGATCGATATTTCTGGATTTTGCGCCAGAGACAATCGCCCCTGCGAGCGGATGTTCGCTGGCTTGCTCCAGGCTAGCCGCCGAGCGGAGCAGTTCAACTTCAGCGGTGCCTCCGAGCGCCTGAACCGTTGTCAGCTTAGGCTGGCCTTCCGTTAAGGTGCCCGTCTTATCGACGACAATTGTATTGACCTTTTCCATCGTTTCAAGCGCTTCTGCGTTGCGGATCAGTACGCCTGCTTGAGCGCCGCGCCCGGTACCGACCATGATCGACATCGGGGTCGCAAGGCCGAGGGCGCATGGGCAGGCGATGATCAATACCGCCACCGCATTCACGAGTGCATGTGCGGCACGCGGCTCTGGTCCCCAGATTGCCCAGACTACGAACGTGACAGCTGCCACTAAGATCACGGCCGGAACGAAATAGGAGGCGACGACATCAGCGAGGCGCTGGATTGGAGCACGCGTGCGCTGGGCCTCGCTGACCAGACGTACGATTTGGCTGAGCAGGGTATCCGCCCCGACGCGTTCGGCACGCATGACAAATCCTCCCGTGCCGTTTACTGTTCCTCCAGTGACCTTATTGCCGGCGCCCTTTTCCACTGGAATGGGCTCCCCTGTAACCATTGACTCGTCAATGCTGGTTGCTCCTTCGAGCACCACGCCGTCAACCGGGATTTTCTCGCCGGGGCGCACCCGCAATCGATCTCCAACAACTACCTTCTCGATTGCAACGTCCTCTTCGATTCCGTTGTCCCGCAGGAGGCGAGCGGTCTTCGGTGACAATCCGAGCAAGGCTTTCAATGCAGTGCTCGTTTGAGAACGTGCACGCAGCTCGAGAACCTGCCCAAGAAGCACGAGTGTTGTAATTACGGCCGCAGGCTCGAAGTAGACTGCGAGGTCGCCAGCCATGTTGCGGAAAGAGGCGGGAATCCAACCCGGAAACAGGAGTGCGAATACGCTGTAGAGATAACTCGCGCCAGTGCCGAGCGCGATCAGCGTGAACATGTTCAGGTGACGATTGACAACCGAGGACCATCCGCGTTGGAAGAACGGCCAACCACCCCAAAGGACGACGGGAGTTGCCAGCGCGAACTGAAACCAAAGGGACGGCTCCGAACCGAGCAGATGCTTTAGCGGATCGCTCGGGATGAGTTCGCTGACCATTAATAAAAAAATCGGAACAGTCAGGGCGAGACTAATCCAGAACCGGCGCGACATTTCCACCAATTCGGGGTTCACCTCCGCGCCAGTAACTTCGCGGGGTTCGAGCGCCATTCCGCAGATCGGACAAGAACCCGGAGCGTCGCGAATGATTTCGGGGTGCATCGGACATGTGTATTCGACCCGCTTACCTGCTGGCACAGAAGACACGAGATCGAGTGACATGCCGCATTTCGGACAGCTGCCTGGCTCGGATTGTTGAATCTCCGGATGCATGGGGCAGGTGTATTCCATCGCGGGATGTTTGAGGGCGCCGCTTGACTGTGGAGCTGCCTTTGTCTTAACGAAATCCTCGGGATGCGCTCGGAACTTCTCTAGACACGACTGGCTACAGAAGTAGTACTTGCGTCCGGAGTGCTCGACACTGCCGATCGCGTCTGCCGCCGTGATCGACATCCCGCAAACGGGATCAATTGTTTTGGCCGCTGATGCGTTTTGGTCAGTAACTACTTCCATAGATATACTGATGCCGCGATGAAGGGCGTTGTCACATCTTCTCTTTGATGCCCTTGTTCACAAGCCAGCGATTCACAGGATAAGAAGTGAAGAATCCTGCAAGCATCGCGATCTGCATCATGAACCAGAACACGGGATCGGTCTTCTCGATCTCATGACCAGAAGATGAGAAATACCACAATTGCCATCCAGCCGTACATTCCGATCTGCCATGCAGTCAGAGACAGGCTATCGGCTTTCAGCGCTTCAATAAGGCCCTCCTTTGCCGAAAGACCCTTCATCGGCTTGATCGTGAAGTATTGGAACGCAATACCGAATGCGAATGCAAAAACGTAGTCGATTACCCAGGCCCCGAACATTTTCCTTCCAAACAGAGCGAAAGGCGCGGCGAACATGAGCCATTCGGCAACAATGTCGCCGAGAGTACAGCCACTTCCGCAGTGCGTTGTTGCGATTGAGATAATTTGCCAAAACGGTTTGTTTTTGCCGAGGTTTTCTTTCCCATGCTGTTTCGCTTCTTGAACCGCTTTGTGCGTACTGAGTCTTCCTGCTTTGAAATAAAACCACAGCCCGAGTGGACCGGAGTAGAGCATCGTTACCGGCCAAACAACATTCATGATCCACATATGCTGCCGATTGCCAAGGAGGATGTCCACGAGCACAACGAGAAAGCACAAACCCCCAACACTGAGGCAACTGATTGCGAGAAGGTGAAGCCACTCGGGTAAAGGCGTAATGAACTCCTGAAACTTTCTATTGAAGAAGCGCTAGGTAGTACATGCGTGCGCACCACCTAGCGTTCGGCATTATTTTCGGGCGTACTGCTGCGGGTTGCTATCGAACTTCTGCTTGCACTGCGCACAGCAGAAGTAGTAGGTCTTGCCCTGATATTCGCTCTTGTCTTTCACTTTGTTGGGATCGACCTGCATTCCACAAACAGGGTCTTTTTCCAAGCGATTCACCTCCTTCGCGATGATGCGGTGAGCGGCTCCTGCTTTGAGAAGTTCGAACCTTGCTCACAGTGGGGACGTTCTCAACTGGTAGATGTTTCCGCAGATCTGCTCGACTGCTGCAACAACCTGAATACCCAGTGGGGGTATATCTACCTAAATTCTAACACCTACGGCAATGAGACACTGCTGCACTTCATCTGTCTTGAAAAATTCGTGCAGTTAGGGATGCCAAGGTTGATGTAACGGGCTCATTGTTCAGGAACGTATGTAATGCTTGATACACCATGAGCAAACCCAAAAAGGCCTGCCATGAACCGGTGGATCACAGCCGACAACTGCCTCGGCTTCGACGCATCGAGGGACAAATAAGAGGATTGCAACAGATGATCCAAAACCAGCGTTATTGCCTCGATGTGATGAACCAAATTGAGGCAATCACCGCCGCGCTCCGCCGGGTCGAAGGAGACATGTTACGTGACCACATCGCGGCCGTGAGTCGCACAGCGGTGAGTGGTCGACTGAAGGATTCGGATTGCGAACATCTCGCTGATGAGATCGCTGATCTCGTCAAGCGGCGCACCTAGGCACGGGCGCGTTCCGGGCACCCCTCCTTTACTGCTTGTGGTCCATGCCTTCCATTTTGCCCATCTGCATCGATCCGGCGCCCCACTTCACTTCAACACCAACCAATCTCTTGTCGACGTTGTGCTTTGCATGAATGACAACGCGATCCCCGACTTTGAGATCTTTCAGAGACGCTTGCGCATTGCTGTTGATGTATTTGGTCGAGGGATCGAGCAGGACCGCGACCTTGGTGTGTTTAAGGGTCTCGACAGTGACAGAGCTGTCTGTCACCGCAGCGACGGTTCCCATGACGTGTTCCATTCCGGCATGAGCAAAGGCAACTGCCGAGACAGTCAGTAATGTGAATAGCGTCAGAATCGAGTTAATTCTTGTGTACATATTCTGTTTCTCCTTAATGATGATGATGTGCGTCCGGTTTATTGTTAGAAGGTTCGCCGTTTAGAAACTGCTCCTCCTGTTGTTGTTCTTCCCATTCCTCCGGACCTTTGGGATTGAGTTTTTCCATCTCCTGGATTTCCTGCTCTGTGAGACTCGGCAGGTGTCGAATTAAACGTACTAACTTCCAGGAGTCTTCTTCTCCCGTGTGCTCGGAGCCCCATGCCGGCATTCCGCTTAGACGAATTCCGTTTTGAATGATGTAAAAGATTTGCCCGTCTGTCATGTTTTGAGTGGCGGGTCTAGTCATGTTCGGCGCTGGCGGGTACATGTGTTCTCCCATTTCCGTTTGCCCCTTCCCGTCGTTTCCATGGCAGACAGCACAATGGTCGGCCCAGTGCGCTCGTCCGGCTGCAATCACGTCAGGAGAATCGGGAACTGGATTGTTTCGAGACTTTGCATCGGAAGGAACCGCCATGTCTCGGGCCTGTATCGCAGCCCACTTCTCAATTCCGCTCGGCTTCGCATTCGCACTGAACCCGTGAGCCCCAGTTTTCAAAAAGATGAGCCCGATCAAGCAGACCACGGCAACCAGAGCGATCGCTCCGCCTATGAATGACAGGAGGTGTCGCATACATGCTCCTATTGGGCTCCAGAGCCGCTGCCTGAGCTAGGCAAATTGATCGTGGTGCTGTAAGTGCCAGAGCCCGCCGGCGCGCTAAGACCGTCTGAAAGTGTATAGTTCTGCAGAGCGATTGCGCTCATCCAGAGCTGTTGAAGCACATTGATATAGCCAACTTGCAATTGGAAGAGCGTTCGTTGCGAGACGATCACTTGCGGATACGCCGCCCCCATCTGCCGATATTTCGCCAGATAGAGCTCATACGCGCGGGTCGCTCTTGGGATCATCTCGTTTTTGTAGCGGCCAGCCTCCACCTGGGCCGAAAGGTACGCCTGGAGCAACGGTTGCGTATTCTGCCGCAGCGAGAGCTGCACTCGCGATACTTCAGCTCGAGAACGTTCGATATCCGCCCGCGCAGCGGCGAGGTTTCCTTGATTCCGGTTGAAAATGGGAAGAGTTATGCCAATCGTGGCGAAACCCTCGAATCCAACCGGCTTCTGGTTAAAATCGCTGAGCGGCTCAAAGCTCTGTTGTGCACCTGCATTCACCTGAAGATCGGGAACGCTCTCGCGTTTGGCGCTCTTCAGTTCAGCTTCGGCCCGAGCAATGCTTTGTTCAGCGCGTTTCACCGACGGGCTGTCCTGCGCAATCTGATTCACAACTTGGTCTGCATCAATTTGGGGCGGATGTTCCAGGTCGCCTTGCAGCGGAGCGACAGGAATGTCGGACCTTCCGACGAGCGCTGCCAAGCTACCAAACTCTTGCAAAAACTTACGCTGGGCCGTGGTGTAATCCACCTTTGCTTGTTCCGCTTCGACTTCAGCCTGAAGCACGTCGGGTGCATCCGCCTGACCAACGTTAGCCAGCTGGTGCGCCGTTTCGACCGCATCCGTCGCAATGCCGAGGAGCCGCCGTCGAACATTCACGACCTCCGGGGCTGCCAACGCAGAATAGAAGCTTTGACCGACGTCGCTGAGAACTCGGTAACGCTGCTCCGTAACGCCGATTTCATCTTCGCGCCGTTGTTGTTCATAGATGTTTCTACGCAAACCGAGCTTCCCCCCGAGAACAAAAGTTTGCTGGATGAATCCGCCTTGTTCGCCGCCCCGAAACTCGCCGCCGCGAATTTCCTCGCCCCGATACCCGATCACCGGATTCGGTAGTAAACCGATCTGTCGGGCTTGTGTAGCGGACTGCCTTACGAAGGCATTTGCCTGCTGGAGCGTGGGGTTCGTCGCAAGTGCAAATTGCTCGAATTGACTGAGCTGCATGGCAGGCCGACCGGCCACGTCTTTTAGAAGCTCCGGAGCCGGTGTCTGACGCCCTGTCGGTTGAGCCGGATTCTCCGATGCTGGTGGCTGCACCTGATTCATCTGCATCGGCATATCGTGCTGCATACCAGGCATTGCATGTTGCGCTTCGCGATTTTGCGTCGAGGGCTGCTGACTGGAACTCTCGTTCTGCGGAGCACTAACCACTAACGCGGGAACCAGCAGGAAGAGAGAAAGCACCGTTTTGGATTTACTCATGTCTCTTCTCCTTACATCGGGTGCTGCATGCCGGGCATACTCGTATCACCGTTACGAACCTGCTCCATGACTTTGTCGTATTCCTCTGGAGGTAAAACGCGAACAAGGGTCATCATGCCTTGCATAAAGCCACTCCAGCCCGGACGGAGGCCGTAGTTTTGTGGCTTTTTCACCATTTCGTCCATGGCCATCATGGGCCCTTCCATGTAGGCATCTTGCGGGAATCCGGGAACGCTGTTAGCGTTCTTTGCTACATCGCCGCTGTCCATGCTCATATTTCCGCGCTCCGCGCCCGGCATACCGGGCATGTTATGTTGCATTCCTTTCATCGCTGCCATAGCTTTCTCCTGCGAAAGTGGAGTATTGGAAATTGGTTGATCGCTGGTCGACCCCACTCCTAGTCCGCGGCCCAGGCTTGCGCCGTAATCTTCCCCGTTAGGAACGCCCGGCGTTCCGCGCAAGATTCCCATGCCTGTTTCCATATCCACGCCGGCCGGCATGCCTGTCCCCACTCGCGACATCGGTCCAACATTGGAAGACATCTGGTTCATCATGTGGTGAGGTAGGTGGCAATGGAACATCCAGTCGCCGGGATTGTTCGCGATAAACTCAACGTCGCGAGCCTGGGCAACGCCAACCAACACGGTATTGCCTGGAATCCATGCCGTCTCTGGAATCCGGCCCCCTTCTGTTCCCGTGACGAAGAACGTGTGCCCGTGTAGGTGCATCGGGTGATGATCCATGCCGAGATTGATCATGCGGATTCGAACTCGATCACCCAACCTGACAACCATCGGAGTAACGGCTGGACCGGCTTTACCATTGAGAACCAGCCAGTTGAATTCCATGTTCATCGTGTTGGGCACCGAGTTGTTTGGTAAAACCGCGTACTCCTGCAGCATCACCACGAAGTCTTTGTCCACGCGAGGCGTGTACGCGTTCTTCGGGTGCATGATAAAGGCGCCAAGGCTGCCCAGCATCTCCTGCATGGCCATATGCGAGTGGTAAAAGTAGGTACCTTCCTGGTGGAGCGTGAACTCATAAACGAAGCGTCCACCGGGTTTGATCGGGTCTTGGCTGATGCCCGGCGCGCCATCCATGTTGTTGGGAATCTCGAAACCGTGCCAATGCATGGAAGTGGGTTCCGGCAGGTGATTATCGACAATCATGCGGACCCGATCTCCTTGATTCACCTGGATTGTCGGTCCAGGCGCACTGCCGTTAAATCCCCAGATATCCACTGTCTTGTTAGGCGCGAGCTGTTGTTTCACAGGTTCTGCGATCAGGTGAAAGACTTTCACGCCGTTGTCAACGGTGAACGGCAGATCCGGAAGATTAGGTGTTTGCACAAGGACAGGCGGGCCTCCAGTCGTGGCTTCGGCATTCCGCGGCTTTGGCCCTGCGGATCTTTGCGGTCTATTCTGTGCATTCAAAGCGGATGCGGAAAATACACCTGCACCCAAACCGAATGCATTGCGAAAAAATCTACGACGATCGTTCATAACCTCTTTCCTCAAATGAGTCTTGATTCACAGACGCCGAGGCGTCCACCAACGGGCCGCGCATGCTTCGCGACCCACACGGCACTACAAAACTATTTGTTTGGGAAAGAGATCAGATACGAAGGACGGACAGGCACACTACGGCCCTGGTACTTGGGGGCGGAGTTGCGCCGGGCTGCATAGCAAATTCAACAGGCGATACCATTCCGACCGGTTGCAGCACCGACGGGGGGACAATCTGCATGGCAAAGGCCTGCGCAGGTTGAACTACATCTGGCCCTACTTCAGGGCTAAAGAACTGAGAGTGCTGATATGGGCAAGCGGCTTTCGATTGCCCGTTATCCGGAGGATGATGATGACAGTGCTGCGCTTTTGTGGCTAAAGAGGAAGCGCATGGGCCGCTCACGCATTGTGCGCTACATTGCGCGTTCGTAAACAGTGCCGCTATCAAAACCAGCACTAGGAATTGAAACCAGCGTCTCACGATTTCTTAATCAAGAACCTAATACGACCAGCCGTGAACTATCAACAACAGCCAGCTTACCTCTAGATTCCTTCCCGTTTTCTTGGAAGGAATCTTTCATCACCGGACAGGATCAGTATACCCCTAGGGGGTTCTCACCTCCGATGATAACGGTCAACCAAAAACTCGATAATTAGATTAGCGATGCATTTGCCCTCAAATTTAGACAACAGACGATTAGTGGATATCGCGGTGACGCGATGCACATTCCTGACCGCCTGTACGGGATCAGCGTTAATTGCCAGCACTGCTGGACCGGGTCAGGTTGTCTTGCTCAAAACCCCGCAAGGAGGTTTGCAACCCAAGCTGTTATTGATTCGTCGGGAACGGTCCACCTGATCTATTTGTACGGTGATCCCGCTGCGGCGGACATTGATACGTGACGAAAGCGCCTAATGAACCGAATTTCTCGGCTCCCATTCGAGTGAACCACCAGCCAGGGAGCGCAATCTTACTGGGGACCGTGCGGGGAGCGCACATCGCGCTGGGCAGGTCCGAGCGTGTTCATGTTGCATGGAATGGCTCTTCGAAAGCTGAACCCAAAGGGCCGCGAAATTCGGCTCCGATGCTCTACACCCGAATCAATGAACGGAACGGATTCGAGCCGCAGCGAAATGTGATGACCACAGCGAGCGGGCTTGACGGCGGCGGTACGCTGGCCGCCGACTCCCAAGGCAACGTGTACATAACTTGGCACGCTCAAGGACAAGAGAACGGGAAACCTGTAGAGGCCGAGGGGCACCGTCGGGTGTGGATGGCCCGCTCCGCCGATGATGGAAGAACGTTTGGGGCGGAGAGAGCTGTATCGCCCGCCGAACTCGGCGCATGCGGCTGTTGTGGAATGGGAGCCGTGACAGATCGGGACGGCAATGTGTATCTGCTCTATCGCAGCGCGCGCGAGATCGTGCACCGGGACATCTATCTGCTGACCTCGCGTGATCGAGGCCAGACGTTTCAGCCAGTGGACCTTCATCCCTGGCAAATCGGTGCGTGTCCGATGAGCACCGTTTCGCTCGCCTCAGTAAGGGGCCGAGTCTTACTCTCCTGGGAAACGGAGAAACAGGTCTATTTTGCCCCAATCGATGTCCGTACCAGGGCGATCGGCAAACCCATCGCCCCGCCCGGAGAAGCCCTTAACCGCAAACATCCGGCGATTGCCGGCAACGAACGCGGTGAAATACTGCTCGCCTGGACGGGAGGTACAGGATGGAAGAAGGGAGGCTCTCTCGCCTGGCAGCTCTTTGATCACGCTTGCGAACAGAGGGACATCAGCCAATATTCCAGCCTGGGATTTCGCCACGGCAGTAGCCGTTCGCGAACAGTTTGTTGTTATCTGTTGACCGCCGGTTTCGGTCGCGATCATCATTGGCGTGCAGACTGACATCCAGCGGGTCAGTCTGAGTTCTCTCTTCGAAAAACGCGACACGAGGCCATCAGGACTTTGCGGGCGAGATCGACTTCACCGTAACGGTATCGCCGGAAACGTTGCCCGTGACAGTTACGCTCTGCCCTGCATATTTGTCAATCTCCTTCGCATATCCTTTGAGCGTGTACACCTTGCTACCGCTGACCAAAGCATAATCGGAGCCTTGCTTCACGCACTCACGAGTGCATTGTGCCGGGGTTACGTTTGTCATCATATGCTTCGCTCCGCACATCGTGTCACTGACAGTTCCCGAGAGGGTCTGAGCGGATTGTGAAAATGCGGCGACTCCGCTAAGCACGAGCCCGATCAGAACAGTAAAGATTGGTCGATACATTAGAGTTTCTCCTTGTTTGTTGTTTTAGAAATCATCCGTTTCTTCATAATCACGAAGAAGATCGGAACCAAAATCAGCACGTGAATGGTTGAGGTGATCATCCCGCCGACGATAGGCGCGGCAATGGGCTTCATCACATCGGACCCGATGCCGGTTTCCCACAGAATCGGCACAAGACTCGCCAGTACCGCCGTCACGGTCATCAGCTTGGGGCGGAGGCGTTGCACAGCCCCTTCTATGACCGCGGCTTCCAAATCAGATTCGGTCAGCAACTGGCCGGCCTGCTTATGGCGATCCAGAGCTTCGTGCAGATACACGACCATCACAACTCCAGTTTCGACGGCGATCCCGAAGAGGGCAATGTAACCTACCCAAACAGCAACGCTAAAGTTATAGCCCAGCACGTACTGAAGCAACAAACCGCCCGTTAGGGCATAGATCGTGGGAAAGATCAACACGAAAGCTTCCGCTACCGAGTGGAAGACCATATAAAGCAAAAGAAAAATCACGAAGAAGACGACCGGTAAGATCAATTTCAACCGCTCCTTAGCGCCGAGCTCGAACTCGTACTCGCCGGACCACTGGAACGAATAGCCAGGCGCTAACTGAAGCTTCAAGTGGAGTTGCTTTGTCGCCTGCGCAACGAACCCTCCATAATTGGCGTCCTTCAGGTCAATGTAGATGTATCCCGTGAGGGCGCCATCTTCATCGCGGATCATCGAGGGGCCGCGCGAGAAGTTGATCCGGGCCACTTCTCCCAGTGGGATTTGCGCGCCGGAAGGCGTTCCGATCAATACGCCGAGCATCCGTTGTGGCGCATCACGAAAATGCCGTTCATACCGCACATTGATTGGGTAGCGCTCGCGTCCTTCGACATTTTCTGCGATATCTTGCCCTCCAATCCCCGAAGCAACCGCTTGTTGAACGTCTTCAATTGTCAACCCATAACGAGCTGCTTCTGCCCGATCAGGTTCAACATTGATATAGAAGCCTTGGGACGCGCGCTCCGCGAAAACTGATCTGACCTGCGGTATGCCCGAGAGCACGGCCTGGATTTGCCCTGCCGCCCGTTCGATGCCGTCAACGTTCGGCCCTTGCACCTTCATCCCGAGCGGCGTCTTGATGCCGGTCAATTCCATATCGAGACGATTCTCAACAGGCATGGTCCAGGTGTTTGAGAGACCAGGAAACTGAAGCTTTGCGTTCATATCTTGAGTTAACTTGTCGTATGTCATTCCGGCCGGCCATAGTTCGCGAGGCTTCAGCATCACCGTCGTGTCGTACATGTCGAGGGGTGCGTTATCCGTGGCACTGTCGGAACGACCTACTGATCCGAAAACACTTTGAACCTCGGGGAAGCTGCGAAGAATGCGGTCCTGCTCGCCCAGTAATGCGGTCGCCTGACCAATCGAGATTCCGGGTAACGCGGTCGGCATATAAAGAGCCGAGCCTTCGAACAGTGGCGGCATGAACTGACTGCCGAGACGCAAGGCGAGCGGAAGTGTAACGACTAGAAACAGTAGGTTTACAAATATCGCGAGCACACGGTGACGTAAGCAAAAGCGCAGCACAGGAAGATAAAGCGCCTGCGTAAAGCGCGAAACTGGATTCGCTCGCTCCGGGGGCAAGCGGCCTCGAATGAACAATGTCATCAGAACCGGCACCAGCGTAATCGCCAGGATGGAAGAAGAGCCGACCGCCAGAGTCTTGGTCCACGCAAGAGGACGAAACATACGTCCTTCCTGCGCTTCCAATAGAAATACCGGCAGGAAGGAGACCACGATTATCAAGAGGGAAAAGAATAGTGCGGGTCCAACCTGTTTCGCCGCATCGATTAGCACTTGAGAGCGAACGTCCCTTGGCACTGGACCGGGATGCTGCTCCTGGTAATCGGACAAGCGGCGGTATCCGTTTTCCACCATCACGATCGAGGCATCCACCAATACTCCGATCGCGAGCGCCAGGCCGCCTAACGACATGATGTTGGAGCTGACGCCAAGCAGATGCATCGGGATGAATGAGATCAGGACGGCAATGGGCAAGCTCAGGATGGCGATCAAGGCCGAACGGAAGTGGAGGAGAAAAACGATCACCACCAGGCTTACGATGACCGCCTCCTCGAGCAGATCCCGTTGCAGCGTCGAAATAGAATCGCGGATGAGACCGGACCGGTCATAGCCCGGCATAATTTCGACTCCCGCAGGAAGCGACGGAGCGATGTCTCGCAATTTGCGCTTCACTCCGTCGATCACGTTCAGTGCGTTCTGACCTTGCCGCATCACGACAATGCCGCCGACCGTCTCGCCTTCCCCATTCCACTCGGCGGCGCCTTCACGGATATTGGGGCCAAAGCTGACGAATCCGAGATCGCGCACCAGGATAGGCGTTCCGTTGTGGCTTCCCACGGCAACAGTGGCGAGATCGTTCAATGAATGCAGATACCCGAGGCCACGGATCATATATTGAGCACCGCTCAGATCGAGAACGCGTCCGCCGACTTCGTTCGTGCTCGCCTTCACACGGTCAATTACGGTCGGAAGCGGAATGTTGTAGGCCAGCAGTTTTTGCGGATCGAGCTGGACCTGGTATTCGCGGACGAACCCGCCGATGCTGGCGACCTCTGCCACGCCCGGGACGGTTTCCAGTGCATACCGCAAATGCCAGTCCTGCAAGCTGCGAAGGTCGGCGAGACTGTGCGTGTGACTTCGGTCCACGACGGCGTACTCGTAGACCCATCCGGCTCCGGTTGCGTCAGGACCGATCGAGGGATGAACGCTCTCCGGAAGTTTCCCGCTGATCTGCTGTAGATATTCAACGACTCGCGATCGCGCCCAGTACAGGTCTGTCCCGTCCTGAAATACGACGTAGACGTAGGAATCGCCGAACATGGTCTGCGCCCGAACTGCCTTGACGTGAGGAGCAGCGAGAAGGCTTGTCACGATTGGGTAAGTAACCTGATCTTCAATTACGTCGGGCGGCTGGCTATTCCATGCGGTGTGAACGATTACCTGAACGTCCGAGATATTGGGTAACGCGTCAAGCGGGACGTGATTGAGTGACCAGATTCCCGCCAACGTAAGTAGCAGGACGCCGGTAAACACGAGGAACCGGTTGCGTGCGCATGCTTCAATGATTCGCGAGAGCATCTCACATGCCTCCCGTCGCGTTTAGGCGCAGTTGTTTGGTCGCTAAAAGCTGTCCGTTCTTCTGAGCCGTGATCGTCACCTGCCATGTTCCGCCAGAGTGAAGAACCGCCGTTCCCTGATATGCCCCGTTTCCCGCTTTGTCGAGCTTCGTTTTAGTGGTCATGGCAGCCATTCCCATGGCTGGCATCGCTGGCATGAAAAACGTCACCGAGACATCGGCTCATCGACCGGCGCGCCACCTCTCCCGGTGAGTTTTACATGCAAGATGTTGTTCCCTTTTCGGGGTGGATTAGGCTCAGTCGAGAAATCGGCATTCAGGTGCGTGCTTTGCGATGGCTGCGTCGCAGCCGCAGTTGAGCCGGGCGGCGGCGGCATGTAGGACCCGGCTGCTGCTTGTAGCTGGCTTTCAGAATCGATCAGGAAATTTGCAGAAGTGACAATGCGCTGGCCCGCACTCAATCCGTGAAGGATGACGAGATCATCGCCAATGCGTGGCCCTAGGACAACGTCCTTCGGCGTGAGTTTGCCTCCGCCCTCATCGATAAACGCAAGCTGACGGGTGCCGGACTGCAAAACTGCGGATGCGGGCAACCAGATGCCCGCCCAGATTGGTCCTGAACTCGGCATTGACAAACATTCCAGGTTTCAGCTTCAGATCCGGATTCGGAATCTCCAAGCGCACTCGCACCGTGCGGGTTGCCAAGTCCACTTGCGGCAGAATGCTTTCAATCCGCCCGCGAAAGGTACGCCCCGGATAGGCGTCCAGCGTGATTTGAACCGGATCATTCGGTTTCAGCCGGCCAACATCATCCTGAAACACCTGTGCGTATACCCAAATGCGCGAGAGATCGGCAATCGCGTAAAGCCGGGTAGTGGGCTCGACATAAAGATTCGGCAGCGCATTACGTTCCGTGATGTACCCGGTGACAGGCGAATTGATGATCAAATCCGCCGTTGGTTTTCCAGTTTGCTTCATCGCAGCGATCTCGTCCTGCGGAATATCCCATTGCCTTAATCGCGCTTCGGCAGCCGCGGTCAAGGCTGCAGCGCCGGCGGCGACACCGTCCACGCTGCTGCGGCCCAAGGTCAGCTCATCTCGTCTTGCGAGTAGATACTCGTTCTGCGCAGCCAGCAGCTCAGGGCTATAGATCGTCAGGAGCGGCTCGCCTTTCTTGACATACTGATACGTCGCATTCGCGAAGACCTTGCGGATGTAGCCGGAGAAGCGAACCTGGACGTACGAGATGAGCCGCTCGTCCACGTCTACGGTCCCGGTCGCCCGGATATCGTCGCTGACCTGCTTCCACTCGACGGTGCCAGTCTCGACTCCGATGCTTTGCATGCGCTCCGGCGAGAGCTGCACAGGTGCTAGGGGTGCTTCGGAGCGGTGTTGGTACTCAATTTTTTCTCGTTTCCTGGTGAGGCGGCCGGTCCAGCCGAAACTGGCTCCACTTCACTGGACCGCACCACACGGTGCTTGGGCTTATAGTCGCGATAAAGGTAGAACGCGACGGCGGAAACGATGATTGCGACCCAGACGAGCGAAGTTCGAACGACGTACTTGTTCATCGCAGTGTTTCTCCCGTAAGCGTTTCCAACCTCGCAACCGCCGTTTCATGCTCCAGCAGCGTCTGCTCGTATTCGCGCCTCAGTGCCAGCACTTCATTGAATGCACTCAATACCGGCTCGAGCTGCTGTTTGTTCGATTCGTACTCGCTCAGCATCGCGTGGAATCCAGCATCGGCCTGAGGAATCATCCCCTCCCGATATTCCGTGAGTACCTCGGCCGTGCTGGTTGCCGCCACGTATTGTTTCTGCACTTCCGCAAGCTCTTGTTGGAGTTGCGCATCGAGCTGTTCTTCGGCCGCCTTCACCGACTCCGCCGCTTCGGCGACTTCTGCCCTGACGCGCTGTCGGCGCTGGAAGATCACGTTGAAAGTCAACATGTAATAGGCGGGAAAATCGTCGCCCGTTCTCTGGTACATGTACCCGAGACCGAAATCCGGTTTTCTGGCACGCTCCGCCGAGCGCAGCTCGGCCTTCTGCTTCTCGATCCCAGTCGCTTCGAGCTTTACCTCGGGGTTTTGTCTGCGTACGAAATTCAGCAGGTCGCGAGAGGTGTAGTGCAGCGTTGTCATCGTGAGATCTTCCGTAAGGATGTCCGGAGAATCTTGAGGGCGGTGCAGCAGCCGCTTTAGATCCGCTTGGATCTGGGCAATTTGCTGCTGACTCATGGTGATTTCCCGGAGCAGCCTCGTTCGCTCAAGCTGCGCCTTGAGCACATCTGCCTGGCTGCCCGCACCGGTTCGATAGCGGGCAAATTCGCTTTCGATGACTTGTCCCACAGTGTTCCGGCTGCTTTCGAGCAATTTCAATGTTTGCTGCAAGTACGCCAATCGAAGGTACGCGGCTTTTATCTCGTCCTCAACGGACGATTGCGCCACTGCTATCTGCGCTCGCTGAACGTCGGCCGCGCGGTCCGCAGCTTCTCCTTTGAGCCGAAGCTTCCCCGGATAGGGCAACTCCTGCGACGCGCCAATGCCGAAGTAGGCAAAGTTACTCGTGTTGAAGCCGGCAAATGGCTTCGGGCTGCCCACGCTGAACTCCTGGAGAGTGAACTGCGGGTTCGGCAGCGTTGTCACTTCCTGTCGAATATGTGTGGCGGCTCGCCATGTATGCTCGGCGGCAAGGACCTGCGGGTTGTTTTTCGCTTCCGTTATCAGTTCGGCTAAAGGCGTAGGTGTTGCGGAAGCATCCTGCGCACGTATCGGATAAGCGGCGGCTAGAAGAAGCACAGCGGCGGAGAACGTATTGACGTTCATCAGAAATCTCCAGTCTCAACAAGTTTTCAAAAAAACGTTCACGCAGACACACGTCGGCGCATAACGCAATAAAACGCAGGAAAGGAGATGGCTAGATTCTCAAGACAGAAATGATAGTCGGCGGGGATGTAGGTGGGGAATGCTGCGGAGAATCGGTTCCTTGGTACACCACAGGTGTAGCTGTGTAAAGCGCAACAGCAGGCAGCGCGGCGGCTAGTGTAGTGGCTGGGTGAAAAGAAGCGGATCTAGGCTGCAGAGCCTCAAAGTGTCCGGCCTGCATTCCTTTGTCGCAGCAATTGTGCGAGGCCGGCATCTTCATGCCCGCGCATTGACCCTTCATTTGGCGGCAGCAGCTATGCTCCTCCGCTGTCATCCTGGCGTTCGGGAAGGCGCAGGCCATCGTGGGCGTGAGCAGCGACAGCAATGCCGCGAGCGCTACGACAATCCGACGAAGGCCACACATCATCCTTTAGAGTACCCGAAACAACGGAGAACCAATTACTTCCTACTTGACTCTGGAGTTGACTCCAGAGTGTATTCTGGAACCTCATGGGTAGGAGTGGGGTTCAGATTGGGCGAGTGTCGGAACAGACCGGTTTGAGCGCCGACGCGATTAGGTTCTATGAAAAGCAGCGCCTCTTGGAGCGCCCGGCGCGCACTGAAGGCGGCTTTCGGCTGTTCAACACCCAGGACATTCAACGAATTCAGTTTATTCGACGGGCTCAGCAACTGGGATTCTCTCTTCCCGAAATCCGTGAGCTGTTGGTACTCCAGCATGATGACGCGGGTACGTGTTCCCATGTGCGAGACCTATTGCAACTAAAAGTGACTGAGGTTCAGAAGAAAATCCAGGAGCTTCGAGCTCTTGAAGGGCAACTCACAAAAAGGCTACGAAAATGTGAACGCAAGCTGAGGATTTCCGGGGATTCACATGCGGGCTGCTGTCCGGTGCTCGAAGACATTGCCCATCGAGGCTCCGATGAGAATTGAGGTTCTATTTTTTGAGGGCTGTCCCAATTACGTTCCTGCGCTAGACCGCCTCAAAACAGTTCTCCAGAAGGAGGGATTGCCCGCTGAGATATCGGAGATCGAAGTAAAAGATGAATCGGCTGCGAAGGCGCTGAAATTCTTTGGATCGCCGACCATTCGCGTCAACGGGCTCGATATAGAGGCGGACTCCCGCAATGTCGAGGAGAGGGGCTTCGCCTGCCGACGATATTCGGGCGGGCTGCCTTCAGAAGAAATGATTCGAACAGCGCTCAAAGAGGCGCGAGAGCTATGAAGATGCGCGGGCAGTCCAATAGCAGCGCAACCGAGAGCGACGCGAACGGCGGTACTCGCACCGCACTCGCCAGTATCGGAGCTATCGCTAGCGTCCTCGCAGCGTCCAGTTGTTGTCTGCCGATTTTGCCCTTCCTCCTTGCCGCCGGATTTGCGGGCGGCTCGGCGTTTCTCTCGGCCGCGAGGCCTTACTTATTGGGAGCTTCGATCTTATTCATCGCTTATGGCTTCTATCAAGGATGCCGAGCGAAAAAGTGCCAGCGCCGGCCGAGCGTGATTGCGTCGGTGCTGTTGTGGGTAGCTGCGGCGTTCGTGGTTATCTCGATTTTCTTTCCGCAGGTGATGGCGAACGCATCGGCTAGCTTGCTGGCCCGTTGATTCCATGAACCGTAAACACGTTCTGATCACAGTCGTAGCCACAGCCCTAATAGCAGCGCTGGCCTATTTTTATGGTGGCAGCCAGGCACCTCCCGGCCAGGCTCCGCTCCAAAGCCTCACGCCTCAAAATTTCGCAGAGATGAAGACCGCATTTAATGCGGCGAAAAAAGACGTCCGAGTACTTGTGCTGTTGTCGCCCACTTGAACAGTATGTCTGCAGGGGGCCTCTGCAGCCGGGAAAATTCTAGAGGAGTTTGCGGGCAAGCCGGTGCGAGCCTTTGTTGTTTGGGAGCCGGTGCTACCGACAGACTGGAGCTCGCCCACGACGGCGGCATTGAGGCGGATTTCCGATTCTCGCGCATCTCAGTTCTGGGACAAGAGGCGGCTGATTTCCCACTCGATGGGGGAGCACAATCGTCGAAGTATTGTGTGGGACTACATAGCAGTGTATCCCGTCGGTGCGATCTGGAACGAACGTCCGCCACAAGCACTCTATTCCGGCGGTCCTGTTGTCGACATGACTGAACCTGCACGTTCGGCGCTCACCGAAGCCTTGAATACGGTAGGTTCAACAACAGGGCCGAGAGCGTTGGCCGCTCGAACGATACCTGTAAAGCGAGAGCCCAGGAACCAGAACTCCGGCTCCGAATGCAAAGAGATTACTTTCGAGCATCACAAGTCCTCGACCGTCAGATTGATTCGCCGATCTCCGCCGCCATCCAGGCCCATTTGCCGGTCCGGGCCGTCACAGACGGAGCTTAGGCGTAATCCAACAGCGCCATGAAACCGAAATCTATGTGGAGTTGTTGATGACAGTGAAAAGAGTTGAACCCGGATTGTTAGCAACGAAATCGACTTCGAGTTCCTGATAACCACCCAGCATCACCACGTCTTTCAGAATGCCTGCCGAGGGCGTGCCAGCCACTTTTGTCAATTCAAAGCTGTGCCGGTGCAAGTGAATGGGATGAATGTCATCGCTGGCATTGCGCAATCGCAACCGGTATCGTTTCCCCTCCTTCACATGCCATAGCGGAGCGGCCATCATCTCAGTGTTTGGGTATGCATGACCATTAATGGTCCAGCGATTGAATCCTCCGTCCGCTGCATTGTCCTTTCGAAATATCATCTCGATGGTTTCGTCTGGTTCGGGAGCAGTAGCTCCAGGCTTAGCGAAACGAGTATAGTTCCAATGGAACGGTGGCGGAAATACCCATTGTGGTTTACCGGCGCGATGCGCATACTCCACAACGATGCCCATGCCATGCTTGCGATCATCATCAGCTAGATCACCCATGATCCAGACGCCAGGATGATTCATCTCGACAAAGGCGGAGACTCGCTCAGCAGTGCCGAGCCACAGGACGGGTACCGTGACGGGATCGGGAACCGGGTTACCATCCAATGCGACGACGCGGAAGACATGGGCGGGGAGCGCAAGGCTTCGTATTTCAGTGGCACTGCCATTCAGCACATGGAAGAGCACGCGTTCGCCTTCCTTCACGCGGATGGGTTCGCCGCGACCCAGCATCTTGCCATTGATGGTGAAAGAGGCATAACCGACTTCGTACCCGTGCTGCTTGCCTGAAGCAAGGGACGCCTTCATCGCGGACTCGCCGCTCTCTTCCAGTTCCTTTACATGGGTAGCTGGGGCAAGAGACTTTTGAGGCATATCGCCACCCCGGGTGAGCGTGGGCTCGAATTCCTTGAGGACAAGGAACACCTCACGATCAAATCTGCCCAGCTCCTTCTTTGGCTCTATGTAGACAGGACCAACTTCACCGCTATATTGTCCCGACGCGAGGTTCGCGCCAGCTCTGACATGAGTGTGATAAAAGCGAAAGCCAGGAGGCCGTGGAGTAAAGACGATTCGTCGCTGGCCGTGGGCCGGAATGAATGGGCTGCCTTCTTCTGTGGCGCCGTCTACATCTGACGGAATCATTTGTCCATGCCAGTGAAGTTGCTCGGGAGTATCGGTATCGTTGAACACGTCCACGATTACCTGCTGACCTTCTTTGAAACGCAGCAGAGGGCCAGGGAACTGCCCGTTGTAGGTGGTTGCCGACACGATGCGGTCGGGTGCCAGTTCGACCCGAACTGTCGCGATCTTCAGAGTGTAGTCCGCTCGACGAGCAAGAGGTTCCGCTTTACTCGTGGGCCGATCCGCGTCGTAGGCCAGGAGGTTATCCCATGGGACCGTGAGTGCGCCCCCAGCTGCCCCGGCAACCTTTAGAAATGTTCTTCTGTCAAACGGCATATCCTTGCGTTCCTCCTCTCCGTCTCAGCTCATGAAGGTCTAACTCTGTCTTTGAAGCATTGGCGAGATACTGGCAATGATCAGAACGGCACCGACGACTCTTCGGAACACCATTTCCGGGATTCTGCTGAGAAGGCGCATGCCTAGGAAGGTGCCTACGATCACGATTGTCGACCATACGACGATAGGCCAGTGTTTCCAGGACTTGACTTCCATCGCTATGCAAATAGATTGGGATGCGCGCCACGTCGACGATGAGTCCGATGCCGTGGCGGTCGCAACGAACGCCTCTCGATCGATTTTGAGGCCTAGCATGGCGGCTGATCGGATACCACCCTGGTTACCGACAAGTCCACCGAAGATGCCCGAAATGGCGCCAGCGGGCCAAGCCAAAGCTCGCCCGAACCTTAAGCGTTCCGCATATCCGAACACGCTGAGTACTCCTGCAAACAACAAGAGAACGGCTAACAGCCATTTCAAGGCCGGATCGTTGGCCTGAGTGTGCAGCAGAGCGCCGATTAAAGCGCCCGCTGCATTGGTCATGCCAAACGTCCAGAACACGCGGCGATCAACATGTCGCCACAACCTCAGAAACCGGACCAGCGTCGCAATGAAATGCGGCACTGCGACAATGCTGACCCCTAGTTTCATGCCCGTTCCGAATGCAACAACGGGCGTTAGAATACTGCCAATACCGAATCCCGCGACGGCCGCCACTCCGCCCCCCCCACAGTGCCGCTAAGACTATCCAAACGAGATACATTAGGGTCAGTAGCTTTCCTGGCGGGCTATGTTAGTTGCGAGGTAGCGATCTACAGACAGCGGACCCGGTCCCACCATCAGTAGGAAAAGCAAGCCCATCAGCATGGAATAATCGGCACGTCCGTCGTGCAGCATGCCCCAGAAGTTGCCGGCCAAGAGCATGGGGAGTTTGGTCCTGGCAATAGCCACTGCGATCACTACTAGCAGCGGCAGAGTTGAGAGTCGCGTCAGCAGGCCGAGAATCAGCAACGTTCCGCAAAGGGTTTCCACGGTACCGACGAATGGCCCCATGAAATGAGGAGCCGGAATGCCGATTTTGATGAAGCGCCCTACACCGAGGGTTGCTGGAAAAAGGAATTTCTGAATGCCTTCAAGAAGACAACACCGACCAGCAGTCGAATGAGAATTGTAGATCGCGGCGCGTGGGAGCTCATGGAGCGGTGCAGAATTGTCATCCGAGTCTCTTGCCGCCCTATTCTGTAGTGATAGTATCAGAATTCGTCAACGAATTTAGATTCCATGGAAAATCAAGAGCTGTATTCCGGCCTGATTCGGTTGCATGTTCTGCATCACGCGTGTGAAGGAGAAATCTACGGCCTTGACATGATCGAGGAGTTGGCGCGGCATGGGTACAAGTTGAGCCCTGGAACCATGTACCCGATTCTGCATGGACTCGAGAAGAAGGGCTATCTGCGGTCTTCCACGTTTCGTTCCGGCAGAATTTTCCGACGTCTCTACAAAGGAACACCGACGGGTCGCAAGGCATTGAAGGCAGCAAAGCAGAAGGTACGCGAGCTGTTCGGTGAGTTGATCGAGGGGAAATGAGATTTGCGAAAACTCTGGGCATTTACATTGCGATAATCGCCTGCGCGTTATTCGGCCAGGAGACTGGCCCAGCTCCCATGACGATCTCTCAGGCAGTCGACCGAGCTTCGCGAACTTTTCCTTCGATTCAGGCTTCAACGGAGCAGGTAAATGCTGCAATCGCAGGAATTCGAATCGCCCGAACCAACTATCTGCCATCCATGGATGCGCTGGGTCAGGTCAATCGTGCCACCCGCAATAACGTGTTCGGTCTGCTGCTCCCACAGACGGTGATTCCAAACATCTCTGGACCTGTGCTGGGCACGAACAATGGCGCAACGGTGTGGGGAAGCGCCGCTGGAATTTTGGTCTCGTGGGAACCTTTCGACTTCGGCCGCAGGCACGCAGTGGTTGAATCGGCAGAAGCAACGCGAAGCCGTGCCGAACGCACTGCAAAGCGGACGCAGTTTGACGTTGCAACTATTACGGCCGCGGCATTCATGACTCTGCTGGCCAGTCAACAAACGATGCGGGTAGCACAAGCCGCCGTGGATCGTGCAGAAGTGCTTGTGAGATCGGTGAACGCTCTCGTCACGGCGCAACTCCGGCCCGGCGCCGATCTTTCCCGTGCTGACACGGAGCTGGATGCGGCGGAAACACAACTCATACAGTCCCAGCAATCGGTGGAGGTTGCGAGAGCCGCTTTGGCGGAATACACCGGTATTGATCTGAACAGGACCGAAGCAGCGCCTGGTACCCTGCTTCAACTCCCGTCCGACCTGATCACAGCACCCGTCGACTTGGCGAGACATCCCGCTGCTCAAGAACAGAATGCGGTTGTACAGGAGTCACAAGCACGTTTGAGAATCCTTGAGCGAACGTATCGTCCGACTTTCAAGTTGCAAGTAGGAGCCTCAGCACGAGGCACAGGAGCACTGACGGATGGAGCGACTCTGGGCGGCTGGAATGGACTTGGGCCGACCTTCTTCAATGCCGCCGCCGGTTTTACAGTGGGCTTCCCAATTCTCGCTCTTCCGTCCGTTCGCGCACAGGAACGGCAACAGAACGCGCCGAATCGGCTGGGTATCGGCAGGTAATCGTAGACCTGCGAGGGCAGTTAAACACTGCTCAAGCCACCTTGACGCAAGCCCGGAGAATTGCAATGCAGACGCCGAAAGAAGTTCAAGATGCACGCACCGGTTTCGAGCAGGCGAATGCTCAATATCGCGCCGGTCTCCCAAACATAGTCGCGGTAGCCGAAGGGCAGCGCCTCTTAGCGCAAGCCGAGATCGACGACTCACTCGCAAAGCTGGCAGTTTGGAGAGCATTGCTGCAAGTCGAAACGGCACAAGGAGACATTACGAACTTTCTCGTGAAGGCGAGCAAATAGGATATGCGCCTCGTTTTGGCAGCGCTCACCCGACCGTTGACAGTCATCGTAATTGTGATCGCACTTGCGCTGTGTTCGGTACTGGCAATTCAGCGGATGCGGATCGATATTTTCCCCGTAGTCGGTGAAAAGGCGATTTATGTGGCCCAGCCTTATAGCGGCATGGACCCAGCACAAATGGAAGGGTTCCTCAATTACTACTTCGAGTACCACTTTCTCTACATCACCGGCATTCAGTACATCGAGAGCAGGAATATTCAGGGCGCCTCTCTCATGAAGCTGGTGTTTCAACCCGACACCGATATGAGCGACGCCATGGCCCAAACAGTTGGGTATGTAAACCGAGCAAGGTCCTTCATGCCTCCGGGAACGGTGCCGCCGTTCATTACCCGGTTTGACGCGGCCAGTGTACCGGTCGGGCAACTGACGTTCGTCGGTCCAAACCGCACCCAGGCGGAAATTCAAAATCTCGCCTTGAATCGTGTGAGGCCCGTATTCGCAACGCTACCTGGAGTATCCGCGCCACCACCGTTTGGCGGCAACCAGCGAACAATCGTCATCACGCTCGATCCTGACAAACTGCGCGAATATCAGGTGTCGCCGGACGAAGCCACAGTCGCGGTTAACAAAGCCACTCTGGTGATGCCGTCCGGCAACGTTCGGATCGGTCAGTTCAATCTCTTCGCAACCACGAACGCAACGCTGGGCGGTAATCTCGACGCGTTGCTTGGGACACCCATTCGAACGGTAGCTGGCCCGACGGTTTTTCTGCGCGATATCGGAAGCGTGGAAGATGCTACCGATATCCGCACGGCTTACGCCCACGTGAATGGCAAGCGCACGGTCTACATACCCGTCACGAAACGCGCCAACGCCTCCACTCTTTCGGTCATCCACGAAATTAAAGCAGCCATTCCAGATTTGAAAAAGTTAGTTCCGTCTGACGTCGATATTCGTCTCGATTTCGATCAATCGCCTTATGTGACGAATTCACTGAAAGGCTTGCTGTTTGAAGCGGGACTGGGAGCCCTCCTGACCGGCCTGATGGTGCTGTTGTTTCTGCGCGACTGGCGCAGCTCGATCATCGTCGTCATCAATATACCGTTCGCGATCCTCACGGCGGTCGTGCTCCTGTGGGCGGCTGGGCAGACGATCAATCTGATGACGCTCGGCGGATTAGCGCTAGCGGTCGGCGTCCTGGTTGATGAATCGACGGTTGAAATTGAGAATTTGCACACGCACATGGCTTCGGGTGTGCCGCGAGCACGAGCTGTTGTCGAAGCGACGCGGCTGACCGTGATCCCGCGATTGCTCTCGATGCTCTGCATCCTGGCCGTCTTTCTGCCATCGTTCTTTCTCGCCGGAGTCGGGCGCCAACTATTCGTTCCTCTATCGCTGGCTGTTGCGTTCGCGATGGTTGCTTCCTTTCTGCTGTCCAGTAGCCTCGTTCCCGTACTCTCAACCTGGCTCATGAAGGAAAAAGAGGAGAAGAAAGGCTTCCTGACTCAGCTTCACTCCGGCTACACGAAATACCTTCGCGCCACATTGCGGTTTCGATGGCCTCTCGCGGTTGGGTATCTGGTCTTGTCGATTTTCTTCATTTGGGTGGTTCTGCCGCGCATGGGAACGGAGATTTTCCCTGACGTAAAGGCGCCGCTTCTTCAGATCCGGCTGCGAGCGCCCACCGGAACGCGTATTGAGCAAACAGAACCGCTCGTGCTCAAGGCGATTGACATCCTTAAGCAAACCATTGGGCCGGAAAACGTAACAGTCACAAGCGATTACGTGGGAACGCAACCGGCAAGCTATCCCGTCGATCTGATCTATCTGTTTACAGCAGGTCCGCAGGAAGCGGTCGTCCGCGTTGCCTTGAAGGAGAACGTGAAAGGTGACGAAATCCTGCGCGAGCGAATCCGCGGGGCGCTCAATCGTGCGCTGCCTCAGGTACAGGTTTCTTTCGAAGCGGGTGAAATCATTAGTCAAGTGATGAGCTTCGGCTCTCCCACGCCGGTGAATGTAGCGATACAAGGCCCTGCACTAGAAGACGATTATTCCTTTGCACAGAAAGTGTTTGCGCAGCTGAAAGGCTTATCGTTTCTCCGCGACTTGCAATTTGCGCAGGCCATGGACTATCCCACGGTTCATGCCGAAATCAATCGTGATCGAGCAGGCCAGTTCGGATTGACAATGTCGAATATTGCGCAATCGTTTGAAGCAGCCACCGCCTCATCGCGATTCACCACTCCCAATTATTGGCGTGATCCGAAATCAGGAAATGCTTTTCAGGTCCAAGTAGAGTATCCGCAGCATCGTATGCAGAGCATGGCGGACATTCGCTCCATTCCCGTCATGCTCCCTGGCCAGAGCCAACCGTATCTCGGCGACATAGCCACGATCACAACTCCCACGATGGCTGGGGAAGTGGACCGGTATAACGGTCAACGGATTATCAGCCTGACCGCCAACCTCCACGCGCTTTCCTTGGGTAAAGCGATCGGGCCACTGCAGCAGGCGATTCAAAAAGCAGGCGACCCTCCGCGAGGCGTTACCGTTGATATGCGAGGCGAGGCACCCGGTCTGGAACAAACGTTGGGCGGGCTGCGCGTCGGCATTCTGCTTGCGATTGTGGTGATCTTCCTAATCCTTGCAGCGAATTTTCAGTCCTTCCGTCTTTCGTTCGCTGTCCTCCTGACGACTCCCGCCGTGCTGTGCGGCGTGCTGGTGATGTTGCTGCTCACGGGAACAACCTTGAACGTGCAATCGTTTATGGGCGCCATCATGGCCCTCGGCATAGCGGTCGCGAATTCCATACTGCTTCTTTCATTCGCGGAGCGAAGCCGGTTGGAGCAGCATCGGTCCGACAGCGGATTTCTTCAAGAACTGGGAAGCATCATCGACCGGCATGGGCTGGTTGAGTTCCGCGCATCATTATCCCACTTGAATCGAAAAAGCGGAGTCGAAGCGCGCTTCTGGCAGAGGTACACTCAAGTCGGCCAAAACGTGCCGGGTTTGCTGCCGGAGTCGCTTGATGTAATCGCGCAGAACCCTTACTTGGACTGGACTCAACGGGTTCTTGTATTTCGGAAAGCCGCCCGATGCGGACGCAGACAAGAATTTGCTCAATATCGATCAGCAGCTTGTCAACATAGCCGGCACTGGAGAGCAGGCGACGTTTTTGTGCTTCGTTGAATTCTTCTGATCCTGGCATAACTGCGACCCATTCCCGTTACGTATATGCTGGGCGCTCATGCGGTCGCTTGGGAATGAGCAATAAGGCGCCTGCCCCGAGGAGTGTGAAAACCGCACCGTAGATGAAGCCAGCATTGAACGATACATGCGACCAGAGGTATCCGACACAAAAACTGGACAGGAGATCGCCAAAGGAATTCGCAGTTGCGAGTGCTCCATAACCGACGCCGCGTTGGGTTACGGGGAGCAAATCGGCTGCCAACGCGCGTTCCATCGCGTCTACGATGCCAATGTAGACTCCCGCGAGCGCAAATAGCAGCGCGAGAACGGCAACGTTTTTCGACTTCAGCAAGAACAGCAAACACATAATGCCGAATAAGGCATATCCAACTGCGAGGAAATTCCGTTTGTTAACCCGATCGCCGAAAACCCCGGCAGGGTAAGAGACAGCTGCGTAGAATACGTTGTGCAGAATGAAAAGTGCAATTCCATAGCGGCCCGCCGCTACTGTTCCAATCGTGGGGCTCAAGAGCGTAACAGTCCTGAAGACCAGTAGGGTGTGAGCGAAATTGCCTAAACCGAATATCGAAACGGCTCCGACATACTTCCAGAAGACTTGCGGCAGGTTTCGGAGAGAAGACCATATCGTCAAGTTTGGAAGCGGAGGCCTCTGTACGTCTTTGACGACGAAGATGGCAATGAGCACACTCACGGCTCCCGGCAGGAAAGCAATCAAAAAGATCCGCCGTAAAGCGAGTGTGCCAAGGAGAGAAAGCGCGATCACCGGTCCGATGATCGCGCCAACCGTATCCATAGCGCCTTCAAATCCAAAAGCCCTGCCATGCGCTTCCGGTCCCACACTCTCCGACAGTAGAGCGTCTCGAACAGGTCCGCGTGCGCCGCGGCCGATCCAGGCGACGGCTCGGATGACCAGCAATTGCCACCAGGCGGTGACAAAAGCGAAACATCCCATGATTGCCGTGACGAAATAACCTATGGCTAGGATCGGCTTTCGCTTTCCCACCCGGTCGGAGTAAAGCGACATCCAAAACTTGATCAAGCTGGAAGCTGCGTCGGATATACCTTCAATTGTGCCGAGCGCAACGGCCCCTCCTCCGAAGGACGCGAGGAAAACGGGCAGCACAGCGGTGGTCAGCTCGTGACCCATATCAGAAAAGAGGCTCAGCATTCCAATCGCAAACACGTTCCGCGTTAGCCAACCTCTCTTGAGCTTTGAGCCGGTTATGCGGGCTAAAGTGCTCTTATCTGAATGCTCAAAAGAGTAATTCATGGAACCAAACGCGTCAAGGAATCGATACTCAAGGCGGCAAAGCGGATGCGGTTTCCATCGCGGTAGCTAGGATTACCAGCGCGACTGCACATTTCGATAATTCGGCCCGGATTTCCGCGCGCAACGTGGACAACTCTTTGTTGAAACTTTTCATCCTCGGAGAGGTCGGCCGCAAGTAGCTTTACCGCTCGTTGCGTCAGGAGGAGCGCGCCCTGATGGGTTAACGGGCGGAGCGATACAAGCGTTTGATGGTTCCAAAATACGCGTTGAAGCGAGCCGATCCCGTGCGCGTGAACTGCTGTTCCGATAACGGTAAGGCCCCGACCATAGAGCAGTTTTTCGAAGAAACGATAGAACGGCAGAGTCGCATCAGCTATGTCATCGAGAAGAAGGACGTGAGGACGATCCTCAAGCGCTTTCCACAGCAAACCTCGTAACGCCACACTCGAATTGTTAACAGTTCGAAGCGAGAGGCGGGCGGCCATCGAGACGAGGAACGCATGTAACGGCTGGACAAAGGGGACATAAAGCGAGTCGATGTTTTCGGATATGAGGCGCGTTTCCAATTCGTGAATTAGCCTGGTTCTCCCGAGTCCAGGAGAACCAGTGAGCAGCGCAGGAGTCCGGCGAGCGCGGATTGCGTGAGCTTTGAGAGTTCACGGTCACGCTCAATTAGCGCCAGCTCAGCGATTGCTTTTCGGCGGTCCATAGTGCCTGATCAACGACGAAACCGGCATCACGTCTCCTCGAGAGCACGAATGTGCAGCTCCCGGCTTAAGACCACATCGACTTACCTCAGTGCCGCAGGTGCACCATTCGACACAACGGTCACTTCTACGTCCGTAATCGCGATAACGCCGCTATTCATCATTGATTGCAGTACGGGCAGCGCCTCGCGCGCTTTCTCTGGACCCTCTACGACTGTGATCACGATCGGCTGATCACTTCCGAACAGATGCGTGCGATGGAGTTCTGACGATTCTCCAAAGCCTTCTAGAGCCCGGAATACTGTGGCACCCACGAGATTCAGTTCGTGGCATCGGGCGACCAACGCCTCGTACAGCGGCTTTCCCTGATATTGATCTCGTTCGTTCACATAGATCCGCAGTAGCTTACCTGGTTGACTGTTCATACGATTTCACTTCCCCTGCATCAGGCATTTCGTGCACAATCTGGTGTAGTTCGACATCTGAGGTGACGATGATTCCGTCCTGCATCATGGCCGATGCAACCTGAACTATTTCAGGCACCTTTTCCGTCTTTTCTACAACGGAAATCATGGTGGGCAAATCATGCGAAAAATGAAAACGGCCCCCTTTGTGGGTGTGTCGCTTGGCCCCATAGCCGAGAATTCCCCGGTAAACGGTCGCTCCCGAAACACCGATCATGTTCAACTTCTTAACGATCGCTTCATACAGGCACTCTTCCTTGCATTTGTCCGACTCTCCTAAATAAATCCGAACAAGTTTCGCCGGAACAGTGACAACCTTCCGCCGCGATTCGTCTTCGGGCAACTTGTACTTGGCATCCTTCGAAACCGACTTGACTACCGTTAGGTCCTGAACCGTGATCAGGCCATCAGTGACCATTTCGTACAAGCTGGGCAAGAGTTCATCGACGCGTTCTATGGTTTCTACAAACTCAAGGCGTAGCGGCAGGTGCTCCCCCGCGTACTCGGAACGCGGGTTATGGAACTGCTCGTGACTGCCGAATCCCATGTCTGCCCGCAACAGGGTTGCTCCGGCGACGTGCTTGTGGCGCAGGAAACTCAGGATTGTGGACCACAGCGGCTCCACATGAGCACGCGTATCCTGGTTCAGATAGATAGTGACCTTACGGGCGCTGCCTCTAGGGAGCATTTTCGTGAGCCTCCTTCAAGTTAAGGAACTTTCTTCCCTGAGCGCACGGCTCCTTTTCAGCGACGTAATACAAGCCTACAACTGTTTTGAGCGGCGGCGGAACAGGTTGAAAGCGGTAGATGGTGGACGGACGCGCTTTGCTCACAACTCGCCACATACGAATTCTCTCGTTGTAGGAGTTATTGGCCGCTCGCGCGGCAAGCAACGGCGAACTCCACCGCCCATCCTCAGATTACAACGATCGGGACGGGGTGACAACGGCCTTTTGCCGCGAAGTTGATTTCGAGCAGGCCGATCACTATCCTCAAGGAGAACAGATTTACTGGGTGATGGACGCTCACCGTTAACCGTTTCAGGCCCACTGAAGCTAATAGCTCCTACTTGTCGCGCGAGTAGGAGCTTTTGCTTTACCTGGAGGCCAGAGGAGTGAACACGAAGATGGCAAAGATCGTAAGCGTGAACGCTCGCGAGATTCTGGATTCGCGCGGCAATCCGACGGTAGAGGCGGACGTGCTCTTGGACGATGGAATCCTAGGACGTGCCGCTGTCCCTTCAGGTGCTTCGACGGGCGAATTGGAAGCTCTCGAATTGCGAGATGGGGATGCATATCGGTACCACGGAAAAGGAACTCGCAAAGCAATCGCAAACATTACAGATGAGATCGGGCCTGCAGTGAAGGGTCACGACGCAGAACAACAGGAACGTATCGACGATCTATTGATCGGTGTGGATGGAACGCAATCTAAAGCGAGGTTGGGCGCGAACGCAATACTCGCGGTCTCGATGGCTGTTGCGCGCGCGGCGGCAGAATCCCGCCGTGAACCGCTGTACGTTTACCTCGGTGGCCCGAACGCAACGCTAATGCCCTTACCCCTCATGAATGTCCTGAATGGGGGAGTTCACGCGAACAACTCGGTCGATTTCCAAGAGTTCTTGATAGTGCCGTTCGGAGCACAGGGTTTTGCCGAAGCGCTTCGAATGGGAGTCGAGGTATTTCACACGCTGAAGGGAATTCTCCACAAAAAAGGCTATTCGACAGCCGTAGGGGACGAGGGAGGCTTCGCTCCCACTTTGAAATCCAACGAGGAAGCTGTCGAACTGATTCTCCAGGCAATCTCAGCTTCAGGATTTGACCCAGCAACTGACGTGTCTCTTGCGATTGATCCCGCGGCCAGCGAATTCTATGACAGGAATCGCGGCGAATACGTTTTCTCGAAGTCAGACGGGAGCGCTCATTCTTCCGACGACATGGTGAAGTTCTGGGCGAATTGGATTCGTCAGTACCCGATCCTTTCACTCGAAGATGGAATGGCCGAAAACGATTGGAACGGCTGGGAGGCGCTAACTGCCGAACTGGGAAGCAAGATCCAGCTCATCGGCGACGATGTTTTTGTAACCAATCCCGCCATTCTTGCGAAAGGCATCGAATCCGGTATTGCCAATGCCATTCTGATCAAGCTGAATCAGATTGGCACGGTTACAGAGACCCGGCGCGCCATGCAGAAAGCGGAGGACGCGGGTTACGCAAGGATCGTCTCTCACCGTTCCGGTGAGACAGAAGACCCGTTCATTGCCGATTTTGCGGTTGCGACTGGCGCAGGACAAATCAAAACGGGATCAGCCAGCCGCTCTGATCGACTTTCAAAGTACAACCAGCTACTACGAATCGAGGAGCAATTAGGAGGCAAAGCCCGATTTGCAGGTTTGGAAACATTCTCGGGAAGCTTCGGAAGAACGCTTGGTCAAAGATTCAAACGTTGATAGACGATGGATTCAGGAGTAAGCTCAGAAAAGCGGTGGAGTTCGCGTAATGCTGCTCTGAGCAGCCAATGACTCCTACAGTAGGGATTACTGTAGGAGCAACACGCCAACCTACGGTTCCCACACAAATCTGCTGGTGAGGTGAACTGTATGCAAAACGTTTGGTTTCTCGCGGCGCTGTGGCTGGGACTCGCATTACTCGCTACTCTCCTGTCCATATGGTTCCGCATCTCAACAGCACTGTCGGAAATTGTTGTCGGAACCGTCGCACAGCTCATCATCGGAGCCGCCATCGGACAGAATGCCATTGGTGCAAAAGCGCCATGGGTGGCGTTCCTGGCCGGGACCGGTGCCATTGTATTGACTTTCCTCGCAGGCGCGGAACTCGATCCTACTGTTTTTGCCCGGAAGTGGAAAGAAGCCGTCACTGTCGGCCTGGTTGGCTTTTTCGGGCCGTTTCTCTGCGCTGCGGCGGTTGCACACTTTTTTCTTCATTGGGGCGTAATGCCGAGCTGGCTTGCTGGAGTCGCTTTGTCAACCACATCGGTTGCGGTCGTGTACGCGGTGATGCTGGAGACGGGCTTCAATGAGACCGACTTTGGAAAAGGCATTTTGGCGGCCTGCTTCGTCAATGATTTGGGCACGGTCATCGCGCTCGGTCTGATTTTCGCTCCCTTCACAGTCAGAACGCTCATTTTCGTTGTGATTAGCGTGGTTGCCTTCATTCTCCTGCCGTTCCTCACTCCGCGGTTCTTTCGAAAATACGGAGGCCGTGTTTCCGAACTAGAAGCCAAATATCTTCTCCTCCTGCTATTCGGACTCGGTGGGCTGGCAACCTGGGCCGGAAGCGAGGCGGTTCTGCCAGCCTACATTATCGGAATGGTTCTGGCTGGGACAGTCGGCAAAGATCATCAGCTGATACGTCGTTTGCGGACGTTGACGTTCGGTCTCCTGACGCCGTTCTATTTCATACGGGCCGGATCGCTTGTTTCCGTTCCCGACATCTTCGCTGCGCCCCTTGTGTTTCTGATTCTCTTGGCCACCAAAATGGTCGCAAAGCTCGTTCCGCTAGTGCCGACCGTCCGCTCATTCAACTACCTGGGCCACGAAGGTCTGTACTATTCGCTGATGATGTCCACCGGCCTAACCTTTGGCACGATTGCGTCCTTGTTCGGCCTGCAGCATCGCATCATTACTCAAGCGCAGTATTCGTTTCTCGTTGCGACCGTTATCGGGACGGCAATCGTTCCAACCGAGATAGCAAACGCTTACTTTTCTCCGCGACATCTCTTAAAACGGGCGCTGAAGCCGGTACCCTCAGAACGAGAGATTTTTGGAGAAGAAGACCTGCAGGAAATGCCGTAATTAGTCAGGCAGTGCAGCCCCATAAACTTCGACGGAAATGAATGCATCATGAGGTTGTTACCGGTTGACCAGACGTTTTTCGAACTCTTTCTGAGCCATATTCAGATCGTCTGCAATGCCTCTGAACTCCTCGAAGCCGGCCTTCGATCAGGGTATCGTTCCACCTGTGACATTTCAGTCCAAATCAAAGCCCTCGAACACAAGGGAGATGAGCTAGTCCACCGAGTCGTCTCACAATTGCAAAAGACGTTTCTCACTCCTTTTGAACCGGAGGATATACACGCGCTCTCGACTGCCCTCGATGACGTTCTGGACTTCATCGAAAACGCGACGTTTCGAATTGTTGCGTACAGGCTGGAGCCGATTCCCGCCGAGCTCGTCGATTTGAGCCATATCGTCAGCCAATCCTGCGATTGCTTACGAGAGGGACTCGAGCATCTTGCGCACAACGAACCCGTTGCTGAGACCTGCAGACAAATAGATCAGCTGGAAAAAGAGGCCGATGCTCTGCAACGGCGGCTTCTGGGTGAGCTCTTCGCGACGGAAGGCGATCCTATGAAGCTTTTGAAGCATAAGGAGCTGTTCGAAGCCTTGGAAGGCGCGACAGACCGGTGCGACGATGTCGCCAACCTTTTAGAGAAGATCGGAGCCAAGAATGGCTAGAATCCTCACCGAGCACAAATGAGTCTACCGGAGCCAAAAGAATGGCAATCCGGGCACATTGAACGAGCAACTCACATTCCCGGCGGCGAGCTTCCTAAATGTCTTGACGACTTACCGACGGAAGGTGAGATTTATGTTGTGTGCGGAAGCGGATATCGTTCGAGCGTAGCCAGCAGTGTTCTCAAGCGCACAGGGCACGGGAACGTGATCAATGTAGTTGGAGGAATGGGAGCTTGGATGCGTCAACAGCTGCGAACCGTGTCGGACCAGCAACCTATGGAACAGGCCGTCGGAAGAGGGCAGTCATGAGTAACTACGTGTCAAGGCGAAGCGCTTTAGTGGGGTTTATCGCCGGAATTGCGAGTGTCTCGGGAGTGAATGCGAACGCGAGTCCGCAGCTTGTTTACCGCCGCTCTGACTGGAACATTTCGGCGTTCGACTTGCTATTAAAGAAGCCTGCAAGGGCCAAACAGGCGTACGACATCATTTCGATCGGCGAAGGCAAGTTCCTGAACAACGTTAAGAACTCGCTTAACGGATTGCTCTTCGGATTCGGAATTCCGCCGGGTGAGGTTCAGGTGTTAGCCGCTTTGCACGGGCCAGCGAACTTGTTGAACTATGACGATTACGTCTGGCAGAGGTATAAGATCGGTGAGTGGCTCACGGTGGAAGATTCACAAACCGGCCGCGCAGCCGTTCGCAACATCTTCTTTCCCGAGCGCTGCAGGAAAAGACCTGCGATATGCCTCCGACGATCCTGACAATGAAGGATCGGCTTACCAGGACAAGAGCATACAAGGGCTGCAAGCCCGAGGAGTTCAGTTTCTAAGCTGCCACACCGCGACAGAGGAGCAGGCCCGCGTTCTCGTGAAGCGCCTAGATCTGGGTGAGAATCCGGAAGAGATTGTGCGCGACATGTTGGCCCATACTTTGCCCAACGTTCTGGTTGTCGCATCGATGGTCGCTGCCATCGCCTTACTCCAAACCGATAGACATTACTCGTACATAACTGTCTAGCAGATGAGGGATTGCACGGACGTGGCCAGGTATGCAAACGGTAATTGACGCCGGCTTGCCGTACGTTTCCGCACGAAGGCGCGATCGATCCGGGTCAATAGAGAAAAGATCAATAAACCTTCTGTACAGTTCATTCCGGCGCGTATTCTCTGTCGCCGGTCGAATAAGAGATGATCAACTCAGCATCTTCAACACCAGGATTGTGGATTTAGTGCGACAAACCGCCAGGAATTGCCAACGCGTCGGTGGCGTCGAGCGAAAATGTTTCGGCACCTGCGCGAACTTCCACTTTGCCCTTGACTAGGTAAATTACCTCGTCAACGTTCGAGTGACGATGCGCCTCCCCGGAATTGTCCACGAGTAATGATCATGCGCGTCAAGCTTAAGGAGCTTCCCGTTAGTGTGTGAGTTGCCAGCCAAACTTGAGACCCCCAAGCGCGACGCAAGCCAGATTATCTTTTCTTTTCCTCTCCGCTGATGTGAACTGCGTTCATTGCTGTTTCCTCCACGATCGTTAATCTCCGGCTGCCTCCCTTTGGCTTGGAGAGGTGCTAAACATATTCTGAAACTGCAAGCTTTCTTGGCCCTCCCGTGGGGTTGTCGGAAACTGAGTAGCCCGCCACTATTTTGTTCCGTTGTTCCAGTGTCCTCGGCGACCCGGACAGAACTCGTGTTTCCAGCAATAGATCCGCTGTGGACGCGAAGTATTTAGGAATCCCAAAGGTTCTTTCGATACTCCTGAACCACCCCACACGAAAGTTACGACCCAGTCCAGTTGTTCGATTGCTAGTATCCGGGCGACGCTGAAAAGCAGCCCGCAGGCGAAAACCTCAGAATCGGGAATTGACTTCCCGCCAGAGCTCATACCGCAGAACACGCCTCATTTCATCATTCATCCCAAGTACGCGCAGTGTCGCGCGCCCGGTGGACGTGAGGCCTTTGATCTCGATGCCCGGACCGGCCACTGGCGAGAGACTCAGATTAAAATGATCTGCCCATTCATCCGTTCGAGGATTGAATAGTGGAACGGTATTGCCCGATTCGGGATCGATTCCGGCCAGATTGGGACCTTTCTTCAGATTGCAGTACCAGCAAGCAAACGCCAGATTTTCAAGCTGAGTTTCTTCGCCATGTTGCTTGGCAATGATGTGTTCAATGTGGAAAGGACGACGGAAAGCATCCTGCGGGAGGTGACAATACTCGCACCGGTTCCCGGCACGCCGACGTACTGCCGTCGCCAAGTCTTCTGTCAAGGCTGCCGCAACACCTGGCGAGCCTTCGACTGCCAGTACGCGAGCAAGTCCCCAATATTGACGTAGGCCTCTAGTTCGACTTGCTCGTCTTCTGTTAACATGCCTTCGTTTGCCCTTGCATTCAGTTCCTCAGCGCGCGCGGCATCTGCTTCTGGGAAGTCGAGCGCTAGAATACCTTCGGCAAGCGGTTTTGTCATGCCGCGACCGGGCAGGTCGAAAACCTTTCGAAGTATGTCAGCGTGCGCACTGGGGCGGAAGACGCTCTGGGCCATTGCATCTCCAGTTTACGCCGACTGAGCGGGCCTGTTGATGAACCCAAATTGTCTGTAGCCCTAGAACCCATCTCGCCAGATCTCTGCCCGCGGTGGCGCGAATCGGGTGCTCGGCCTCCTGCCCATGTAGTGTTGATGTAGTGTTGGACGGAGGATATAGAGGATTGGGTGGATATAGAGGAACGTAGATCAGTAACTTACTGATTCCAGGAGCGACAAGCGTCTCCCGACTCCCATTAGCTTCCGCCAGCTATCCGACGAAGCTGAAAGCTGGATTCCGGAGGGAAGCCGAACGGCATTCCGGACTAACCCGAACATCACCGGAGCCGTAGCAACGCCGGCACCTGGATTGTGCAAGGAGTGTGCAGAAACGGCCCGAAAAAGTCTTGCCGGTGCTGGAACGAAGCCTCCTCCAGCAACGTTCCTATGCTTACTGCTGCTGTTGTTCCTGGGCATGGAGCAGTTCGGCTTGCTGATCTTTCTCGAGAAATCGGGACCACTCTTCGTCGGACGCAAATTCCTGATCTGGAGGTAAGATCGCTTCGGAGGGTGTGACTCGCACCCGTACCTGCAGCTCAGTTTCGCCGGAACCCTTCATTGTTCCCTTCGTGGGCGCCACGTCCGCATAGTCGCGGCCAATCGCAGTACGGATGTGCCGACCGCCAGCAACTAAATTGTTCGTCGGATCGAGACCAATCCAGCCCAAACCCGGAAGTAGAGCTTCGGCCCACGCGTGAGTGGCGCCTTCGGCGGAGCGGTCTTCGTGCGAGGGATCGTGATGAAGATAGCCGCTGACATAACGGCACGGTATACGTAGATTCCTCACGAGAGAAATCATGATGTGTGCGAAATCCTGGCAAACGCCTTTGCGCGAGCGGAGCGCCTCTTCAATCGGTGAATCGACAGAAGTGCTTTGCTTCTCATATGAGAACGTCTCGTAAAGAGACGTGTTCAACTTGAGCAGCAGCTTCAGCGGATCGCGGCCACCGCGCTCATCGATTCCGAATTCACGCGCCAGTTCCTCGAGCTCGCGCGAGTTCCGTGCGAAACGGCTGGGACGCAACATATCCCAGTGGTCCTCGCGTGCGATCATTTCATCTAACTCGGTCCAGGATTCTGCTCCTAGAGACTCGGGAAAGGGCTCCGATGGATCCACATCGACAAGTGTATCCGCGATGATTGTGAGGTGTTTATGCGGCGCTGGAATATCGAAGTGATGGACCACGTTTCCAAGGTGATCCGTGTAGGAAAAGATACGGGCGCGAGGACTGACGGAGAGCTGAAATGTGAAGCACCGCTGCATATGCTCGCTGCGCGGGTGCATACGGGCTTCCATGGCGCTCTGCCATACGGGCTGGCTGTAGCGATAACGCGTGAAGTGTCGAACTGCGTAGAACATCAGGCCTCAAAAGCGGATTCAATCGGGTAGTCTATGTACGCTTCGTGGACGGCGGTGTGCAACGTATTGCACTGCTCTATAACACTGCTGAGGTATGAGTGTAGATCGCGCGTCATGATCTCGTCTATCTGTTGATAGGCGAGCGAGGACCGCAGCTTGCCGATGACGCGCTCAATCCGGGCTGTTTTTCGGGTAGGTGCGATTTCGGCGAGCGAGTGGAGCACCCGGTGCATGTGCTCGGCCGAGTGCCGAACTGAATAGGGAAATTCGGGATTGAGAAGAAGGAACTCGGCCACTCGATCGGCGTGCAAATCGGCCGTGTACACCTTACAAAAAGCTTCAAAAGCAGAGCAACTTGAGAGGAGACCAACCCAATCCAGATCATCCGTGCCGACGACTGTCGAGAAATGCGCATCGAGAAGCACGGAAAGGGCGCAAGCGCGCTCCATGTACTTGCCCACCTGGATGAAACGCCAGCCCTCGCCGTGATTCATTGTGGTGTCCGTAACACCTTGGAATCGATAGGCACCTTCTCGAAAGGCTGTGACAAGGCGCAGAGGCTCTTTGTCAATGGCGGTTCGAATGCTCGCCTGTGCCATTTCGTGATAAAGCTGATTCAGGCGCTCCCACATTTCTGAGCTGATTTGCTCGCGCACCTGGCTCGCGTTCTCGCGCGCCGTGGTGATGCAACAGACTATGGAGCCGCGAGTGCCGGGGTCACCGATCAAGCGTGCAATGCCTCCATGAGGATCCCCGCCCGGCGAGTCTGCGCCGAGCCCAAGCGACGCGGTAATCCGTTGCCATCGCCGTTCCCTAGAAGGCTTCCAGGGATTTAGCATTAGGTTGTAGTTTGCTTCGACCACGCGGGCACAATGATCAGCGCGCTCAAAATAGCGGCTCATCCAGTAGAGGCTGTCAGCGACACGCGAGAGCATCTAATTTTCGAGCACCCAAGTATCCTTGGAGCCGCCGCCCTGCGAAGAATTCACTACTAGAGATCCCTTTCGCAGTGCGACGCGCGTCAGGCCACCGGGCACAATCGTAACCTTTTCGCCGAAAAGAACATAAGGCCGAAGATCAACATGTCTCGATTCGATTTGTCCGTCTTCTGTAAAGCACGGAGCTGTTGAAAGCGAGAGCGTCGGTTGCGCGACGTAGTTCCTCGGATCGTTCATGATCCGGGCATAAAACTCATCCCGCTGTTCGGCTGTACTGTGCGGCCCAATCAGCATGTCGTAGCCGCCCGATTCGCCGACCGCCTTGATCACATAATTGTGCAGATTATTGCAGACATGCTCGCGCTGGACGGCATTCGTCATTAGGAATGTCTCAACATTGTTCAGGATGGCATCTTCGCCCAGATAATACCGAATCATCTCGGGCACGTAAGCATAGATCGCCTTATCATCCGCGACTCCGGTGCCAAGCGCATTTGCGAGCACCACATTTCCGGCGCGATAGGCATTAAATAGGCCGGCTGCGCCGAGAGCCGAATCGCGACGGAACGCCAGTGGATCGAGAAAGTCGTCGTCAACGCGGCGATAGACAACGTCCACGCGCTGCAAACCCGAGGTGGTACGCATGTACACGATGTTGTCGTGCACAACGAGATCGCGCCCTTCCACCAGCTCGATGCCCATCTGACGGGCGAGATACGTGTGCTCGAAATACGCCGAGTTGTAAACGCCGGGCGTCAAAAGAACGATGGTTGGGCTGGAGCGCTCTTCGGGCGCAAGGGAGCGAAGTGTGGAAAGCAGCGCCTGGCTATAATTCTCGATCGGCCGCACGCCGCACTTCCGAAACAACATGGGAAAGATCTGCTTCATCGCCCTGCGGCTCGTGAGCATATAAGAAACGCCACTCGGGACGCGAAGGTTGTCTTCGAGGACCACGAACTTCCCGTCAGGTAGGCGGACGAGATCAGTACCACATACGCTGACGTATACGTCGCGGGGAACTTTTACGTCGCGCATTTGGCGGCGGAAATGTCGACAGGTGTAAATGAGTTCACCCGGGATAACCCCGTCTTTGACAATGCGGTGCTCGTGATAGATGTCTTTCAAAAAGAGATTGAGAGCGGTAATGCGCTGCGCAAGCCCGCGCTCGATGGTTTCCCACTCGGACCTGGAGATAATGCGCGGGAGCAGGTCGTGCGGAAAAATGCGCTCCGTTCCTTCAGTGCGGCCGTAGATGGCAAAGGTGATCCCCTGATTGAAGAATGAGAGGTCGGCTTCCTGTTTGCTGCGTGTCAATTCCTCCGCAGCGAGGTTCAATAGTCGTGCGTAGAGCGGACGATAGTGACTTCGGGGGCGTCCAGGCCTACCGAACATCTCGTCATAGGCAGATCCCAACTCGTAGTTCGCGAACGGATCAGCGATAGGAGGTTCCGTGTGGGTGAAAGTGTCGCCATGTTCCAACCTGTGTTGCAACCGGAAACTCTTCGACTCGGAACAGACCGGCGAGTTACAAATGAGTATAACTCGCCTTAGTTTAGGAGTCCGGTCAAGGCGCTTCGCCAGGGTCAATGTTCCTCCTCCCCTGCGGATCTGATGCCTTGTTTTAGTTGCTCACATCAATCCACCTGAGAAAGAGATATTCAGGTAAACTGACTTTGCGAGCTGACGAGAACTCCGTCGCGTTCTCATGCCCGGTAAGCAGAGCGGCTCGCCTACCCAGCTTTTAGGAGATTCCTGTTCAACTATGCTGATCCGCTTAGGCTATGACCTTGCATTCCAGAATCCGGCGCAAGTCCCGATCGTTGCAATGCTGAATGTATATTCTTCGCGGGCAAAGGATCTTCGCGAACCTGATCAGTTGCGGGTTGAGCCAAGCGTCCCCGTCGATACCTACTTCGATACTTTCGGTAACCAATGTGCCCGATTCCTCGCTCCGGCCGGCGCGATACGGTTAACGAATTCGACACTCATTCAAGATTCCGGCGAGCCGGATCCCGTGAACCTTGAAGCGCGCGAGATTCCGGTCAACGATCTGCCAACAGAGAATCTTCGATATCTCCTTGGTAGCCGGTATTGCGAGGTTGATCTGCTGTCGAACACTGCTACGGAGCTTTTCGGGCATATCACTCCAGGATGGCAACGCGTGCAGGCGATTTGCGACTGGGTTCATTGGAAGGTGACATTCGGCTATAACTTCGCTCGTTCGACAAAAAGCGCCTTGGATGTTTATACAGAGCGCTTGGGAGTCTGCCGGGATTTCCAGCATCTCGCTATCGCCTTCTGCCGATCTTTGAACATTCCTGCACGCTATGCGGCCGGGTATCTCGGCGACATTGGCGTTCCTGTTGCGCCGTCTCCGATGGATTTCAGCGCCTGGTTTGAGGCGTATCTAGAAGATCGCTGGTGGACGTTCGACGCGAGACACAATCAGCGGCGCATCGGCCGCGTGCTGATGGCTGTTGGCCGCGATGCGGCGGATGTCGCGATTACGACCTCGTTCGGCGCTAGTCTTCTAACGAGGTTCACGGTAGTCACAGACGAAGTTTCGGAAGCGTGCTCTAACTCTGCGTGAGAGCCGCATGGCGTTCGACGGGTGCGATTTTGAATACCAGTAGAAGTTAAGCGTCGATTGGCTCCACATCTACAGCCACTTTGAGCGTATGATCGCGGTCGCCTAATATCAGCCCACGCAAGGGGCTCACGTCGCCATAATCCCGGCCCCATGCAAGCGTCACATGATTACACGAGGGCACCACGTTGTTCGTCGGATCAACGTCCATCCACCCTATGTCCGGACAATAAGCAGAGACCCAGGCGTGTGAAGCATCGGCACCGACGAGCCGGGCGCGGCCGGGCGGCGGATACGTGCGCAGGTATCCACTCACGTACCGGGCGGCGAGATTCAGAGACCGCAGACAGGCAATTTCTAAGTGTGCGAAGTCCTGGCATACGCCCCGTCGTTTCCGAAAGACTTCCTCCGTAGGAGTTCGTACGCTGGTCGCCTTGGCATCGAATTGAAAATCTTTGTAGATGCGCCCGTTCAGATCCAGAAGTGCCTCCACAAACTGCCGCCTAGGCGTGAAGGATTGCAAGGCATACGCCGCAAGCTGAGCGCTGGGCCGGATGCGCGGAGATTCGAAAACGAACTGATAAGCTTCGAGCGATCTCGCGCTGTGATCTTCGGGAAGACCACTAGCCGCTTCCTCCCACATCATCGACTGCTCTGGTCGCGATTCTTTCTGGTCGTCTACAACAACTTCGCTGTGTGCTTCCACCACCAATCGCTCGTGCGGTTCTTGAATGGTAAAGAAAGTGAGCTGATTCCCGAAGTAGTCCGTCCTTTCAGTTGGCTTCGCGGGAGGACTAATCCGCAATTCGTGCCGAATACAGCGATGATATGGAAGAGATCGCGGCGTGAGACATGCCACGTGATTCCCGACTGACACCGGGTATTTGTACAGATAGGTGGTCTTGTGGAGGATTCGATAAGTCATTCGCCTATGGTGATCGGCAGGGTCCGAGCGTGGCTGAAGTACGTGTTCGTCAGATTGTTCGAACAGGAAGGAAGGAAGTCTTCAAGCTCTCTCAACCAGCGGTTGAGCCGGTAGCGCTCGCCTGAATTGGATGCCGCATCATCCGTTCCCGGCAACGGGTAGTGCAGACTTTGCAGGTCAAAATTCCGCAGCAAGGCCACCGCGTTTGTCATGATTTGTAAGTCGTCCGGGACGTGCCGTGGAAGCTTCTGGTATAGATCCGCAACATGGCTCAGCTGAAAATCCAAAGACCGCGGGTTTGTTTTATCCGCCATCAACACGTCCAGCACCGCGATCGGCTGCAGCGTTGTGTAATACCGGGATCTATAAGTAATAAAGCTGTCCGCGACTTCGAGCAAATAGTCCAACAACGGCCAATCCGCTTGCACGAGCGGCTCGGTCAACTCTCGTACTTGCCGGGCCGAATACACCGCACGTTCGAGCCGCCTCCCTAAGCTCATGAACAGCCAGCCGGATCCACGGGTAATGTTTTCTCGCTCCAAGCCGGAGAACGCAGACAACAACTCCAGGCACCCGTTGAGGACAGCCGAGCGCTCGACAAAAAGCATGTATTCTTCTATCTCGATCGATTGGGTGAGCTGGCCGATTAGCCGCGTCATATCCGACGACAGTCGCTCCCGAACGGTTCCCCCGATCCGATGAACTTGAGCCAGAGTCGATATCAAGCTGTCCGGGCGCTTGGTATCACTCATCAGTGAGAGCAGTTCCTGCTCGAGTTCAATGGACGTTGCCCTTGTCTTTTTCGGTAACTTGCTGTGCCGGGAATTGAGGCAACCCTGGAGACGGAGCAAGCAGCCAAGTTCCGGCTCATCCACTCGCCTTACACGGTTCATCAAAGCACGCAGGAGACGCGCAATGTTTTCGGCGCGCTCTGCATACCTTCCCAGCCAGAAGAGGTTGTCGGCAACTCGGCTCGGCAGATCCACTGACCCGCGGTGAAGTTCCACCGGCTGATCGCGCGGGCGGAGCATACTAAAGATATCCAACGGTCCGTCCCAAAGAACCCAGGCATCCTTACTGTGACCGCCTCTTTGCATCGATACAACTGAACCGTCGGATCCCGCAACACGCACGAGCCCTCCCGGCATGGCAATCCACCCTCTTCCGGTATCCAGCACATACGTGCGCAACACGAGACTCCGCGGGTAGATGTGTCCGCTGTCCCAAACGGGAGCTGTGGAAAGCGCAACCTGTTCCTGAGCTACATATTCATAAGGCCGAGAACGCAGCTGATCCGCAAAATGCTGCTTCTCCGCCTTCGCGAGTTGCGCACCGAAAACAGGTTCCATTCCGCGCGATGGAAACGCGGGCTTCACTACGACACCGTCCAAATGCTCCAGCACCTGCGCGAGCGCATAATCCTCTCCGCACCACCATGTCGCGACCGACGGCAGCTTAAGACGCTCCCCCAGCAGATGTTTGGACAAACCGGGAAGGAAGGGCATAATTGCGGCGGTCTCAATCAAGCCGCTGCCCAACGCGTTTGCTACGCGCACGTTTCCTGCAGCAATAGCCTCTACCAGCCCCGCCACTCCCAAAAAGGAATCGCCCCGCAATTCCAATGGATCACAGAAGCTGTCGTCCACGCGCCTCAGGATGACATCTACCTGCTGAAGGCCTTCTACCGTCTTGAGATGTACGCGCCGATCCCGGACCGTCAGATCTGCGCCCTCTACGAGCGTGAACCCGAGATAGCGAGCCAGATACGAATGCTCGAAATACGTTTCATTCAATGGACCAGGGGTCAGCAGGACCACCCGCGGGTTATCGCAGCTGGCCAGATTGATCAAGGCTTCCCGTTGAGCGCGGAAGAATGGGGCCAGTCTTTTCACGTTTGAACTGCGGAACAGCTCCGGCAGAACATCTGCCACGATTGTGCGATTCTCGAGCGCATAACCCGCACCTGACGGCGCTTGCGTGCGATCGGCTAGCACCCACCACTGCCCGTCCGGTGACCGCGCCAAGTCTACAGCTAACAGGTGGAGGTACGTCTGCTTCGGGACGCGAGCGCCTGTCAGCGGCCGCAGGAACGCCGGGTTCGCGAAAAGTATGCCGGCAGGAATGCGCCCTTCTGTAAGGAGTTTCTGCGATCCGTAAAGATCATCGAGTATGAAATTCAGCAATCTGGCCCTTTGTATGATCCCGGCCTCGATAAATCTCCACTCCTCCGCCGAGATGAGAAAAGGTATGAGGTCGATCTTCCAAGGGCGGCTCGCGCCCAACGGATCACCGTAGATGTTGTAGGTGACGCCGTTCTCACGGATCCGACGTTCCGCTCGCTCCCAACGCTTCGCCAGCTCTTCGGACCCTAGAGCCTGAAGCGATTCGATCAACCCGCCCCAATGCGGCCTCGGGTTGATGCCGTCGGCGGACAGCTCGTCGTAGATGGTCGGATCTCGCATCGAAACTTGAAGCAGATCCGCAATCATAATAGTTTCACCGCTTTCCTCTCCAGCTTGCTTCGTCGGGGCCCCAGCCTGCCGACAACATCTGCCTTAGCATGGGCGCGGCATAAACCTGGTCAATTAGTGCGTAGGGCTGAACATTAATAGGGGCTCCCAGCGGCTGATCTCGATCGAACGAGTTCACCTCGTGCTCGGGCGATGCATCAACAACCACCTCGGGACTACGTGTTTCGGCGGTCGCGCATTGAAGCGTGCAAAGCAAACTACGTGCGATTTCCGTCAGAGTGTTCCAACAGCAGGTACGTTTGCAGTCCATGGTTAAAGCGAGAACAGCCTTCAGAATAAAGGGGTGTAAGGCTTATTCTAGCGGCGTTCGGCTCAGCAAATTCCCCGGCGCGCCTACACTGCACGCTCGGCGAAAATGAGCGCGTGTTTAATTGTCGTACAGCGTGGGCTAACAGGCCTTCGGAGCCACGGACGCCGTGCCCCCCGTAACAGCCAAAACGCAGGAGGTTCGATCAATGTGAGTGTTCGTCTGCTCGAGCGCTTCGTATTGCTCGGCTCTCTCTGCGGAATCGAATAGTCCAGCGGCAACGGCCGGCCCTGCTCTCTCGACCAGCTATTTAAAGAGGGACAAGTCGACACAGTCGGCCATGGCTTTGTAGCCGTCATCCTTGGGGTGGAGGTGATCGCCGCTATCGAAGGCCGGTGCCATGTGGTCGGGATTCGCTGGATCTTGAACGGCCTTCTCGAAGTCAATGACAGCGTCGAACGCTCGGCTAGTGCGGATCCACTGATTCACCGCTTTGCGCCTCATTTCCTTGGCCTCGGAGAAATAGCCGGGAAAGGGAGTGCCGAGGAATGGCGTGAGGGTGGAGCCGTAGATTTTGATGCCCTTCTCGTGGGCTCGCTCGATCAGCTGCTTCAAACCCGCAATGATGTCTTCGGCGCTCACCTGTTCGTTCGGGAAGAGATTGGGCCCGGCATGCCCGAGATCGTTGATGCCTTCGAGGACGATCACGTATTTGACCGCCGGTTGGGCCAGAACATCGTGGTCGAAGCGGGCGAGTGCATTGACGCCGAAAGCGATTTTAGAATTCGGATCGTGAAGAATGCGGTTGCCACCGATGCCTTCATTGAGGACACCGATTGGGATAGCGCCGGTTTGCCTCAATAGACGTTCGGCAAGGAAGTTGGGCCAGCGATGGTTGGTGTCATCGGTGGAGCGGGCTCCATCGGTGATGGAGTCGCCGAAAGCAACCAGCGTTGAAGCGGCTTCGGGCCCTGCGACGTCGACCCCGGTAAGGAAGGCCCAGGAACCAAGCGTAGAAGGGTTGGGAATATCAGGCGCTGATGTGAGATCCCCGGCTGCTAAGTAGTTGGTCTGTTGAGCTGAGTAGTGAATACCGGCGCCCAGAGTCGACTTCGGAAGAAAGATACTGATCGCCAGATCGGAGGAGGGAGCAATGTGGAGCGGAATGGCATCGCTGAGAACCAGCGCATTAGGCGGGATCGTGATGCTGGATCGGCCGCTGAAAGTAAGGACATGATCGGAGCCAGCAGTGATTGCAGCACCTTTTTGCCGGAGGGCGATGTGGGCTCCGCCAATTTCGACCGCCTCTTGGCCATAAGCATTCGAGAGACGAACGCGAACTAGCGAGCCGCCGATGCTAACGTGAACGATTTCGCGCAAGGTCTGATTGGCAAACGTAAGCTTGGCCTTGCTCATCTGCGCAACATCCGAAAGTTGGGGAGAGGGGCTAGCGCCCCATGTTCCCGCCCAGTGAGTCTGCTCAGTGTCGGAAGCCTGGGCGGAGCACACGGCGCCAGCCGAAAGAGCGGATGCAAACAACAGCACCAAGGTAAATCGCATGGATACGCAAGCTAGTCTATCGGAAACGCCACACACCCATGTTTTGTCCTACTTTCCAAGCCAAGGGACGACATGGCAGGCATCATTGCAAAGCTGCGCGTAGGGTGAATGGTTCTATCAGCTCTTGGCCGGTGCGTTCGGCACCACGATCGTGCCTGTCATCATCGGATGAATTTTGCAGTAGTACGGATAAGATCCCGGCTCCTGGAATGTGAACGAGAAGTTTTGGTCCGTGTCGAGGACCGGAGAGGCAAACTTCTTTTCCGTGCTCACAACATTGTGAGGAATGTTATCGCGATTCGTCCACGTCACCGTTGCCCCGGCTCTCACAGTCAGAGATTTCGGCGCGAAGGAAAAGTTGTCGATTTTCACTTCGTTCGAATCTGCGACGTTCCGAAAACTTGTTTGTTGAGCTGCCGTCATAGCGAGACTGGAGTCGACGACCGCGAGCGTATGGTTGCCGGCAATGTAGTTGACATGCGTTATTCCCAGTACATCGCGCAAACGTTCGGCCGGGACTTTCATCGGACCCGGTGACGGGGCGGTTCCTGGCTTCGGCTGAGGAAATGCAGTCGACATAGCCGTGTGAAAACTGACATTTCCTTCCACCTTTTGCATGATCTGGTGAATGTGCCCGTTTAGCACAGTTACGGAACCGAAGCGCTTCATCTTGGATAAAGCCTCAGCTCCATCGCCCGTGCCCCATCCCCATTGTGGATAAACGGTCCATAACGGGATATGCGCGAAGACGACAATCGGCGTGCTGCTGGTGCGCCCGGCCAGATCCTTCTCGAGCCAGCCCAACTGATCGGCGCCGAGCGTTCCAAGTGCCCCAGCTTTCAGTTCGACCACGTTCACAAGTCCGATAAAATGCACTCCCTTGTGATCGAAGCTGTACCAGCCGGCGCCTTTGGTTCCCTTGCCGTAGCGCGCGAGATACTGTTCTCCGTTGTCTGTAAGCATGTCATGCTCGCCGGGCACAAAGAACGCTTGCCTCACTTTCGCTGACTTTAATACCTGATCGAGCGTGTCGAATTCGCTGGGCCTTGACAAATGACTCAGGTCACCCGTATGGATCAGAAAGTCCGGCGTACGATCAAGTGCGTTGATCTTTCCGATCGTTTCCTGGAACGTGGCCGTCACATCTTTATTAGCTTCTTTATTGAAGCCAATATGACTGTCGCTGATCTGAACGAAGCTGAATCCTCCATCCCCTCCCGCCTTGTAATGTGTCATTTGGCCGAATGCTTTGGAGGTCAGCACACCTCCGGCAACAGTCCAAATAGCACCGGTTCCGGCCCAAGCCATACATTCCAGAAAACCTCGCCGATCCACTCCATCTTTGTTGAGATCTACTCCGATTCGCTTAAACAGACTATTTCTCCATTTCTAGTTCTGGCGGCTCTTCAGCCTTTCGCCAAGTACTACCGGGAGTGCGTCTGGAAAATTCCCGCCTTGTGCAATTTTGTTCGCGCACGTTGAGGCACGCCCGCTTATGACTTACTTACTTGAGTCTTCCTGCTTCTTAAGGCTGTACTCAGGCCAACGCGACAAATTCATGTGATCGCGCCGCCCCGCACATCTCTTTCAATCAGCCAAGACACAGGCGCCACATAGCTGTACCATGGCCAGACGGTCTGATTTGAGCGGCACTTCTGGCAGGATCGCTGCAATGATGCTTTCACCCCGGGAGACATCGACAGCGCGTTAATCGACACTCCCGGTCCGTGCGGTTGCTTGACGGAGCCGAAGGGATGCACGGTCGAAGAGTACACGATCAGAATCGCAACAACAACTCCGAGCCATGCCCATGATCGGCCACTCACGAAATACGTAGTTGTGTTTGTCAAATTCTGCAAATTCGAGTGGGTCAGACAGGAC
>JBPCJX010000197.1:0-150650 GCA_051004875.1 Bryobacteraceae bacterium
GCACGCGCTTCAGTGTTCTACGTCAAATCGCCTTCTTAGCATTCGGCGTTCTGGTCCTGACCTTTCAGATATGCGGATTTCTAGGCATTAGGATCAACACATCTCCATCGCTGCCGCTCGGCCTCTATATAACCACCTACAAGGCCGCAAGTAATCTGATTGAATTCTGTCCGGCTGAGCCATTCGCCAGTCTCGCTATCTCGCGGGGATACCGCGATCAGGGCACATGCCAGGATGGCGCGGCTCCCTTACTAAAGCCGGTTGTGGCCGAGCCGGGCGATATTGTCGATCTCTCAGTGCGCGGCATTGAAGTGAATGGGAAGCTTCTGCCTGACACGGCTCCTCTCAGAAAGGACACGAAAGGCCGCCCTCTCAGACCGTGGGCGTTTGGCCAGCATGTAGTGGAAGCCGGAACCGTATGGGTTGCTTCCTCTTATAACCGCCGCAGCTTCGATAGCCGATACTTCGGCCCGGTACCCACACAGTTGATCCGCGAATACCTGCGGCCTCTTCTCACGGCATGGTGATGGACAATAGCACCGCCATTCGTTGCATAGCATCGCTCGGTGTCGGTGTGGCCGTTTCGACCGGCCATCCAGTCGGCATTGCCGCCGCGATTGTTATGCCGCCGCTCGCCATGGGCCAGCAGACGCACCTTGGGACGTACGAATCAGCTTTCTGCTACTACGCGGGCGCAAGCTGGCCTGTCATTCCTGCAGTGCGAAATTTCTTTGGCCCTTCCGCCTCCGTTTTTGAAGGAATAATCGCCTGGCTTACTGCCGCAGCTTTGCTGGCAGCGGTGTGGCCTCTAGCTTGGACGAAGCGGCAAAACCAACTTGTCTGGCGCGTTCCGCTAGTGCTACTCGCCACGGTGGTTCCCCCGCTTGGACTCATCGGATGGGCATCGCCAATCACAGCAGCGGGCCTTCTTTTCCCCGGCACGGCTTGGTTCGGATTATTTGCCGTTGTCCTTCTTTGCGCGGGACTGTGTATCAAAGCCTGGACTTCTTACACCGCTCTTGTGGCTGTGATACTCGGAATCTTCGCGCATCTAAACTACCCCGATCCTCTGCCACCATTTGGATGGGAATCGTTGAATACGCACTTCGGCGCGATAGCGCACGGCCCCACAGATCTGATCCGCGAATACACAGTTGCCCAGTCGATTCAAAACAGAGCCCGATCCTCCCGTGCGCGCGTACTCGTCTTTCCCGAGATGGTTGTACCTCGTTGGACCGCTGCCACTGATCTCTTTTGGCAGCAAACGCTCGCCCGATTATCGGCGAGTGGAAAAACGATTCTCGTCGGTGCAGGGCTTCCCGACACGTCGCAGCTTCACAAATCAAGCCCTTCGCTCGCAAGTTATGATTTCGGCGCGGCTGCTGCCGCCCTTCGGGGAGCTAGATTACCGATACGCATTCATATTGAGGACACGGATTCTGGCGACTCCGATCCCTACAGGAACGCCATCGTAATCCGGGGTAAGCAGACCGCAATATTCGCTCAGCGCGTCCCGGTTCCGTTTGGCATGTGGCACCCGTTCGGCGTCGGCGGTGTTCCGCTTAATATTTCGGGACCTGGTGTGATCGGCATCGCGAATCAACGCGCAGCAATCCTTATCTGCTATGAGCAGCTTTTGACCTGGCCGGTCCTCGTTTCTATGCTGGACCACCCGACCATTCTTCTCGCTGTCGCCAACGATTACTGGGTCGAGCGCACCGCGATACCGCGTTATCAGGCCACGGTCGCTAGGGCATGGGGACGGCTCTTTGGAATCCCAGTTATTTCAGCCGTGAACAGGTGAACCGTTGAGAATGGCCAAATCAAATTCCCGAATTGGCAGTCAATCCACTGGAAGCAATCAACTCAGTCTCTTCTCGGAGATAAGCGACGGCGAACCGGTACATAATTTAGTTAAGGAGCCCCTCGATGACCGAAACGGCTACGATGACCCCGCTCGGGTACCAGATCCTAGAGCATTGGAGGCGCTTTCGACCGGTGATGGTCGAGAAACTGGACAAAGCGAATCAGCTTCAGCAGGCGATCTTCGCAGCGCAGGAGTTGACGACCGATCTGCTGTACGAGTTGACGGTGATTCGAAAGATGGACTAGCAGCCAGCGTGGGAGCTGGCGACGAGGGAATGGGCATTTCTCCCGGACGAGAAGGATCAGCCCCAACTCTCGTTCGATCCATCGACCCTCGACCCGAACCAACCCTTGTCCGCGACCTCCGCATAACCGCCGCTTACGGCCTCGGCGAGGGCAATCTGAAGCAGAAAGCCCAAGCCAATCTTGCCGCAATCCGAACCCTGCAAATCATAGAAGCTGAAAGCCGCCCGGCTACTCCCGAAGAAAAAGGTTTGCTGGTCAAGTACACCGGGTGGGGCGCGATGCCGAATGCGTTTGCTTCTCAGCCCTCGCGAGAGTGGCAACGCGTACGTGACGAACTGGGGGAGCTGCTAACCAGTGACGAGTATGCCTCCGCGCGTGCGTCTACGCCAAACGCGCACTACACATCTCCAGAAGTTATTCAGGCGATCTGGCAAGCAATGGAGCGATTCGGACTACAACCCGGTGCACAGATTCTGGAACCGTCGATGGGTGTCGGCCACTTCTTTGGTCTGATGCCCGAAAGTTTGCATTCCGGCACGAGACGTACCGGCGTGGAGCTTGATTCAATCACGGCGCGGATTGCCGCCAAACTGTACCCCGATTCGACGGTTCATGCAAAAGGTTTTGAAGACACACCGCTTCCCAAGAATTTCTTTGACGCAGTTATCGGAAACATACCTTTCGGCAATTATCCCGTCTACGATCCGGCGTACCGCCGGTCTCCGCATCTGACCCGTGCCATACACGACTACTTTCTCGTGAAATGTCTCGATGTAGTGAGGCCTGGAGGCGTCGTAGCGGTGATTACAAGCCGATTCACCATGGACAAAATAGATTCCACCGTCCGACGCCATTTGTCGGAGGGATCGATCTTATTGGGGACAGTGCGACTGCCTAACACTGCATTCAAGGAAAACGCGGGAACAGAAGTGACCACGGATATTCTTTTCCTTCAAAAACGGTCACCAGAAATTTCGTCGTCGAGACAACCCTGGATTGAGCTGAACACCATCGAAACGGCAGATGGTCCGATGCAGATTAACGAGTACTTTGCTCGGAATCCGGAGATGATGCTGGGGCACATGGGAATGGATTCGGGGCAGTATGGCACCGCTCCCGCTCTGATAGGAAGCTTGAATCCAAGTGATCTGACGAAAGCTATATCGCTTCTTCCCGTTGCCGTGTATCAGAGCAGAAGCAGCCAGAGTCCTGGTCCGCAAGTGAATCTAGGCCCGATGCCTGCGGCGGGTGAAGTTAAGGAAGGCGGCCTCGCCGATCACCAGGGCCAAATCGTTGTGCGCCGCGGGGACGTGTTCCAGCCTCTTAAGCTACCCGCAACAGTATGCGCACGAATTCGCGGAATGCTTCAGGTCCGCGACGCGGTGCGCGATGTGTTCCGCACGCAGCTTGCGGATGAAGCAGATGGCACCATCGCAGAGGCGCGCCGCCATCTCAATCGAACGTACGATTTTTTCATTTCGCCCTTTGGGCCTCTCAACGCAAGAGAGAACGTGAAGGCGTTCGCCGGCGATCCGGACCACCCTCTTCTGCTGTCACTGGAAGAGTTCGACCCTGAGACCAAGCAGGCAACGAAGACTGCCGTCTTTTATCGCCGAACATTAGAGCGGTATCGCCCCGTTGACCGGGTTGAAACTGCGTCGGAAGCGCTTCTCATATCACTGAATGAAACCGGCCAGATCAGTTGGCCGCGAATGGAAGCGCTCACCGGGCGAAGTTCTTTCGAGCTGCAGGATGAACTTGGCCCACTCATCTACCGAAATCCCGAAGGCGGAGCGTGGGAGACTGCCGACCAGTATCTCAGCGGCAATGTCCGTTCAAAACTTGGAGTTGCACAAGCTTCCGCCCAAATCGATCCGGCTTATCAAAGGAACGTCCAAGCGCTGACTGCCGTGCAGCCTACGGACCTGGGTCCATCGGAAATCGAAGCGCGCCTCGGCGCATCTTGGATTCCTCCCTCCGACATCCGCGACTTCCTGACAGAGTTATTAGATGTGCCTCGGGCAACTGTAAAAGTAGGCTACGCAGAAAGCATCGCGACTTGGACAGTCGAATTAGACTACAGCGCGAAATACGCGGTTAACAACACCACCGCCCATGGCACTGCCCGGTTCCGTGCATCCGAGCTGATCGAACAATCGCTGAACGGGCGCACGCCCACGGCGTACGACGAAGATGCGGACGGAAACCGCACCCTAAATCAGCCGGAAACAATCGCCGCGAGAGAGAAGCAGCAGCAGTTGAAGGATCGTTTTCGCAATTGGGTTTGGGAAAGTCGCGAACGCACTGAACGGCTCAGCAAAGAATACAATTTCCTCTTCAACAACATTCGGCTGCGCGAATTCGACGGTTCACATCTAAGCTTGCCCGGAATGGTGCGCACATCCCTTCGCGATGGAGATCTAGCGCCGCATCAAAAGAATGCGGTATGGCGAATCCTCCAAGGCGGCAGTCCACTGCTGGCGCATGTTGTGGGAGCGGGCAAGACCTGGACCATGACCGCCGCTGCGATGGAACTTCGCCGCCTGAATCTTGCGAAGAAGCCAATGTTTGTGGTGCCGAATCATTTGGTGGATCAATGGGGAGCAGAGTTCCTGAAACTGTACCCGCAAGCGCGGCTCCTTGTGGCGGGTAAGGACGACTTTGCGACCGGAAATCGGCAGCAGGCGATGGCTCGCATCGCCACCGGGAACTATGACGCTGTGATTGTGTCTCACCGATCACTCGAATTCTTGCCTGTCTGCGACGAGTACTTCAACCGGTTCGTAGAGAAGCAAGTGGCGGAACTCGATGCCGAAATTGGCATTGCCAAGGAGTCAAAGGATGATAACCGCCGCATGGTCAAGGAGCTGGAGAAAGCCAAAAAACGGCTAACCGTCAGGCTTAAGAAACGCGCGGACCGCGACTCGAAAGACCGCACGTTGACATTCGAAGAAATGGGCGTCGATCAGCTCTTCGTAGATGAGGCTGACCTATACAAAAACTTGGGCTACGTCACAAAAATGAACCGGATCGCGGGCTTACCCAATTCCGACAGTAATCGAGCGTTCGACATGTTCCTGAAGGTTCGCTACGTCCAGGAGCACAGTTCCGGCCGCGGCGTTGTCTTCGCGACCGGTACGCCGATCTCGAATACCCTGGCCGAGATGTATACAATGCTGCGATATCTTGCGCCGGAAATGCTCTCCGAACGCAATGTTGAGCATTTCGATTCATGGGCCGCGAACTTTGCCGAGGCAGTGACTTCGCTTGAACTCGCGCCAGACGGATCGGGGTACCGGATGCACACGCGGTTTGCGAAATTTATCAATCTTCCCGAATTGCTTTCCATGTTCCGCACCGTGGCCGACGTGCAAACGGCAGACATGCTAAACCTCCCGCGCCCAGATCTTGAAAACGGAAGACCTGGTATTGCATCAGCGCCCGCCAGCCCCGAACTGAAAGCGTTTATCCGGGCTCTGACGGAACGGGCCGAACGCTTGAGAAAAGGTCGTGTTGACCCTACGGTGGATAACATGTTGAAGATTACGGGGGAGGGGCGAAAGGCGGCGCTCGACATCCGACTAATCGATCCCAAAGCCGAACCAGAGATGGAGACTAAGATTGATCTCGCTGTTTCACGTATCGCCAAGATTTGGAAGGCGACTCAGGACCAGCGCTCGACTCAATTGGTCTTCAGCGATCTTTCTACACCCGATCCTGAACGATTCAGTGTTTATCACGATGTTCGTTCGAAGCTCGTCACGGCAGGCATCCCCGACCGTGAAATCGCGTTCATCCATGACGCCGCGACCGACATCGCCAAGAAACTACTCTTCGATGCGGTGAACTCCGGGAGAGTACGAGTACTGCTCGGATCGACCGAGAAGATGGGCGCCGGCACGAATGTTCAGCGTCGACTCGTGGCGCTTCATCACCTCGACGCACCGTGGCGGCCGCGCGATATCGAACAGCGGGAAGGGCGGATACTACGTCAGGGTAACTCGAACAAACAGGTTCAGATCTTTCGCTACGTTACGGAAGGCTCTTTTGATGCATACATGTGGCAGACGCTGGAAACCAAGGCCCGCTTCATCCAGCAGGTCATGCGCGGAGAAACCTCGGTTCGTTCAGCCGAAGACCTGGAGAGTGGTGCGCTCACGTATGCGGAGATCAAAGCAATAGCCTCTGGCAATCCTGCTGTCGTTGAAAAAATCAAGATTGATACCGAAGTCCGCAAGCTTGACCAACTGCGCGCCGTTCATGCTAATCAGCAACGCCATATTCGTTGGGAGATTCGCGATTTGCCTCGGCAGATCACAGAAACGAAACAGCATCTGGCCGATATAGAAGCCGACATTGCTACCAGAAATGCGAATGAGTCGGATGAGTTCCGCATGATGGTAGGAAACCGCGTTTTCTCCGGGAAAGGTGCGCGGGAGGAAGCTGCCAAGGCTCTTACATTCACAGCCCTTTCGTGGCGCGACGATCCAACAATGCAGTCGCGGGGTGTTTTCCGTGGCTTCGAAATATTAAGCAGAAGCAGAAGCGGCGGATTTGGATTACTTCATGAGGACGACCGTATGCCGGAGCTATATGTGCGTGGGCGCGCTACTTACTCGGCGAATCTGAACGCCACGAATCCGATTGGCACCGTCCAGAGTATCGAACATACCTTGAGGAATCTGGACAAGCTAGCGGCTGAGCAGCAGAACCGCCTCGCTCGCATCGAGAAGCAGCTTGCAGATTACCAATGTCAAGCAGATCGGCCTTTTGAGCACGAAGAGCGTTTGAAGCAGCTGCTCGCCCGCCAGTCTGAGATTGACTCCCTGCTGGACCTCGACAAAGGAGATCAGCAAGGTGCCGACTCCGGCATCGATTCTAAAGACGAGTTGGATTTGGGACGCTCTGAAATAACAAGAATGGCCGAAACGTATATGCGCGGATCGAAAACCGCTATTCGAGAAATGCCGATCGTGGAGCGCCCGGCGCCACAGACTGGTCCGGTTATCGGCAGAGCTGTTGGGAAGAATGAAACGCATGTCGCAGTTTCGACGGCTGGCAACACCTTTTTCGTCCTACCGTCAACAGTTCTAGACCGGGATGTGCAGATCGGCCAACGTTTATCTCTGCGCTTTCAGCAAGGCCGGCCATTGATCGACAACGACCGTGACCGAGGGAGATGACGTTTATAGAGACGGCGTTCTGCGGAATGAACCTATCATGGCATTAGTGAAAAGCGAAAGTAGCCCAGCGCCGGAATCATACGGTGCGCTTCTGCGCGAGATCAAAGAGAGGATTCGGTCCGCGCAATATGCGGCGCTGCGGGCTGTGAACCGCGAGCTCATCGGATTGTATTGGGATATCGGACGGCTGATCGTGGAGCGGCAAGCGGGAGAGACATGGGGGCGTTCAGTGGTCCAGAATTTGGCCAAAGATCTGCGACTCGAATTTCCAGGTATAGCCGGATTCTCTGCTCCTAACCTCTACAAAATAAGGAAGTTCTACGAGGCGTATCGCGGGAACGAAATTTTATCACCATTGGTGATAGAAATTAGCTGGACCAAGAATTTGGTCATTCTGGAGCAGTGCAAGGATTCTGCGGAGCGGGAATTTTATCTTCGCCGGACAAAGCAATTCGGCTGGACCAAGAACGTCCTTATCCATCAGATTGAGAACCGAACCCACGAAAAGACCGCTGCCAATCAAACGAATTTCGACATCGCGCTCCCGGAGCATATTCGAACTCAAGCGAAGTTAGCTGTTAAGGACGAGTACACTTTCGATTTCCTGGAATTGGCCGACGAGCACAGCGAACGGCAACTAGAGCAGGCCATCCTCGCCAAAGTCGAACCGTTCCTTCTGGAAATGGGCGGCATGTTTTCTTTCATCGGTAGCCAGTACCGGCTGGAGGTCGGCGACAAGGAATATTTCATTGACTTGCTCCTCTTTCACCGCCGGCTTAAATCGCTCATCGCGGTCGAGCTGAAAATTGGCGAGTTCCTGCCCGAGCACATTGGCAAAATGCAGTTCTATCTCGCCGTGCTCGACGATATTGCCCGTCTGGAAGGAGAGAACCCGGCCATTGGAATTCTTATCTGCAAGTCAAAAAATCGGACGATCGTTGAATATGCCCTGAAAGAGTCCTCGAAGCCGATTGGCGTAGGGACATACAGGATTGTCTCGTCAGTCCCAGACGAACTGCGTAACGACCTCCCTGCGCCAGAGCAGATTGCGAAATTATTGGACAAGTACTCAGCACCGAGCTCCTCGGTTTGACGCGCCTTTCAATTCCACCACTTCCCGACGCCCTTTCGACGATCTAGTCAACCGCGGAAATAACAAAACAAGACGTATTCTAAATTTGTTGCGGGCCTCGCGCCTCTATGATTGCGAGTTTAAATCCAAACCGTCTTTAAAGGGTCCGTGTTCGAAACGTCTCGGATGCACGACAACTGTTCCTCGAGGGGCTTTGCGGAACTAGAACGAGACCCGCGGTGGGTGGAACATCGGTGCTCGACGCCTTCACCGCGCGGTAACCGATCACCGGATTGCGTAAACCTCGACCAGCAACACCACGCTGCTGCTCAATTCGGCGAGTCAATAACCGCCTCTCTAACAAGCCGATTGTTTCCGCTAATTGGTCGTCGCAGTAGTAGACTGAGTGTTTTCAAGGATCATCGAAAACCGTCTGGGCAGCTTGGTCTCACCTGCAACGTGCAACCAATGGTGCGCATCCCCTTGGAAATAAACCGTAATTGCGGGAAAATGTTTTCGACGACCTAACATGCCTGCCGATAGCCACGAGCGAACACCCGGGCCGCCGTTTACGTTTCTCGACTTGTTCGCGGGGTGCGGCGGCTTATCGCTGGGTTTGATGCGCGCTGGCTGGCAGGGGCTTTTTGCCGTCGAAAAGGACTCGTTTGCGTTCGAGACACTCAAGACTAACCTCATCGACGGCGCACGAGAGCACCAATACGAGTGGCCATCATGGCTCACTAAAGCGCCCGCAAATGTCGGTAGTATTCTCAAGCACCATCAAAAAGAGCTTGCCGCACTGAAGGGCGAGGTCGACCTAATTGCCGGCGGACCGCCGTGTCAGGGCTTCTCGCTCGCTGGCCGGCGGAAGCGAAGCGACCATCGCAATCAAGCGATTCGGCACTATTTCGCGGTGGTCAAGCTCGTCCGGCCGCGGCTCTTGCTGATCGAGAACGTTCGTGGCATCGCCGTCCCATTCGGGAAGAAGCGCCGCGAACGAGAAAATCGTCAGCGAATCGGCAGACCAGCAAAAGCGTTCTCGGTACGAATTCAAGAAGAACTCGAAACGCTCGGGTACCAGGTGTTCCCTGACATCCTCAGGGCGATGGATTTCGGCGTCCCCCAATTTCGCCCGCGATTCATCATAATTGCCATCCTCACAGAGAAGAAGCATGGGTGCATCGACGACCCCTTCAAGGCACTCGTCGCGAGCCGCGTGCCGTTCCTCGCCAGCAAGGGACTCCCCTCGAATACGCCCGTTACCGTTCGGGACGCCATCTCCGACCTCGAACTACGGGGCAAGGAACTCATCCAGTGCATCGACTCGCCCAAATTCCAACAGCTCAAGTACGGGGGACCACAGACCGTGTACCAACGGTTGATGAACGACGGCTTCGGCAATAACCCGAACAGTATGCGTCTGGCGCACCATGCCCCGGAAACCACAGCACGATTCGAGAGAATTTTGGATAGGTGCCGTCGGGGTGTGCAACTCAACCGCAAGGACCGCACAGCTTTTGGCTTGAATAAGCACTGCACCGTGCCTCTGGACGCCGACAAGCCTTGCCACACGCTCACGACGCTCCCGGACGATATCCTACACTACGCGGAACCACGGATCCTGACTGCCCGGGAGTACGCGCGCTTGCAGTCGTTCCCGGATTGGTTCGAGTTCCGCGGCAAGTACGCCACGGGCGGGTACCTGCGGACTATCGAATGCCCTCGGTACACGCAAATCGGTAACGCCGTCCCACCGCTCGTCGCCGAATGCCTGGGGCTTCTTCTTAAATCCATTGCATCAGCGCGGGCAGAGGCAGCCGCAGCATGAGCACGCCCAACATCAACTCATGGGTGACCGAACTCCTCGGCTGGCACGGCCATGACCGCGGCGGGGTGCGCGTCCCCTTCCGGCCTGGCGGCAGTCCTATCAACACGACAATCGAGACCAGCCTGATCATACGGCTGCGGAAACTCGCGGACAACATCGCTGGCGGGACGACAGCACCACGATGGGTCTTCCTCGTCGGCGGACCAGGAAACGGGAAATCAGAAACGATTCAGGAATTCCTCAAGTACCTGGACATGAAACTCGGACTCGCAGGCACACTCATCGCCGTCCTCACTGACGCGTTCCGTCCGAATCCGATCGTCAAGCGCCGCATTGAAGTGCTGCCTAGTCGCGTCGCCGTCGCGGCAACGTTCGCCGAGCGGGTCGGCCGGCTCATCATCATTCAAGATGCCACCACTACAGATGACGCTCGTGGCGACGCAGCGCAAGAACTCGTTGATGAGCTCGCCGACCTCATCACCACGACCGAACACCCAAAACCCGTCTTCCTCGCCTGCGTGAACCGCGGCGTCCTCGCCCGTGCTATGGCCCATGCCGCGAAGGAACAACAGTACGGTCCAGAGAACGATATTACGAAGCTCTTGGCGGAACTCATTCGCGCAGCCAGCCTTGGCATCGAAGCCCTCGCGGAACCGCGACCATCAGCATGGCCGCTCAGCACCAACACCGCCGTTGCCTGCTGGCCACTCGACCTCGAAAGCATCGTCGAGTCGCAGAACCCGCCGCTTCTGCAAATCGTCAACGCGGCAACAAGAGAGGACCAATGGAACCAACCTGGCCGTTGCGCCGACTGCACCGCTGAAAAAATGTGCCCCTTCGTTCAAAATGCTGCATGGCTGCGCGATCCAAGCACCCTGATCGCCCTGCAGTCCATTCTCCGACGAGGCGAGCTAGCGAACGGCCAACGGTGGAACTTCCGGGACGCGCTCTCCCTCACCGCACAGCTTGTGGTCGGCCAATGGAGCGACTTCGACAATGCAACAACCCCATGCGCCTGGGTTCACGAACAATACGCCGCACTGGCCGACGACAAGACACGCGGGAATGTCGGGTTCCGGCTGCTTGCCCGCCTCTTCCCTCACGCACTCTTCGCCACTTCTTGGCTGCAGGCCATCAGCACCGAATGCCTCAGCACCACGCAATGGACGATGCAACAGCGCTCGCGCGATACACTCCAGGTTCTCGCAAGCGATGACCCTTCCTCCAAGAAGCGCATCGGCGAAATGCTGTTGGAGTTGTACGGGCCGCTCGACCCTGCCCTTCTCAGCCCAACCGCCCTCCAGCACCCGCTAAAGCAAGCAGAGGACGAATACAGCCAATCCGTCGAGCTTGGGAACTCCACACCACGAAACCCGACACTGGCGGCCGTCGAAACGCTCGTCCTTGAGTACCTCGCTGACGCAGAGCGAGAATGGGACCTTCTGGGTCGCAACGCCGCACAGGCCATGAGAGTCGTGCAGACGCTCAAGCGGCAAGCCGCGATCATTGTTAAGCGCTCGCTTGGTGCACGACTCGGGCATCACGCAAACGAAACGTACCTTGCTGAGTACGAGCTCTCATTGCGTGACCCCAATCGCCTTCGAACGATAAAAGACGCACTCCAATCACTGCTCGGCAAGAATGAGTTCGTGTTCGACATGGTCGAAAGCTTTGGCCAACCACGGTCTGAAGACGAACGCACCATCACGTTGACCAGTCCGCTCCCCGGCATAGTGCTGCGCACCGCGCCCGTCACGTCTGAAACGACGCCAGGGCACGACGTACCGCGATTCGAAGTGAGCGGCACGAAACAGCGCGTACCGATCACATTTGACTTCTATTACGCGTTGCGCCTTCGCAAGGAAGGATGCGCGAACAGCAGCCTTCCGGCATCCGTCCGCGCAGCAATTGACCGCGTGCGCCACCTCCACGCGGGCGCGCTGTGCCGTCACGACAACACGTTCCTCGACGGAACCACCAAGGTCAACCTCCGCGGTAGCGTAGAAATCAGCATCGTGGAACCAGACACGCCGCCATCACTTTCGCCAACAGCGTGACGCCTCGACAATATGAGCCGCCTCGACGCATTCCGTGACGACCCTGCCAAGAGAAATCACGAGACCTACAAAGACTCCCTCTTCACGTTCACGGCGCCCGAATACTCTACCGCAGAGGTACTCCTGGGTTCCCTCTATCGCAAACTCCTCCTCGGCGTGCACGACAGGGAGGTGGACCTCGAAAGTGTCAGCATCCTCATCAACGACATCGGCAAGCAGTGGCAGCGCGAGGATATCGCCGAGTTCCTCCTTGCTCGGCGTGGGGGACTCGCCAGCCCAATCCGCAGCGGACAAAAGGGGTCCATCCCGTATCCACAGCTTATGCCGCTCGTGCCACAAATCGCGCGCTACGCCTGCGTGCTGGGCAAGAAGCGGAACCGCTGGTACCCTGGCGACCTTGCCCTGCAAGTCATCGGCACCGGTCGAGGAGCAAACGGGAACAATCTCATCAACCAACTCCAAACAGCATTGGCCGTTACAAAGGACGATAGCGTCTTTTCTCGCTTCGTCGCACAAGAACTCGACACGCTTAGAACCCCGGACCCAATCCCGACCATCACCCTTGATGCTGGTGAGGTCCGGGCTTACCGGGGCACGACCCGCAAGGACGGGCATTCACCCGCCGAACAATGCTGTGACGATATCGACCTCCTACTCCCGCTGAAGACGAAACTCACCCGGCGACAATGGACAGTGCTGCTCGAAGCCATGCTGCGCCTCGGCCTCCCCACCCATGTCCTCTGGGTTTGTCACGTGAACACCATCGTTTGGGAGCTCGCACTTAACGCCGCAGGGACGGCGACCGTACCGACCACCGACGACGTCGAGGAACTGGTTTGGACCTCCCATCGGGATAACCCATTCCTCGAAACCGGCAGAGACTCAGTCCCGGCCATCAAACAACTCATCGAACGCTACGTCATCGCGCGGTTTGGCATCAACATCATTTTGTACCGGCTCGAAGAAGCCAACAGCCCCTGGCCTACAGCCTTTATTGGCCACGTCCCGGGCAACAACCAGCCGACAGCGGCAAGAATCCAAGCGTTTCTTCAGTACGTCGCCGACCACCGCACTGACATCAATCCCACCAACGCACGCGAATGGCTGCGCAACGAGGTGTCACAGCTTGCCGACAAAAATCTCGCGTTACTGCGGTGCGCAAGTGGATTTACGAAGAATCTCCTCGAATTCGTGCGGCACAGCCTCGGCCAGATCGAGGCCCAGGACGCGGAGCAGCGCTCGTACGACCAATCCTACCTACTATCAAACACGACTGGTGCATCTCGGCGCTCGCGACTCTGGCCGGTAAATCCCGGCCCCGCAATGCTCATCGTCTTAGCGCACAGCGCTGCGACCACCACGCACGGCATTCCCGTCAGCCTAGAAGACTTCCGCTCGCATCTCGCCAACTATGGCATCACCGTACCCCCTAATGAGCTCGTGCGCGGCAAACTCACCCTCGACCTACAAAAGCTCGGACTGCTGGTCGACAGCCCGGACGCGGCGGGTGGCCGTTTGCTCGTCGGCCCATTCCCAAAAGGTTAAGAAGCAATGACCCGACTCGCGGCAGCACTTAAGGACTTTTTCTTGGTCTACTTTCAGGACCTTTTGGACCGCGACCCAGAACGCGCGATTCGGCCAGTCATCACGGGACCACCAGACGACACCCTTGCGGACCTCTTCAACGCGCTCACGAATAACGGCACCAGCGACTGGACGATTACCGCGGGCGGCAAAACCGAACCACTCGGCACGTTGCTCGTCGATTACAACGCCAGCACCACATCGCGACCACCCAGTGTCATCAGCGCCATCAGTGAATGGGATTACGCCGTCACCGTGCGCAGCAGCTGCCGACTCATGCTCTTCCTCGTCACGCGTTCTGCATCGGACAAGATGCCGGAATCGCTCGGGAACACGACAGAGCTCTTCGGCAGCGAACGATCCAGCCGCCGACTCTTCAACGACGTGCTCTGGAAATACCTCCTGGATCAAATCAAGACCACAACGGGCATCAGCACCTGGACCACGAAAGACGGGTTCGCCTATCTTGCCAAGCGCTCACGCGACCTCGGCCCAACACTCCGCAACGGCATCATCTGGAAGACAGCGGACCGCCTACTCGAAGGCAACATACCAGGACTGAACGCGCTCAACACCCTTGCAGCCCGTATAGGCCTACCCTCCCTCGGTGCGAACACGACCATCGACGATGCCATAAGCACCCTAGACCGTTTCGCCGATTACGTCGGTGAAGAGGGCATCGCGGTTGGCATCACGAAACTTAAGAACACCGCGGCAGCAATTGGGCTCGGCCAGCACCTCGACAAGGTCGCCGCACACCTCCACCAACAGACGCTCTCTAGTGCGAGCTTCGAGCGCGCACCGGCACTCTACTACCGGCCGCCGACGCCAATTCCCACCTGGTGGCAATCGCTTACAGCCGGCATCATAGACCAAATGCTCGGGGATGTCGGTATTAAACCTGCCGGTGTCCTCAAACTTGACTGCAACAACGCACTGAACACCGGAACACGACTCAACGGCGAGCCATGGATTGTGGCATCCGGCGCCCATCTCCGCGCAACACTGCCACCGGGCGCTCCCAGCATCGCGCCGACGTACGAGCGGAAAATCGCGCGCGGACAAGCCGTCGCGGTCACACCACTCCCCAACGACCCCTTAACCGTCATTGATTTCACGCCGCCAGCCCACGATACACCTCTGAAGTACTCCGCCCAAGCAGTAGGCTTCACGACCGGCACAACGGAGATCCTGGTCCTTGACACGTTCGGCTGTAACGGCACCGCGCACGTTGCCACCGCAGATAAGAACACCCCGCCCAAGAAAGCAGCCGGGGCATGGTCGCAGAACATCGAGCTGCCGCGCGCCGGCATCATCGATCTCACGGTGTATCACACCAGCACCGCGAGCACACTGACACTTCAACTCCGACGCGGCGAGGACCCCATAGGTCCACCACAGCTACTCAACATCGCGCCAGGCACAACACAGACGACCACGGTGATCGACATCGAAGACGACGACCGATGTCAGGTGACGGTGGCCGGATCAGGCGGCACCAGCCTCCGAGATTGGACCGTCCAATTCACGGTCGAGGAAACTGACACCGCCTCGCGTACCCGTTTCGAAGCACTCGTCTTTGCACATCAAACTAAACGCAAGCTTCCTATCGTCCACACGCCGGATAATGTCCTCTTCCGCCTCGAACAAGAATACGTCCAATCACCCCAGAGCTGGCGGCCAATTCTCGCGGCCTGGAGCACGCCCATCGACAACGTCGCGATCCCAGACTGGAGCAATCCCCGACTCGGCGACGTCGTCGTTCAACCAGACCCCCGCCCAAATCTCGACCCGCCGGCAGCACTCCTTGGTGCCAGAGGGGCCATCCAACAATACCTCGCTCTAAAGAAGCGACCCATCGGCGAGGTAGATCACGCAGACCCACAACTGCGGCAACTCGCGGAGGACTACCTCGTCGAGTACACCCAATGGCAAGCGACCATTCCCGAAGCCGCATGGTTCGACAGCACCGGCGTGCACGCCGCAGTCTGGAACTTCCAAGCAGGACGGCACACCGCTACCACCGAACCAGTCGCCATACTCCTCTCGCCGCTGCACCCGCTGCGCATTGCCTGGCAGTGCGTCGCACAGGAATACTTAACGGATTCGATAAAGCGGCACTGCCCAGCGGCCGGACTCCTCGATCCCTCAGCATGCCCGGACGCCGGAGCATGGACCATCGCACCGGCACACGACGAGCAAGTATTGCGGGCATTCCTTGCCCTCCCCACCGACAACCCACACTGGAGCGTACTCCTCAACCGCAACTATCTCTCCCACGACGAGGAACGCACCACCGTATTGCAGCAACTGGCGCAACTCGGGATTATCGCAAGTGGCATCCCAAGTGGGTTCACGAACTCTCAAGCCTCCGATAGTGTCGCCGAAGTAGCGAAGCTCCTCCCCGCACGCGCTACTCTGCGACTCGGCATTGTCGGCGGCCCGGACGGCTCGCCCACTTGCGCCGCTGGCATCATAGATTGGTGTACCGATCGATTCAATGACGACATGGAGCCGCGACCGTTCGCCATCGAGGTCTACCAAGCTGCGGGCAACCAGCAACCAAGCGAGGAACGACTGGACGAACTCTCCGAAGTCACCGCCGAACGCGTACGGTGGTACCGTGAGTTCACCGGCCCGGGCAGCAAGGCCCTCGACCTCGTAATTCTGGATCAACTCGGCGTGGCCGCCCTCGCGGGAGCGACCGGCGAACAGCGAACGCTTCGCGGCACTGCGGCACTCACCAATGTGCGGCTCCGCGAGGACCGACGCAGTGGAAACGTGCTGTGCGAATCCCGCATCAGCACGCGAAATACGTTCACTCCCGGGCTCGCGGGACTGCTCGAACAAGCGTGCATCGCTTTCGAAAGCACCGCTCTCAGCGACGACCAGACGTCCCAACTCCAATTTCAGCCCAACCACGCCGCAATCGGAACAAGGCTCCAACAATCCATCTACCTCGCCGTGACGAGCAGCCAAATCGACCCGGCGTGGATCATCCGCGGCGCTAGAGCACAGAACGGTTACGTCTGGGACTACGAACTTCCGGGCGCACTTGGCGTCAACGAAGGAGCAGGCTATTACCTTGTCGCCACGCCCCGCGACGCAATGCGCCGTTCCATCGAACGCGCCGCTCTGCTCGTCACCAACAACCCACCGCCGGTAAATGAGCTCCTCGACGAAATCTCATGCCGCGGCATCCCTATCCTCAAACGGCTCGCTGCGGGCGGCTCACAATCACGCGGCGAGCTCGGTCTGCTGCTCACCGTCCGCTTGCTCCAGGACGCATTCCGCCCCAATACAACCGTCCGGCTACCCGTTATCAATGAGAAGTGTATTCACCTGATCCTGCCCGTCGACCCATACGAACAGCCGCTCGAACGACTCCGCCGCGCCCTCCCAAGCACGACCACAACCGCGCAACGACCCGACCTCCTCGTCTTCGCGATCCACCGGGCCGCCCCCATCAGCATCAAAATCACGCCAATAGAGGTTAAGTTCCGCCAAGGAACAATGTCCAACAACGAGCTGCGCGACGCGCTTCAGCAAGCAGCGAACCTCGCGGGCACCCTCGACACATTATGGGCACAGCCGCCAGAGAACGACCTTTGGGGTGTGTGCGGCACGACGCTGCTTGCACGCTGCCTCGACCTCGCCTTCAGAATCTACGCCGACGAGAACATCCACGGCATACCGGCAAGTGATTGGAGCACCATCGAGCAGCAAGTGCTCACGGCCGTTCTTGAAGGTACGGCAACAATGACCGTCAATACCGCAGGGCGGCTGATCGCGTTTGAAAACACCACGACGCCATCAATTGTCGATATGGACGGCGATGGCAGGAGAGATACCGCCACACTCTCCCTCGCTGATGCAGCAGCACTGCTCGGCAATGGGGCATTGAGCAGCGCAGGAGCACAGGCTGTCAGCGCGCTGGACTTCTCCCTCCCGGAATGCACTCCGAGCACCCCAGCACAAGAACCGCCGAGGGCGCCACAGCCTCTTCCCCAAGCGGCACCAGCAGCACCCATGACCGAACCGATTCCGACAGTGACCGACCAGACCGCCCCGCCAACATCACCGCCAGAGGACAGCCATACCACAATACCTGCACCGCCCGAGACGAACCCGTTGACTACGCCAACGTCGCCAACAAGTGACGCCGCCCTCATCACGCCCGCTGTGCGCGAGCAAGTTACGAGAGCATTCGACAGCTTCATCGGCAATGAGGCAGCCGTACGACGGCTCCGCAACGACCTGTTGCGCGCGCTCATCGAGAATCCGCCGCATCTCTCCAAGAACTTCCTCTTCACCGGGCAACCCAGTACAGGCAAGACCGAGCTGGCGCGCCGCATCGCCGGAGCTCTCGACCTACCGTTCATAAAGCTCGACGGGAGCGGCCTGCGGTCGCGGGAGAAACTCTTTGAGTTGATACATGGCGAACTCGCCGGGAGGAATCTCACCCCATCACAGGTCGGGCAGCAAGCTGGCCTCCCCGTCCTATACTACCCGCCGCTCATCGTCTTCATCGACGAAGTGCACCTCGTCCCCCGCACCGTGCAAGAGAGCCTCCTCACCATGCTCGAAGCGCTCGACAGAACCGTCACGCTCCCCAACGAAATCGCGCTCATGAACCGAACAACGTTCATGTTCGCAACCACCAGAGCTTCCGATAGCGACCCCGCGTTTCGGAGCCGCTGCACCGAAATACAACTCAAGGAGTACACCGAGGAAGAAGTTGCGGAAATTCTCCGGCGACGACACCCCCATGATTGGCCACCGAGCTTATACCAACGGGCAGCAGTACTCGGCCGACAGGTACCGCGCATCGCGCTCGAACTCGTTAAGGAATTAGAAACTGCCATTACCGTGTCCGACTACCCTGGCAAACCGGCGGAAGAACACCTCGAAGACGTCCGGCACGCTCGCGAACTTGACCAGAACGGGCTGACCCTGACCGATCTGGAATACCTGAGCATCCTTGAAGGAGAGCACCGTCCAGTCGGCGAGAAGGCAATTACGAACATGATCGGCACCGTCGACCGGGAGCGCATTACCGACGAAATCGAGCCGTTTTTGCGGCGCCGCAGCTTCATCCGCTTCGGTCCGCAGGGGCGCGAAATCACCGCCGCAGGACGAGAGTACATCCTTGCAAGGCGACGACAGCAATAGGACGCAATGCGGTCACTGGCACCACGACCGGAATCAGTAGCGGTATTCCAACGCCGACTACTCCACTGGTATCAGGAGCACGGACGACGATACCCGTGGAGAAACAAGAGCGCAAGTACGTACGCCAAAATTATCGCCGAGATCCTTTTGCAGCGGACCCGCGCGGAAACCATTGCAACATTCTATCCGGCGTTCTTGAAAAGATTCCCCTCATGGAAGGCACTCGCTCAAGCGACGGAGGAATCCTTGAGGGAATACCTACAGCCGATCGGACTATGGCGACGACGGTCACGAACGCTTGTCGCCCTGGCACAAGAAATGATGAGACGACGTGGCATTATGCCCAAAGACCGAACTAGTATCGAGGCACTTCCTGGCGTCGGACAGTACATCGCCAACGCCGTCCAGCTCTTCGCACACGGAACACCGAGACCACTCCTCGACGTGAACATGGCCCGTGTCCTTGAACGCCACTTCGGCCCGCGACAACTCGTTGACATTAGGTATGACCCGTACTTACAGGATCTGGCGCACGACATCGTCCGGCGGCGCAGCTCCGCTGCAGTCAACTGGGCGATTCTCGACCTTGCAGCTCGCGTCTGCACCATACGAACGCCCTCGTGCAGCAACTGCCCACTAAACAACACGTGTCAGTATGCGACCGCAATACCCACGCGGATTTCGGTTGAACAAATCCCACGACAATCCCGGATTCCCAGAGGCCGGCAAGTGTAGCAGATTGAATCACTGGCGCTAACGGCGGTACTGAAGCGGTACTGAAGCACAAGACACTCCCGTCATTGGAGGTAATCGGTAACCCATTTCTGGCGCCGGGCAACTTGCGCGGTGGAGCAACTCGCAAGAGAACGGGCAGAGGGAAGATCGGGCGGAAGGACTCGAAGTGTCCTCAAAGTTGTCGGCTTCAGCTGTGCTTGTCAGCCGTTTGTCGTCGGCGAACAGTCCAAATCAGAAACGGCTTGGCTCCAATTTGGCTCCATTAGCAGGCGCGTTGCTCGTAAGCTATTGAGAACTGGGTGTTTCTATTTCGCCAGAAATAGACCCCATAAACGCCTAAGTTCTTTATTTACAAATTACGTGGAATTTCCAACGCTGCTGCGGGCGTGTGGTCCCGTCCTCAGAACCCCGTTAATACCGCTGGTGTTCGGGTAATCACTTCCTCAGGAGAACGAATGAAACGAGTTGTAACGTTTGTAAATGCACATATTGTTGCTGCGCTCTCAATCAGCTTCGCCTTGGCTGCATCGAACGCCCCATTGGTATTGATCCATACAACTCCATTACCCGGCGTAAAAGGAGATTTTGACCACTTTGCTGCAGATATCAAAGGTAACCGCCTGTTTCTCACAGCAGAAGATCATCATTCGGTCGAAGTATTCGACCTCAGCAGTGGTAAGTCGCTGCAAAGCGTCGGAGGATTCGACACTCCGCACTCGATCCTCTATATGCCGGAGAAGAAGGAGCTGTTCGTTATAGATGGCGGAGACGGTACGTGCAAGATCCTGAGCGGAGAAAATTACAAAATCGTAAAGACGTTGAAGGTAGGTCCGGAGGCCGATTCCATGGTTTATGAACCCATCCACAAAGCACCTCTTTGTCGGGGTAGGGGGCGGTGACGCGAAGATGGATCACTCTCTACTCGTTGTGATCGACGCCACGAGCGCAAAGACTGTCGGCGAGATGAAGGTCAACTCAGAAAACATAGAGGCTATGGCGGTTGAGAAGTCTGGGCCAAGGCTCTTCGCAAATATCAGGGACAAGCACGAGATTGGAGTGATTGATCGTGTCAAACTGACCTTACTGAAGAGCTGGCCGCTGGACGGTGTGCAACAGAATACTCCAATGGCCTTGGATGAGGCGAATCATAGGTTGCTCGTGGTCGGCCGCAAACCTGGCACACTGGTAGTGCTAGATTTCGATTCCGGGAAGATTATCTCCACCTTCTCTTGTGTGGATGGCGCGGACGATATGACTCTCGATATTCCCAACAAACGTCTGTACATTACGGGGGCTGAAGGCTTCGTGGATGTCTTCGAGCGGCTCAGCCCGGACCGTTACCAATTCTTGGCAAAACTCCCCACTGGATTCCGCGGCAAGAATTCCATTCTCGTGCCACAGCTCAAGCAGTTCTACGCGTCAGTTTCGAAGGATGGCGAGAAGCCAGCAGAACTAAAGGTATACCGGGTCGAATAAAAGCAGCGGAGAAGGCGGATCTTAGAACGTGAATCGCATTTGCAGCTCCAACCGGCGATTATTGGCAGACTCTGAGAAGCCGGTGCCGCCCAGTGTTCCGGTTCCGTAAGGTTGATTGGCGCGACCAAACAGCGGTGATTCAATGTTTCCAACAATGGGACCTGGATTGTTGTGATTCAGGAGATTGCGGACCGAAGCCGAGACCGCCAAGTTGTAGCGGTGCCCCGCTGATGCGGTATTCGTTTGGGAACCTCCGCCGCCAAACGGTCCAGTTTGAGGCCGGCGTCCTCCCGTCGAAACAGTTCGCTGGCCTGCGGGACCGAATGAGAATACCTTCGAAACGCGCAGATTGAGCATGATGGTGGCTGGGCCTCGGCCCAAATTTCTGGGCAGTATCGGCTCACTTGCCCAGAGATTCGGATCGAGAAGACCGTATTCAGTCGAAATAATCCCGGGCCTGTTCGGGTCACTTGCGAAAGCGGGCCGTCCGTTGAACAGTGTGTCGCCGTAGAGATCGTGGCCCACGGTGATATTAAAAGGTGCTCCCGAATCGGCAATAAACAATGGATTGAAGCTCAATCCCCATTTCGTTGCTATCGAACCCCCGAATGTTATTTGATGGTGGATGTCCGTGGCGGCGGGTCCGTACTCCCCGCCCTGTTGTATGGATTGGCCGGAAATGTTCCGACACCGACAGTGCCAATGGCTATTGCAGGATTGAAATCAGTGTTCATGGGAGGCGGCACATAGTCCGTGTTGCTCAGGGCACGATTGTAGACATAGGAGCCAAAGAGCGAGACTGAGGCGGTCAGGGTGGAGTTGAAATTGGCTATCAACTCGTTCTGGTTGTATAGCCCCGAGGACTCGATGTTGAATACGGGATTGGCGCTTCCCAGTGGATAGATGCCACTTCCAGGCACTGCGGGATTGTACGTGCCGGGCAGAGGCGCATTGATGTCGTTCGTTAAAAATTGATGCAAGCCATGCGCATTCACGTACGTGAGCGCGACGGTGGTGCGGGCCGCGAACTGGCGCTCGATCGCGACCGCTGAATCCATGACGTAAGAGGCGCGGAGGTCGGGACTGAGACGCTCTGTCGCTTGCTGTGTGCGAAAGGTGGGAAGCGACGCGACGGGCGGAATCAGCGGAAAGAAGCCCGGATTCGTGACTACGTATTGTTGTTGAACGATGCCATTGAAGCGCTCGGCCAGGAGCGTATCCGTGATATCGAACCTCTGATAAAAAATGCCGAATCCAGCACGGAGAACCGTCTTGGGCGCCGCGTTTGCTTTCCTGCTGAGCGGAGCCCAGGCGAGACCCACTCTCGGCCCAAAGTCCCGCCAATCGTGAACGTTGGTTTGCGCCTCGTATCGCAGTCCGGCATTGATTGTCAGGTTAGTCCTCGCTCGCCAATCGTCATTAAAGAACCCGCCGACGTCCTGCTGGCTGATCGAAAGAGATGGGCTTCCGGCGTTGATCGTGAACTGAGAGGCACCGGCGCCCAGAGCGCGAATTTGAGACGGCGGCAGGCCCATTCGCTGGAAGACCAATGTGCGACGGTAACTTTCAATTGAATCGATGTTCACCAACACCGGGGCACCCGCGGCATCGAGCACCAACTGATTGTTCGCGTTTAGCTCAGGCGCGGTAGTGCCCGCGAACGTGAACGTGCCTCCAAAGTTTACAGGCGACGCATTATCGATCGTTGCAGCCCGTAGACGCGCTCCAAAGCGCAAAGTGTGCGGTCCGCGAGTTACCGTCGTATTGTTTTGAAGTTCGTAGGTGTTCAGGAGATTGAAAGAGTTACCAACCTGCGCACCTCCGCCAATAAACGAGTTCAATACGTCAATTTGCGGGCTGAAATCGTCAGAAGCGCTGGAAACGGTTGCATGGTAGAACTGAAATCTTGTTTCGTTGATGGCGCTGGAACCGAGGATTTTTGTATTGGCAATCTGCGCGGTGTGGTCGTTGCTGTGGTGATGGATGCCCGTGGATACGAGATTGAACCCGCCCACGCCGGAGTGCTGGATATCTGCCGTCGAGAATGCATAGCGGACAGAAAGAGTGTCAGTGGGAGTCAGTTGATAATCCACTCGAGGGCCAATGCGAGTCCGGCGTTGCGGGCTGCGGAACACCCTCCGTATAGGGGTTGATGATCGTGAGCGTACTGCGGTCCAGAGTCGTTCCGTTGATAACTGCGCCATTGTCGATGGCCGCGCGATCCACGCTGAAGAAGAACGAAGCGAGGTGGCTGAGCGGGCCCTCGAAACTCGCGCCATACTCTTTCAAGAGAAACGGCGCTTTCTCGCCGGCGTAGGGACTCCGGGAGTTCCATACGCTGTCACCAAGGTTGTAGTATCCGGTCCCGTGGAACTTGTCCGCACCCGGCTTCGTCAGGATCTCGATCCGGCCATAGCCCAGCTTGTCGTACTCGGGAGAGAACGGATTCTGATTGATCCGAACCTCGCGGATCGCGCCCTTCGATGGAAGCTGACCGGTGCTGAAGTCATCGATGAAAATAGAACCGCCGCTGGGTCCTGCAGATGGTCCGGCGAGAGCCTGGAGATCTGTCATGAGGTCTTCAGGGTCATCCGCTAGCGCTTTCAAATCCTTCCCTTTGAGCACCAAAGCAGAGGCATTGCTCGATGACTCAGTATCGAGAGTCGCACCGGCGTTCTCTTCAACAGTCAAGCGCTGCTTGGTTGAGGCTAGTTTCAGTTCGAGCCGGAGTGTTTGAACGCCTGCTTTTAGGTCGATTTTGACTGGCTGTTGCTCTAGCTGTGGCGCGGTTGCTTGTACGGTGTACTCTCCGGCGGGCAGACCACTGAGCGAATACGAACCATCAGCCGCCGTGCTTGTTGTTTTTACCAGGCCGGAAGGTCCGGTCAACGTAACGGTTGCTCTGGGAACTACAGCGCCGCTCTCGTCGAAAACTTGTCCGCGCAAGGACGCAGTCTGGCTAGACGCCAGGCTAGGGATTGCCAGAAGGGTTAAGACACACCAAAAAAACTTGTAGGCGCAGCTTCCGCAAGCGTGCCAAAGGCGCGTATTTTTGGACTTTCCTGTTCCGTCTACCAGACGACTTTCATCGCAAATTGAATCTGTCTTGATGGTGTCACGGTGGAAGTTAGTTGGCCTGCGCCGGCGATAGGCGCGCCAGTACCGTCAAATACCGCAAGGTTGTCCGTCGGCGGAGCAAAATTGGTGTGATTCAGGACGTTAAAAAGCTCTGCCCGGAACTGTATGTTGAAGTCCTCCGAAATCCGCCGGACTCTATTATTCTTGAAAAGTGAGAAGTCCAGGTTAATCATCCCGGGTCCGATAAGTGCGTTACGACCCAAGTTGCCCAGCAAATTGAGGCATCCGGTTGATCCGTCGGCATTCGCCACGGCCACACATCGCCCAGCGATGGCAGGAGTAATGGGAGGCACAACGAAACACTGAGTTTTAACGTAGTTCACGTTTCCAGGATTTGTGAGGGAACTGCAACCTGGTCCGGTCAAGACGGAAGGAACATCGAGAGTGGGATCAGTGCTATTCAGACCTAGAGCATCGCCGCCAAAGCCCACCGTAAACGGCGTGCCACTGCTGACCTCTAAAATGCCGCCCACCTCGTAGCCACTCGCGAGCCATCCGGCAAACCCTGACCAAGACTTCGGTTTGGGAAGGTCCCACGTGTAATTGAGCACAAAATTATGCCGCACATCAAAATCAGACAAGCCACGGCTTCTGCGCGGATCAAACCACGGCAGGCTGCTGATCGCATTGGTGAATGCATCACCCACAAGACTTGCAGAAGCGTTGTCAATGCTCTTCCCCCAAGTGTAGGATGCTCCGACTTCGACCCCATGGCTCATGTGTTTCTGTATCTTCATCTCGAGCGCGTCATAAAAAGAGTTGCCCTGCCAAAAGAGGGCTGCAATTTGACCCACGTTCGGGTTTAGCCGCGTACCGCTGCCCTGTGGAAACGGCCATAAGTAACCTGCCGGCGTCGCGGTGGGCAGTACGATATCTGCGTCTTCTACACGATACGGTTGGTGTACTCCGCGAGAACCCACGTAACCAACGAGCATCGTCAAGTCGCGAGCGAGCTCCCGCTGCACGTTCAAGTTCCACTGCATCACGTAATTGCGTCTTGGATTAGGGTCCATATAGGTGTAACGCAAAGTGGACGGTGAAGCCGAAATGGCCGAATAGGCAGCTGTGGGGAATGAACCAACCGGAAGCGACGTGGCTACTCCAATTTGAATGAAAGGAGCCGCGAACGCTTCCAGAAGCTCAAACTGATACGGCAAAGGGAGTACGTCGAACATTCCGAATCCACCGCGCACGGCCGTTTTACCGTTCCTCATGGGATCCCAGGCAAAGCCCACGCGGGGCTCAAAATTGAGCTTAGTGGGATTCGAATACAGGGGGTCGCCTAAATGCGGCGTAGCATCGCCGAGATGGCGCAGCGTCGAGAGCTTCCCTTGCACCTCCGTCAGCACCGTTGCGAACTCATAACGCAGCCCCAAATTCAGCGTAAGGTTCGGACGCACCCGCCAGTCATCCTGAATGTACGGCCCGAACAGCGTTTGCCGAAAACCCCGCTCCGTAATCGTATTCGGGATGGTAGCAGTCAATGATGGTCCAACTGTTTCCGGACCTACGCCGCTATTTTGAAGGAATTCAGCTAGAGAATTGAAAGCCCAAACACCGTTCGGATCGGTAAACGCCGTTTCATTCGAGCGGATGCGCTCGAGCGAGAAACCGAACTTGATCGAATGAAGTCCGCGCGTCAAAAATGCGTCATCGTACGCCTGCAAGGAGTTCCAGTGGAAGTGGTATGTAGAGAGTGAGTTGAGGCCTCCGCTGAACTCTGTCAACCCGGGCACCGACACGTCCGCTGCTGCCCGGCCCGGAACAGTCCCATACGAAGGATCTCCCGCAGCCGCGTTTCCAGACAAAGACGTCGATCCTATATTGGCGACAACCCTGCTGAACCCAAACCGCACTGCATTGACGAATCGCGGGCTGAAGATCCGCGTTTCTTCCAGGGTTGCGATTTGCCGCCTTGAGTCAAAACCTGTTCGCTTGGCGTTCAACTCGTCCGGTTGATCGATATTCGCGTCGTCCAAAACATATGTCCCGACCAAACTGTCCTTGTCCGAAATTTTGTGATCGATCTTAGTCGTGCCATAGTTTTCGCCTGTGATTTGCTGACCAGCAAACGTAAAGAATCCGGTATCTCCGGTGCCGGGAACGCACGAATTGAAAGGGCATAACAGAGGGCCGTTCGGCACTGGGTAGAATGCATTCACAAACCTCAAAACGCTGGGATCAACCGTAAAGTTAGTAGTTGTGCTGCAGTCAGGGGCGTTGCAAAGATGTCCGCTGCGGGCGGCAAGGGAAGGTGTAAAGTCTACGCGCGTGATTCCAAGCCCTTGCCGCAGCCCCTCGTAATCCGCGAAGATAAATGTTTTATCCCTTTTAATTGGACCGCCTGCGGACGCGCCGAATTGGTTGCGCTTAAAAGGAGGCGGGGAAGAAGTCTGATCGAAGAAATTCCGGGCGTCGAGGGCGCTGTTACGGATGAATTCGTACGCACTGCCGTGGAAACCGTTGGTTCCCGAGCGGGTAATCGCATTGATAACGCCGCCTGAAGACCGGCCGTATTCGGCCGGATAATTGCTCGTAAGAACCGAGAACTCCTGGATGGCGTCGACGCCGAGATCAACTCCCAGCACGCTGCCGGGCGCTCCATTCGAGTAATCGTTAATGCTGATTCCATCCAGTCGATAGTTGTTCTGTTGCGGCCGGCCGCCCGAGATGCTCAACTGTGTTCCGAAACCCCGCTGGCCTTTACCGGCATTCAAACTTACCTGGGTTCGCGACGCGAGGACGCCGGGCTCAAGAATGGATAGTTGCGTCCAGTCTCTTGCGTTGAGGGGCAATTCACGAACCGTCGTCGAATCGACTGTTCCGCTCACGGTTGAAGTAGCAAGTTCGACGCCGGCGTCGGCCGGCCTGACATCCACCTTTTCCGTCTGGCCACGAAGGGCCATCTGAATATCTACCGCCACTACCGCGCCAACCGTCAGAGGCAAGCCCGTTCGAACTTCAGTCGTGAAGCCCGGCGCGACAGCCGTTATTTCATACTTTCCGGGAAGGAGGTTCGGAACCTGATAGAAGCCCTGACTATTCGTAACCACCCTCGTGATAACGGCAGTTCCAGTGTTCTTTATCGAAACTGCCACACTCGGGACGACAGCGCCCGACGGATCGGCGATGGTTCCCTGGATCGTACCGCCCGCGACTTGTGCCCTCGATGGGGTTAATCCTGCGAAGAGAAAAACGATCGCACAAACCGCAACATATAGCGGCAATTTCTTTTTGAGAAAAATAAGTTTCGTAGTTCCAGACATGTTCCCCCCCCCCGCGTCAGGCATATGGATGATATGTCAAGTAAAATGAACGCACCATTAACGCTTCGTGTTCCGGGCGGAGCGGGTTCATGTTGCATTCATCCCGGCGACTATAGAATGTAGGTCGGCCCGCATGAGAATTCTGCTAGTTGAAGACGAGCCGCAGATGGCGCGGATCATCGGAAAGGGCTTACGTGAACAGAGCTTTGCCGTAGACGTGGCCCGTGACGGCGAGGAGGCCCTCTATAACGCCGAGATCAATACCTACGATCTCGCCATCCTCAATGTAATGTTGCCAATCAAAGATGGCTTTACAGTCTGCCGTGAGCTACGTCAGAGGAAATTTTGGCCTCCTATTCTCATGCTTTCAGCGCGTGGCGCGGTTGACGAGCGCATCACAGGCCTTAACTGCGGCGCCGACGATTATCTGTCGAAACCTTTCGACTTCCGTGAGTTACTGGCTCGTATCCGCGCCCTGACGCGCCGAGCCGGCGAGGTCAGGCCGGCCGAGATCCAGATTGCCGATTTAAAGCTGAACACCCTGAATCACAGCGCCATGCGGGGCGATCGCAGTATCAGCTTGACCGCCAAAGAGTATGCATTGCTTGAGTTGTTCATGCTGCGCCCGGGCCAGATTCTCTGCCGGGAGACAATATCCGAGCACGTCTGGGATGAGACATTCGATCCTTTATCCAATGTGATTGATGTCTATGTCCGGCGCCTGAGAGCGAAAATCGATGAAGGGTCCGATCAAGCCCTGCTTCACACCAGGCGCGGCGAGGGTTATCTTCTTTCAGCTACGCCTTGACGCGGTCTGCTTGAGAATCTGAATCTTACGATGTTTAGGACGATACGGTTCCGCCTAACCCTCTGGTATGTGCTGGTATCCGGCTCCCTGCTCATCATCTTTAGCTTTTATCTTTATTCCCTCATCGCAGCGGATTTGCGGGCGCAGTTTGACTCTTCACTGGTCCGCGCGGCTCAAGCCACAGCCGCGTTTTTTGAGGAAACTGCTGAACAGAACCGGGATATCGCCTCCAGTGCTCGGGAAACTGCACGAGAGCTGCATTTGCCCGCAGCAAGTATGGCGATTCTTCGTGAACATGTAGTGTTGGCATCGAATAGCCCAGCGCTTTTCAAGCGCGTATTGTCCGGCAATAATCTTGCGATTAGCCCTGGAGATCGCGAACCCACTATCCTCAGCGTCGAAACTGGCAATGCCCGATTGGTCAGCATTCCCCTGCGCTTAGGCGACCGCAACTACTCGGTGATTCTGCTGGAAGATCTGGCGGGATTGTCCGATCAGCTTCAGAGTCTTCGCCGCGTGTTTTATTTCGGCCTGCCGACTGCGTTGGCGCTGGCGGCTCTCGGAGGCTTTTTCTTAGTGAAGAAAAGCCTGGCTCCGGTGGTAGCTATCTCAAACCAGGCTGAACGCATCAGCGCGAAGAATCTGAGTGAACGGCTCACAGTTCCCGATAAGGATGAGCTTGGCAAGCTTACCGGAGTTCTCAACGCTCTGCTTTCCAGACTCGACGCGTCTTTCAAAATTATGCGGGATTTCATGGCGGATGCTTCCCATGAGCTTCAAACCCCGCTCGGCGTGATTCGCAGCGCCGCCGAAGTGACCCTGTCGCGCAATCGACCGGAATCCGAATACAAGGAAGCGTTGAAAACTATCGAAGAGCAATCTATCCGGGCTACAAATCTCGTCAATGACATGCTAGCGCTTGCGCGGGCTGATACGGGGGAGCGGCCATTGCATTTTGAAGAATTATATCTGGACGACCTTGTCGAAGAATGCTGCCGCGCTCATCAACCCTTGGCTCACCAAAAAGCCATTCGGCTTACGTCAGAGCTGGTACAGGACGTCCAGATTAATGGTGACAACGCTTTGCTGAAAAGTTTGGTGTCGAACCTCTTGGATAATGCACTTGCATACACGCCCAAAGACGGTTCGGTAAGTGTGAGGCTGCTTGCTGAAAGCTCGGTTGCACGGCTGATTGTTTCCGATACTGGCGTTGGAATCCCGCCAGAGTGCGTTGAGCGCGTGTTCGACCGTTTCTATCGGGTCGATCCCTCGCGCTCCCGCAACAATGGAGGCAGTGGGCTCGGGTTGGCCATTGTCAAACTAGTGGCCGAGTCGCACAGAGGATCGGTGGAGCTGTTCAGCAAGCCCCAGGACGGCAGCACGTTCACCGTATCACTCCCTTTAAGGGCGTGATTGTTGCGACAGTTCATGCTGTGTTCACCCTTAGTTCTATACACTCATAGGACCAATGCGCGTCGGAAGGAGAAACTTTGCGTAGAATCACGGCAGCACAATTGATCGTAGTGTGCGGAATTTCCTGCACCGCCCTGGGCCTGACTGCGGCCGAGATGGGCGGATACCATGTCGCAAAAAAGGTATCGATTGGCGGGCAGGGCCTTTGGGATTACGTGAAAGTGGATCCCGATGCCCGCAGAGTCTATGTGTCGCATGCGACCCAGGTAGAAGTGCTCGACGCCGATACGGGAGATCTGGTTGGCACGATTCCGGATCTGAAAGGCGTCCACGGCATTGAGGTCGTTCCAGAACTTAATAAGGGCTTCATCACAGAAGGACGGGCCGCCGCGGTGACGACCTTCGACCTCAAAAGCTTAAAGAAGCTTGGCTCGATTCCGGCCGGGAAGAAGGCAGACGGCTTGACTTACGAACCTGTTTCCCGGCGCATATTCGTGTTTAACGGTACCGACCAGAGCGCAACCGTGATCGATGCGGCGAGTGGAAACGTCGTGAAAACGATTCCTTTGGGAGGCTCACCCGAATTCCCGGTGGCCGACGGCAAGGGCCACGTCTTTGTGAACTTGGAGGACAAGAACACTTTTTTATGCTTGAATAGCGAGAAGCTGGTCGTTGAAAAGCGATGGCCGGTTGCGCCCTGCGATGAGCCTGCCAGCATGGCAATCAATCGGCAGAACGGGCGTCTTTTCATCGGGTGTGGGAACGAACGCATGGCCCTCGCGGATAGCGAGAGCGGGAGAATTATCACAACCCTGCCCATCGGCCCGCATGTAGACGCGACCGCCTTCGACCCCGGAACGGGCCTGGTCTTCAATTCCACCTATGACGGTGCAATTACCGTGTTTCATGAAGATGATCCGGACAAAGTATCGCCAGCCGGTATAATCAAGACCCAGCATGGCTCAAAGACCATGGGTCTAGATGTCAAGTCTCACAAACTCTTCGTCCCAGCAGCCACTTTTGAACCACCTTTGCCGGCAAACGCCATAAAGACTCCACCAAACTCCAAAATCGCAGCCGGTACCTTTTCGGTTCTGATTTTCGACCCGGGCAATCCTTAGTTCTGAAGTTCTATGAAGATCGCCCGTAGAACCGTAGCCGCTATCTTCGCGGCTTCGATCGTCGCTGCTTTCCGGCGGGCTGCGGGTGAGGCCTTGCGCGTCTCGAATTCAGCCGCCCGCCCTGCTTCTAAGGACTCCCCGCCTCCGGTTACCCAACGCGTTTCCGAGTTTGTCGTCAAAACACGATACGAAGATGTTCCCGCTGATGTAATCGAACTCGGCAAGAAATCGATTTTAGATGGGCTCGGTCTCGCTCTGGCCGGTTCGGTATCGAAAACCGGTGAGATTGCCTGCAGCTATTTGCAGTCCCTTGGCCTGTCGCGATCCGATGCGACCGTCATCGGCACCAACCTCAGAGTGCCGGTGCGCTTTGCGGCTTTCGCAAATGGAATTGAAATACATGCGGATGACTACGACGACACCCAGCTCGCCGTGGCCAAGGATCGTGTCTATGGGCTTCTGACCCATCCGACTGCGCCTGTTCTTCCCGCCATCCTTGCTATCGGACAGGCTGGAGCAAGATCGGGACGAGATGTCATGCTGGCCTATCAGATCGGTGTGGAGGTTGAATGCAAGATCGCCGAAGCCATCGCACCCAGGCATTACGAGGCCGGATTTCATTCCACAGGTACGTGTGGTGTTTTTGGGTCGAGCGCCGCAGCGGCCAAGCTTCATCTTCTGGATACTTGGCAAACCGCTAACGCTCTCGGCATTGCCAGTGCTCAAGCAGGCGGCCTGCGCGAAAATTTCGGCACAATGACCAAGCCGTTCCAAGCCGGTCATGCTGCGGAAGCAGGAGTGATCGCAGCCGATCTCGCAGCTTTAGGGTTCACAGCCAGTGAACAAATTCTGGAAGCTCCCCGTGGCTTCTTCCAAGCCGCGGGCGGGGGATTCGACCTCAATGCCATCTTGCCGAAACTGGGCAATCCCTGGACATTTGCCTCCCCAGGGGTGTCAATCAAACCATTCCCATCGGGATCGCTGACTCATCCCGGCATGACGGAGATGTTGCGTCTTATCAAAGCGAACAACATTTCCGCAACCCAGGTTGAAAGCGTGGATGTGGGGACGAACCGGAACATGCCCAACGCTCTCATTCATCATGATCCGAAGAGTTCACTTCAGGCCAAATTCAGCATGGAGTTTTGCATGGCGGCCTTGTTGTTGTACGGCAAGGCCGGATTGAATCAATTTACTGATGAAGTGGTAAATCGTCCCGAAGTTCAAGCCATGATCAAGCGCATCCACTTCGGCGTAAATCCGATTGCAGAGCAGGCCGGTTACAACAAAATGACCACAATCATCGACATTCACCTGAACGACCGGCGAACGATTTCGGGCCGGGCAGATTTTGGCAAAGGCAGTCCCGCCATTCCCATGAGTTACGACGAGGTCGCCGCCAAGTTCGAAGATTGTGCTGCATTCGCGAAGTGGCGCCAATCCAAAGCCAAAGCCATTATCGACATGGTTGCGAAGCTCGAGGATATAACCGATGTCCGCTCGCTCGCGCTCCTTTGTGCCACCTCGTGAGTAGCTCACCGCCGTTATTCAAAATTGCCGTGATTGCCGGTGACGGGATCGGCACGGAAGTCATTCCAGCGGCAATAACCGTCATCGAGCGCCTCGGTGAGAAGTTCGGTGTTCAGTTTCACTTCACACGGCACGACTGGGGTGCTGACTATTATTTCCAGCACGGGCAAATGATGCCTGAGGATGCGCTCGAACGCCTCAGAGATGCCGATGCCATTCTCCTCGGCGCTGTTGGCCATCCTCGGATTCCCGATCACGTGACGCTGAACGGGCTGCTACTCCCGATACGCAGGACCTTTGATCAATTCGCGAACGTCCGTCCGGCCATTCTGTACGCGGGCGTCTCGTCGCCGCTCCGAAACCTGAAGGATGGGGACATAGATATGGTCATCGTCCGCGAAAATACCGAGGGCGAGTACTCCCAGGTCGGCGGGTTCGTCCATCACGATACCGCTCAGGAAGTGGCCGTTCAAACATCAGTCTTCACTCGGCATGGAACCGAGCGGGTGATTCGTTTCGCTTTTGACCTCGCCACAAAACGCAAACAAAAGCAGCGCGTCACTTCAGTCACGAAGTCGAACGCACAAGCCTACGGAATGGTGCTTTGGGATCGGGTGTTCGACGAGGTCAAGCTGGAATACCCGGGCATCGAAACAGAGTCTCTACTGGTCGACGCTGCGGCCATGAACTTCGTACGGCGGCCCCAAGGTTTCGATGTAGTGGTTGCTTCCAACCTTTTCGGCGACATCTTGAGTGACCTCTCAGCCGGAGTCACCGGCGGCATGGGACTCGCCCCGAGCGCCAACCTTGACCCGCGTCGCCGGTTTCCCTCCATGTTCGAACCGGTCCATGGCTCCGCTCCCGATATAGCGGGTAAGGGAATCGCTAATCCCGTCGCTTCTTTCTTTTCAGCAGCAATGATGCTCGAGCACCTGGAGCTGAATGAACCCTCTCGGCTTTTGAATCTGGCGGCCCGTCAGCTTCTCAAGGATGGGCGCGTGCGAACGCCAGACCTGGGAGGGACCGCAACTACACAAGACGTTTTGCAACGTGTTCTCGAATTCATCGATGCGTGAGCACAGCCTGAGTCAAAGATGAAGATCGTCGACGTGCGTGAAACCGTTGTGCCGATAAGCTCGGAAATCCGCAACGCGTATATTGACTTCTCACAAATGGCGGTCAGCGTTGTCGCTGTCATCACCGACGTTGAAGTTGGCGGTAGGCCCGTAGTGGGCTTTGGCTTCAATTCGAACGGCCGCTATGCCGCGAGCGGTCTCTTGCGGGAGCGCTTCATACCGCGCCTTCTTGCCGCTAACCCTTGTGACCTTGTTGATGAGACTCGCGACAACTTCGATCCGAGCCACGTGTGGGCGGTTCTGATGAAGAATGAAAAGCCCGGCGGCCATGGTGAACGTTCCGTAGCGGTCGGAGTGCTTGACATGGCGCGTTGGGATCTGGTCGCCAAAATTGCCGGGCTGCCGCTCTACCGGCTGTTGGCGGAACGCCACAGCCGCGGTGTTTTCGATCCTCGCGTCTTCGTGTATGCGGCTGGGGGCTATTATTACCCAAACAGTGATCTAGAGGCCCTCCGGCGCGAGATGCAAAGCTATCTCGATCGCGGCTATTCGACAGTGAAAATAAAGATCGGCGGCGCTTCTCTAGAAAAGGATCTGCGGCGTATCGATGCCGTCCTCAAGCTTTTATCCAGACCTGACCAACTCGCTGTTGACGCGAACGGCCGCTTTGACCTGGACACTGCAATCGAGTATGCCGAAGCACTCGCGCCTTATGGGCTGCGTTGGTTCGAGGAGCCGGGCGATCCCTTGGATTATCAGCTTCAGGCCGAAGTTTCGTCACACTACCCGGGACCCCTCGCAAGTGGTGAAAATCTGTTTTCGATGCAAGATGCTCGCAATCTCATCCGCTACGGTGGCATGCGGCGCGATCGCGACATCCTCCAATTCGACTGTGCCTTGAGTTATGGACTAGTCGAATACCTGCGTACCCTTGAGGAGATCGAGCAACACGGCTGGTCACGCATAAGCTGTATTCCTCATGGTGGGCATCAATTGTCATTGCATATCGCAGCCGGCCTGGGCTTGGGAGGCAATGAGTCGTATCCCGATCTCTTCAAGCCCTTCACCGGATTCGCGGATGGAACCGAAGTGCGCAACGGGTACATCACCCTCCAAGACACACCTGGAATCGGTTTTGAAGATCAACAGCAGCTGTTTGCAGTGATGAACCAACTTGTCGCCGCATAGCTTCACCGCGACTCCGGTTTCGCATAAGCAGCCCCTCTATCAAACTCTGTGGGTGCAAGTACTCGTGGGAATGGCCGCCGGAATCTTGTTCGGATACTTCAACCCCAGTAGAGGCGCTGCGATGAAGCCGCTGGGGGACGCGTTTATCAGGCTGATCACGATGGTGATTACGCTGATCATTTTCTGCACGGTCGTATCCGGCATCGCGGGCATGGACGACATGAAGAAGGTCGGGCGCGTGGGTGGGAAGGCGCTCTTGTATTTCGAGATCGTGTCTACTTTAGCGCTGCTGATAGGCCTGGTCGTTGCGAACCTTGTGCGTCCTGGTGCGGGCTTCAACGTGAACCCTGCCAGCCTTGACGTGAAGGCGGTTGCTGCTTACGCAGGCCAAGCGAAAGCCGAGAGTGTCAGCGAGTTTCTGATGCACATCATTCCCAACACAGTGGTCGACGCCTTCGCGAAGGGAGATATTCTCGAAGTCCTGTTCGTCGCTATCTTGTTCGGGTTCGCACTCTCGGCCATGCGGTCACGTTGCAAACCACTGCTGGACGCCATAGACGCTCTCACGCCAGCCGTGTTCGGTGTCGTCAATATCATCATGCGGTTTGCGCCTCTGGGGGTCTTCGGCGCGATGGCATTCACGATTGGGCGCTACGGAATCGCGTCGCTCGGGCCCTTAGCCAAGCTGATCGTGACCTTCTATCTCACTTCTATTCTGTTCGTGCTCATTGTCCTTGGGCCCATCGCGGCTGCGGTAAACGTTAGCATTTTTAAGTTTCTCTTCTATATCAAAGAAGAGATTTTGCTCGTTCTTGCGACCAGCTCATCGGAAACGGCCATGCCAACTCTCATGCAGAAGCTCGAAAACCTCGGCTGCTCGAAGTCGCTGGTCGGATTGGTCGTCCCGACCGGCTATACGTTCAACACGGATGGAACCAGCCTCTACATGACCATGGCAGCCCTGTTTGTGGCTCAAGCCACGAACACGCCGCTAAGCCTGAGCCAACAAGTGACAATCCTGGCAGTTGCGGTCTTAACATCGAAGGGGGCGAGCGGCGTGCAGGGAGCGGCATTCATTGCGCTGGTTGGAACGTTGTTAGTTGTGCCCACAGTTCCGGTAGCTGGCATGGCTTTGATTCTTGGAATTGATCGCTTTATGAGCATGTTCCGTGCACTCGTAAACATGACCGGGAATGGGATCGCCACCTTAGTTGTGGCGCGCTGGGAAAGGCAACTCGACAATCAAATGTTGCGCCGGGAACTCGGATGAGCGTGTTGTCTAAAGAACTTTTCGCGCGCCGGTCAAATCAACTCGACACAATGCATAGAACGCAAACCGATCAGCTACGATTCACCGGGTTTGCGTTTATGCCGTCCGATTGTAACCTTTTAGTGGCGGTGATCGGCAGATCTTTTTCGAAGCCAATTCAACGGAGAGCTTCTTCCTCGTCGGCGACCTACCTGCGCGTGGATCAGCGCCGAGGCACAACAGCACTTCTCCACCTCCGCACTCGTTACGTCAGTATGGGCGATTTGATTATGTTAAATCCGGCCCAAGGCTACCGGCGAAGCCAGAGCAGCAGCAGTACAGCAAGGGCGATCATAACCCAATGCACCACCTTCAGCTCTGTTGCGAGTGATCTAATGGACGTCCGCTAATCGCGATCCTATCCTTCATTTGCATCAATAAATCTCGATCGCTTGAGATGTCTGCATCGACATCTTCCTCAGCAAGAAAACAATCAGGGTTTGCGCCCATTCCGCTGTTGTGGGCAGCCTTTCAGCTAACCCCAATTTGCCTTAAAGGCGGAGTTGTGACGGTACTCAGCCAAGCCGTCCATACGGCCGCCGTATTCCTGGCGAAGACGCGGGTTCCCGGAGCACGCGGTGAGAAGAAACCGCCAACGATTATCATCGATGTTGGCAAGCGCCTCGGTCCTGGTAAAAAGCTGCTCCAGGAACTCGTCATCTAACAAAGGACTGCTCAAAAGAGCGTAAATTTGCTTATCGGAGGCAGAAACGAGGAATGTCCCCAGATCATTGTCACTGGCGAACAGGACTCTCGGGAGCCTGTCGGATGAACGCAAACCGTCTCGAATACACTGATAAGGCTGCGAGCTGCAGGTCAGAGGTGTTCAGTTGAAATAGTTGCTTTACAATCCTCGAACTAGTTCCATACTGTGCAAGCGCCAAATCGATCAATGGGGAGTTTCGAGCGAGTAGAGCCTCTTCCAGTTGTTCCCATGACGTAGCTGCGTCTAATTGGTTCTGAAACCAAGTCAAACACATATTCCGGCGAGCTGTTTCGCAGTCGTGCAATCAGGAGTTGAGAGTCGGCAAATGAAGACATCGATGCCTGTTCGATTGGTTAGTCAATTTTATAATCCAATTAGTCATTCGCGACGTAACAGCCAATGCTCAGCAATCCCGGATGCACTAGCGATCTGGCTTCACGGCAGTTGGTTTGATCATAATTCGTTCAGTCTCGAAAACGTGAGCTCTGGCACTTCTAGTACTGAAAATGATCCAAATAGAAATCGAGAATAACCCTTTTCTTCTCGTCGGTGTTGAAATCATTCAGCATCGCTTCAATAGCGTCGTGAACCGGTTGAAGCAGGTGGTACGGAATTAGCTGGACGCCGCTTTTCAACAAAGCAGCCGCCTGCTGCATGTTTTCTTCCTCAAGTTCCTGCTCCAACAAGCTGAGTTCTTTGTCGAATGGCATTTACCTAGCGTATCGTCGTTATCCCCGACTGGAACACGACAAATGGAGTTATGTATCGAAGCTCGATTGTCGGTAGACTCTCGCGCTGAGTGGGACCAGGCCGGATTCGGTATGTTCGAGGCCATTGGATAGACCAGTTTCATCCGCAGTAGGCAGGCGCTTGCGGGCTGAACGGCTATGCTAGACGGGATCTCGTCCGTACTTCGACGCGCTTGGAAGCAGCGATCACACACCCTTCCTCCTGATACATCCGTCCTGCTATCTTTCACTTACACCCGATCGCCGCACGCCCCTCTACACCGCACTTTAAGTTTTCAATGTCATGTCAACTTCAGCTCAAATCGAAGCCAATCAAACCAACGCGCAACGCTCCACTGGCCCAAGAACTCCCGAAGGTCTCGCGATCTCCGCTCGCAACAACCTCCGCCACGGCCTCGCTAGCGGCGCCTTCACGGTCCTCACCGGGGAAAAGCAGGAAGAGTTCGACAAGCTCTTCGAGAGCCTCCGCAACGAGCATGCACCGTCCACCTCGACTGAAACCTTGCTCGTCGAGGGCATGGCGCAGCATCACTGGCTCAGCCAGCGCGCCCTTCGTCTCCAGGACATGTGTCTCGACGGCGAATTGCCGAATGCAGAAGACGACAAAGGTCTCCCTCTCTACATTCGCTATCAGGTCACGCACCAGCGCGCTTTTCACAAATGCCTCAACGATCTCCTAAAGCTAAGAGCCGAGAAGCGCAAAACCGAAATTGGGTTCGAATCGCAAAAGCGAAAGCGGAAAGACGAGGTTAGAAAAGAAGCCGATCTCACGCGTCGCGAAGCAGCCGAAAATCGCAAGCACGATCTGCACAAATGGCGCGTCTTGCTGGCTCAAGCGCAAGTGGATAACCAGGAATTACAAAATATGCGCGTCGAAACTCCCGAACATCGCATTCACGGCCGCATCGAGCGAATCATCGCCGCCGAAAAGACCGCCTGATCCGCCCACTGTTGGATAAAGCAAATTTTATGCACTCGTAATTCCGTTTCAAGTACAGTCTCCCTATAGAATGATGCGGTCCTCCGCCCTTATTTCAATACTGATTTTCGCCGTCCCCCTCCCCGGAAAGCCTCCGGTCAAAGCCGAAGCTGCTTCATCAACCACGGCCTTCAAAGTGGATCGAGTTCTCTTACTCGGCATCGATGGCATGCATGCTCTGGATCTCGAATCCTACGTCAAATCACATCCGGCCTCCGCTCTCGCGAAGTTGAAGAGCATGGGTCTCGATTATACGAATGCCTCAACATCCAAGCCCTCTGATTCGTTTCCCGGTATTCTCTCCATGGTCACCGGAGGCTCGCCCTTCTCTACCGGCGTGTACTACGAAATCAGTTACGATCGTGCTCTTTCACCCCCTGGTTCGAACTGCGCGACGGCAGGAACTGAACTCGCCTTAGACGAGAGCATCGATATCAACCCTGATGCGGTTGACGGTGGCGGTGGCCTCGATCCCAAGAAACTGCCTCTCGATGGCAGTCACGGTTGCGTGCCGGTGTATCCGCATAACTTGCTTCGCGTAAATACAATCTTTGAGATAAGCAAGGCGGCTGGACTCAGGACCGCCTGGGCCGATAAGCAGCCCTCCTACGAAATTGTAAATGGACCTTCCGGGCATGGTGTCGACGACTTATTCGTACCAGAGTTGCATTTCAACGCGGTGACTAAGAGCTTAGAGAAAATCGAGGGCTTCGATGATCTCCGCTTAAACGCGATTCTCAACGAAATAGCCGGAAAAGATCATACCGGCAATTCCCCTGCTCCTGTTCCCGCGATATTCGGGATGACCTTCCAGGCGATCACTGTCGGCCAAAAGCTAAAAGCGGGAATGGGCTACACAGATGGTACCGGGACACCGAGTGCGGCACTGCTCTCGGCGTTCGACTATACCGATAAATCAATCGGCAAAATCATCGATGCGCTGCAAGCACGCAACCTTTTGTCGACTACCGCGATCGTCCTGACTGCAAAGCATGGTCAGTCGCCCATCGACATTGCCAAGCGCCAGATCGTGGATCAGAAAATCATTCCTAAGGCCGTCGACGGCGTCAACAAAGACTTCGTTCGAGAAGCTTCAGGAGATGACATCATGCTCCTTTGGTTGAGCGACCACTCAAAGACGGCCGACGCAGTATCCGCGTTGAGCGCGCACCAGAGTGAAGCCCACATCCAACGCATTCTTTCCGGCCCCGCACTGCAGTTGCTCTTTCCTGACCCCCAGCAGGACTCACGAGCGCCGGACATCGTCGTCGAACCCGAACTTGGGGTCATTTACACCAAGCCCAACAGTCCCGGTATCGCCGAGCACGGTGGATTCTGTGACGAGGACACCCATATACCTCTCCTCATAGCTAATCCCGGCTTGAAACCTGGCGAGATTCGCGCTCCGGTTACTACCATGCAGATCGCGCCGACGATCCTTCGCTTGCTTGGGTTGGACCCAAACCAGTTACAGGCAGTCCGGATCGAAGGCACCCAGGTGTTGCCCGCTATGTGAAGATTTAACTTCGGCTGCATGAGTTAGGTCCCAGAACCCTGGAATCGTTCACAAGAGCGGCGCACCGGCCTATCAACTGGCACGCCATCACGGCGTCGTATCTCGGCTGGACTCTGGACGCCTTCGACTTCTTTATGGTCGTATTCCTGGTCGACACCCTCGCGCATCAATTCGCCGTCTCTAAAGCTGCCATCATCTGGACTATTACCGCGACCCTGGCGATGCGCCCCGTCGGCGCGCTGCTCTTCGGCTTACTTGCTGATCGATTTGGCCGCCGGCAAGCCGCTAATCGCGAACGTCATCTTTTTTTCGGTGATGGAGCTCCTGTCGGGCTTCGCTAGCAGTTACACCACGTTCCTTGTTTTGCGGATTTTGTTTGGCGTAGGAATGGGTGGGGAATGGGCCTCGGCGCATCGCTTGCCAGGGAAAGTGCCGCGCAACGCAACGAGATCTTGTCTCAGGAATCTTACAAAGGAATAAAAAGGTATGCTTTACTCGCTGTGGTTTGCTGCTGTATCGGCACTCATGCCGAACTTGCAGCAACCGCCCCCGGCGTCGAAAACGGAGGTCGACAACGATCGCGTAATCGTCAGGCGTAACATACATCCCCCGCATTCGACTACGGAAATGCACTCGCATCGCGATGGGGTTGTCGTGTATCTGAGCGACGTGCATGAGCGCACCATTGCGCCCAATGGCAGTTCTCACGTAGTCTTTCATAAAGCCGGCGATGTTATTTGGGCGCCCGCCCGAACACACTCTCTAGAGAACTTAGGCGACCAGCCGATTCAAGCCATCGAGATCGAATTGAAGAAGCCCTAGCATCGGATCCGTTGCGTTCAATCCGATGCTATTGCACTTGGTAAACGCGCAACTCCGCCTCTTCGCTCCCGATACTTGGAATCGCCACGTAAAGACTGCTTAGCTCTGCAACGAACAGCGAAGTTTTTGCTCCTGGGGCAGTAGCCACTTTGCAAGGGTCTCGTACTTATCTGGGCTACGCTCCTGGTACACATAGACGAAGCCTCCGCCCCCGGACAGATAAACTCGCTTCCGCGAGGCATCGAAAGACATATCATCGGCATTGCTGTCACCCGGAAGCACGGCGATAGACTTGCCGGATTCGCTATCGAGCACCAGCATCTTCGCTCCTTTGCGGCACCCCACGAATAGCCGATAATTTGGTTCGTCGAGTGCCATCGGAACATTTTGTTCCGCTCCCTTTACATCCCAGTTCTCTAGCAGCTTGTGGGACTTCCGATCGATGACCGCAATCTTGTTGGTTTGCGGCATATTCGCGAAAACCTTAGATCCGTTATCCAAAAGGTTCGCAATGAGCTGGCCTATGCGAACCGGATCTCCCTCAACTCCGACACGATCGACTGTTTCGATTTCGATCGACACCGATTTTCCTCCGCAAGGAGCTTCATGTGCCCTGTTGTCCTGCGGGCGATTGCATCCAGCAGAATGGGCTCCTTATTCAGCAACATATCCGAGTCTAGGCGGGACAGTGTCAAAAGGTGATCTACAATCCTGGTGAGGCACTCCGTTTCATCCAACGCACTGCTAACGCTATCCAATAGTTGAAGAGGAAGGTTGGGTCGTTGCGCAAGCTCTTCCAATTCCCCTCGGAGAATAGTCAGGGGCGTACGTAATTCGTGCGAGACATCGGCTGAAAACCGGTTCACATGCAGAAAAGCGCCTTGCAGCCGGGCAATCACCTTGTTGAGCGACAACGCTAACCGCTCCATTCATCCCCCGTTACTGTCACGGGCAGCTGTTCACTTAAGCGACTCGAGGTGATCTGTTCGGCAAGCTTCGTGATTTGATCCACCGGCCGGGTGAGATTGCGTCACGGCACCTCGACGTCGATGAGAGGGGCATATTGTTGGCCGCCATGCCCATCGCTGTCCAACACATCGCCTTGGACATATGGCCGTGGAATCGAGGCCTTAAAGGCAAGTGCTTCCGGAACAACGAAGAACTGAACATCGTTCAGAGGTAAGTTATAGATCCCCGCAATCAGCTCGCGTGAAAGAACATTGCTATTCTTCACGCGCTCAAAGGTCTCTTTGCTGTCGAACATTACATCGAATGTGAGTTCGAACGGTCCGGCATTCTTGCTGCGGATCAGACAAGCCAGTTCACCGAGGGTTGCCATTGTGCTGTTCTCCTCACCCAAGGTTCATGTACTCGATGGGAAACATTTCGTAAGGATCTTCTGGTTCGACAACATGATTTACGCAAAACCTGTACACCGCTCCCCTTTCAAGATAGGCGGGGCTATAAATGCATGCAAGGGTGGTGATGAATCCGTCCCAGTCCGGAATCGGCAGATGTAGAGCTTGATGCCGTGCTAGCGAAATGATGGTAGTTGCCTGCTCCTGAGTCTTAGCTGTGACCTCCATCACCAAGCAGACCTCCTGGGAACGGATCTCCTTCACCGGCTCGAGCGGCCCCATCGTGCCATTCTTGCCGTAGATTCGAATGTTAAATGTGTAATCGCCAGGGCCGTTCTGACCCGAGAAGACCTCGGCGGTTCGCGCGTTGACTTTCTGCTTAAGCCGCTCAATCCAGGAATCAAGCTGCCGGATTATATAGGGATCGCGAATGGATCCAATGACAATGCTTTCATAACCGACAAGCTCAGCGCCTTCGAGCTTGACCGTGTACTTCGCCGAGTGCTCAAAAGAGCTACCGCGAACCCGGACGCTCCGATCGTCGAGGGCCTCATAATGCGCGTTGGTCAAATTCAGCACTCCGCTGGATTCAACCAGATGGTAGGGATCGGAGTTTTCGTAGAGTGCGTGCGCCGCTACGCTCTGCGGAGTACAGCGCAGCTCGGGATCGAGCGGCTCAATGTCAAAATAGTCGCTCCCGAGAGTCGCGAAGATGGAGTCCGGCGATGGTCTGGCGGTGGCTGCTGCCGCACCGCACTCAAGTATCTTCGCTGCATGCCAAGCGGTACCCGGCGCCACTCCCAGATCGACGGGGATGCCTGCGAAGATTGCACAATCACTTGAGCGGCCTGCAATCACCACGTCCGCGCCATCGGCGAGGGCGCGCATATAAGGTTCCGTACCCATCATGGCGACGATCCGCTCGGCACGATCTATCACGTCATTGTCGAAATGGGGCGCGTGTTTCAAAGGCGTGATCCGCCCCTGGCCTAGCCGTTCTTTCAGATAGTTTTTGCTCTGTTCGGAATCAATCAGAGCCAGGCGGAAACTTAGCTTCTGTTCCTCAGCGATCTCGAGGACAATCTTTTTGAACGTGGCGAGATGAGGCGCGCCTCCGGCCGTTCCGGCGGACCCGATCAGCAGGGGTATTTTCTCGCGCCGAGCTGCCTTGAGCATCAGTTGCAGATCACGCTTAACGGAGCGCACGGGGAAGGCACTCTTTCCCGAGCCAAGCGAGAACGGCCCTGGGTCAGTGGATCCAGCATCGCAACCTATGAAATGCGGCTTCCTGGCGAGACCAGCTTCGAGTGAGCTCTCTTTGAAACCGGAGCCACAAACTCCTGTCGCCGAGATTATCCGCACCTCAACGTCAGCGTGCCGGATGTTGCCCCTCGTCATTGGGCTATTGAGGATTTCTCATTCGAAAGCGCCATCTCAATGCGCCGATCTGGTTCGACAAGAAGCCATGCGACACCGCTAACGATGGTGAGGAGTGCAGCAAAGTCGAGAGCTGTGAGCCAGCCAAACTTAGTAACTAACACAGCTGTCAAGACGGGCGAGAGCCAGCCACCTAGGCTGCCAAACGTGGTCATCAGCCCCGAAACGGATCCAGAGAAGTGAGCCGTTACGTCGTTACATGTGGCCCAAAGCACAGCGGATGCGGCAAAGTTGAAACCGGCTGCGGCAGATAACTGCACGAGCGCCCAAGTGTTATTGGATGTGTGGATTCCCGACCACATGAAGGCCGCCGAGCATATAACACCGAGCCAAACCGTAGTTTGGCGTCCGCGATGTTTGCCGAGTTTCTCCGCCGCCGTATCGGAAAGCCAACCCCAAAGAGGAACAAGAATAAGATTGGCGACAAAGGGAGTTGCGGTCCAAAAACTTGCTTTCGGAATGGCAAGACCACGAACCTTCACTAAATAGATGAAGAACCATGTAAAGAAAATGTAGACGGGATACACCAGGCAAAAATGACTGATCATTAGGCCCCATACCGACCGACTCGAGAGAAGGAGAAGCCAGGGTACACGCCTTTTCACAGTCTCGGAGGTTCGAAGGTGGGAAGAAACCGATCCGCGTATCAATGTCAGCTCAGCGGCGTTCACTCCGGAATGCTCCTCAGGTGTGTTGCGGAGAAATGCATGCGAAGCCACTGCCACTACGATTCCAATGACCCCGGTCGTGAGGAATGAGGTCCTCCAGCCCCAGTGCCCGGCAATCCATGCTACGAAAAAAGGTGCGAAGATCCCCCCAGCGCCCACACCCGCCAAGAATAGGCTCGTTCCGAGCGCACGCTCCTTTTCGTTCAGCCAATATGCCATCATTTTGTTGCCCAGCGGCATCGCGGCTGCCTCTCCCATACCAAGGGAGAATCGGACCACTGCGAACGACCACGCTGCTCCGAGGTATTGAAGTACGGGGATCTTCGGGGCAACTGAAGTCAGGACAGTGAAAACGGACCACCAAAGCACAGCGAGCGCCAGTATCGTGCGTGCTCCGAAACGATCTCCCAACCACCCTCCGGGCACATGAAAAATCGCGTACCCTAAGCTGAATCCGCCTAATATCCAGCCCATGGTTTGGGTGTTGAAGCGGTATTCCTGCTGAACACTGTGCGCCACTATTCCCAAGTTCAGACGATCAATGTAAGTAAGGGCGGCAATGACCCCCAAAAAACCTACAACGATCCACCGTATATGGCTGGGCTTTGAGTTCGCTGCGAATTGTCGAGGCTGCGAGTATGAATTTGCCGAGGTGAAGTTCAATACTTACGTCCGCTTTCCTGCAGTAACGGTTAGGGATCGCAATTAGAACACCACCTTGATGGCAAACTGGATTTCGCGCGACTGAGTTACGGTGGCATCGATGAGACCAGCACCAGGAACCGGAGCCCCGGTTTGGTCGAACAACGCGCTGTTGTCGAGCGGCGAAGCAAAGTTCGCGTGGTTCAAAATGTTAAATACTTCGGCTCGGAACTGTACGTTGAAGTCCTCGGAAAGGCCTTTGAAGTGGTTATTTTTGATAAGCGAGAAGTCGAGGTTAGCTAGGCCTGGACCGATCAGCGAGTTGCGACCTGCCGTTCCCAGTCTCGTAACTGGGCTCGGAGGAGCAAAACACTGTAGCTTTATGTAATCAAGGCTTCCCGGACTGACAGCGGAAGAGCACCCCGCTCCGGTCAGACGATCGGGAAACGCAAACGGATCAGTGCTGTTCTGACCGAGCGGATCGCCCCCGAGGAGGGGAGTGAACGGTGTTCCGGAAGCGGCGGTGAAAATTCCGTCTGCTTCCCACCCGTGGAGCGCCCAATTTACGATCCTAGAACCAGTTTTGGGTGTGGAAATCTGCCATACCCAGTTAACGATCAGAGTATCGGTGACGTTGGAGTCCGACAGTCCAAACCTGACTCTTGGGTCAAAGAAATAGAGGCTCGAAATTGAATTCGCGAACGGGTCTCCAGCAGTTCCGCCCGAAGAGCCATAATCGGTTGCTCGCGCCAACGTATAGGAGACCTGAAACTGAAACCCATGAGTCAGGGCTTTCATGAGTTGTGTTTGCAATCCGCTGTAATGGGTGCTATTAGACCAAAAAATCCCGCCGATTTGTCCAACGTTCGGATTTAGCACCTGGCCGCTACCGGCCGGGGTCGGCCAAAGGTAGCCCTGATCAGAACTGCTGTGCTGGATTTGGAGAAGATTGACCGGCAGCACCATATTGACATCATCAGCACGAAATACCTGATGAACGCCGTGCGACCCGACGTACCCGACCATTACGGAGAGGCTCTTGCCGAGTTGCCGCTGCACATTTAAGTTCCACTGCATGACGTAATCCCGAGCCGGATTCGGCTGAACATACGATACGCGTAATGTAGATGAATCCACACCAACCAAATGGGAGGCACCGGCGAAAAAAGATCCAGGAGGTGGGTTGCTGATCCTTCCGGCGAGGAAATAGGGAGCGGCTAGCGTTTCTAGCAGCTCAAATTCATAGGGCAGAGGCAAGACATCGTAAATACCGAAGCCCGCGCGAACTGCGGTTTTCCCGTTTCCAAACGGGTCCCACGAGAAACCGACGCGGGGTTCAAAATTTTTCATAGTGGGATTTGAGAATAACGGCGAACCCAAGTGCGGCTGCGGGTCACCCAAGTTACGAAGGGTTGAAAGCTTTCCGTGCTCCTCAGTCGGCACGGTCGCCATTTCATACCTTAAGCCGAGATTCAACGTAAGATTGGGGCGAAAACGCCAATCGTCCTGGACATACCCGCCCACTATAATTTGTCGGAATGACCTGGGGGTGATGCTTGACACAATACCGGTCTCAAAGCTTTTCGGGTTGTTCGTTAGGAAATCAGATAAGGAACCGAAGCGGAAGATGCCTGAGGCGTCTGAGTTCGCGAGGATATTATTCTCAAGGTGCTCGAAAGCAAATCCAAATTTGATGGAGTGAGTTCCAACCGTTGCAAACGCGTCGTCAAAGGCTTGTAGAGAGGTGTAGTGAAACTGGTAATTAGGCGGCCCCCCCAGTCCACCTACAAAAGTCGTGAGTCCAGGTACAGTAACTTGGGGTGCATTTTGGCCGGGATTGGCAGCCAGCGAGGGATCGTTCGCGAGGGGATTTATTGCCGATACACTTTGATCTACGAACGCAACTTCCCGATTGAAGCCCAGACGAATGGAGTTCGCGACAACCGGCGAGAACGTGTGGGTCTCCTCAATAGCAGCAAACTGCCGAGTGATGTGCGAGCCGACTCTAATGCTATTCAATTCGTTGGGTTGGCTAAAAGGGCTGTCGTCATACAAATAGGTTCCATGGAGAATGTCTCTCTCCGAGAAATTATGATCTAGCCGGGTGGTAACGAAGTTCTCTGTCACAATCTGGGGGCCCGTAAAGCTGTAGATTCCTGTGTCACCCCCGCCAGTTGGACAATTGTTAAAAGGACAAATGATTGGACCATTTGGCAGTGGATAGATGGGGAGAAACTTCTGCACACTCGGATCTACCGCCACTCTAGTCGTAGTCGTGCAATCCGACGCTGCGCATAGCAGGCCTTGCCGCGCACTAGGCGACGGCACTGTATTTGTGTGAGTCGTAGTTAAGGACTGCCGTAAGCCTTCGTAGTCTACGAAAAAGAACGTATGATCTTTAAGAATCGGACCGCCCGCGAATCCGCCGAATTGATTTCGCCGGAAAGGAGGCACGCTTGAGCCGTCAAAAAAGTTTCTGGCATCCAAAGCGCTGTTACGCAAAAACTCGTAGGCGCCACCATGGAACTGATTGGTACCTGAGCGAGTGGTGCCATTGATTACACCCCCCGATGTTCTTCCATACTCAGCTGAATAGTTGGTTGTCAACACCGAGAACTCTTGAACGGCATCCACCCCGAGATTGCCGCCCAATATGCTGCCCGGCCCGGCGTTGGAGTAATCGTTCATGCTGACTCCGTCTAGCCGATAGTTGTTCTCAGTGGGGCGAGATCCCGATATGGTTAATTGCGCGCCAAATCCACGGTTCCCGCGCGTGGCGCCATTGCTGAAGTTTGGCTGCGCCCGGATCAGGTTGACTCCGGGCTGAAGGGTCGCCAGTTGCGTCCAATCGCGACCGTTCAATGGTAATGCGCGAATAGTTATCCCAGTTACTACGTGGCTAACGGTTGACGTGCTCAGCTCCACGCCGGAAGCGACATCATGAACATCAACGCTCACGGTTTGTTGGCCAACATGCATTTGCGCATTCAGCTGCTGCTCAGAGCCGACCGTAACGATTATGTTCGGGACAATATCAGTTTCAAATCCGGAAGCTGAAATGGTGACTTCGTACGTACTGGGCACCAAGTTAGGAACGGAATAAAGCCCGTCCGCATCGGAAATCGTACGCCTGACGAGCCCGGTGCTGATTCGCTTAATTGAGATCTGTGCGGACGCGATCACGGCTCCGGATGGATCTGTTATCGTACCCGATAATGTACCCCCCGCTACTTGCCCGTACAGGATTGATAAACTACTCAGGACCAAAAAACCTAGGACGGAGGAAAATGCGAGCTTCCGGGCTTGCGGTAAAGACATAAGTTACTCCTTCGAAATGCTGCAGCGGTTACGATTGAACGGCGTAAACACGCACCTCAGCCGCCTGATTTCCGTGCCGGGGGACAGCCAAATAGTAGCGACCCAGTTCGGGCACCAGAATTGCAGTCTTTGCCCTGAAGCCGCCCGGGACTTTGGCCATTAGAGCGTAGTGATCAGCATCCCGCTGCTCGAAGACGTCCACATACTGATCTCCCGCCAGGTAAATGCGTCTTAGTTTGGGGTCGTAGGTTATATCGTCAACCATTGCTACGCAGGGAATTGCGGCAATTACTTTTCCGGTGTCAGAGTCAAACACTACCAGCTTCGGCGACTTGCGAGTGGAGACAAACAGGCGGTGATCGCGAGCGTCTAGGCCAAATGCGACGTTTTGTTGGGTATCGGCAGGAAGGGGCCATTTCGCCAGCATTGAGTGAGTCTTGCGATTCACAACGCCAACTGCGTTTTCACCAGTTATGTTTGCGAACATCCGGGAGTCCGACGCTACGAGCAATAGTGCCTCGACCCAGTTTGAGTCAATTTTTATGTCCAAAAGCTTTTTTGAACTACTCGTATCAATGACGCTGATCAAGGAGTAGGGCGTGTGAGCTTCCCTGCCCCCGTTGACGACATACATATACTTCGTATTTGGGTCGTAGGCGTTGGAATCCGCATCAATTGTTACTTTGATTTGCCCCAGCAGCTTAAAACTGTTGCTGTCGTAGACCTTAACCTCTGACGCACCTCCGTCTACTACAAAAAGCCGCTGTATATCTCCGCGATACACCATGGAGTGCGGCTCGTCCAGGCCTTTGATGGTATCGATCAGCTCGTTTTTTTGAGTATCGAAGACCTCAACGACTCGATTGGCTTCACCGGTGAGAAACAACCGATGTCCTTGTAAGTCGATACAGAAGTGATCAAAATCACCATCGTGTAGGCCTGGGAGCGGAATGCTCTGAACGAGTTTCAGCGGAGCCTGGCTTTGAGCTCGCAAGCCCGTTGCAAACGGTACAACAAAAACGGCTGCGGCGGCGAAGGGTACAAGCTTCATGATTTTGTCTTGAAAACAAGCTTTCGGTCGTCCATATCGGAACGTCATATGTTGCCCTACGCTCTACTGCGGTAGTAGTATGGACCTTCAGATGAAATAAGCACAATCGTAATTTCTAACTCCTGTGATACGATTTCCGTATCACAAAAGGGGGGATTTTGGAGCTCAAACATCTGCGTTCCTTCCTAGCCGTCGCCGAGCACCTAAGTTTTCGACGGGCAGCTGAGGCGCTCTATCTCAGCCAGCCCGCCTTAAGCTTGCAAGTTCGTGCTCTGGAAGAAGAACTCGGCTTTCCCTTGTTTCTGCGAGACCGCCGAACCGTGTCGCTTACGGCCGCCGGCTCTTTATTCGCACAAGAAGCAAGAGAAGTCCTCGTGCGGGCGGACGATGCAAAGAAGAGAGCACAACTCGCGAATCAGGGGCAGATAGGGCAGCTGAGGGTTGGCTTTATCTCAAGTGCTGCGGCTATTCTAATTCCACCATTAATTATTCAACTTCGTAGCCGATACCCAGGCATTCAGCTGGATTTGAGAAACGTTCTAACGGGCGATCAAGTGGTTTGGCTCGCTGAGAAGAGACTCGACGTCGGGCTACTTCGATTGCCGCTGAGTTCCGATGAAATCGTGACAACTCTGATCCACCGAGAACCCTTTATTCTACTTGTGCCGGCACGACATCCTTTGGCGAGCCGCCATCGCTTCTCTCTTGAAGACTTGCGAGATGAGCACTTTATCGTGTATTCACGACGACTCGCGCCAGGGTTCCACGATCTGACCATGAGTATTTTGAATAACGCAGGCGTCACTCCCAAGATCGCGCAAGAAGCGGGAGAGATGTATACGATTGTCTCGTTGGTTGCGGCCGGTCTCGGTATCGCCATCCTGCCCCAATCGGTGTCGCTCTTTGGGATTTCCGGTGTTGTCACTCGAAATCTCCCTCCAGGTTTGCCTCCTTCGGATATCGGAATAGCTGTCCGTAAAAACGAGAGATCGCCTGTGGTGCGCTTGTTTACTGAATTAGCATTATCGATGAACCCGAAGCCTGGATACCACGGATATGCAGAGTGCGAAGAATTGCACCCCGCAAGCCGCCCCAAAATGGCTACCAAATCACCTTCATCGCGAGTTGGATTTGTCGCGAGGAGGTCTGTGTTGCCGTGATCAGGCCCGCATTGGCTATCGGGCGCCCGCTCGAATCGAATACGTTTTTGTTGCTTAGCGGGGGGGCAAAGTTGGTGTGGTTAACGATGTTAAAGAACTCTGCACGGAATTGTGTATTGAAGGTCTTCGAGATCCTCTCGACGTGATTGTTCTTAAATAGTGAAAAATCAAAGTTCAGGAGCCCCGGTCCGATCAAAGTATTACGGCCCAAGTCACCACGAAGAGTGATGGGATTTGGCACCGCAAAACACTGAGTGTTGATGTAGTGCACTGGATTACCCGCGTTCGTCAGCGATTGGCAGCCGGGACCCAGAATTGGATTTGGCAGATCAATATTAGGGTCAAAACTCTTTACGCCGAGCGCGTCTCCCTGAATGCCAGCTGTAAATGGCACGCCTGTGCTCGCTTCAAAGACTCCTCCCACCTGCCACCCGCTTGCGATCCATGCGCCAGCTCCTCGCGCCCATCTGGGGGTGCCGATCTCGTAGGTGTAGTTCACCTCGAGGTTGTGGGCGACGTTAAAATCCGCCAGTCCTCGATTCAGCTTGGTGTTGAACCATAGCGGGCTGGCGATTGAGTTCGAATACTCATCCCCCACTAAACTGCCCGAGGAAGTATCGATCGCCTTCCCAAAAGTGTAGGACCCTTGCAGAGAACCATGGCCGATGATTTTCTTGATCTGAATTTGAAGCCCATCGTAATACCCGTCGCTATCCCAGAACAGCGAGCTAATCCGGCCAGCATTCGGGTTCAACCGCCTTCCACTTCCAACCGGAGAGGGCCATAAGTAGCCCTGCGCAGTGAGCGTGGGAAGAACGATGTCGGTGCCTTCCACACGAAACGGATTGTGCACGCTTCGGGAGCCGACATACGCGAAGTTGGCGCTGAAATTTTTGGCAAGCTCGCGCTGTATTGTGAAATTCCACTGCATCACATAGTTACGGCTGGGGTTGGGCTCGAAGTAGGCCTGGCGAAGCGCGCTTGGGGACGCCGAGATCGCGGCAAATGCGTCGTTCGGGAAAGAACCGAAAGGCAGAGTAGTCGCTGTCCCTGATTGAAAGAACGGAGCTGAAAAGAGTTCATTCGTTTGGATTTCATAGGGCAGAGGCAAAACATCGAAAATTCCAAAGCCTGAACTGACCGCAGTCTTTCCGTCGCTGAACGGATCCCACGAGAAGCCGACCCGCGGCTCAAAGTTAAGGAGAGTAGAGTTCGCAAACAACGGGGACCCGATATGAGGCTGCGCATCGGCAAGGTGCCGCAGAGCGGTCAGGTGGCCGTGAACTTCGGTAGGCACGCTAGCCATTTCGTATCGCAGACCTATGTCAATCGTGAAATTCGGGCGCAAAAGCCAGTGGTCCTGAAGATACATTCCCAATATGGTCTGGCGGAATCCACGCTCACTAACTGCGCTGGGGATGGCTGCATTTAAGGAAAAAGGCCGGTTTGCCAGAAAATCGGAAAGCGAGTTAAACGTGAACTGCCCCGTCGGATTGGAAATCCCCAGGATGTTGTCTCGCATGCGCTCCAAATTCATCCCAAGCTTCAACGAATGTTTGCCTCTGGTGACGACGACGTCGTCATAGCCCTGAATGGATGTCCAGCGGAAATGGTAACTGCTCAAGCCGCCCAAGCCGCCCGAAAAGGTCGTAAGTCCCGGTACGGCAACTCCGGCCGCGTGATGCTCCGGCACGGTGCCGAAGGACGCATCATTCGCGAACGGATTTCCGGTTAGGAAGGTCAGACCCGTTGTCGTGATTACGCGGTTAATTCCAAAGCGTGCGGAATTGAGGACCTCCGGGCTGAACGTGCGCGTCTCATCTAGTGTGAAGACTGCCCGGCGCGACTCGTATCCGGTTCTTTTGTTATTGAGTTCATCAGGCTGCTGGACGGCTCCGGTGTCGAACAAGTAGGTTCCGGAAAGCCTATCTCTGCTGGAAAAGATTCGGTCGACCTTAGTGGCCACGTAATTTTCGGGAGTGACCTCCTGACCCGCAAAGCTGAAGAGCCCGGTGTCGCCCGACCCGAGCAGGGGGCCATTCGGCAAAGGATAAAAGGCGTTCAGAAAGCGCAGGACATTCGGATTTACCATAAGCCGGCCAGATGAAAGGTCGCCAACGCGCGCTGCCGCTGAGGGCACGGTGTCCACCTGGGTGATGCCCAATGATTGTTGCACTCCCTCGTAATCGACGAAGAAATGAGTCCGGTTTTTCCAAAGCGCTCCGCCAGCAGATGCACCAAATTGGTTCCGGCGGAAAGGCGGCTTTTGGGCGTCGAAGAAATTTCGCGCATCAAGCGCGCTGTTACGAAGAAAGTCGAAGGCACTCCCGTGAAAGTTGTTAGTGCCTGAACGTGTTACGGAGCTGATAATGCCGCCGGAAGACCGCCCGTACTGCGCCGGGTAGTTGCTTGTCAGTACCGAGAACTGCTCGACTGTGTCTACGCCCAAGCTGACGCCACGTGCGCTTCCGGGTGGCCCATTTGTGTAGTCATTAACGCTAATACCATTCATGCGCGAGTCGTTTTGCCGGGGACGGATCCCCGATACGGTAACTTGCGTTCCGAAACCTCTCTGGCCCTGGCCAGAAGGCTGCGTGCGAGCCGTCGCAATGCCCGGCTCAAGCGTCACCACATCGGATGCCGAACGCCCGTTGAGCGGCAACTCGCGTATCTGAGTGGAATTCGCGTTTTCGTGGACTGTCGGCGAGCCCGGTTTCGCGCTAACAATTTGCATTTGGACGTTTGCTTCTTGCCTCAATCCAGCACCGATGCTGATTTCGATCCGCGTATCCAGGAATCCGGGGGCCGAGGCTGTGATGTCGTATTTTCCCGGCAGCACGTGGGCTACTGAGTACCAACCGCTCCTGTTCGCCTTCACGGATTTGACCTCGCCGTTCGCCGTGTTTGTTAGGGATACTTTGGCATTCGGAATGCGAGAACCAGAAGGAGTGCTGATTGTTCCTGAGAGCATGGCAGCTGCAGATCCCTGGGCGCAAATTTGAACGCATGCTAGAAGGCCGACAGACAGAGCCGCAATTGTCGCAAGAACAAGACTTCGTCTTCCCGTATTTGTCTCGCTGCTCATAGCTATTCGGAAGTCTTGCCGTCTACGATGCTTTCCAGCGGCCCCAAGAGATCGAGCCGCTGACCACTTTTGTTAAGAGTGAACTGAGTTCTTCTAACTTCTGCTCTCGACTGTTTCTTCCTCGATGCGGTAATACTCCTCAAGCCCAATAGTGTCTTCAATTTCTTTCCGAACAGCGACGAAAACCGATGGGTCCATTCCCGTCCGTCCCGTTCCCTTCAGACGCACAAACAGCTCCGTGATGCTGTTGAACATGACCGTGATGGCGCTGATCGCATCATTCGCCATCTTGTATCCCATGGTTTCCAACTCCTCGATGGCAAAAATTGGTCTTCCCAGCCGATTGCCCTCGCTATTGACATAGATAAGTGGCACGTCCACCTCTAAAGGAGCTCTGCGCGCCTCTTCAGCTGTGTTGGGGAAAAGCATCACCATATCGGCGCCCGCTGCGGCGTAGAGATTTGCTCGACGAATACCCTCGGCAAAACCATCTGTGCTCATGGCGTCGGTGCGCGCGGCGATAACGAAATCAGAATCACGTCGATAACGCACCGCGTACTGAATCTTTTTGCGCATTTCATCGACTGGAATCACGTGCTCAATGCCCCTGTGATAGTGAACGCGCTTTGGATAGATTTGGTCTTCTATGTGAATGGCGGCTGCGCCAGCGCGTTCCAGTTCTTGCACGGTCCGGATCACATGGGCAGGATCTCCATATCCCGCTCCTCCATCGACCATCACGGGAATGTTTACGGCAGCTGTGATCCGCCGCGTAGCCGCGATAAGTTCTTCTAGGCTCAGAAGCGGTTCCGGAACGCAAGTACTAGCGCCGAGAGCATAACCGCCTAGGTCTAAACAGCGGAATCCGACCCGCTCTGCAATCTTCGCCGTCAGCGGATCGTAAGCAATCGGTGCATGGATTATCCCGGAGCTGTCTAGCATCTCGCGAAACACCGTCGTCATTCTTTTCATCAAAGCTCTTCCTCCTGTCAGGTTTTTAGTTCATCTGGCCTACCCGTGGAAAACCGGCCGAACTTCGTGAGCGGTTACTTGCCGATTATTCCCGTTGCTGAGTTCGGGTACGCCTGATGAATGCAGCTTCGGATGCAATGTGCGTTCCGTGAAGGGAGATGGCTCTGACGCCAGGGAAAGCCGCGGCGACAAGCCCGGTCAGAACATGGCCGGGCGGCAGCTCGACAAACAGGCGCACTCCTACTTCAACTAACACTGTCACCGCATCATGCCAGCGAACCGGGTACATAACATTCGTTGCAAGATCCTGTCGGATTGCAGCGGAAGTTCGAAGTATCCGGCCCCGGGTGTTACTGACGTATGGAATACGGGGATCGCTTAAGGGCAGGTTTGCGACAAACTGAAGAAGCCTCTCTGCAACACCACGCAGCAGGGGGCAATGCGAGGGCACGCTGACGGGTAAGTTTTCCGCCCTTGTGGCACCCTTTTCGGTTGCGCGATGCAGTAAAGTGTTCATGGCCTCATCTGCACCGGCAATCACGACCTGCTGGGGCGCGTTAACCGTTGCAACAAATACCGGCGCTTCTTCGGTGTGAATCTCTTCGATCAGCTGGGAAATCTGTCTTTCAGTGAGGCCAATAATAACGGACAATCCATAACCGCTGGCATATGCTCTCTCCATCAACTCCGCTCGCAATCGAACCAGCGGCAGCGCCGCGTCAAAATCGATGGCTCCGCTTGCAACGGCGGCACCGAACGCACCGATGGACAGACCAGCAACAGCGTCTGGAGAAACCTTCTCGACCTCTAGGACGCGCGAGACCGACACTCCGGCAATAAAGATCGCCAATTGCGCCGCAATAGTTGAGACCAGAGCGGTATCACCGTCCAACGCTTGAACGTCCTGGTTCAAGATTTCAGTCGCTTCTTCAAAGGTCCTTGTAACAGCGGGATGGTTGGGCAACGACTGAAACATGCCAGGGTATTGGGAGCCTTGTCCGGGAAATAAAAATGCAAGACTCATACTTTCCCGATACCACCAGCAGTGGCTTGCCACCCATCGGAGACGAGGCGGGGTCCGTCTAATGTACGCAGCAATATTGTTTTGCCGGCCCGAGCATATTCGTCGAGAGCAACTGCCCCAAAAGGCGTTTCAACCTGCATGTCGACTCGCACGGGCATCCGAATAAGAGAGTCTCGGATAAGCCAGGCTTCGCTGGTTGAAAGCCGATCGGGAACGCGAACCAGTATGTCGAGATCACCACTCGCAACCGCGGTTGCTATCCCGGTTGCCAGTTGAAACGCGATGCTGCCGGTCGGTCCCCAGATGAACCCGAAGTTCTGTAAAAGATCAGAAACATGCGAGAGGGTCCACCTGACAGAGCTGTTAAGCAATTCATCTGTTGATTGCCACGCCCGTGTTGCACTGATGTGTTCCGGCTTAATCTGCTGTTGCGCTGCAAGAGACGGAAGCCAAGCGGAAACGCGCTGATTCCGCGCCGCCCCCCGAATCCCGACGGGAATGAGTCCGTGGCATTCGCGAGCTCGGCGAACGACCACCAAAGGTGCCCTTTCCAAAGAAGCGTAGGCCCATTCTGGTAGCGGCGTCGAACTCACAAGATCGGCTGCTCCCAAGACCCGAAGCAGATCGTGGGGCGTGGCCTCAAGCCAACACGCGCTTTCTTTCAAATGCGAATCAGCGGCGTGATAAGTTGCAGCGTCAGTCAAAGGTAAGTTACTCCATAGATTTGGCTAACAGAACGGCAATGGGAAGCGTAATAATGCTGAGGAGTGAACTCATGACCAGCGTCGAACTGGCTTCGAGCGAAACAACACCGTAGCCAAGACCGAATACCGTTCCAAAAAAACCAGCGGGGATCGCCAACAGTAGAACTGCTTGGCCGCCTAGTGAGCCATGGACACCAAACAGCCACAAAGTTCCAACCGCAATACCGACTTGCAACAGATTCTTTAAAGCTATGCCGGCCAAGACGCTGGAATTGAGGCACAACGGTTGCGCAGATAGAATCAAACCTGTTAGAAAAAGAGCTAGACCGGCTGTACTCTGTCCGATGAGCGTAAGCATTCGGCCCAACAGATCCGGAATGTGAACTCCCAGTAGGGCAAGCAACGCGGCCGTGAAAGGCACAACGACGACCGGCCTCCGAATAGAGCGGAGCAGCGCACGGAAGAAACGGTCAGTTCCACGCGCCGTCTGTCGCTCGTCGCTGCCGCTTTCCAATGTGACGAGCGTGATGGGAGCCATGAAAATGGCTCCAACAGCAATGCCCACTGCGACGGTGACCGCGCTTTGAGATCCGAAAACGCTACCGAGCAGCGGAAGTCCAATGGAGGCGCAATTTGGGAACGCGACAGTTAATGCTTGGACTGCACTCTGGCTTTTCTTGATGTGAAACACCGAACGCTGCAATAGCCAAGTGATCCCATAGATGGACAACATCGAAATAGAGAGCGCCAGAATCAGCTTGCCTTCTTGCATCAAAACTTTTTGAGGGGTTTTAACAATTGCGGTGAAAAGTCCTGCCGGCAGCGCAAAGTTCATGAGTAGTGCATTGAGAGACGAAACATTCCTGTTCTCAACGACTCTTGCTTTTCCAGCGAAATACCCCAACAGCATGACAAAAAAAACGGGGGCAAGCGCATTAGCTACAGTGATGCCCATTAGGAGTTTCCGCAGTTGCTGCCCATTGCTCAAGGAGGCGGTTCCGCACTTCGATTGAGGCAATCCGGTTTTCGCGGGCTTCAGGCGAGTCCAGCCGGTTGCTCAGGTCGCGAGTGCCCGTTCGGGTATCGGCGATTGCCTTCAACAACTCCTGTCGTACCGTTTGCACATCAGAAACTGCAGGATCGCCAGCGTTCACCCCCCCGATCAGCTTGTAGAGCAAACCAAGTTTGGCGTAGTCGCGAATGTCATAAGACACCGGGATGAGGCAGTCTGCCAATCGGTTCAGATCGGCGATGCTTCTGGAAGTGATGCGCGCCGCCGCGCCCTTGCCCATTGCGTGCACCACCGTTTCCGGGGCATCGAGAGCCAGGATTCGGTTTGCTTGATAACCATGCGCGAGAAAGGCTCCCGACAAAGCATGACCCACGATCAAGGAAATTACGGGATGGCCCGCGAGGCGTGCCGTTGCATAAGCATCCACCGCGGCAGCACAAGCCAAGAAAATCCCAAGCGCCTCCTCACGCCGCCCGTAAGCTTGGCTCGGCACATCTACAATCGAAATAATCGGTCGTTTTGTTGCGTTTTTATCTAGTTCAATCACTTCACGGATACATTTGGCGAGCGTCCAGCCTTCTTCGACACCTATTTCACCTCGACGGGCACGAGGAAACCGGCTTTCCGGGTTCGGGATAACGGCGAGATAACGTACCTGTTCATCGTTGAGAGAAGCATCCGCCGAGATTACGGATGTTTTAGGATGAGACAACGACTGTACACAACCGACGAGAAGCTGGAACCATTCGTGTCCGCGACTGCCTATTTCTCGTTGGTCACTCATAGTTCACGCGTTCTCTTCCAGAGTTCGCGGAGTCGTTTGGGGTCCACTTGATTGGAAGTATCAATTCCGGCGAGTAAGTGTAGGTATCGTTCCACCTGGGCACTGCGATGTTCTTTCAGCAAACCTCGATTAAATGCTTGCTTGACAGCGGCAGTCATTTCAGCAATATCATCGTTGACCAAAACGTCGGCGAATCCGGTTTCATAGCGCTGTTCGCCACCGTCAATGCTCCAGATCATTTGTTTGTCAGCGGAGTCGAATTCCTCAATTCCAGCCTCCTGCTCGATGACTTCCGGGCCATTCATCCCGAGCCGCCCCTGACGTGTCATGATGACGTAGCTACAGAGAGCAGCCGATAGAGCCATACCACCGAAGCACCCAACCATTCCAGCAATCACGGCAACCACCGGAATGTATTCTCGTAGAGCGATGATCGAAGCCTGGATTTCGGCTACTACTGCTAACCCCAGATTGGCTTCCTGGAGTCGGACGCCTGCCGTTTCGAGCAGCAGCACAGGACGAGTGGCAATCCCTTGCTGGTTGTCGGCCAGCGCAAGCTCGAGAGCAGTGGCCATTTTCATGCCTGAGACTTCACCAATGCTGCCGCCTTGGAACCCGCCCTCTATCGCCAGTACCACGGCCGGATGACCGTCGATTTTGCCGCGGGCGATGACAGCCCCATCATCCGACTGCGGCACGATTCCCTGCCTCGGCAACCATGGCGAAGAGATGCGGTCAAAGGGGTCAAGCAATTCCAGAAAAGTTCCCGAATCCAGCAGCATTTGCGCGCGCCTGCGCGCACTCAGCTCGATGAAGCTTTTCTGCTTAGCGAATTCATCTGTATCAGCCCGCGTTACTCCGCTCATGATTCAGCTGCCTCAATGGCCTGCTCCAGGCGCAAAAGAGCGGTACCAGGAGTAGCACCAAAGTCATTGATTTCGACTACTGCAGCGATGCTGTAACGCGAGAAGAAACGATCCAACAGCGCTTTCCATATCTGGCCATAGCCCTCAACGCTAGTACAGATGTTCACACGAGCATTCCCGTCGGGAGAGGGTTCGAGGAGCACCTCAAGATCGCCTGAACCGACTACACCAACGTGCGCCCGATGCGAAATGGGTTGCGCAGCCGCATATTCAAATTTCAATCTTTCCATAGATGCGCCGTTTTAAAACGCATATTCAGTTGAAGCAAATTCTTGAAGGCAGTGCATCAGTGAATCCAGAAAGAGGGTCGCGGCAAGTAGATCCGCGCTTCCGCCCGGTGAGGCATTGCAACGTAACAAATCGTCATCGAGACCGAGCAGCGCAGCCCAACCGACCGGAGTAGAACTGCCTCCCGCCTCGAGCACAGTGCGGGCTCCTCTCTTTGCCCTGGTAAGAGCAGTCATGCCGCCCCGATGCAGTAAACATGTGTCATCAAGACTCGCCATAATGGCAACGAGCGCATTGAGTCGAGCATGCATTTCGGAGATTCCATGCGCGCGCGAGTTCAACAACGCCGGTAGCCCGATTTTCAAAACATGCGGAAAACCTTGATAGGCTTGACCCCTTGCGCCATGAACGCCGAACCGTTCGCAGGCACGCGAACCATTGGTTCCGCTTGTCGACGAAACACGGCGATCCGGGAAGCGGGCGAGTTCAGAGGCCAGTTTCGCGATCGAATCTACGGATCCGCAAAACGCGTCCATTGCTGCCCCGGCCACCAGTAAGCCGAGGACCCAAATAGCTCCACGATGTGTATTGATCCCATCAGTCGCTGCCAGCATCCTACACTCCCCCGTTCGACCAATCTCTGCAAGGTCCTCGCGAAGTGCTTGGCTAGGCCGCTTGCCCCATGAGGCCTCCGCAATCGCTTGAAACGTGGGATTCAACGAGTGCGCGGAGCGGTGCATCAAACGGAGAGTAAGATCTGAATGCGCTCCAGGGCCGCGACGGTCAACTAAGGCAGGCTTCGGCGTCAGCGTCGCCTCGGCCCAAAGCGCGCTGGTAGCAATTTGAGCTACTTGTTCTGCGGCGACTTGAATGGAGGCGGGGAAAAAGATCCCGTGATTAAAATCGGTGTCCGTAGCGGAGCGAGAGGGAGCAAGCATGCTACCAAGTCCTGTACTGGGACGGCGGGTCATAGAGTCCACCGGACCATGTGACAAGATCTTCAACGCTTCGCGCGGCGAGCAACGAACGGTGAGCATCCGCACGGCGCACGCCCAAATCTTCTGGAAACGCAACAAGATTACTGCGGCGCAAACATTCCGTGCGTTTGACGTCGTGGCGTAACCCGATCGGCGTAACTCCGGCGATCGCCGCCAGAGCGGCGCGACGTTCCTCTATACTCTCGGCCTTGTAGAGGTATGCAATTCCTTCCTCAGTAATGACGTGACTCACGTCGTCACCGTAGATCATAATCGGGGCGATCGGCATTCCACTTGCCTCGCCCACCTGCACAGCATCCAGTGATTCGACGAAAGCAGGCACGCCGCCTTTCTGGTAAGTCTCGAGCATTTGCACCACGATCTTTCGCCCGCGAGACAGAGGAGTGTCCGTCGTTATTAACTGCAGCCACGTCTTGCTACTGTGTCGCCGGCCTCGCGGATCGTGTCCTAAGTTAGGCGCGCCGCCGAAACCAGCCAAACGGCCTAGCGTCACAGTCGAGGAGTTTGCATCACCATCCATTTGCAGGGTAGAACCGATAAATAGATCGGCTGCGTATTGTCCCGCAAGTTGACAAAGCACACGATTAGAGCGAAGAGACCCGTCCCGCCCAGTGAAGAATACGTCCGGTCGAGCCGCAACATAGTTCTCCATTCCGACCTCGCTGCCGAAACAGTGCACAGTCTCTACCCAGCCACTCTCGATGGCGGGAATCATAGTTGGATGTGGATTGAGTGCCCAGTGCTTGCAAATCTTGCCTTTGAGATGAAGTGATTCACCGTAGGTTGGCAGCAACAGCTCAATCGCCGCCGTATCAAAGCCAACCCCGTGATTCAAGGTAGTAACTTCGTAGCGTTCATAGATTCCTCGAATGGCCATCATCGCCATTAATATGTGCAATTCGTTTATATGGCGGGGGTCACGTGTAAAGAGTGGCTCAATCGCATAAGGCCGATCAGAAACAACGACGAAATCGACCCACGAACCAGGGATATCCACACGGGGCAGTTCGTCAATGATTTCGTTCACTTGAGCGATGACGATGCCGTCATGAAACGCAGTCGCCTCTACGATAGTCGGTGTATCTTCGGTGTTAGGACCGGTGTAAAGGTTTCCAGCGCCATCGGCCTTCTCCGCGCAGACCAAAGCAACCTTTGGCGTGAGATCCACGAACATGCGTGCATACAGTTCGACGTAGGTATGAATTGCGCCAATCTCCAGCTGCTTGTCTTCGAGTAGCTGCGCCACTCGCAGGCTTTGCGGACCGGCAAACGCAAAATCCACTTTGCTGGCAATGCCCCGCTCAAAAAGCGCCAGGTGTTCTGGGCGGCTGAGGCTCGAAATAAGAAGATGTACGTCGTGAATCTTTTTAGGGTCAACCTGAGCGAAGGACCGCGATAGAAAATCAGCCTGTTTTTGATTGTCTCCTTCCAGTACTACCCTGTCCCCGCTTTCAATTAAAATCTCCAATGCCTCTGTGATTTTTTCCGTACGAAGCACATGGCGGACCGCGCATGAGGCAAGCTTCTCGATGCGACGAGCTTTCTCCTCGCGCCTGGTTGTCCAGGATCTGCTAAGTGTCATCAGCTCCGACCTGCGGTCGTACTCCTCGCATCAGCGACGCGTAGGGACTCTTCATCCTGGAACACACCGGGGGGCGTGTAAATTGTATTTTCGGTCGATTTGATAAGCAACCACTATCAGCTACAAGAAAAAACGGTTGCGCCCGACCCGTGAACATCCCCAGAGCCAGTAGTTTTGCCCTAGCAGACTAGTCGTTGCGGGAGAAGCAAAACACACGAGTTTTGGATAATTCCGGGACTGCCAGGCATGTTGACTCATCACTCGTGTTTCTTTCGAGCGACATACTCGACGCAGCGAAATATTGGTTTGGCAACTCTGATCGAGGCGTGAACTATGATCTCCTCATCTTGAAAGTCTCGACCGGACCTGAGACACTTTGCACGTGCTCACTACGTTGCCGCTGAGCTCTCACGCGAAGCCTGTGGATTCATTCTCACAGGCGGTTGAACTGGAAAGTGACTTACGCCAAACTGTGCAAGGTGAGGTCCGCTTCGATCATGGGAGCCGTGCCTTGTACGCGACCGATGCATCGAATTATCGCCAAATACCTATCGGATTGGTCGTGCCAAGAAGTGACGAGGACGTCATTGCAACAGTAGCGGCGTGCCGAAAGTACGGTGCGCCCGTGCTGCCCCGGGGAGCGGGCACGAGTCTAGCCGGGCAGTGCTGCAATGTCGCTGTCCTTTTAGACTTTTCGAAATACATGAACCGTATTCTCGAGATTGACCCGCAGCAGGAAATCGCTCGCGTTCAACCCGGTGTTGTTCTAGACACTTTGCGCAATCAAGCGGAACTTCATCACTTAACGTTTGCGCCGGATCCTTCAACCCACAACCGGTGCACTATAGGCGGGATGATTGGGAACAACTCCTGTGGCACGCATTCGCTACTCGGCGGCAAAACCGCCGATAACGTCGAGGAATTGCGCATTCTGCTCTATGACGGCTCACAGATGACCGTTGGCCCGACGAGCGACGGCGATCTCGATCTCATCATTCGCCAGACCGATCGCAGGGGCGAAATCTACGGAAAACTAAGGACCATCCGAGACAATTACGCAGAGCTCATCCGCGCGCGTTTTCCTCAAATCCCAAGGCGGGTCTCCGGTTATAACCTCGATGAACTGTTGCCCGAAAAAAGATTCAACATCGCTCGTGCCCTGGTCGGAACCGAAGGAACGTGTGCAGTCGTGCTCGAAGCGAAGTTGAGACTGATTCATAGTCCTCAACGTCGCGTACTGATCGGCTTTGGTTACAGGGACGCTTTCCTCGCCGCGGATCATGTTCCAGAAATATTGGTCTTTCGTCCGATCGGGCTCGAAGGCTTTGAAGGAAGTATCGTCGATGGCCTGAGAAAGAAGGGAGTTCCCAATCTCGATTTGCTGCCGGAGGGGAACGGATTTTTGCTCGTCGAATTTGGCAGCGATGATCCCGGAGCGGCGGAAAGCCGCGCTCTCGAACTTATCAGCCGGATGAAACAGTTATCCGACCCACCCAATTCGCGCCTGTACACAAGCAGCGAAGCGCGAGCTGTGTGGAAGATCCGCGAGTCGGGGCCCCGTGCGGCTGCCTTTGCCCCAGGCGTGCCAGCGGAATGGGAGGGCTGGGATGACGCCGCAGTGCCACCCGAAAAGCTGGGCGCCTATCTGCGCGCAATTCGCGCGCTAATGAACGAGTATGCCTACCGTGGCTCTTTCTACGGTCACTTTGGAGAGGGTTGTATCCACATGCGGGTCAGCTTCGATCTCGAGAGCGAGAGCGGGATTCGAAAATACGGTGAGTTTATCGAACGTGCCGCTGACCTTGTGGTTAGCTATGGCGGCTCGCTTTCCGGAGAGCACGGTGACGGGCAGTCGCGCTCAGCTTTGCTTCCCAAGATGTTTGGCCCCGAGCTGATTAATGCCTTCCGCGAATTCAAGGCCGCCTGGGACCCGCAGAACAAACTGAACCCTCATAAGATCGTCAACCCGTACCTCCCGACAGAGAACTTGCGGCTGGGAGCCGACTACAAGCCGCTTCAGCCTTCGACTCATTTCACGTTCCCTGACGATGACGGCTCGTTTGCGAAAGCCTCATTACGATGTATTGGATTGGGAGCCTGCCGCAAAAACGATTCGGGTTCGATGTGTCCCAGTTATATGGTCACGTTAGAGGAAGAACACAGCACACGTGGCCGGGCTCATTTATTATTCGAGCTCTTGCAGGGTGAAATCATAGGTGACGCCTGGAACGACGATCACGTCAAAAAAGCCCTCGATCTGTGCCTCTCATGTAAGGCATGTAAATCGGAATGTCCAGCGAATGTCGACATAGCAACTTACAGGGCTGAATTTCTTTCACACTATTACGACAATAGGCATCGCCCGCTTCATGCTTATGCCTTTGGAATGATCGATAAGTGGGCACAACTCGCGTCACTGGCGCCAGTCATGGCGAATTTTATTAATCATGCGCCAGGCTTTCGGCATTTTCTTCAGCGGGCGTTGGATGTTGCTCCAGAACGGCAGATTCCGCGCCTTGCTCCCGTCACCTTCCGCCAGTGGGCGCAACGGCACCGGCCAGATATCTTCGGCGAAGAAAGATCACGTCAAGCGGCCCCGCTGAAGTCTACAGAGCGCCAGGTTATCTTGTGGCTGGACACGTTTAACAATTACTTTCATCCCGAAACAAGCCGCGCGGCGCTGCAAGTTCTTGAGCGTCGTGGTTTTCATGTCACAGCTTCCCCTGCACGGTTGTGCTGTGGCCGGCCCTTATATGATTTCGGCATGCTCACGAGAGCAAAAGCATACCTGGAACGCATTTTGCGAGTTCTCGGTCCCCAGATCGATGCCGGGTTCCCAATCGTGATCTTAGAGCCGAGCTGCGCTTCTGTCTTTCGTGACGAACTGCGCAATCTCTTTCCGACTGACCCGCGCGCCGACCGCTTGCGAAGACAAACATTCGTTCTCAGTGAATTTCTAGAAGGCTGTGACACGAAGTGCGAATCCCCGCAGCTCCGGCGCAAGGTACTGTTGCACGGCCATTGCCACCAGAAAGCACTTATGAAGATTGAGCGTGATAAGGTGCTTCTCCAAAAGACGGGCGCTGATGTCCAGCTGCTCGATTCGGGATGCTGCGGAATGGCGGGAGCGTTTGGCTTTGATAGAGATAAATTTCAGATCTCTCAGGCCATTGGGGAACGAGTTCTATTTCCCTCCGTGCGGAATGCTCTGCCGAGCACGCTGATTGTGTCGGACGGATTTAGCTGTCGCGAGCAGATATTGCAAGCGACCGGACGGACAGCAGTTCATTTAGCCGAAGTCTTAGACCCGCCGTTCGAGTTGTCACAATCCTGAGAGCGGTTTTGCGGGCTCGATAGAAAAGTAAACGTAATTTTATTTGTGATTGGCCATGGTATCAATGCATATTTGTTTAGGTAGCGGTCGCGTACCGTAGCCGAGGGAAGCTACGCGCCACTCTTCTTCCCGGGTATTGAATATACCGGGCATCGGTAGTGAATGGCAGTCGGGTACGGATACATACGGAAAACCTCCGAGAACTTGTTACTTCCAGCGGCCCTCGAGATGAAGAAATGTTCGCTGTGCATACAGAGGTTTAGGGAGACTTCATGAAGCTTTTTGGTATCGGATTGTTCGCAACTAGGATGGTTACATTGCTCTCCACATATGGCGTCGCAGTAGGTGCGCCGGCCGCAGGTTACCACTTGATCAAGACCGTTCATTCGCAAGCCGCACCGGGCGGCAAGGAGTATTTCGATTACATTACTTTCGATGCCCCTTCGCGCCGCGTCTATGCAGCTCATGGCGCCGAGGTGATAGTCTTTGATGCAGATAATTACACCGTAGTGGGCAAGATTTCGGGCTTGCACCGCTGTCACGGCGTAGTCCTGGTTCCCGATCTTGGCAAAGGCTTTATCACCGATGGAGATGCCGATACGGGCAAGGTTGTGATGTTCGATATTGCGAAATTAAAAGTCATCGGCGAGATTAAAGGCGAACCAGATGCAGACGGCATCGTGTACGATCCAGCGTCGAAGCGTGTATTTGCCTTCAACGGCGATAGCGAGAATTCAACTGTGATCGATGCCGCGAAGGGGACCGTGCTAGCGACTTTGCCCCTCGGAGGAAAACCCGAGCAAGCTGTGGCAGACAACAAGGGAATGATCTATGACAACCTCGAAGACAAAAACGAGGTCATAGCTATTGACGCTCGAGAGCTCAAGATAAAGGGGCGGTGGCCTGTTGCGCCGCTGGAAGAGCCTGTCGCCATGGCGATGGATCGGCAGCACCGGCGCTTGTTCATCGGAGGTCGCGGTAACAAAATGCTGGTCGTGATGAATGCCGACACGGGAAAGATCATAGGTCAACCGTTTCCGATCGGCGATGTTGTCGACGCTAACATATATGATCCCGGAACGGGTTTCGTTGCATCGTCGACTCGCGAGGGCACAATCAATATCGTTCATGAAGACTCGCCTGATACGTTCAGCCCTGTCGAGAACGTGAAGACTCAGTACGGGGCCAAAACCATGGCAGTCGACCCGAAAACGCACAACATTTGGGTGGATACAGCTGATTTTGGAGCGCCACCGGCTCCCACAGCGAAGAGACCTAACCCACCGCCTGCTGCAATCCCGGGAACGTATCGGATGTTGGTTTACGCGCACTGACGGACTACATGCAAGGGTCGTTCGAGATCGTAGCTGCGAACCTAGCGAAAATTACCGGTTTCGGCTTGCCTTTGCTGGTCCACGCGTATGCGGTAGCGGGCGCGCCTGCGACAAGTTACCATCTGCTCAAGACAATTCATGTCGCTGCGGCACCGGGAGGCGGAGAGTATTTCGACTACATCACCTTCGATCCCGATGCCCGCCGCGTCTACGCGTCACATGGCACAGCGGTCAACGTATTTGATGCCGATAGCGGCTCCGTGGTGGGCACGATTGCGGGTTTAATACGCTGTCACGGGATAGCCGTCGTCCACGAGCTTGGGAAAGGATTTATCACTGACGGCGATGCCGGCAAGGTAGTTAGTTTCGATACTGCGAGCTTAAAGATCAACGCTGAGGTCAAAGCCGACTACGACGCCAACGCTATAACATACGATACGGCGTCAAGGCGTATCTTTTCCTTCAATAAAGCAAGTAAGAACGTGACAGTCATTGATCCCGCGAAGGAGACCGTTATCGCGACTATTCCATTGGGCGGGGCTCCGGACGCGACCGCCACCGATGGTAAGGGAATGATGTACGTCAACCTCGAAGATGTGAACCAGGTGTTAGCCATTGACTCTGTCGGGCTCGCGATCAAAGCGCGATGGCCCGTTGCGCCAGCGGGACAGCCTACGTCAATGGCGCTCGACCGGCAGCAGGGGCGGCTATTCATTGGCGGCCGGGAACCGAAGATTTTGGTGGTCATGAACACGGAAAACGGCAAAATACTCCAGTCATTCGCAATCGGTGACCACGTAGACACAACGACGTTTGACCCTCAGACCGGCTTCACGGCCAGTTCCACGCGCGAGGGCACGATCAATATATTCCGCGAAGACTCGGCCGATAAGTTCAGCCCTGTCGAGAACGTCAAGACTGAATACGGAGCGAAAACGATGGCCCTGGATCCAAAGACGCACAATTTATGGGTGGATACATCCGATTTTGGGGCGCCGCAGCCCCCTGCGAAGAGGCCCAACCCACTGCCTGCTGCGATCCCGGGAACGTTTCGGATGTTGATTTACACGCGCTGAATTTGGTCTCAATTACTTCCATAAGCACTAGGTCAGTCAGGAAAGGACTATGAACCATCTGATAATTCTCTGTGCTGTATTCGCATTTGTAATTTCAAATGCGCAAGGCCAAACTAATGCGCCGCTCAAATTGATTGGGGAGATTCCATTACCTAATGTGGAAGGCTATTTCGACCACATGGCAGTCGACGTCAAAGGTCAGCGCCTGTTTATTCCGGGGGAGCATCAAAGGACGATTGAAGTAATAGACCTCCGCACCGACACCGTGCTTCATTCAATCACGGGGTTTGGAGGCGATCCCCGCAAGACCGTATATCTCCCGGAGACGAACGAAATTTGGGTAGACGATGGCGACGATACGGTCAAGGCGTTCAGCGGTGACAATTATCAGCTTGTAAAAAACATTCCGCTGGGTGGCCACGATGCCGCAGTAGGCTCAAGGAGGGTGCCGGACAACGGCGTTTACGACTCGGCCACGGGTCTCTTTTATCTCGGTACCAGAACGGACAGTTTTAAGGACACCACGGTGAAAGGCTCGATCGAAATAGTCGATATCAAAAATGGTAAATACATCGGCGGTATCGAGGTAGATGGTCGTAATCCCGCGGGGCTTGTCCTCGATCCGACCTCCTCTAAACTCTTTGTCGTCATGGGTGACACAAGCCAGGTGGTTGTCATTGATCGTGGAAAACGAGCGGTGTTGGCGAGCTGGCCGATTACAGGAGGTCCAGAGCCCCATGCCGTTGCCCTAGATCCGGCCAACCATCGCCTTTTGATCGGCAGTCGCGTGAAACGTGGACATCTCTACAAACCCGGAAAGATGGTAGTGATGGACTCCGAAAGCGGCAAGGTTAGGGAAGCTATCGACACTGAAGGTGGCGTAGACGAAGTCGTATTCGACGCTCCGAGCAAACGTATCTACTTCACTGGAACAACCGGTTTCGTAGATGTATTCAAGCAAATTAGTGCTGACAAGTATGAGCGCTTGGGGCTCGTTCCCACCGGGCCCATTGCGAAAACCACGCTTCTAGTTCCCGAATTGCATCGGTTCTACGCAGCTGTTCCTAAGCATGTCATTCTGACTCCTCCAATCCCACAATCAAAGGAAGCAACCATCGAAGACGCAAAGGTAATGATCTTCGAGATCATCGAATAACATAAAGGCGATCGAGTGATTTCCTAAACGACGAAATTCAAAGGGGTGATCGAGATCTGAGTTGGCCCCTATGAAGCAGGCATCCGACAGGGATTCCCATACCCTTCGATGATCGGCGTTCAGCCGTTGTTCTTTTCATCGGCAAGTAAACTACTCAGGACGTAAGTATACGGCATGATTCACACCGGGCGGCATTTCCTCCAGATACCAGGTCCCACAAACGTTCCGGATCGCATTCTGAGAGCAATTGACCAGCCCGTAATAGATCATCGAAGTTGCGAGTTCGCTGAATTGGGCAAGGCGGTCCTAGACGGCATGGGGACGGTGTTCCGGACGACCCAGCCCGTGATCATATATCCCTCTTCGGGAACCGGCGCGTGGGAAGCTGCCATCGTAAACACGCTATCTCCCGGCGACCAGGTGTTGATGTTTGAGACCGGACACTTCTCGCTACTTTGGAAGCAATTGGCTGAGAAGTTTGGGCTGCTGGTTGAATACATTCCGGGGAGTTGGCGCAGAGGAGCGGATGCTGCGGAGCTGGAAGCGAGACTAAGTGCTGATAAGGAGCAAGCGATCAAAGCGGTTATGGTCGTCCACAATGAAACCAGCACCGGCGTCACAAGTCGAGTTGCGGAAATCCGAAAAGCTATTGACAATCTCGACCACACAGCCTTGCTGATGGTGGACGCCGTTTCCTCGCTCGGTTCAATCGACTATCGACATGACGAATGGCGAGTAGATGTAAGCGTTGCCGGATCCCAAAAGGGTCTGATGCTGCCGCCCGGACTGAGCTTTAATGCGCTGTCGGAAAAAGCTCTTGCGGCGAATGAGACTGCGGAATCACGACGTTCCTACTGGGATTGGCAAAACATGCTGGGGCTGAATCGTTCCGGCTTTTTTCCGTACACGCCGGCGACAAACCTCCTATATGGGTTACGCGAGGCTATCGCGATGCTGCACGAAGAAGGACTCTCCAATGTCTTTGAGCGACACCGCCGTCACGGTGAGGCAACCCGCGCTGCCGTTCGCGCGTGGGGGCTGGAGGTGTTCTGCCTAGATCCGCCAGAGTACTCCAATTCCTCAACTGCCGTACTCATTCCCGAAGGTTACGATGCGGACGCGCTGCGCAGCGTGATCCTAGATCATTTTGACATGTCCTTAGGAGCCGGTCTCGCTAAATTGGCTCGCAAAGTGTTTCGGATTGGACATCTTGGGAGCTTCAATGACCTTATGCTCGCAGGAACATTGAGCGGAATAGAGATGGGTTTGAGTTTGGCCGAAATACCTTACAGACCTGGTGGGGTAATGGCGGCACTCGACTCCTTGGCATCGTCAACGGTGAAGGCTGAAGGGCTTCACGTGGGCACAACTTCATAGTCGGTCAAAACAGCTATGATTTGCGCGACGAGCGGAGCAACTATCACTAGGTGAACAGAACACACACTCGCTGGGGGATGCTCACGCTGATCTCCTTGATGTATCTCATCACCTATTTGGACCGGGTATCCCTTTCGAACGCAGCGCCGCTATTCGTCAAGGAATTCGGCTTCAGCCAAGCGAGCCTGGGGATCGTTTTCAGCGCCTTTGTTTGGGCATATGCATTGTTTCAAGTGCCCGGCGGCTGGCTTGGTGACCGCTTCGGGCCACGCAAGACGCTGACCATCATCATGCTGTATCGAGCGCTGATCGCCTTTCTGACGACCAAAGCGACGGGCTTAAGCTCACTTTGCGGTGTACGATTTGCGTTGGGGATAGGTGAAGCAGGCGCCTTCCCGACGGCAACGCGCGCCATGCAGATGTGGTTTCCACGGGAGGAACGTGGCATCGTGCAAGGCTTGTCACATGCCGCGTCACGGTTCGGAGCAGCCGTTGGGCCGCCCCTCGCGGTCGCAGTGATGATGAGCCACGGCTGGCGACGGCTTTTCATTCTTGTAGGTGTTATCAGCGTGGCCTGGGCGTTTCTGTTCGTCTTTCTGTATCGCGACATGCCCGAGGAAGTTCCAGCCATCAGTCTTCAGGAGTTGGCGCACATCCGTGGCGTTGATGAAAATGGCAGCGTGAAAAGCCTACGCTTCTCCAAAAGGCCGCGCGTGCCATGGATGCACTTGCTAAAGAGCTGGAACATTTGGGGCATCATGTTTGCTTACTTTTCTTACCTTTACTGTCTCTGGATCTTTCTTGCGTGGCTGCCATCGTACTTGGTGACATACCGTGAATTCACCGTTTTTAAGACCGGCTTTCTTGCGTCCTTGCCGCTGCTTGCTGGAGTGTTCGGCGACGCTTTGGGCGGGTGGCTCACCGATTTCGCGTTGGTAAAGACGGCCAACCTTAGGTTTGCTCGCCGATCGGTCGCCATTATCGGAATGCTCGGTTGTGCGTCTTTGATTCTGCCCGCGGCTATAACCACGAATTCATATGCCGCTTTGTTCTATCTGACGGGTGCCATGTTGTTCCTGGAGATGATCATCGGACCTGCTTGGGCCGTACCTATGGATGTCGGAGGCGAGTACTCCGGCACGGTTTCCGGAATGATGAACATGTGGGGGCAGTTTGGAGGCGCACTCTCGCCAACGGTGTTCGGAATCCTCGCCGCCCGTGGATCCTGGATTGCGCCTTTTGTGATTGCCGCATGTCTGCTGGTGAGCGGAGCCGGGATCTGGGGTTTTTGGATCGATCCGGAAAAATTGGTAATACCGTTGGACAGCCTAATCGCGGACCAGCCGAGCTGATATCACTCAAACCGTGCAAGGTAAGTGTAATTTTATTTTGTTTATTGCCTGGTTCAGGCATAGTAACTTAAGTAGCCGCGGGCCTCGATCTAACTCAGAGGCTGCGCAGCGTACCCGGTGTGTCTTTTCGTCAACAGCATTGTGTGTGAGTCCAAGGCTTGGCTGAGAAGTTTTAGAACCAGTCCTGAACACATGGAAGAGTACCTTCAGCGAATCTCAGGAACGGTGTTGAAGCGGTCTGTGCAGATTAAAGTGTATGTAACAATACTGGTCTCCTCTTTCAGATTTCCTATCCTGGCACTAATCACGTCCGGGGTTTTCTCGGTGATTGCGGGCGTTGCCCAACCGCCTTTGACCATCGACTTGAACGAGGCTCTAGTGCGTGCGCGCAAATATGGGCTGCAGCTGGATGCAGCCAATTTTGCAGTCGCTCTGGCAAGGGAGGACCGGAAACAGGCCAAAGCAGCCACCCTGCCTTCCGTCAGCGCGCTAAACCAATTCATTTACACGGAGGGAAACGGCACGCCTTCGGGTGTGTTCGTAGCCAACGATGGGGTGCACATCTACAACGAGCAGGTGAACGTGCACGAAGACGCATTGGCGTTTGTCCGGCGAGGGGAAATCCGGCGGACGGAAGCTGCCGAAGCGGCGGCCCGCGCAAGACTCCATATTGCCGCGCGAGGATTGAATGCCACCGTCTTACAGGATTACTTCGCGGTGGTCGTGTCTCAAAGAAAAATTGCCAATGCACAAACCAGCCTTAGCGAAGCCGGAACCTTCTTTGATATAACTCAGAAGCAAGAACGCGGCGGTGAAGCGGCACATGCTGATGTGATAAGGGCGCAATTGCAGCTTCAGCAGCGCGAGCGCGATTTGCAAGATGCAGAACTCGCTTTGCACAGGGCGAAGATAGCTCTCGCAGTCTTGATCTTCCCCAGCTTTCAGGAGGATTTCTCAGCCGCAGACGACCTTGGGCAAACTCCTGCATTGCCCGCGTATCCTGAAGCTCAGAGCGCAGCGAAGGCGAGCAGCCCCGATGTCCAAGCCGCTAAGGCAAGTCTTCAAGAGTCGCGATATGCATCGAGCGTGGCGCGATATGCATATCTGCCCACTTTTGGGCTGGATCTCTTTTATGGAATTGATGCCAACCAGTTCGCAGCCCGGACCACCTACCCGACCCAGGCGACGGGTGGAAGCACGTCTCAAGTTCCTTATAGGCAGAACTTGGGCTACGTCGCCCAAGCGACGCTCACAATTCCGATCTGGGATTGGGGCAGTATCAGGAGCAAAGTGAAGCAGGCTGATTTGCGAAGAAGACAGGCCGAAACGGAGCTGACTCTTGCGCAACGTCAGTTGGATGCAAACGTCGCATCCTTCTACCGAGAGGCTACAACGGCACAATCGCAAGTCGAATCGCTCCGCTCCTCGGCCGACCTGGCGGCCCAAAGCCTGCGTTTCACGGTACTGCGGTATCAAGCCGGTGAAGCCACGGTGCTCGAGGTCGTGGATGCTCAAACAACCGTCACACAGGCACGCAACGCCCTGGATGATGGGTTGGCTCGCTCTCGTGTTGCTCTTGCACAGCTCCAAACGCTCACAGGAAATTTTTAAGCCAATGTCTGTTGGATTGACGAAATCTCGCGAAGTCATTTGGATAGCTCTCGTTTTCATGGGGATCTTCCTTGCCGCCTGCTCGCCCAAGCCGAAAGAAGAGGCGGTGGAAGCAGCCACGCCCGTTCAAGTCGCAGTAGCAACACAAGGCCCTGTCGCGTACGTTCTCACTGCGAACGCCATTCTCACTCCGCTAAACCAAGCCAACGTCACCTCAAAGATCAGCGCCCCCGTTCGCCGGATACTCGTGAACCGCGGAGGCCACGTCAGGGCGGGTCAACTCCTGGCCGTGCTCGAGAGCCGGGATCTGACGGCTGCTTCGCAAGAAAGCGAGCAATTGTATAAGCAGGCGCAAGCTTCTTACCAGACAATGACCGGCGCGACGGTTCCGGAAGACAAGACCAAGGCTCTTGCAGATTTGCAGTCTGCTCAACAGACTCTTGAAGCGGCGAAGAAGGTCTACGAAGGCCGGCAGAGTTTGTTTCGCCAGGGCGCGCTCGCCCAGAAACTAGTGGACGATGCGAAGGTGGCGATGGTGACGGCGCAGGGTCAATATGACACTGCTGAGCGGCATCTCGAGTCGGTACAGAAGGTAAGCGAACGCACACAGGTGGCCGGCTCGCTGGCTCAAGTGGATGCGGCGAAGGCCCACTACGCGAGTGCGGAGGCCCAACTGTCGTATGCGGAGATCCGCAGTCCGATCAACGGCGTGGTTTCCGACCGGCCGGTGTACCCGGGCGAGATGGCGAATAGCGGGTCGGCAGTGATTTCGATCGTCGATATCTCACAGGTCATCGCTCGCGCAAACATTCCCGTAAAGGAAGCCGCTGCGATTCAGGTTGGGAGACCGGCTACCATTCTCGCTGCCGGGCAGGATCTTACGGGCAAGGTAACGGTGGTTAGTCCAGCGGTCGACCCGAGTACGACAACGGTGGAGGTGTGGGTCCAAGCGGTAAACACTCAAGAGCGCCTGAAGCCCGGCACCACGGTTCAGGTTTCGATCAACGCTGAAGAGATCAAGGACGCAATCGTGGTTCCCGTGGCAGCGCTCCTGTCTTCCGACGAAGGCGGCGATAAGGTCATGGTTGTGGGCGCCGATTCGCTCGCGCACGAGCGCAAGGTTGAAGTTGGGGTCCGACAAGCGGACCAAGTTCAGATCGCGAACGGCCTCAAAGCGGGCGAGCAGGTCATTACGTTCGGCGGCCTGGGACTTGAAGATAAAGCCAAAATCATTGTCGAGAAGTCCGACACCGAAGCTCCTGATTCAGGCAAAAAGGACGACAAGGCGGCGGTCCAAACGGGCGCCGGCCAAAAGAGCGCAGACGACAAGCCATGAGCCAGCTCAACACTCTGCCAGTCACGGAAGAGCAAGTCTCGGAACATTGGACGGCGAGATTATCGCGCTCCATCATCTTCGTCATCCTCACCCTAGTCGTGATCGGAGGCTATCTTGCGTTCACGATTCCCGTGGCTGTCTTCCCTTCAACCGACTTCCCGCGCATTGTAATCGGGGTGGATAACGGTGTCGCGCCCATCGATCAGATGCAGGTCACGGTCACGCGTCCTCTCGAGGAGACTGTGAACAGCGTTCCGGGTCTCGAGCAGGTGCGTTCAATAACCAGCCGCGGTTCGGCCGAAATCGACTTGTTTTTCAATTGGAAGGTAAACATGTTCCAGACTTTGGAATATGTGAACGCGGCTCTTGCCCGCATCCAAACGAGTTTGCCGCCGACCGTCAAACTTACGTCGAATCGCCTGACATTCGCTGCATTCCCGATCATCGGCTACAGCCTGACTTCGAATACGGTGCCGCAGACGCAGTTATGGGAACTCGCGACATACACCATCAAGCCGCGGTTGAATCGGGTGACCGGAGTCTCGACAATTGTTGTGCAAGGGGGGCAGCAACCTGAGTTTCAGATCGAGCCAGACCCCGGGAAACTGCTCCAAACACAGGTCACGGTTCCTCAGCTGGTGGATGCAATTTCGAAAAGCAACTTGATCGACTCCCCGGGGCTGTTCGAGAACAATCATCAACTTGTTCTAACGCTTGTGAGTGGACAGGCTCGTACTCCGGCTGAAATCTCGAATATTGTGGTGAAGACGACGCAAAGCGGCGTGCCTGTACGGGTAGGTGATGTTGCCACCGTTAGTCCCTCGGTCATGCCGGTTTACACAGCGGTGACTGCGAATGGCAAGCCCGCTGTTCTTCTGAATCTCTATAGGCAGCCCGAGAGCAATACGGTCGCTGTGGCCGACGCGGTGCATAGTGAACTCGATCAGATTCGAAAGGCTCTTCCGCCGAATGTGAATCTCATGCCCTTTTACGATCAATCGGAGCTTGTACGAGATTCCATCAAGAGCGTTCGCGATGCCATCCTCATTGGGCTTATTCTGGCCGCAATTATCCTGGTTCTGTTCCTGCGGGATTGGGGCAGTTCGCTGGTAGCGGGGCTGGTGATTCCCGCAACGATCGCCATTACATTCATAGCCCTGAGAATGCTCGGCGAGAGCTTCAACCTGATGACACTGGGCGGCTTGGCTGCAGCGGTTGGGCTAGTGATCGACGACGCCATCGTGGTGGTAGAAAATATCGTGCTTCATCGCGATTCGGGACAAACCCGGTCCGAGGCGATTCGGAGCGCGCTGCGTGAGATTCGCGTCCCCCTGGTGGGTTCGACGGTGACGCCCATTGTGGTTTTTCTTCCGCTCATCAGCATCACCGGCGTGACTGGGACCTTTTTTCGAGCGCTCGCGATTACGGTCGGCACTGCGCTTTTGACGTCGCTCGCTCTTGCCCTTACTTGGACGCCCACGCTCAGTCATTTCCTGCTGCGCCGCCGCCCGCCCGGTACTGCGTTGGCTTCTGCCGATCAGCACGGCCACATTGCAACGCGGGGTTTTATGGGCAAGCTCACGCGCACATACGACCGAGCGTTGAAGTTCGTGCTCGCTCATCCGTTGGTCTTGGCCGGTTCATGCGCACTGGTGATCGTGGCCTCATTCTTCTGTTATCGAGCTCTTGGGAGCGACCTACTCCCGGGCATGGATGAGGGCGGCTTCATTCTCGATTACCTCATGCCAGCTGGCTCTTCTCTCGCTGATACTGACCGGGTATTGAGCGGCGTTGAAAAGATTCTTCACTCCACTCCGGAAGTTGAGAGTACTTCTCGTCGAACGGGCTTACAACTTGGATTAGCAGCCGTGACCGAAGCAAATACAGGCGACGTTTCGGTGAAGTTGAAGCGAAGCCGGGATCGCGGAATAGACGAGGTGATCGCCGACATTCGCGAAAAAGTAAATAAACGCTACCCTCAGCTCGATGTGGAGTTCATTCAGCTTCTTCAAGACATGATTGGCGACCTGACGAGCTCGCCCGAGCCCATTCAGATCAAGCTTTTCTCTGAAAATCCTGATTTGCTGGCCCAGTGGGCGCCTAAAGTAGGAGACAAAATCAAGACGGTTCACGGTGTAACGGACGTCAAGAACGGCATCGAAAATACGATCAGCGGACCGGCTCTGATTATGAACGTGGATCCCATTGTTGCGGCTCGAGCGGGATTCACGCCGCAGGAGGTGGAACTCGATGCAAGCGCCGTTCTGCAGGGCGAGCCTGCGCCGACGCCGGTTGTGGTCAACGATCGGCCTTATACGATGCGCGTGCGCTTTCCTCCTTCAACCAGGGCGTCACTGGATCAGATTCGCAACACGCTTCTAACCAGTTCGACGGGAAAGACGGCTACGCTTGGTTCGCTCGCCGACATCCGAAACGAGGCCGGTCAGACTGAAATCCTTCGCGAGAACCTGCAGCGAGACGTGGCGGTAACGGGCCGTTTTGAAGGCGTGAGTTTAGGCAAGGGCATTGCGGCGGTTCAGCGCGCCGTTTCCAGCCTCAATCTTCCCCCGGCCATTCGCGTTGTGTACGGCGGTACATACGAAGAGCAACAGCGGTCGTTTCGTGACCTCGTACTCGTGCTCGCGCTGGCCGTGGTTCTCGTCTTTACCGTTCTTCTATTTGAGTTCGGCAGCTTTGCGGCGCCGGCCTCTATTCTCGCTTCGGCCTTGCTCTCCATTTCCGGCGTGTTTCTTGCACTGTTGATCACGGGAACGACCTTCAACATCTCTTCGTTCATGGGTTTAATCATGGTTATCGGCATCGTTGCGAAAAACGGGATCCTGCTGCTCGATGCAGATCAGCGCTTCCGGGCCGAAGGAGCGTCGCCGCGCGAGGCCATGTTGCAAGCCGGTGAGCGGCGTTTGCGCCCCATTCTCATGACGGCGCTTGCGACTGTGGCAGGCATGATCCCGCTGTCTCTGGCCTTGGGTGCCGGATCACAAATGTTGCAGCCGCTTGCGATCGCGGTAATTGGAGGAATATTGGCTTCGATGGTGTTATCGCTGATTGTCACGCCCGCAGTTCACTACTATTTGAGCCATAAGGAAGAAGATTCCGTTCCAGCTCGGCCGTGATGAGCGCGTTTTCGGGCTTCTATCCGACATGCAAATATGACTCGTCAGGGCAACCTTGTAACTCATGTTCGATTCTTGTTTCGCGGGGCTGATTGCGAATCTAACCACCTGGCTTTTAGGGATAACTATCGTGTGGCCAGCAGAGCATAACCGATTGGCTCGAAACTACGAAGCGGATGCAGCCATAGGCCGACGAGACGGCGCTCTTGAAAAGCTATAATTCCGCAGCTCCCAACCAGAACGGAACACCAGCCCGTTACTGGCATGCCATCGCTGCGGCCTATCTCGGCTGGACTCTCGACGCCTTCGATTTCTTCATCGTAGTGTTTCTGGTGAACACGCTCGCGTCCCAATTCGGGGTTTCTAAAGCCGCCATAATCTGGACGATTACTGCGACACTTGCAATGCGTCCTGTCGGGGCCGTGCTCTTCGGGATACTAGCTGACCGCTACGGGCGCCGCAAACCGTTGATCGCTAACATCGTGTTCTTTTCGCTAATGGAACTGTTGTCGGGCTTCGCCCCTAACTACCGCACCTTCCTCGTGCTGCGTATCTTATTCGGCATCGGGATGGGTGGAGAGTGGGGTCTCGGTGCGTCTCTGGCAATGGAAAGTACTCCTCAAAGGCGGCGGGGTCTCATTTCGGGTTTCTTACAGAGCGGCTATTCCACTGGCTATCTGTTAGCAGCGTTCGCGGCTCTGCTGGTGCTGCCTACTTTTGGCTGGCGAGCGATGTTCTGGGCCGGCGGCGCACCGGCGTTGCTCGCTTTCTATATCACTTGGAAGGTCAACGAAACGGAAGCATGGAAACAGCATCGTGCACCAGGTATACGCGCCATCATAGCCGCAGCGCTTGCGTTTCGGAAGACTTTTCTTTATCTCGTGCTCATCATGACGCTGATGCCGGCGCTATCACACGGCACCCAGGATCTCTATCCCGATTTCCTTAAGAGCGCACACGGCTTTTCGGGCGCTACGGTATCGTATATCGCGATGTTTTACAACGTTGGCGCGATTGTTGGCGGCATCTTATTCGGTCATCTGTCCGAACGGTGGGGCCGCCGGCGCAGTATGGTCGCTGCGCTCATCGTCGCGCTGCTTGTTATTCCAGTCTGGGCTTTCGGCAGCTCATTACTTGCGCTTGCGCTTGGAGCATTTGCGATGCAAGTGGGTGTTCAAGGTGCATGGGGTGTAATTCCGGCTCACCTGAATGAGCTTTCCCCGGACGCGATTAGAGGGCTGGTGCCAGGGTTCGCCTACCAAATCGGTATCCTACTTGCCGCCCCAAGTGCCACGATCGAGTACATGATTCGCGATAAGCTCGGCTACTCCTGGGCATTAGCGTCGTTTGAAATCGGCGTAATCGTGCTGCTAGGCGTTGCCTTGATACTAGGCAGCGAACAACGAGGTAAGGCTTTTTCGTCTCAGGCAGCCGAGCCGACCGTGCTGCACTGATGTGTCGACCGCTGCAGCGGCAATTAGCGATTAGTAGAATCAGGATGCGAATGAGAGTGGTGGGACTTGGCTGATCAGAGCTCCTACCATGTTCGATGGCGCATTCTGGCCACTCTCACCGTGGTGACCGCGCCCGTGGAGGTCCCGTTCTGCAAAAACTTCCTTGATTATTAAGAAGGCTGATAGAAGATTACGATGTTGCTGATGAGAAAAACTCATTTTACAAACGGCACACCATGAGGTAGAGTCCTTGGAGACGGCAGAACCAGGTGCTTTGCTTACATGGATAGAACTCGACGGTTCTTTGCGGCAGTATTCGGGCTGTTATTAATCTGGTCACTGCCGGGTCGGCTTACCGCACAGGTAGCCGGTGGCACTCTTTCCGGAACCATAACGGATCCCTCCGGTGCTGTAGTTCCGAAGGCTCAGATTGCAATCAAGAATCTCAGCACTGGCATAACACGAGCTGTAACGACGAATTCGGATGGTTTCTACGCAGCGCCGAACCTCTTGCCCGGAGAATACACGCTCAGTTGCACTGCCCCGGGATTCTCGGGTGCGACAGGTCACACGACGATTACCGTAGGCGCGGAGAAGGTATCAGATTTCCAACTGGGAGTAGGGCAGCCGCAACAGAATGTAGTGGTGCAGAGCGAGGCCGTAGGCGTGCAGTTTGCTACATCGGACCTAGGCGGCGTCGTTGGAGCAACTACGGTAGAGGAACTGCCCCTTAACGGTCGAAGCTGGACCGACTTGGCAGCCTTAGAACCTGGTATTTCCGGAGTTGAGACTCAACCCGCATTCACAGACCCAGCTCGAGGCAATCGAGGGTTCGGATCGCAGTTAGTCATTGCTGGAGCCAGACCTCAGAACAGCAATTATCGATTGGACGGCATCAGTCTCAACGATTATTCGAATGGCGGTCCAGGAAGCGTCCTGGGCGGAAGCCTGGGCGTCGATGCCGTTTTGGAGTTTTCCGTTCTGACCACTAACGCTCCCGCGGAATATGGCCGGACTGCAGGCGGCGTTGTCAACGCCACTACGAAATCTGGCACTAACGCGTTTCAAGGCACCGCTTACGAATTTCTGCGCAACAGTGCTCTCGACGCAAAGAATTTCTTTGACGTGGGAACTATTCCGCCTTTCGAGCGAAACCAGTTTGGAGGATCCATTGGCGGGCCGATTATTAGGGATCAAACTTTTTTTTTCGCAGACTATGAAGGCATTCGTCAAGCCAAAGGCATAACAACCGTCGATACCGTACCGTCCCCTGCCGCACGTACGGGAAATCTCTCCACTGGAAAAGTGGTGGTGGATCCTTCGGTGCAGAAGTACTTAGGATTGTACCCGCTCCCAAACGGACCGCTTTTGCAAGGGGGCGATACCGACATCTACACATTTGCAGCACAGCAAATTGTGAACGAAAACTTCTTTACGGGAAGGCTTGATCATCGCTTCTCCGACGAGGACAGTTTGTTCAGGACCTATCTGTTCGATAAAGCTCCGTTCTTGACGCCTGACACGCTCAATGACATTCAAAATGGTTCTCTAACAGAGCGTCAGGCCATGGTGCTGGAAGAGACGCACATTTTTACTCCCTCTTTCGTGAATTCTTTGCGAGTGGGATTCAATAAGGATTTGTGAACAATAATGACCCGATAAAAGCTCTCAATCCGTTAGCTGCGGATCCATCGCTGGCGGCAGTTTCGGGACGATTTGCGGCACGTGTCTTGATTCCACAAGTTACTCAATTCAATGGGGGGCTTAGCGGGTACTCGACCTTTCACTTCCGATGGGGCGCGTATCAACTGTTCGATGACGCGTTTGTAACCAGAGGACTCCATTCCATTAAGTTTGGATTCGCTTTTGAGAGGGATCAGCTTAGGCAAACGACGCTTGTTGAAACACCTGGCGTCTTTTCCTTCGGTTCCCTCGCCGGCTTCTTAACCAATCAGCCGACACGTTTTCGTGCTTCGTTTCCGACCTTATTAACGCCCAGGGATGCCAGACAGAATATTATAGCTAGCTATATTCAAGACGACTGGCGCATTCGGCCTAATCTAACGTTGAACTTTGGCCTTCGTTATGAAACAGCAACGACGCCGGCTGAGATTAATGGAAAAGTTTCCAATCTGAGGAATATCACGGATGCGCAACCTGTTGTTGGAAATCCCCTGTTTCAAAATCCGACCCGTCTGGATTTTCAACCGCGAACCGGTTTTGCATGGGATCCATTTAGCACAGGAAAGACGGCGATAAGAGGGGCGTTCGGGATCTATGACCTGCTTCCCTTGGCGTACAATTATTTGACAATTCTCGGTCGAGCATATCCATTTTTCGAAATTGGCAGTGTTGCCGGTAGCAAATTACCGGCGGGTTCGTTCTACTCGAACGCGTTCTCTCTGCTCGGCCCGGGCTCGTTTGAGATGGCCCACATCGAACACAACCCCAAGCGGAGTTATGTCATGCAATGGAATTTGAATATCCAGCAGCAGTTAACTAAGACCCTGACGGGCACCATAGGATACGTTGGCTCTCGGGGTGTTCACATCCCTTTCCGCGCTGACGATGTCGATATGGTTATTCCAACAAGCACGCCTGCTGGTTACCTGTGGTCGCCCCCTGTGGGTAGCGGCACCACAATAAATCCGAACGCGGGGTCGATACGGTTTCTCAATTGGGGAGGCGATTCCTACTATGATGCGCTACAACTTGGCATTACCAAGCGAGTGAGTCAGGGATTGCTATTTCAAGCGTCCTATACGTGGGCTAAAAGCATAGACACCAGCTCGGGTGTAATCGCGGGTGACGCCTTCGCCAACTCTATCTCCAGTCTGGATTGGTTCAATTTGAAGCTGTCGCGCGCCCTCTCAGACTTTAATGTCGGGCGGACGCTAGTAATTAGCGCTGATTGGCAGATCCCCAGTCCTGGTTCATGGAAAGGGCCGCTCCGGTGGGCGGCGAAGGGATGGGAGTTCGGCGGTATTTTTCGAGCGAACGATGGAGTGCCGTTTACTCCGACTTTTGGAACAGATGGCGATTTCTTAGGTAAAAATAGCAGCGATCCTTACGCGTATCCGGATCGGCTAATTGGACCGGGTTGCTCATCCGGGGTAAACCCTGGCAATCCGAACCAGTACATCAAAACGGAGTGCTTCAGTATTCCCGCTGCACCTTCTCTCGCCTTCTATAACGCCAATTGCGATGCGACGCTCGGTATTTATCCTCAGTGCTTCAATCTGCGAGGCAATGTCGGTCGTAACAGTCTAATCGGACCAGGGTTGGTAAATCTCGACCTCTCCCTTTTTAAGAACAACTTCATCCCAAGGATCTCGGAGACCTTCAACGTACAGTTTCGGGCAGAGTTATTCAATGTGCTGAACCACCCCAATTTCGAGGTTCCGGCCTTGCCGACCAACACCGATCTGTTCGATTCGTCGGGCACCCCGAATTCCGCTGCGGGCTTGTTAACATCTACAACCACAACTGCTCGAGAAATCCAGTTTGCCATTAAGGTCGTCTGGTAAATGTCATTTCATTGTGATTTCGAGGATCCCGACAAGCCTGACGCAGTACTCTCCCTCACAAGGACATGACTGCAAGTCGCAACTAACTTACGCAAGAATAAGCGCCCAAAACTTTATTTACCAGAGGTAGTAATCACTGTGCCCACTTTTGTAGTGTTAGATAGCCGTCGAATCAGGCCAGCGAAGGCACTGGCCCTAATCCTCATAGGAATCGTGGCAGGGGCTCTCCCGCTGTGCTCGCAAACTCCGCGGGTAATTGCCATACGCGCAGGCCATTTGTTCGATAGCAAGTCAGGCCAGGCGTTAGCCAAGCAGATCGTGCTTGTTGAAGGCCAGCGAATAATGGACGTCGGTGCAGAGGATCGAGTCAGAATCCCTTCGGGAGCTCAGGTGATTGATCTCGGCCAGGCGACTCTGCTTCCTGGATTGGTTGACTGCCATACCCATATCTTTCCCAACGATATTAACCCCGTTACCACTACGCGGGAGTACCGAACTCTCGCAGCATTATCTGATGCCCAAATTGACCTTCGAGCCGGGTTTACCTCTTTGCGGGATGTGATGAGCCATGGTGGCGGTTACGCTGACGTGGATGTGCGCAATGCCATTGACCGAGGATTTGCCGTTGGCCCTCGCATGCAAGTGTCGACTCTGGGCATTGGTATCGCGGGTTCTGGTGGTCCCGTGTCCCCGGAGCTGAACGTGCGTCCAACCGTGATCGAGGCAGATTCGCCGTGGGAAGCACGCCGAGCCGTTCGCGAAGAAATACATTACGGGGCCGAATGGATCAAGTTTCACTCGACCGAGAATTATCGCTTTGGATCGAACCGCCAAATTTGGTTTGATCCTACCTTCACTTCAGAAGAAGTAAATGCAATCGTCGATGAGGCTCATCGCCATCATAAGAAGGTGGCCTGCCATGCGTTTGGCGGCGAGGGATTGCAGAACTGTGTGCAGGCAGGCGTGGATTCCGTTGAGCATGCGATCGTTCTCGACAACGGGACAGCCGACCTGATGCTGCAGAAAGGAGAGTACCTCGTATTGACAGCCGCGCATTACTATAGCGCGGACTATTTGCCTAAAGATCTTAAGGCAACCAAGGGCGAGTATAGCTTGGCCGCTGCACAAGCGAAAAGCGCTCACCTCGCAATCACTAAGGGTATTAAGATCGCGTTCGGTAGCGGCGTTCACAACACCCCGGCGGGAATTCATGGTCATGGTTCGCAAGGAACGGAATTTAAGTATATGGTCCAGTACGGTATGACTCCGGCGCAAGCGATCAAGTCTGCAACCAGTGTTGCGGCGGAGATGCTGGGATGGCAGGATCAGATCGGGTCGCTTGAGAAGGGCAAGTACGCCGATATCGTTGCCGTGTCGGGAGACCCGCTGAAAGATATCACTGAGCTACAGCGAGTGAAGTTCGTAATGAAGGGCGGCGAAGTGGTGCGTAACGATATAAAGTGACCAGGTAAATAAATAATCTTGCGAGGCTCTGTGCCTCGACATAGGATGGTGTTGAAGGTGCATGGGGCGTCATCCCCGCTCATTTGAATGAGCTTTCGCCAAACGCAATTAGAGGCCTAATTCCAGGATGCGCGTACCAGATCGGCACCTTACTTGACGCACCAAAGTGCCACGATCGAATACATGATTCGCGATAAATCCGGTTACTTCTGGGCACCCAGCTTCGTTGGAAACCGGAGTCATGGCAGGTACCGCATTGGATAGATGCGGGTAGAATACTTTCTGTCAGCTCGCGCGCAAAATCTCCAGCACCGACCAACTGCTTCAACCGGGTCAACGATTGATAGACACAAGCAGCATACCAATGGAGTGATGAAAATTGGCTGATCAGGGGCCCACACATGTCCGATGGCGCATTCTGGCGATTCTCACGGTAGTCATGGTGGTGACTGCCCTCGGTCGCTCGAACCTAGGGATAGCCGGTAGATACCTTCAAGACGACTTCAAACTGACAACTCAAACGATGGGATGGATCTTGGGTGCGTTTGCCTTCGGATATGCGGCTTTTCAAATTCCCTGCGGATGGGCCGGCGATCGCTTCGGCCCGCGCAGGACCCTTACAATCGCAATGCTGTGGTGGGCAACGTTCACAGTGTTGATGGGCCTAGTCCCGTATATCCGAGCAAGCTCTTGGTGGACTCTCGCTTGGGCCTTTGGCCTAGTTCGCTTTTTTACGGGGGCGGGCGAAGCTGCAAGCTATCCGAATGCAAATAAAATCGTGGCTGCGTGGACCGCCAAGGGAGAACGAGGAATTGGGAGTAGCCTGCTACTTTGCGGGGTCGGCTTCGGGGGTGTCCTCGCGCCGCTTTTGTTCACGTCCGTGATGGGGATAGGCGGATGGCGTTCCTCGTTTTTTCTGTGCGGTCCTCTGGCGGCGACGATTGCGCTGGTTTGGTTTCTCTACTCTACTGATCGACCGGAGCAGCATCCACGGGTCAATTCCGCAGAACTTCAGGCCCTAGAAAGAACGCCAGCTCGAGACGACCATCATTCATTTCGGGCAATTGGAACTCCGTGGCGCAAGATTTTCCGGAGCCGGTCGGTTTGGGGATTGATCCTGAGCTATTTCTGCCACGGCTACACACCGTACATCTATTTCACCTGGTTCTTCATCTATCTAACTCGAGTGCGCGGTCTCACGATGACGCAGGGTGGACTTTGGGGTCCCACTCCTTTCATCGCAATGACTGTGATGGCACCGCTTGGGGGATGGTTGTCCGATAAGGCAGTAGCTCGCTTTGGGCGCCGCCGTGGGCGTCAAAGCACAGCCTGTCTCGGGATGACATGCTCGGCTCTCCTCCTGTTGGCCGGCAGTCACGAAGTCAATAACACATCAGCCATTCTGCTATTGGCAGTCGCCGCGGGCTTCAGCAATTTCGCCGCACCTAGTTGGTGGGCTACCTGCATTGATTTGACCCCGCGCCACTCGGGATCGCTCTCTGGCTTGATGAATACGTGTGCGAATATTGCCGGAGGAATTGCCCCAATATTGACGGCACGTATAGCCACATTGTTTGGATGGACGAAGGCGCTGGATTTCGCAGCCTTAATGAGCTTTACTGCCGCAATTATCTGGTTGTCCGTTAACGCGAACAGCAGCATTGAGCCCGAAGGCTGAAAAGCGCAGCGTGAGACCGTTCTGGAAGTGACAAAGCTAACGCTGATCGTGTATCCCTGGCGGAACCGCAGCTCGGGCTGCCCGAATGCGATTGGCCCAGTGAAACCGTATAAATTAGGAAACGAATGATTAGATTACTTCCCCTACCCCGATTCGTAAACCAGCATGGTAGAAACAAAGTCGGCTTGAACAAAAAATGAGCCGAGCGATTGAGCAAAAGGCCACTCGGCACGCATTAACGCTGGTTGCTGCCTTAATTTGTACGATGATATTCACGGCGAGGAACTCGCCCGGATTTCCCGCCTCTTCGGCAGTCAAAAGAGTGCTGCTGATTAGTATTGATGGACTGCATGCGCTTGACTTGGCCGCTTTCATCAAATCGCACCCCCAGTCGAACCTGGCGCGGCTTAGTTCTCACGGTGTGACGTACACTCAGGCTTTCACGTCTAAACCGTCGGACTCCTTTCCAGGGCTGATGTCCGTGGTGACTGGTGGGTCGCCGATTTCAACCGGAGTTTGGTACGAGGGTTCTTACGCGCGTGACCTTTCACCTCCCGGTTCCAAATGCTCGACCGTAGGTACAGAGATTCTGTGGGATAGCTCCATTGACCGGGATAAGAAACTGGTCGATGGGGGCGGCATCGATCCCGCCAAACTTCCGCTGGACCCCAACCAGGGATGCACTCCTGTATATCCCCACAATTACATTCGCGTGAACACGATTTTTGAAGTTGTTCACGAGGCGAAGATGGGGACTGCTTGGGTCGACAAGCATCCTTCTTACGAAATGACGAACGGACCGTCTGGAAAGGGTGTCGACGACCTTTTTACCCCGGAACTCGCAGCGTCTGGCGCCAATCATAACTTAAAATTAGCTGAGACTTTCGATGACAAGAAAGTTCATGCCGTTCTCAACGAAATCAACGGTAAAAACCATTCCGGAATAGACTCTGCTGAAACACCAAGCCTTTTCGGAACATCGCTTCAGGCCTTCAGCATGGGACAGAAGCTCGGAGGCTACACCGATGAACTGGGCACCCCGAGTGCCGCACTATTGGAAACGCTCAGGCACACAGACGAATTGTTAGGGCAGGTGTTAGAGACACTCAAGCAACGGGCTTTAGCAGATTCCACGCTAATCATTGTGACCTCGAAACACGGTGAATCGCCTATGGATCCCAGAAAGCGCCGCATCGTTGCCGATACCATCCTTCAGAAGATCATTGCTAGCTCGGATCCCGGCCTGTTAGCTCTTGCCTATCAAGATGGCGATCTTGCTTCGATTTGGCTCAAACATCAGAGCCAGACTGGGAAACTTGTCAGGACATTGAGCAAGTCTGAAAATGAATCCGCGATGGACATCGAAGAAATCATTGCGGGAGAATCTCTGAAGCTGATGTTTAGCGACCCGTTGCATGATGCGCGTACTCCCGACATCGTGCTCGTTCCGCGGCTGGGAGGTCTATATTTGGAGGCCGATACGAAGTTCCTGGCAGAGCACGGCGGTTTTCATAGGCAAGATACGAATGTGGCATTGCTTCTGGCCGGCCCAGGGCTGCAGCCAAAAGTAATCAAAACGCCGGTGCAGACCACACAAATCGCGCCTACTATCCTTCGGGCTCTCGGGCTCAATCCGCAGGGATTGCAGGCTGTGCAAAAGGAGAAGACGCAAGAGCTGCCCTATTAATTATTTCAATCCGGGCAGAGTCCATTTTCCGCCGTGCGGAATTTGGCCTGGCAAGCGTTCCTTAAACGACGTCACAAGCCTTAGAGGAATACTGGCCTCTATGGTGCTATGACTGATTATGACGCCAGCGCGCAGTCATGGCACAAGTGCCAGAAGGCATCAACCGCCGCGTTATTACTTCAGTGTGCCGGATTCAGAAAGAGATCTACTCTCAATCTCGGCAGCGCTTTCCTTAGTCAGAGGCAGGGTGACGGTGACACGCGTTCCGATGTGTTCTACGCTCTCGATTTTCACGTCTCCCGAATGCGCTATACAGATCGTCCTTAACGATCCAAGTCCTAAGCCCGCACCGCCCAAGGCTCTCGGACGCGACTTATCTACCCGATAGAAACGCTCGAATACGTGTGGAAGCGCGTGGGCGGGGATTCCGACACCATTGTCCGCAACTTCGAAAATCGCTCTATCCCGTTCTCGGTATGTCTTCATCTTGACGTACCCATCGGGCCTTGCGTATTTAATCGCCTTCTTCCTCAATGACCAGTGCATCGGGATGTGACGCGATCCTGATATTCGAAACCAGCTTGCCATCCCGCGCATGGATGACCGCCATCTCCCCATGTCCTTTCCCGCATCCGAACCGCCATGCCCAACCCACAAGTCTTTACTCGCCTCGTCATAATCCAGGTCATCGGCATCGAGCGAGAGTTGTACGGTTTGCAGCAGCTTGTAGTTGGTTCCGTCCTAGATCCGCAGCGTGCCATCGCCCCCGTCTGTTATATAAAATGCGGTTCAAAACAGGGATGTAAGTTGAGGTGTGAGGCTTCTGGAATCCCTTGATGCTATGCACCCACTTCCCGGAGCGCATATCAGTGTTTCCACGCTCTGATTGCCGGTGGCCACTGCGAATAAACGCTGGTTCTTCAGATCGACATCGTAGTGGTCAAACTTACCTTCGACTTTGAGCATCTTTATCGCCCGCACAAACTTCAAGGGCTCGGGTGCACTTTGCGGGCGAGCGACGACCACGGAAAGAACCATCAATGTGACACCGCCAAACATCCTCAAGCTGTTTCCTCCTTACTTGCTTGCATTGCGGAGTGCGCAACACTACTCACACACTTTGCACCATGATGGCGGCGAACAAGATAAACTTACATTTACGCGCGTCGGGCGGACGCTTTCCGGGCCGCTTGCTCTCAGCTTAAGAACTGGTTTGCGCGAGAACTCTTGCTGGGTCGCTCGCGAAAGACTTTGCCATGGGGAACGTAACGGTCACTCGTGTTCCCACTTCTTCCACACTGGCGATTGCGACATCACCCCCATGCGCTGTGCAAATCGCCTTCACGATCGCGAGGCCCAGTCCCGCTCCTCCTGAGGACCTGGAACGTGATTTATCGGCCCGATAGAAGCGCTCAAAGACGTGAGGCACAGCTTCCGCGGCAATGCCGATTCCGTGGTCCGCTATCTCGAACGTCGCTTGATCCTGGCGCATACCGACCCGAATCCTGATTGTTCCGCCAACCTTGGAATACTTAATGGCGTTGTCGAGCAGGTTCGCGATCACCTGTTTCACGCGCACTGAATCGCCCTGGATTTCTACGCGCTCCCTCGTCTCCAGGACAATTGAAACATCCTTTTCTTCCGCCAACAGTTTCATCTGCTCTGTCGTTGTTTCTACCATTTCATTTAGCAGGATTGGCGTCTTGCTTACAGCGGCGTCCGAGTGTAATCGAGCGAGCGTAAGGAGATGGTCCACAATCCTGCTCAGTTGATCGGTTTCATCGAGCGCGCTGCTGATGTTATCCAATACCTGGGGCGTCAGCCTGTGTTGCCGGGCAATTGCCTCTAAGTCGCCGCGGAGTATTGTCAGCGGAGTCCGTAATTCGTGCGATACATCCGCAGAAAACCTATTCACATGCAGGAACGCACCCTGAAGCCGGCTTATCATTTTGTTGAGCGATACCGATAGACGTTCCAGTTCGTCTCCGGTCTTGATCACAGGCAATCGCTCGCTCAAGCTGCTCGAAGTAATGCGTTCGGCATGCTGTGTAATCTGATCTACCGGTCTTAGCGCGCGCTTCGTTAGAAGCCGGCCACCGATCACCGCACTGCCCATAAATAGAGGCATTATCAGCGACATCGCAATGAACACTCCCTCCAAAACGGCCTCAACATATAGGTATAGAGATCCCGTTTCGATTACATACGACGTCCCTTTTGGCGTTGTCACAAAAAGTCCCTCAAGTAGCAGCCGATGGTGGTCCGCGAGATAAACCTCGCGCGAGTAAGGAGTTGTACCCTTCCGGGTCAGTAGCGGAACGCGAGATGCATCGAACCCGCCGTATTGCTGCGGACTTGATTGGTAAAGAATGGTGCCATTGCTGCGAACAACACGGACGAACCGATCTTCCGCTTCTTGCGAGTACCTCTTTTTGATTTCCCCAACAACGTAGCTCTCCGTCTTCGTGTCAGCGTTCTGGACGAGCTCCGCCCCGATCGCCTTGGCATCAGCCGTTAGCGACTGCCGAACGGTTTGCACAAGATAGCTGCGCAGACCAAAATAGACCGCCAATCCGAATACTAGAAAAAACACGGCCAGTAAAGCGGTGTACCAGGCGGTCAGGGAAAAGGAGAGCGATCGTTTGCTCATAGCTCCGGACTCTCTGTTAACACGTATCCTACGCCGCGAACAGTGCGAATTAACTTACGCTCAGAAGAATCATCAATCTTGGCCCTGAGATGTTGAATGTAAACCGGAACTATGTTCGTTATGCACTCGAAGCTTTGTCCCCATACATTTTCAAGCAGCATTTTGCGCGAAATAATCGTGCCGGTGTTCGTCATCAAGTATTCCAGAAGCGCGAATTCTTTAGATGTAAGATCGATCCGCCGGCCTCCTCGGGTGACTTGCTGTAATAACCGATCAAGCTCCAAATCATCAATTCGGATTCGGCTCGCGTGGTTCACAGGCCCTCGCCTCAGCAGCGCTTTCACGCGCACCAGAAGCTCCGCTGGGGCGAAGGGCTTAGTCAAGTAGTCATCAGCACCGGATTCAAAGTTGCTGACCTTATCAGGAACTCCAGATCTCGCCGTCAGCACCAAAACAGGGATTTCGCTGTTCGTCTTCCGGAGAGTGCGCAACAGCTCCGTTCCGTCCATTTCGGGTAGCATCAGGTCGAGAATGATGAGGTCGAACTGAAAGGTAGTCGCAAGGGTGAGCCCGGCTCGGCCATCTTTCGCGAAATCTACCGCGAATCCCTCAGACGTTAAGTTTCGGGCGACCAGCTGAGCCACCTTTACCTCATCTTCGACCACCAAAATCCGCATGCGCTCCACAGTATCTCAGATTTGAGCTAGGGCGAAAAACCTTTGGGTTTGCCGCAACTCGCAAATCTCCGTAGATAAAGGAAATTTTATGTAGAGCTCAGCGGTTTCGGAGTAGAGTCTCCGTATACTCGTCTCGCGCGATGGGGTTAAGGGGGATTTTATGGACGAAAACTGTTCGCTCCCGATCAAGGGTCGGCGCCTCGATCATTCGCATGTCCGCGGCCAGCTTGCCGCACTTGCACTTTTGTTTCTCAGCTTGGCGGTGCCCAGACCTGTTCACGCGCAAGTAGCTGCGGGCACAATTCAAGGGACCGTTAAGGATGCCTCCGGAGCCGTGATTCCAAGTGCGACCGTCTCCGTTCAGAACGTCGATACCGGTGTCATCCGAACCGTGCCAACCACCGGCGAGGGTCTTTTCAGCGCACCGAATCTCATTCCTGGCAACTACGTTGTTTCGGCCGCAGCCTCAGGTTTTGCTACCGGCATCGAACCGCGATTATCGCTTCAAATCGGGGTTGTCCGCGTCGTCGACTTCGTCTTGCAGATTGGCAGCAGCACGGAGAAAGTCGAGGTGGTTGCAACCGCGCCGACGGTCGAGACAACCGAGTCCAGCCTAAGTGGCGTGGTCGGGACCAGGCGAATCGTCGAACTGCCGCTAAATGGCCGCGACTGGACTCAGCTGTCTACACTAGAGCCCGGCGTCGCACCCATCCGCACCCAAACCGGTATTGGAAATCGAGTACAGCAGGGTGAAGGTGCGTTGCTGACGGTTTCAGGCGGGCGGCCATGGCAAAACAATTATCGTCTGGATGGTACTAGCATTAATGACTACGCCAATGGAGCACCAGGAAGCGCGTTGGGCACCAATTTGGGAGTAGATGCCATCCAGGAGTTCTCAGTTCTCACGAGTAACTTCCCTGCGGAATATGGCCGATCTTCCGGTGGCATCATCAATGCAATCACGCGATCAGGCACCAACCAAATCCACGGAAGCGGGTATTACTTCCTCCGAAACAGTGCCTTGGATGCGCGTAACTTTTTCGATGGGCCAACTATTCCTGAGTTCCGGAGAAACCAATTTGGTGGTTCCGTCGGAGGTCCGATCAGAAAGAACCGAACCTTCATTTTCGGCGACTTCGAGGGAATCGCACAGTCGCTCGGTACAACGCAGACGGCGAACGTTCCTACTTTGGCGGCCCGCAATGGCCTGCTTTCGGGCGGCACAGTGACAGTCGATCCTGCCGTGCTCGCATTTATCAATGCCTTCTACCCGCTGCCGAATTCAACGATTTCGCCGGGCGGCGATACCGGGGAATTCACGTTTTCCGGCCCACAACTCACACACGAGAAGTATTTCACCACCCGAGTGGATCACAAAGTCTCGGATAGCAACAGCCTCTTCGGCACTTATGTTCTGGACCGTGCAGACACAAATCAGCCCGATGAACTGAACAATAAGCAATTCGGGTTCTTAACCCGACGCCAGATCGGCACAATCCAGGATTCCCAGATCTTCGGTACGCTTCTCAATTCAGTTCGGGTCGGAGTCAACCGCGACATCGCCGAGGAAGGGTTGACCCCCAAAGCCCTGAATCCCGCGGCGGGCGATCTCGCCTTCTCCAGTACTCCCGGATTGCCCGCGCCTCAGGTTCAGGTCCCTGGATTAGTGGCGTTCTCGGGAGGCCTGGGCGGATTTTCACAACACTTTTACCACTACACGTCGTATCAAGCTTCCGATGATGCCTTCCTGAGCAAGGGACTGCACTCACTTAAATTTGGCATTTCATTCGAGCGAATGGATAGCAACGAGTTTGCGGAAGCGGCACCCGACGGACTCTTTAAATTCGGAACTCTGGCAAAGTTTCTCACCAACACGCCACAAAACTTCACAGGAGTTATTCCGGGGAAAGCATCGCCGCGGGGTATTCGGCAGTCGATTCTTGGCTTATATTTGCAGGATGATTGGCGCGTGCGGCCCAACCTCACCCTCAATCTCGGGCTGCGATACGAGATGAGCACGGTGCCAAGCGAAGTGAACGGGAAATTATCCACGCTTCGGAGCCTGACCGATACTGTTCCGCATCTGGGCTCGCCATTCTTTAACAACCCTACCCTCCGCAACTTCGAACCGCGCGTGGGGTTCGCATGGGACCCCTTCGGCACACGCAAGACGTCAGTTCGCGCAGGGTTTGGCATGTTCGACGTCCTTCCATTGCCGTATCTCTTTGAAATTGTCACCGAGTTCACAAGCCCCTTCTATCAGCAGGGAAAGGTCAAACCTCCCCCTGGTTCATTTCCGGAAGGGGCATTCTCATTGATAGCCGCTAATGCGAATACGCTTCGCGCAGGTTACGTCGATCCGAATCCGCCCCGATCCTATGTAATGCACTGGGATTTCGCCATCCAGCATCAGCTTGCGCCCAACCTGACGGCAATGATCGCGTATACGGGCGGTCGAGGGATTCACCAGCCGCAGCCGCAGGAGGATGTTGATACCGTTCTCCCCACTGCCACGCCCCAGGGCTATCTCTACCCAGATCCGGCCACGAGTGTTCGAATTAACGAGAACTTTGGCCGCATTGGAGCCGTGCTCTGGACCGCCGATTCGTACTATCACGCGCTCGAGCTAAAGGTGACCAAGAACCTGGCGCACAACTTCCAAGTTCAGGGCTCGTACACCTGGAGCCACAGCATTGATACAAGCTCGACTTCCGTTGGCACCGATGCTTTTGGAAATTCATTGATCAATCCACCTTGGTTCGACCCCAGAAGCAATCGCGGGCCATCTGATTTCGATATCCGTCATAATCTCGTCATCAATTACACCTGGATCTTGGGCAAAGCAGATAACCTGCCCAAGGCAGCGGGTTGGGTGCTGGGTGGATGGCAGCTCGGGGGAATTCTGCAGGTCAGCAGTGGCCTGCCCTTCAACGCGTTACTCGGCGGAGATCCGCTGGGCCAGAAAACGTCCGATAACAGCGCGTTGCCGGATCGCCTCGCCATACCGGGTTGTGGAACGCTCACTAACCCAGGCGATGTGACAAATTACATGAAACTGCAGTGCTTCGCAGTTCCAAACCCGATCACCCTCCGCGGCAATCTCTCACGAAATGCACTGTTCGGACCCGGTCTTCTCAATCTAGATATGTCATTGTTCAAGAACAATTACATTCCCAAGATTTCGGAAACGTTTAACGCCCAGTTCCGGCTAGAGGTGTTCAACATCCTCAACCACGCGAACTTCGCACCGCCGCTCGATAACAACACAATCTTCGATGAAACCGGCGTTCCAGTTCCGTTCGCGGGGAGAATCGATTCAACGCTGACGCCTTCCCGTCAAATCCAATTCGGCCTAAAGTTTATCTGGTAACCTGTTGCGCCTGATTGCACTCGCACTTTTGGTATTGGTTCTGATCGGTTTCAAAGGCCAGGCGTCAGGCGCAACCGAATCAGCTCTAACTGGCTCTGTCATCTCGCGCGATAGCAAATTGCAAGGTGTCCTCGTGAGCGCCAAACGCGAGGGAAGCACCATCAGCGTCACAGTTGTGTCCGATGCAGACGGACGATACCGTTTTCCTTCGGATCGTCTTCAGACGGGCCGTTATCATCTCTCCATTCGCGCGGCTGGGTACGATCTTGAAGATCCTGGCTGGGTCGTTGTGACCAAAGAGAAGCCGGCCAACGCCGATCTGCGACTGCGAGCGACGGCGAATCTCGCGTCTCAACTTACCAGTGCAGAATGGCTCATCAGTCTCCCTGGATCGGACAAGGAGAAATCGACTCTGTACCGCTGTGTGGCCTGCCACGACATACAGCCGATCGTGCAGAGCCATCATGATGTTCAGAGTTGGCCTAAGGTCCTGGCACGCATGGAAACCTGGGTGCCTCCCAGCGTCCTCTCATCGCCGGTCCGAAATCCGTCCAAAGCTTCCCCTCCGCCGCCGAATCCAGAATTAGTGCAATATTTAGCCTCCATCAACCTGCACGGTAGGGCTACCTGGCCTTTTGAACTGCATACCTTTCCGCGCCCCACGGGGCCAGCTGCAAGAGTCATCGTCACGGAATATGATCTGCCGAGTGCCTCGAGCTTCCCGCACGATGCCGTTATCGGCCGCGCCGGCTTCATTTGGTACAACGACTTTCAACGTGCTTTAATCGGCCGCCTCGACCCCCGAAATGGACGGACTAAAGAATGGCCCCTGCCGATTCTAAGACCTGGCTACCCAGAAGGGCTCCTCACCATCAAGATAGACCACGATGGTAATGCCTGGATCCCGCGTTTCTTTCAGGGATGTACAGTTACCCGAATGGACACGAAAACGGAACAGTTCACCACCTGGACCGTTCCGGCTGAATACAACGGACCCGAAGCTCGGTGTGCCCACGTAGCCCTCGGAGCTCCGGACGGTACGGTGTGGATGTCGGATAGTGCTGGGCGCAGGATGTTCAAACTCGATCCCCGCACCGGCCGCTTTCGGGCTTACGATTCTTTTCCGAATTACGCAGTTGACAAATCAGCTCCCACTATTGAGACGGCAGGCCAAAAATCCAGAGGCCACCGCACGTACGGCATCGGCGTCGATTCCAGAGGGAACGGCTACTTCGCCGATATTGCCGGTGGAACCATCGGCGAGATCGATGCACAAACCGGTAAGGCCACGCTCTACCCGACCCCAACCCGCGATTCAGGACCGCGGCGTACCTATATGGATAATCAGGACCGTTATTGGTTCGGCGAGAACTACGCCAGCAAAGTCGGAATGTTCGATACCAAAACCAAGCAGTTTCAAGAATGGACTCCGCCGATACCCTGGAATGGCGCATACCCGGCCGTACGAGACAAAAATGGCGAGGTGTGGACAGTCGGTATGAGTACTGATTACGTTTTCCGGCTCAATCCCACAACCGGAGCGTTTATCGAATATCTTTTGCCAACACTGGCCGCTAACCTTCGCAAGGTGGACGTGGACAACTCAACTGACCCTGTCACAATCTGGGTTGCCGAAGTACACCGCGGAAAGATCGCAAAAATCGAGCCTTTACCGTGAGGCTTCGCAACTCAGCGGCTGTGGAACAACGCCCAAATATGAGGAACTCATCAGACGTGTACATTTTTCGATACCATCCAAAAACGAAAGATGCGGTCAAACAGAGAGCGGCGGGGGTTTCGCGGCGGAGTTTACTGCAAGGCGGTGGTGTGGCTATTGCGGCTGCTGCGTCTCCTGTTCCAATGTTTGCCGAGCGAGGAGTTCACAGCCCACAAGCCACTGTTCCCGAAAACCACATTATGGACAAGCTCTGTGCCTACATGAGTGAGGCTGGCCAGCGCTCAATTCCCGACGAGGTGATCGAAAAGACGAAGGAACACGCCCTCGACACGCTAGCCGCAATGGTTTCCGGGGCAGATCTGCCGCCCGCACAGGTGGCGCTCAAGTTTGCGCGTGCCTATGCCGGGGAAAAGGTTGCCACGGTCGTGGGTTCTAATATTCTGTGCGGCCCGCTTGAGGCAGCAATCGCCAATGGGATGCTGGCTCACTCAGATGAGACCGACGATTCGCACGCGCCCGCGCACACACATCCGGGTTGCGCAATTGTATCCGCGGCTCTTGCAACTGGTGAGCAATTCGCCATAAGTGGACCCCGGTTCTTGCGTGCCATCACGCTAGGTTATGACATCGGACCGCGGGTTCTGATGACGTTAGGTGGCTTGCCCTTCCAAATGGAGACGCACCGAAGCGCGCATTGCATCGCCAACACCTTCGGTGCTGCTGCCGCGGCCGGCTGTGCGGTCGATTTAAACAAAGAGCAGATGCACTGGTTACTTGATTATGCCGCGCAGCAGGCGTCTGGCATCGCGGCCTGGCAGCGCGATACGCAACACATCGAGAAGGCTTTTGTCTTCGGCGGCATGCCGGCGCGAAACGGTGTCACGGCCGCGCTGCTAATTCAATTGGGTGCCACCGGTGTAGGCGACATCTTTTCAGGACCCGATAATTTCCTTCTCGCGTTTGCGCCCAAAGCTGATCCGGCGGGGCTGGTCGATAAGCTTGGCGAGCGATACGAAGTCACCCGGACCAATATAAAAAAGTGGACTGTTGGTTCGCCAATTCAAGCACCACTCGATGCACTCCAAATACTGAGCAAGCGACATCCCTTTTCGGCCGATCAAGTGCAAAATGTGGTCGTGCGAGTGGCCAGCAGTGAGGCGAAAACTGTCAACAATCGTAATATGCCGGATATCTCCTTGCAGCACATGATTGCAGTAATGTTGGTCGATAAAACTGTGTCTTTCCGGGCGGCACACGAAAAGTCACGAATGCAGGATCCAGCCGTTCTTCGTGAACGCGCCAAGGTGCGGCTTGTCGCCGATGAGGAGTTGGAGCATCTCTACCCGAAGCGGGTGGCTATCGTCGACCTTACGCTGAAAGATGGCACGCGACTCACCGAGCGCGTTGAGGCAGTGAGGGGTACAGCCGAAAATCCGATGACTCGTGAGGAAATAATGGAGAAGTCTCGCGATCTTATGTCCCCGTTTCTCGGTTCTGCAAACTGCAACCGGCTGATCGATGCAGTTTTCAACCTCGAAGATGTGAAAGATATCAGAGTACTCCGGCCTTTGCTTCAGCGTAGTTCGTAGTTCCCAGAGCTTCTGGACGACAGGGCGAACATTGAATGCATCCTCCGGTGTGCGTGAATCACAAATGAGAGCGAGCACAATGTCACCGCGATTGCTGCGAAGCAGGTCGCCTCTGTGACGAAATCTCTCTCACACAACTATGCCCAAGGATTGAGGTTCGCCGCACCACCATCGCGCTCACGTACCTGAACCGCAGTGTTACTTTGTTTGTACTACTTCAATCTGCGATGTGATGGGATGTCGGGTAGCTTCCGTCAGTTATACACGCTTCGTAAATTTGCATGCCCACAGTATCGCGCCTCGCTCTGAGCTCACCGTCGTACTCGCTAACGCGTGAGCTGTAGGTTCCTATGCAGCAGCAAGTCGCCATCGACATGCAGCGGCCCAAAAACACGAAGCAGCTCGCTGGCCGATAACTGGATGCCCGACGACCTTCGACATATACGCTTCATTGGCTCCAATTTGGCTCCATTAAGAACCTCCAGTTTGCAAATCATTAAAAACAGGGTCATCTATTCCGCCAGAAATAGACCCCATAGACGCCTAAGTTCTTTATTTACAAGCTACTTGGAATTTCCCAAGCTGGACGTCGCGGGTTCGATCCCCGTCTCCCGCTCCAAACGTCAATTACGTCGGATTGGATGCTTCTGCACTTGACGCCTTACACGATCCCTTTGCCTTCGACGATGTGGAGGTACCGATTTACTCCAAGATTCGTGAATCTGTCCACTTGCTTACTCGGCGCTGGCCACTGAATTTCTAATTCGTCCAACTTAGCGGCAGAACCCAAGCCCAAGACTTCGCGGGGATCATGCGAAGAAAGATAACTGCCGCCATTGTTCTTCAAACGGCGGAACGTTTTAATATCGGTCTTCCAGATAATTTTAGTTCCGATCGAATCGCGATTGCACGTGATGCCCTCGAGTTTCAAGCCTAGCCAGTTATTCCCTTTCGCGGCATTGTTCCGGAGTAATACGGGCCGACCACCGTTATTTGCGATTAACACGTCTGCGGCGCCGTCGTTATTGTAGTCGCCCACCGCAAGTCCACGCGCGGCAAACACCTTCTGAAACACCGGCCCTGCGTGGTCACTCACATTACTCAGCTTGCCGTCTGATCCGTAATGGAAGAGCAGCAGCGGCTCCTTGTAGTGGACCTGCTGCGAATAACTTTCAATCATGTCGTCGGGGTGCCCGTTCGCGAGAATCAAATCAATATTGCCATCGTTGTCGTAATCGAAATATTTCAAACCCCAGCCACTCATCAGGCGTGTTGCCTGGGCGACGCCATTCACGTGCCCCACGTCGCGAAAGGCCTCGTTTCTGGTGTTCTGATAAACGGAGTACATTTCCTGGTCGACATTCGCAACAAATAAATCCTGCCAGCCATCATTGTTTAAGTCGGCCGCGTCCACACCCATTCCTGAACGCGCCTGACCGTTGTCGCTGAATCCAACCTCGGCCTGCAGTGCAGCCTCTTCGAATTGCCATTTGCCATTCTTATCCGGCCCGCGGTTGACGAACAAGAAATTCTGCACCGTATCATTCGCGACAAATAGATCCATGCGGCCATCGTTATTAATGTCTGTAGCTACAACACCTAGGCCCTTGCCCATCGACTTCGCGATGTCGGTTCCCTGACTCACTTCCGTAAACGTTCCATCGCCATTATTGTGATACAAAAAGCTTGCCGTTCCTTTGAAGATGCGCGGAATGCAATAATAATGCCTTCCCAGCTTGTTGTCGCCGCACTCAAGCTTGTGGGTTGCCCCATAATCGACGAAGCTGCAAACAAACAGGTCCAGCTTGCCGTCGTTGTCGTAATCGAACCAGACAGCGCTGGTCGTCCAGCCTGGTGTGGCGAGCCCCGCCTTATCCGTCACATCGACGAACGTGCCATCGTGATTATTTTTGTAAAGAATGCAGCGGCCGTAGGAACTAACGAATATGTCCGGCCAGCCATCGTTGTCGTAATCGCCCACAGCCACGCCCATGCCGAACGTGCCGCCCGCAACACCGGCCTTCTCAGTTACGTCCGTGAACGTGCCGTTCCGGTTGTTCTTATAGAGCGCATTGCGGATGGGTTTCGATGGTTTCCAAAAATCGCACGGTCCGCTATTTACGAGGTAAATATCCATCCAGCCGTCATTGTCGAAGTCCAGGAATGCGCAGCCGGGACCGAGCGTCTCGGGCAGATAGCGGTTTTCGGACATCGCGTTTTCATGCACCCATTCGATTCCGCTTGCCGAAGGCGGAATCTCTTGAAACCACGGAAGCGTCTCGAATGCTGAACCGAGATTCAGGGGCGCAGCTATGCCCAGCGCCGCTCCTCCACAAAGGAATTGCCGCCTCGTCACTGGCGTATCTCCGAACGCGTCAATTCTGAATTTGCGATGATTTGCTTACGCCTTTTGTACTCGGCGAACATCGCGTTCGCTTCCTCATCCCTATGTAATTTGCGGTAAAGCATCCCGAGTGAGTAGCAGGCATCCGAAGCTGCGGTATCGCCGGAAACCGCAGTTACGTATTCTCCAATCGCTTCCGTTTCCTTACCTTCCTTCTCAAGCGCCCGGGCTAAATGATAGTGAGCCTGCGTCAGCTTTGGATTGTACTGAAGCGACTCACGCAGAGCAGCCTCTGCGTCTTTGGATTTGTCCATTCTCAGCAACAGGTAACCCAGGTCGTGTGGCGGCCAAGGCGAAGAGTGCGCTTGCTCACGATTCAAGCTTGCTGCCTTCTCCAACGCGCCGAGGGCTTGCTCCAACTGGCCCTGCATATCAAACGCCAAACCTAAACTGTCCCAGACGCGCGCAGACTTCGGATCGAGTTGAGCCGCTTCTCTCAGCTTTTCAACGGCTTCTTTATAGCGTCGCTGATCGTAATCCAGCCTGCCGAGCCAATACAGATAAATCGCGCGCTCGGGATGCTTTTCAGCAAGGCCACTCAGCAGGGCGCGTGCACGCGTGTCGTGTCCCAGGTTGACGAACGCCATCGCAAACGTGAACCTGTCATTGTCGTTGAGCGGAGCCATCTCGGCGGCTTTAGTAAACGCCTCGACCGCTGCGCTCATTTTTCCATCTAAAAATCTGATCGCACCCTGTAACGACAGCAGTTCGGCGCGCTCGGGCTCAGTGGAAGCCTTCGATCGGGCAAGCATATCCTCCACTTGCGCGAAATTTTTCTTAGCAAGCGCCGCTGAGGCTAGTTCCCCCTCACCCGATACGGCCAGAACACGCCGTACCCTTTCAAAGATGTCGTCGCTCTGTGCCAGGGCGGGCGTCACGGCCACGATGCAGAACGCCATTTGCAAGACGAGACGCAAGACAGATCGCAGGGCGCGCATCGGTTATGGCCTGACCTCGATCGTGCGGAGCATGAGTTCAGCACGTTTCGACCGGTCCTCGTCAAGTTTCTTCAAAAACTCCGCCTGCTTCTCCGCGCGAGGATCGCGCGTGCGCTTGTATAACACCAGCAATTCATTGTTTCCCTGAAAGCTGCGAGGGTCCAGCCAAAGTGCCCGATCCAGCTCAGCGCGAGCTTCGTCGAGATTTCCTTGGAGCATGCAAACCCGTGCCAGTTCCGTATGCGGCTCGGAGAAGGATGTCTTTAACTCGATGGATTTGTGCAAGTGCCGGGCGGCATCCTCTAGTTCGCCCTCCAGGCGCGCAATACGGCCAAGGAAATACTCCGCACCGGCCCCTACTTTGGAGCCGCTTGCCACTCGGCGCATCTCCTCTTTGGCCTTACTGTAATCGCCGGAAGCGAAGTAGGCGATTCCAAGCGCATAGTGACCCCTGGAGTCTGCCGGATTAGCTTTGACGAACTTTTCGAAATAACCGGCCGCACTTGCCGCATCCCGCGTTGACAAAATGACAGAACCCATTGCGTAGTTGTAGCCCGGATTCTCGGGATCCAGGGCCAGCGCCCGTTCAAGCGACCTGCGCGCCTCAACCGGCAAATTCATCTCGACAGCGACCATCGCGAATAAAAAATGCATGCGCGGATTGTCCGGTGCCAGATCGCGTGCATGTGCTAGGTACCCTAGAGCTCCTTCGTAGTCCTTGCTTGCATCCGCCAATCGGGCGAGCTCCAAAAGGTGAGCGGTATTGTTCGGGTCCAGCATCGCGACGCGCTCAAGTGTTTTCCGGGCCTCGGAGGGGCGCTGCAACTGCTCATACGCAACTGCGAGGTGCTGAAGGCTCACCAGCGATGCGGCATGACGTGCATCCAGCGCCTCAACAAGTGTTACCACCACGGCGGCGGATTTCGGTGAATTCCAGGGATCCTGCAGACCATCGAGATCCGATTCCGAAAAATCGGGGCGGGCCGCCAAATGAGAGGCGGCACTCTTCGCCTCCGCGACTTGCCCAAGCCTGGCAAGGTCAATGCACCGCAGCGCCAAATTCCCAGAACGCGAAGCCTCCTCAACCGGGAGCTTATCCAACTCACGCAGCGACTCTGCAAATTTCCCGCGGCTCTCATAGAGAAGCGCAAGCGATCGGTGCGCTTCCACATCGCCCGGCTTCGAACGCAAGACGTGTTGCCAGGAATCTATAGCGCAGGAAACAGACGAAGCATCCTCGGCTTCAAGCTGACACGCCCGCGCTAGATTCTGCCAGGCTGGCGTCAACCCCGGTGCGAGACGAACGGCCTCAGCAAAATCTTTGCGCGCTTCTACCAATTGATTGCGGCGAGCGTGCACAATGCCTCGTAAATTAAACAGGCCTCCCTCGTGGGGATGCTGCTCTAGTGAAGAATCAACTAGACGTGAAGCTGTAGCCAAATCGCCAGCCTGAATTGCCTCCTGAATCGCGAGCAATTGTTGCGTAAGGTCTGAGCTCTGAGATCGTAAACAAAGGGCCGCGGCAAGGAAAAGTACTGGAAATTTCACAACCGTATGACATCTATCTTAGATCGGCTCATGAAGTTTTGAGCTTGACTGCATGCAACGTCCTGATATATAAAAAGGAACCAGCGGGTTTGCGTCGGATGGCACTCAAGGCTAAAAGCTTTCCCGCTCACGGGGGGTCAAAAATGCTTCGTCCGTTTTTTTGTAAGGCAATTGCCGGTTTGGTGCTAACGGCAGCGATTGCTTTTGGGCAAAGTCAAAACGCGCGATTAGAAGGTCAAGTGACCGACAAATCGGGCGCCGTCATACCGCAGGCAACAGTCACGGTTTCCGCTGCTGAGAGGCAGCTTAGCTCGACGGTTCAGACCGATAACGAAGGCCGGTTTTCTTTTCCAAACCTCGAGCCCGGCACGTACGACTTGAGTATCTCAGCGAATGGGTTTCGGACCTTCGTTCAGCGCCAAATCCAGCTACTCGCTAATCAGGCTGCCCGCATTGATGCCGGTTTGGAGGTGGGCGACGCGGCGACAAAAATAGAAGTCAGAGCTGACGCCGCCCAACTCAATTATGAGAACGGCGCTCAGCAAGAAGGTGTCCCGCCGCAGGTTATAAATCAGCTGCCTCTGCTTGTGGCCAGCGGTACGCCTCGCAACGCCGTGCAGTTTATTTCGTTTCTTCCCGGCGTGAATACCGGCACCAGCCCGCAAGCGTTCAATGCCCGCATCAACGGCGGCCTGAAGATGGGCGACGAAGCTGTCATGGATGGAGTCAGCATGCAGGAAGGCACGATGTCCCAAAGCGGTATGGTGGCGTTCTTCGATTTTCCGACCACGCCCGATATGGTCAGCGAAGTGCGTGTGCTGACTTCGAGTTACGAGCCGGAATACGGGACGACGACCGGCGGCGAAATTATTGTCACAACGAGGAGCGGCACTGACCAGTTCCACGGCGGCGGCTTCGAATACCTGCGCAACAAGAGTCTCAATGCACTATCGTTTACGAATGACAGGCCCGCCGGCGACGCGCGACCGAAGGACAACGAAAACGAGTTTGGCGGCTTCATCGGCGGACCCGTCAAGCTTCCTTTTCTGCCGTTTATTTGGGGATCTAAACACAAGACCTACTTCTTCCACGAGGAAGAGTACCTGCGCAGTAACGGCGGAACTGTTCGCCCCCTATATTCCATTCCTTCGCTGCAGGAGCGCACGGGCGACTTCTCCGATCTTGGTACTCCGATATTCGACCCGAAGACCGAGACCATCACAAATGGTGTGATCAGCCGCTCACCATATCCGGGGAACAAAATTCCGCTTTCCGAGCAGAGCCCGCTGGCACAGCAGTGGATGAAATTTCTTCCTACGCCAACATCGCCCGGCCCCTACAACAATTATCTAGGCATACCGACCCCCGACTCGATTCTCGCCAGCACCGACCTTTTCCTTTACAAAATCGACCACTATTGGGGTGAAAAGGATCACTTCTATCTCACGATCTGGCGGCAGAAGAACCCCGTGAACGAAGTCTGCTCGCTGCCGCCGATGCTCTGTACAAAGAGTCCGGCGAACCCCGAAGATGCCTGGGTGAACCGGTTTAATTGGGATCACATCTTTACGCCGACGTTTTTGAGCCACTTCGCCGTCGGCTACGGGAACCGTAATGAAGGCTATGGCTCGGTGAGCGGGCAGAATGCGAACCAGCTTCCCAAGATTCCGAACGCGGCTGCGTATTTCGCTTCTCCGCAGGCCAATTTCAGCGGAAACGGGATTGGAACCTTTACGGGGTGGGGGAACACGGCCGGACCTGGCTACCTGAACAAGACCACCCGGCCGACCTACATCGCGAACGAGTTGCTCACCTCGGTTCGTGGCGCTCACACGATCAAATTCGGTGGGGAGTTCCGGCATCTCGCGCAAGTGTTTCGGCAAAACGGGAACCAATCGGGCACGCTTAATTTCGATGCGAAGTCTACCGGGCTTCCGGGCGTGTCCAGCGGCGACCCATTCGCGAGCTTCTACATAGGCGCCGTGGATAACGGCAATCTGAACGTGTACAACGTATCGAAATTCGGGGCGGACCAGCACGCCTATTCGCTGCACATTGGCGACACCTGGAAGATGTCATCAAAGCTGACCTTGAACTATGGCCTCCGCTGGGATCGGTTTTCACCTACCTGGGAGACCAGCGATAGGTTGTCGTTTTTCAGCTTTGCGCCGAACCCGGGCGCAGGTAACCGGCCCGGCAGCCTAGCTTTCGCTGGAAACAAATGGGGGCCCGCAAGCGCCGGAGTCCGCTACCCGGAAGATCCTTGGAACGGCGGCGTTGCGCCGCGGGTCGGTCTCGCTTATCAGTTGGGTGATAAGACGGTTATCCGGGCGGGCTACGGCATTTTCTACACCCAGGCGTTTTATCCGGGTTGGAACGGCGGCATGGCGCTCGACGGCTTCAATCCGCAAATCTCGTTTAGCAATTCGTTTAGCGGCTACGAGCCCGCTTTTTACATGGATAACGGCTTTCCCGGGTACAACAAGGCACCCGACATCTCCGCAACAGCCGATAACGGTACCAACGGACCGACTTACCGTCCTAAGTACGCGAATCATCTTTCCTATACCCAGCAGTGGAATTTTACGATTGAGCGCAAGTTCGGCAACAGCAGCGTCGGCAGTGTCGCTTATGTGGCCAATAAGGGCACCCATTTGCCCTCGGCGATGCAACCGCTCAACTACATCAATCCATCGCTGTTATCATCGTTGGGATCCGCGCGCCTGAATAGCGTTTTCCAACCTGGACAGACATCCCTTTATGGAGTAAACGTGCCCTACGCTGGTTGGATCGAAACCCTGAACAGTGTGGGCACATGTGATCCCACCGTGGCGCAAGCGCTTGTGCAGTATCCGCAATATTGCGGCGGGCTCACCGGCCTTAACGAAAACGAAGGCACCTCCGAATACCACTCGTTCCAGACGAAAATCGAAAGGGCTTTTTCGAATGGCTTATATTTGGGCGCCAATTACACGTTCGCGAAGCTCCTCACCAACGCTTCGTCCACTACTCAAGCCGGTTCCGCTGGGTATGGCGGGATTGGTAGCGTAATCAACCCCTTCCAAGGTGGTCGGAACAAGGCGCTCTCCCCTGACGACATAACGCACAGCTTCTCACTAATGGGTGTCTACGACCTTCCGTTCGGCCGAAGCAGGCGCTGGCTGAACAACTCCTCATTCCTCGATTACGTCGTTGGCGGCTGGACACTTTCCTCCAGCATGAAGCTGGTTTCCGGCATGCCGTTGTACTTCCGCGACTCAAACATTTGCGGCGTCCCGTCGCAGTTGCAGGCGCAATGCATTCCCGGGATCCTGCCCGGGGCCAGTGTACTAGCCCAATCTTGGGGCAGTATGGACGTAAACAAGCCCGCGTACAATGCTTCTGCCTTCGAGCCGGCCTCACTTTTTGCGAGCGGGAATTACCTAGGTGTGGGGCCTCGGGTAAGCGGGGTCCGAGGATCGCCATACCGCGATACCAACATCTCGATCTCGAAGAAATTCAGCATCAAAGAGCGCCTCGCTTTAGAAATACGTGCCGAGACCTTTAACCTCTTCAACAATCATTACTTCACGTGTGATGGCCAAGCATTCGGCGATTGTATTCCGTTTAACAACGACCCCTCCAACTCGGATTTTGGCAAATGGAACGGAACCGTTACGCAGCCCAGAAACATTCAGCTCGTCGGTCGAATTACATTCTGAACTGTGAACCAGTTACACAACACGGATGTCCATTACCGTAATGTCGTCGGCCTGTTCACGGGTTGAACCCGCAGCCGCTGCAAGCACGCCGGCCAGATCGTTGGAGTGCGTGCGGCCGAGCTTGCGAATGCTGTCCAGAACCCAATCTTCGTCTGGCTGATCGATTCTCGCTTCCGTTAGGCCATCGGAAAATAGCACCAACCGGTCACCTTCCGCTAAGGAAATAGTCCGCTCCGCAAAAGCGGAGCCGGTGAATGCACCCAACACGGTTGCTGTGGAATCCAGAAGCTCAAATTCGCCATTAGCGCGCAGCAGAACGGGCGAGGGATGTCCGCAATTCACATACCGAATGGTCCGGGTATCCGCTTCATAGATCCCGAAAAACAAGGTTGCGTAGTGCTCGGGACGGGTGAACTCGAAGAACAATCGGTTCACGCGGTCGAGTAGCTTTACTGGAGAACGCGCGAGTTCTGGTTGGCTCCGAATGGAGGCTTGCAAGTTCGCCACCAGCAAAGCTGCCCCGATTCCTTTACCCGAAACGTCTCCGAGCAAAAAGGCAACGCCGCACGAGTCGATCTCGAAAAAGTCATACAGATCCCCGCCAATGTCTCCGGCCGGCAGTGACACACACTCGCACTCAATTCCGCAAGCACGCAGATGTGGTTGCGGCAGCAATCGTCGCTGTACGTTGCGGGCGATCGTAAGTTCCGCATCCTTTGATGAACCGACCCGGCGGTCACCGCGGCCATTCAGGTGTTTTTCGAGCACGGCAAGCATCTGATGACTGTCCCACGGCTTAGGGATGAAATCGCAAGCTCCGCGCTGCATGGCCTCCACAGCGAGTTCGATTGTGCTCCATCCCGTCATTGCGATGATCGGCACATCACGGCGCTGCCCGTGAAGGCGTTCGAGCAGATCGAGCCCTTCACGGCCAGACGTTGTGTCAGACGAATAATTCATGTCCATGACGATCAGATCATGATCACCGAAGGCCGCCGCCGCGAGCGCATCATTGGGCGATTCCGCCATTTGGATCGCGTAGCCTGCGCGCTTCAGGAGCAACCGTAGCGCTTCCCGAATATCGGCCTGATCATCTATTACGAGCACCTTATGCACGTCGGTCCTCGAACGTTCGGCAGCATCAACAATCATATCGGGGTCCAATTACTGATTATTGTTATGCAAGTGCGTTGCCACGCCGCGCCAACTCTTCTGCTACCGTACTTTCAACCACTTGAGGCTTTGTACAGTCTGAGATGGTGTTCGTTTGCGAACATCCAGGTTCGCTATCACTCACTCGGAAGCCTTCAGGATTTCGATCGCACCATTGCTGTTGGTCAGTCTCATCTCGCAACGGCCGCCGCCGATTGTCCCATTCACATCATCACTCGAGATTGATCCTGAGACATTCAACGGGAAATCAGTGCGGATCTTGCCAAGCGATGTCCTGGCCGCCACACGGTAACTGGCATCAGGATTCAGGCGAACGCGCAAAGTGGAAAATGAAGTGCGAATGATAATCGGCTGGCAGGCGCCGTACGATGAGCTCGTTGCTTCGACTGCCCCATTCTGATTCTCAACCTGTATGGGACCCGAGACACCCTCCAAAATTACGGGGCCGAAACTAGTGGTCACCTGGGCTCCTTGCGTGTTCGATGCTTTTACAGCGCCGTTCGAATTTTCCACCGATAACTGTCCGCCGATGTCGGTCGCCTGCACCGTGCCGAAGCTGGTCTTCACGTTACATTCCCCCCGGGTCTTCGCAATGGAAATGCTGCCGTTGCTCGATTGAACGCGCACCCCCCGCTGAATGTCGCTGACCGTCACTGACCCGAACGACGTCTGGATGCTGGCGGGCCCACCCACTTTTTCACCATTCACGCTCGAGTTGCTGGTCCTGATAGATAATTGGCCGCCAATGTCGGAGAATTGCACTTGGCCGAAGCTTGTATTCAGCTCGGCTGGCCCTCGCACATTCATCGCCTCCACTTTGCCGTTCGCGTTATTCACGATGAGATCTCCGCGAAAGCTGCGCACCATCACACCTCCGAACGAGTTCCTGATGCTCCCGCTCCCACCTGAATCTGTGACTTGAACGGCCCCATTGCTATTGATGACCGTCAGTCCTTTTGAAACCCTGGCCGCCGTCACACTCGCAAAGCGATCTCGTACAGTCGCTGCACCCGCGATATCAGAAATATCCACGCCTCCGTTACTGGCTTGTATCGTCACGTCACCCACGTTGTTAGCGACTTTGACACTGGCAAACGAATTTTCCAGCCGTTGGGCGCCGTGCCCATCGCGAAACTCGAGCGCCCCGTGAGATGTTGTGATATCACTATTTGCTTTCACACCGCTTACCGACACCGCGCCGAATGAGTTGCGTACTTGCAGAGGTGCGGTCTCGGGAATTGTGACCTGATAGCGAACGCAATACGAGACGTTGTGGCCCAAAAACGAGCTCGGCGTTTCCGGGTACCGCGTGCGAATCGAAACCTCAGATGCCGACGGCTCCACTAGAATCTCCAATCGATCCGCGTACTGCTTTGCCTGGTTCGTATCGGAAGCCGAGACCCGAATATCCGCATGAATCACGACCTCCTGCTGCGGATGCGTTCGAATGATGATGTCCCCCAGCTTGTGCTCAAGCGAAATCCTTTGGCCGCTTCGTAAAGCAAGGGTCTTGTCGAACGTCCGCGAATATTCTTCGCGAGCAAAGCTATGGGAAGCAACCGCTAGTCCAATGAATAAAAAACTAATTCTTCTGATCACGAGTAAGTAACTCCTCGAGTGTCTGTTTCTTTTCGCGGTACAAGTCAGCGAGCGCTCTCTGCAGATGGACATTGAAGCGGTTCTGTGTAAGATTGGTGCGGGTCTCTGCGATGGCTGAATCAAGCGTTAACAGTTTCTCTCTGCAGTTCACTGTCGCCGCTGAAGCTGAATTCTTCAGTCTTGGCTCTGCGATTTGAGAGAGCTTCGCAATAGATTGGCGGTAGGCTGCTTCGCTCTTTTCCACTTCTCGCAGCGCTTGTTCAGTTAAGAAATCACTGTTTGATGAAAGTGCAGGGGATAGCTGCGTTTCTGCGTTAGGCGATGGTGAACTCGTCGATTGCCAGGGCTGGGTCAACAACACCGCACCGATCAAAATCGTTGCTGCCACTGCCCATATCTTCCATTCCCTCCACCAAACCGGTCTCGGCTTCGGTTTAGGCTCGGCTTCAATCGTCTTTCTTATGTTTGGCCAAAGCGTCGGTGTGTCCCAGTCTTCGTGCAGGTCTTTCGCAGCCGTCGATATGTCGTTCCACACCCGGTACTCACGGCGGCACTTGGCACAAATTTTTAAGTGTTCCCGCGCTTCCGGCATCAGCTCGGAAATCGCCAGCGCCCGCTCCAGATCGCCACACTCGAACTTCATGCGCTTGACTCCATTAACGTGCGTTTCAACTCGCGTTTGGCCTCACAACCAGCTGCGCGATGTACCTTCGGGAACTTCGAGAATCCCCGCGATTTCCGAGTGCTTCAAGCCCTCCACCTCGAACATCAGAAAGACAATGCGCTGCCTTTCATTCAGCAAGCTCAGTGCCCGCTCGAGCGCAATCTTCAGGGGCAGCTTAGTATCGGTTGCAAATTCCCCGCGCGCCGGTTTTTCAGCCAGCCGCTGCTGCTTGCGCATCACGTCGTAGCAGCAGTTAATCAGAATCCGGTAAATCCAGGTGGAGAGCGAAGACTGCCCTTCAAAACCCCGTACCGCCCTATATACCTTGAGGAACGCCTCCTGCACGGAATCTTCTGCGTCGGCGCGGCTGCTCAGCAGGTGGAAAGCAAGACTCTTCATCCGCCCCGCATGCAGTTCGTACAGCCGCTCAAATGCGCGCAAGTTGCCTCGCTTGCAACCTTCCACAAGCTCAGCGTCGGTCGGATTGTCTGGCAAGCTATGGGCGAATTGGAGCGGCAACCCGATCTCCCACACCATATCCCTCGTTTTCGGGCTTTAGACGAAGACGAAGTGGGAAACGTTGGGAAAGGCAGAAAAGTTCCGAGTCAGAAGTGTATGCTGGGACACTTTTCCGCAAACTGCGGCATGGAGCTGTTGGAGGTTATGCCTTTGGAAAATGCGCGTTCTACCAAATCCTTTGTAATACCGACGCGGACCAAGGCAAATCCAAGCAGCAAGTCTTGTGGTCGAATTCCCAGAGCACCATCCCGGGCCGCAATAACTCTCGCCCAGAATAGAGCATGAAGCAACGGTTTTAATTGTTCTGGCATGGGGATGCTCACTGATGTGCTCCGATGATTGGTTTTTGGCTACTTGCAAAACGCAATTAACCAGGCAGTTTGCGGTGTGAGGATTTACGCTCAGTCCGGTAAAGCAAACGCGACATAACTGCCGCCGGAAGGATCTTTCGACTTACCACCGCCACAGGCTATAGCGATGTACTCTTTGCCATTTACTTCATAAAGTGCGGGCGTGGCGTTGCCAGCAGCGGGTAGCGCCGCTTCCCACAGAAGCTTACCGCTTGCCTTATCAAACGCATGAATCTTTTTGTCGTAAACCGTCGCTGCAATGAACAGCAGACCGTTCTTGGTGACAATCGGTCCGCCGTAATTCTCACTCCCGGTATTACGCAGACCCTTTTGCGCTAGTTCCGGATACTCACCGAAAGGAATTTTCCACGCGATCTGCCCGGTGTTGAGATTGATGGCATTCAGAGTCCCCCAAGGCGGCTGAATTGCCGGATAACCCTCGGGATCGAGGAATTTGTTGTACCCATCGATTCCGAATTTCAGATCTATCGGAGATGGCGCGCCCGGCTTTGACTGAACCGCCGCATTCTCGCCGTAGAGCACATATCGCTGGATGGCCCGCATGTCGTCGTATGGCAGTTGCGGAAACCCCGGCATGCGATTGCTGCCCTGACGAATCATCGCCTCCACTTCCATTTCACTCAGCCTCGCCGAGAGGTTTAGTAGAGACGGAAATTCCGGCGGAGTTCCCTTCAGGTCCGCGCGGTGGCAACCGGAGCAATTAGCTAGGTAAAGCTCTTTTCCGGTTCGAGCATTCACGCTGAGCTGGTGAGGCCCAAGGCGCAGCAGCCATGCCATCTCGTTCGCATTGACGTAAAGTAAGCCGCTCTCCGGGTCAAACGCCTGGCCGCCCCACTCACCGCCCCCGTCGAGGCCCGGGAAAATGATCGTTCCCTCACGGCTCAATGGAATAAACTGTCCAGCGCTTCTTATCGTTTTAAAACGTTTAAGTACCGCTTCGTGCGCCTGAGGCGTGCGAGTGGTCAGCATATCTTGGGTGAGAATCTGCCGCGCAAACGGCGGGGGTTTGGTTGGCAATGGCTGGGTATCCGCAGCTACTTCGCCTTCAATATCGCTTGGTGGGTATTTGCGGTATTCAACCGGGAACAATGGCTTACCGTTATCGCGATCGAAGACGTAAACGTAGCCGGATTTCGTGACTTGCGCCAGCGCATCTACGTGGCGGCCGTTATGCTTGATTCTCACGAGAACAGGCGGAGCCGGTAAATCGCGATCCCAGATATCGTGCCGGACCGTTTGAAAATGCCAAATGCGCTCGCCCGTTTCTGCATTTAGAGCGATTTCACAGTTCGCGAATAGATCGTCTCCTAGACGATTCGAACCATAAAAGTCGAATGAAGCCGAGCCTGTCGGTGCGTACACGACCCCGCGCTCGGGATCGAGACTCATTCCCATCCAATTGTTAGCACCACCGATGTATTGCCACGCGTCTTTCGGCCAAGTGTTGTAGCCAAATTCTCCCGGATGCGGGATCGTGTGAAATGACCAACGCAGTTTTCCGGTGCGGAGCTCGTAAGCGCGAATGTCCCCCGGTGAAGCGGGCAGGCTCTCGCTGACAATGCTGCCGGCGATCAAAAGATCTTTGTAAACGACGGGTGGTGTACTGACTGAAATGGATTGAAGATTCGGGTCACGGCCGAGATCGCGGCGAAGATCAATGTGGCCGTTCTCTCCGAACTCGGGTATCGGTTGACCCGTGGCGGCATCCAGGGCATAGAGATTCTGCCGGGCTGCGAAGAAGATACGCCCCCGGTGTTCCGTACCACCATCCCAATACGTGACGCCCCGGTTTCTCATTTTGCCGATAACCCGGTGGCCCTGGTTCGGATCAAACGCCCACTTCAGTTTGCCGGTTGCCGCATCGAGTGCAATCACTCGCAGCTTCGGCGTCGTAGCGAAAAGCACCCCGTCCACCACAATCGGGTTGCACTCCATCTCCGATTGCGTAAATGCGTCGCCGCTATCGAACGTCCAGGCAACTTTAAGGTGCGAAACATTCTTGCGAGTGACCTGCTTCAGAGTGGAGTAGTGGATGTTGTCCGTTCCACCCCCGTAGGCTCTCCACTCCCGCCGATCTCCCCCGGACTTCTTCGGGTGCTTGGACGCACCGAGGCCGAAGAGTAAAGCCGCTGCTACCATGACGAAAACGCGCTGTTTCATTTGCTTGTGCAACGGCATTATCTCATCCACTCAAAACACATCATGAGAATTTCATTTCCTTTGTTATCTCTTGTGGCCTGCCTATGTGCGCTCTCGTTTGCGCAGGACCGTTCCAATCCAAAACCGGATCAGCGCTTCAAGGCCGATCTTCTGGTGGTAGTTGCGCATCCTGACGACGAAACCGAGATAGGTGCGTATATGGCTCGGGCTATTTTCGACGAGAAAAAACGAATTGCGGTCGTGTTCGGAACGCGAGGCAACGAGGGGGGCAATGCGGAAGGTCAGGAGCAGGCGGCAGCGCTCGGCACCATCCGCGAGATCGAAGGCCGGCGGGCGCTCGAACATTTCGGCGTAATGAATGTTTGGTTCCTGAACGGTCCCGACACACCGGGCCAGGACGTACTACGATCGCTTGAAACATGGAATCATGGCGACTCTTTGGGCCGCTTGGTGCGGCTGATTCGGTTAACGCGGCCCTCAGTCATTGCCACGTGGTTGCCGGGCTATGTCGCCGGAGAAAACCATGGTGATCACCAGGCGGCTGGCGTGCTCGCGAATGAAGCTTTTGATTTGGCTGCGAATCCCGCGGCCTTTCCCGAACAAATCACGTCGCCGCGCAATCGCGAAGACATTAACAATCTCACCGAGGGCCTGCATCCCTGGCAGGCGCAAAAGATCTACTATTTCAGCGACGCTGCACACACCGATTTTCAAACAGGTAAGGGCCCCAGCTACTCGGCCAAAGATCTCTCTCCGTCCCGTCACATTTCTTATGCGCGTCTCGCAGCGGAAGAATGTGCCTTCCACCTGACGCAGGGCGACACCGGGCAAATGGCTACAATAGCGCTGGCGAAGAACGATCTGCACTACTTTGAAGAGCCTGTTCAGCTCATCTTCGGCAAATCGCATGTGAAATCCAGCATCACTTCCGACATGTTCGAAGGCGTGGTGCCGGAGGGCATTTCTTATGAGCCTCCGCCGCGATTTATTCCGAGAAAACCTTCGCAGCCCGTCCTCGAACTTGGTGGACCATGGCGCTTCTACCATAGCTTCTGGCAGGCTCACGGCATCGAGCACTTAGCTGATCTCGTGCCGCCCGAAGTTGAGGTGGGCTATTCGAGCACCTTGACCATTCCCGTTACGGTTGAGAATCCCACAGATCATCCGCTCAATGTCAATCTCTCCGTGAATTTGCCTAATAGCGAGTGGAAGCTGTCCAGGAGTGCTGCCTCATTTTCTGTTGAGCGTCACAACGAGTATGCGGTCCATCTCCAGGCCAAGACGCCCGCGATAAAAGCGACAGGCTGGCAGATGATTACGATCAAGGCCGAATCAAACGGGAAAGCAATCGGCACGATCCTTCTGCGTGTCCGGCTCGACAACGGAGCGCTACCGCAATAATGGAATTTGGATGCGCGTGTGTGCCGTTTCACTGCTGACAGCTTTTTGGGGATGTGTTTTGATTGCGCAGAGCGATGCAGTGGCCGATGCCGTAGCAGCGCTTCAGCGCGGCGACCTATCCTCCGCTGAACAAACTTTGAGAGCGGAGTTGCGAGCGGGTTCGAACGATGCTGAGGCGCTCGATGTTCTCGGTGTCGTGCTCGATAAGCAGAAGAAATATGCAGAGGCGGACCAGATATACCGACGCGCCATCAGCCTTCCTCAGCCGTCGCCCGGGCTGCTGAACAACTACGCCAATCACTTGCTGGTAAGCGGCAAACCATCGGAAGCGCGAGGGGTGTTTTTGAAAGTGCTCGCGCTGGAACCCGCGCATGTCAACGCCTATGTTCAACTGGCGCGTATTTCGTTAGAGAGAAAGTCTGGTGCTGAGGCCCTGCATTACCTCGATCAGCTTCCTCCGAGCACCCGCCAGAGTACTGACGTAAGCATCTTAAGAATGCAGGCGCTTTATGTGTTGCACCGCGACAAAGAAGCGAATGCTCTCCTGACGCAAATCTCTCCTGCCGCTCAGAGCGATCCCCGATTGAGTTTCTCCGTAGGAGTGGCACTCGCATCGGCTAAGCAATATGGCAAGGCGGAAACGTTCTTCTCGCGCACGCTCGAAGCCGCTCCTTCTGATTTCGATGCACTTTACAATCTGGGCCTCGCGGCTTCACACGCCGGCCACAATGAGCGCGCTCGGGAGGTTCTTCAGGCCGCGCTTGACGAGCAGCCCAGGAATGTCGATGTGCTATATGATCTGGCCGCCGTGAATGCCGCGCTGGATCGGAAAGATGCCGGCGTCCAACTCCTCGCACAGGCAGCCCAACTCGCTCCGGAACGCGCCGATGTACAACGCCTGTTGGCGCATACGACTGCGGAAATGGGCTATTTCGGTGATGCGGTAGAGGCGTGGAACCGTTATATGAAGCTCGCGCCGGACGACGACGTTGGTCGTCGAGAACGCGGCTTCGCTGAAACTGCTCTTGGGGTGAACGCAAAAAGCGGCCTCGCGGATCTTGAGTGGTTTGTCCGAAAGCACCCTAATGATCCTGTTGGCCCCTACGAGTTGGGCGTGGCGGTCAGCGCGACCGACGCCAACCAGGCTCTCGCGCACTTCAGTCGCGCTGTTGATTTGAAAACTGACTTTACTGCGGCGCACTTGGCGCGTGCACTTCTGAATTACCGCCAGGGCAAAGCCGCAGCAGCGCTGCCCGACCTTGAATTTGCCGCCGCGCATGAGCCGGAAAACCCCACTATTTTGGATCGCTTGGGACAAACATACCTGGCCCTGGACCGCCCGACTGACGCACTGCCAATTCTGCGTAAGGCCGCCGAACTAGCGCCTCGCGATTCCACGACATTGATGCACTTCGGCCGGGCTCTATTGAAAGCCGGCGACCAAAAGCAAGCGAGCGCCGTAATGGCACGTGTCCGCGAGCTGGGCCCCAACAGATCGAATTTTGCGCATCCCGCCGGTTTGGTCGAATTCCTGAGCCTCTCTCCCCAAGAGCAGTATGCACGTTACCGCGCAGGCGTGGAGAGGACCGTGCAGAGCAATCCGCGCAATGCAGAAGCGCAGGTGCAGTACTTGAAATTGTCCCTTGAGGACGGAAAAATGGATCAAGCTACGGCTGTGTCTCGCAAGATCGTTGACTTGAAACCCAGTCCGGGTGTACTTGCTGATGCAGGCGCCGCGTTGCTTGCGGCAGAACAATACCCGCTCGCTAAGGATTTTTTAGAGCAGGCTGTTGCGCTTAGCGGTCCCTCGCCGGATCTGAGTCTTGATCTCGCCATGGTTACGTTCCACGTCGTGAGTGCGCAGGCGGGTCTCGAACAATTGGAGCGCATACCCGAAGCACAGAGGACCGGCGACTATTATCTTGCGCGGGCTCAGATGCTCGATGCGGCAGGCAGACCCGCGGATGCAGTAGCCGCTCTCAACCAAGCCGTAGGCAAAACTCCGAGCCGTCCCGAGCTGTACCGCCAGGCAGCTTTATTTCTGATCCGTAATCATCGCCTGCCCGAAGCTTTGCGGCTTTTAGATCAGGCGACCCGCATTCTGCCTGACAACCCCGAGCTCTTGCTGCTGAAAGCGAACACGCGCGAACTTGCCGGAGAAACGGAAAAGGCCGAGCGCCGTTGAGCGTGGCCGGTAAAATTCCTGGCTACTCAGGTTGGATGAATCGTGATGTATCATACGAAAAAGGCATCGCGCTCACACGCTGGTGCGATTAGGGGAATTTCAGGAGGTAGTTCGTGCGTTCACTCCACACAGGATGCAACGTCGTGAAGCGGTGCGCCAATAGTCTGCCAATTGTGGCCTCAGTTCTGGCGCTCGCGTTTACTCAGCTTTGTTCAGCCCAGTCGTTTACGTCTTCTATTACCGGGACGGTCACAGATCCTACCGCAGCGACCGTTCAGGGCGCCGCTATCGAGCTAAGGGACATGGCGACCGATAACGTTCGCCAGACGACGTCGGATACGAATGGCTCGTACCAGTTCTCGAATCTGTCACCCGGGACGTATCAAATCACCGCAACAGCGGCTGGTTTCAAGAGTTTCGTGCAACAGAACCTGATCCTTCAGGCCAACATCGGGACTCGCGTCAACATTTCGCTCGAGCTTGGAAATACCCAGCAGAAAGTGGAAGTGACCAGCTCGGCAGTCTTGCTCGATACCGAGACTGCCAATAGCGCCGCCACACTCGACAGCCATCTGCTAGCCTCGTTGCCGAATTCTACCCGAAGTCCGCTGAATTTCGTTTTCGCTGTTGCCGGTACCACGCAAGGCCCCGCCGGCATGACTCAAACTAACGGAACGACCGATCAGAATGCCAGTATGTTTGGGTTGAATGGCGGCCGCACGGGTGAGGCATCGATCCTGATCGACGGTGCTCCTTCCACCGCGGTGGACTGGGGAGGCCTGATGGTGTCGCCCCTTCAAGATTCCGTTCAGGAGCAGCAGATTATCGAAAACACCTATGACTCCCAGTACGAACGAGCCGGGATGGGTATCGTCACGCTTATCACGAAAGGCGGCTCGAACACATTCCACGGAGAGGTCTACGACTATCTGCAGAACTCAGCTCTGAATGCTAATTCCTGGGCAAATAACAAGAACGGCCAGCCCAAAGGGCCCTTCAAGCAGAACCAGTTCGGCGGTAACTTCGGCGGTCCTATCCTGAAGCGCGCCAATCTGTTTTTCTTTGGCGGATATGAGGGTTTGCGGCAACCTTTTACGGCGAGCAGTGGTCTGCAAACCGTCCCGACCGCAGCGGAGCGTGCTGGAAATTTCGCAGGGGTATTAAATTCGGACGGCACCCCGAATCTTATCTACAACCCCTTCACAACAACGCCGCTTCCCGACGGTACCTATACGCGTCAGCAGTTCCCGGGTAACGTAATACCCCCAGGCTTGTTTAATCCCGTCGGCGCCAAGATGCTAAGCCTCTACCCGCTGCCGAACCGCCCCGGCGTAGGACCAAACCAGATCGAAAATTTCATCGCGCAGGGAGCGGGCAAAACCACAAACGACAAAATAGATACCCGAGTCGATTGGGAACAAAGTTCAAAGCACAGAATGTTCGTGCGTTGGTCGGACCGCTTCCGTCAAAACAACGACACCCCCTGCTTCTACTGTACTGGCGGAGATACCGACCAAAACTTTAGAAGTAAGGGGTTCCAGGTGGTCTTGAACGATACGATCACCCCGAGCCCGACTTGGGTCATTAACTCGTTTGCAAGCTATAGCCGGTGGCAAGAGGGGCAAATAGCGACAAGTTTCGGTACGGCGGACGCGTCAACCATTGGACTTTCACCGTCGCTCTTCCAGGCGCCTATTCTGCCAGCCATCAGCGTTGAAAATTATTCGTCCCTGGGCTCAGCCTTGGGTGGTGGTTTCAATGTGTACACTCGTTACTCGAACACAGTGCAGATGAACGTCACCAAACAGTTTTCAAAGCACACCCTGAAATTCGGCGGCAACTTCGACGACATGAGGATTAATAACACTCAGGAAGCCAACGGAGAGAACGCGGGCTCCGCCGCTTTCAACTTCAATACCGCTTTAACCTCATGCGCTCCGAATCCGGCGGGTGGTCCGTGTATAGCAAGTAATACCGGAACGGACGAGAATGGTAACCAGATCGGCTCGGGAAACGCGATCGCGTCAATGTTGCTTGGGACGGCCAGCGGCGGCGGTACGTCCTTCAATGTTGATTCAGCGATGGGCCTGCACACCTTTGGTGGATACATCCAGGACCAGTGGCGGGTGACTCCGCGACTGACCGTGAATGTTGGAGTGCGATACGAGAACCAGCGTCCCGCGACCGAACGGATCAACCGCCTGGTTTACTTCAACACCACAGTTTTGAACCCCATCAGCTCTCAACTCGGGTTCCCTGTTCATGGCGGTTTCGAGTATGCCGGCGTTAATGGAAATGACCGCTACGCCTGGCCCCCCAATAACAAGGATTTTGCGCCTCGCGCCGGGATCGCATTCAAGATTACAGACAGACTGGTTGCCCGCGTGGGCGCGGGTATCTTCTTCCTGCCGCCCTCAGCCATGATCAGCTTCGATACGCCCGGCCAGTTCTACGGATATAGCTCCTCAACGCAGTACAACGCAACATCCCAGAACGGCTACGTGCCGTTGAATCTGGTCAGCAACCCGTTCCCGAACGGACTCCTCCCGCCAACCGGTAGCTCGCAAGGTTTGCTGACTCTGGTTGGCGATGGTCAGAGTCAAATCTGGCCAAAGGCGAAGCACCCGACGCCCTACAGCGAACAATGGAGCTTCGATCTCCAATACCAACTCAGCCCGCACTCGGTGTTTCAAATCGGCTACGTCGGTAACCGTGGACGGAAGCTGCTGTATGGGAACCCGAATATCAACGCCAATCAATTGCCGGACCAGTTCCTGGGTCTACAGGGGCAACTCGATCAGGAAGTGCCAAATCCGTTCTTTGGCGTTCTTGACCCGAGCACTCAGTTAGGATCGCAGGAGACGGTAGCCTATAACCAGCTATTGCGCCCCTACCCTGAATTTACGGATTTGGGCTGGACTCGTTCCCTGCCCGGTGCAAGGTCCTCCTACAACGCCCTGAACGTGAAATACAACCACAGCTTCAGCGCCGGGTTGAGCGTTCTCATGACGTATCGGTGGTCGAAGGCGCTGGACAACGGTCCAGAGGATTTCATCGGCTGGGGCACCGGCAATCAATGGCGCGATTCCTACAACACCATGCTCGATTACAACGTGAGCACGCACGATGTTCCGCATAGCTTCGTCACGGCGCTGGTGTACGACCTCCCCTACGGCCGGGGCAAGCATTGGGGGAACACTGCTCCGGGAATAGTCAAGGAAGTGCTCGGAAACTGGCAGCTTTCGAGTGTCGTCCGGCTCGCGAGTGGGCTGCCGCTTTATCCGGGAGTCTTCTGGAGCAACGACAATCCGCTTGGCGCGTACGGTTACGAGGGACCGCAGCTAGCCAATTTGGTGGGGAACCCAGTGCCCTCGCACCGAACTCCCGACAACTGGATTAACCCGGACGCCTACACGGCGCCGGCTTCGAAGTGGACACTTGGGAATGCCCCCCAGCGCATGACACAGCTTCGCGAGCGTGCGGCCCGCAACGTGGATCTCTCAATCGCGAAGAACTTCGGAGGCGAACGATACCAAGCTTGGTTGCGCGGCGAGTTCCTGAACGCTTTCAACTACGCGCAGTACAACATATCAGGCTTTAATACCTTCCCGCTGTGCGTGAAATGTGGGGGGTTTGGGATTCTTGATTCTACAGAGAACAGCCCGCGGATTATCCAGCTCAGTCTCAAGCTGAGCTTCTAAGACCGCGCGGCGCAATGACATAAAAGGGCAACCAGATGTTCAGAACGATACACACCGCGCTAGCTGTCGCCATCCTTGCATTCATCGCCACATCCGCCGTTTTCGCTCAGGCGGTTTCGGGCAACATCTCAGGTACGATTCAGGACGCATCGGGCGCCGTTCTTCCAAACGCAAACATAACCATAACCGATCTCGACCGCGGAACGGTTGTCCACACACAGAGCAACGCGGATGGTAACTACCAGCAGACCCACCTTCTCGCTGGCCGCTACCAGGTGAAAGTAGAGAGCCCTGGACTGGGTGTGTTCACCGGAAACGCAACGGTTGAGGTGAACGCCACGACGCGCTTGGACGCGACGTTGACGCCCGCCAATGTGGCGACGACCGTCAACGTCACTGATGCAACTCCGCTGCTGACGACAGATCGTGCGGAAGTCGCCACGAGCTTTACAGGTACCCAAGTAGCGCAACTGCCCGTGCTGGATCGCAATGTGACAAATCTGCTTCTTGTGGTTCCGGGTACTCAACTCAATTCTTGGCAACATGCCGTGAGTGAGAATCCCCAACAAGGTATTCAGGCCAATGTCAATGGGCAGTTTTTTACCGCCAATGGGTTCATTCTCGATGGCACAGAAAATGAGAGTGCGATTCTCGGTATTGCTGTCATCAATCCAAACATCGATGCTCTGCAGGAATTCAGGGTCAGCACAAGCAATTACGATGCAGAATTTGGTTCTGCGTCAGGTGCACTGATACAGGCGACCACCAGATCCGGCACGAACCAGTGGCATGGATCGCTGTTCGAGTTTTTGCGTAACAACGTGACGAATTCAACTGATCCCTTCACACAACAGAACCCGCCGCTTCGATGGAACCAGTTTGGCGGTTCTGTGGGTGCGCCGATCCTGAAGGACAAGCTGTTTGGCTTCTTCGATTACCAAGGTACCCGTCGTCGCACCGGAGGATCGCTTGTCACAACCGTTCCTACTGCTGCGGTGCGCAGCGGAGATCTTACCGCCTTGCTCGGGAGCTACATTTGTGCCGATGGCTCTATCTCTGCGGCGCCATGCGGTAACCCAGTCCCGGTCACAACGACGGAAGGCGGAATCGTACCCGCGCGCGCAGGGATGGTGTTTGACCCGAGCACGGGAGATCCGGCCACCGGGGCTGGGCGGTCGGTATTTTCCCAAAACGGCGTAGTTAACATCGTTCCCGTCGCGGCGCCCATGGCCAAGCTTCTGTCCCTGCTCCCCCTGCCTAACAGCGGCACGGATATAGTCAACAACTACATCAGTTCGGGCAGCCAGAGATTCGATAGCAGCCAGTATGACGGCCGCGTGGATTACAACTGGAGCACTCGGACCCACGTGTTTGCCCGCTATACAATCGCGGATTTCAATAACTACGCCCCGGCAGCTTTCGGCGACTTGGCCGGTGGGCCTTCCGCCTTTGGTTTTTCCGGCGACTCCATTGACCGCAATCAAAGCCTCGCCGTCGGGCTTGACCACACTTTCAGCCCAACACTCATCACTGATGCGCGGTTCGGCTTCTATCGCTATCGGATCCGCGTACAACCTAACGGAATTGGCACTGCTCCCGCCACTGACGCCGGTCTGCCCGGCCTGAATACCGGTTCGCCTGAAACGAGTGGTATGCCTGCGTTCTACATCAATGGAAATGGCGGGTTCGATTTCGGGTATGCGCTCGGCATAAATTCGTGCAACTGCCCGTTGAAAGAAACCGAGAATCACTTCCAATGGGTAAATAACTGGACGAAGATCCTGAGCAATCACTCGATCAAATTTGGAGTTGACGTACGCCGTGCCCAGCAGCAGCGAATTCCGAGCGACTCGCATCGTTCAGGTGAGATCTCATTCAACGACTCGACAACGGGTGATTCTGCCCTTGATCAACTCGCCGCTGGTCAGGTCTCGACGGGCGCTGCGCTCGGCTCTTATCTGCTCGGCCTTCCCAGTTCCTTCTCGCGCTATTTCACTGGGTCAAATTTTTATCCGGGGCTTCGCCAGACTCGCATATTCTTGTATGGTCAAGACTCGTGGCGCGTCACGCCAAAGCTGACCTTGAACTACGGTCTGCGTTGGGAAGACTATCTTCCTCAGGTAGCGGCGAAACCCGGCGGCGCAGGTAGTTTCGATCCATCCACTGGCGAGGTGCTCGCCGCTGGTATCGGAAGCGTGCCCCGGAACTTCGGAGTGAAGCCGTACAATCTCGGCTTCGCGCCTCGACTTGGAATCGCTTATCAGGCGGATGAAAAGACGGTTATTCGAACGGGCTTTGGGATCAGCTTCAATCCGAGCGGTCTGGGAGCAGTGTTCGGCCAGGGTGCGGATTATAATCCACCCATTGTGAATCCTCAGAGCGTCAACCAACCCAATCCCTACACGCCGGATTTTAACCTCCTGGCCGGCCCCCCTGCACCTGCCAACCCACCCGTAGGCACGACTGGTCGTTACCCATTACCGAATGGGATCAGCATTAACTACTTCACCGATCCTCAGAATTCATACCGCATTCCGGAGGCGTATTTCTGGAACTTCACCGTTCAGCGCCAATTGTTTTTCGGCACTGCGCTTGAAGCCGGCTATGTGGGAAACGTCGGACGGCACCTATTCTTATTCTTGAATCGGAACCAGGCCGTCCCGGGCCCCGGCGACTTCGATCCCCGTCGACCGTTTTTCAATCAGTTTGGTTTGACACAGGGTATCGGTCAAGTTTGCAATTGCGATAACTCCAACTACAACGCACTCCAGGTAAAGTTACAGAAACAGTTTTCGCATGGGCTTGATTTCCTCCTGACCTACACCTGGTCGAAAGCGCTCGGCGATTCTGAAGGGGCAGGCGGCTTCTCGGATAATTACAACGTTCGAGGGAGCTACGGACCGATGTCTTGGGATCGTACCCACACCGTAACGTTCGAACACAACTGGGATCTTCCGTTTGGACGCAACCGTCACTGGACGCTAGGCAATAACTTAGTGGCAGACGCGGTACTCGGGGGTTGGCGGCTCAGTGGCGTTCATACGTTCGGGTCGGGCCTGCCATTCACGCCGACTGTCTCGAACGCCCCGCTCTTGAACACCGATTTCAATAATGTGCGTGCCGACGTGGTCGGTAATCCGAGCGTGTCCGATCCGAACGCCAGTCAGTGGTTCAATCCGACCGCATTCAGCGAGCCGCAGCAGCCATTCCGGAACGGTACGGCAGGGCGAAACACCCTGCGTGGGCCACGATTGGCTGTGTCCAACCTGTCCCTCTCGAAAGATTTGATACCGAGCGAGCGTTGGAGGCTGGAATTGCGCGCCGATGCGTTCAACGTGTTCAACCACGTGAACCTAGGGCTGCCCAACTCCACAGTTGACGAGCTAAGCAGCGCCGGGCAAATCACCAACGTTCAGGTTCCAATGCGCCAAATGCAGTTCGGTTTACACCTGCAGTTCTAGGCTGAATCAATAGACGGCGCGGTTCTGTTGCGTGCCTTTCGACGCGAGTGAAAATCGGGGTTCGACTACTGGAGCTGCAGCCGCGGTCACGCGCGCCGCTGTATACTCGCCGATTGCCGGCCCATGCTTAAAGCCGTGCCCTGATCCGCCGCCCGCGATCCACACGTTCTCAAACGCGGGATGCCGGTCGATGACGAAGTCTCCGTTTGAGGTGTTCTCGTATTGGCAGACGCGTGACTCGACGATAGGCGCGTTTGCGAGAGCAGGAAACCGTTCTGCGACATAGGCGCGAGCCGCTGCGATTTTATCCGGGCTAGCAAACCGGTTGGCAGTGTCGGGATCGATTTCGGGACCGTGGCGGTCGAAGGCAACCTTGAATCCTCGCGTCTCGAGATCCGGGAATCCGTACATCCCGCGATCGTCAATGAAATCGATCCAGATAGGCATTTCCGGCGGCTCGAAGAGGCGGTCTCCAGCTGGAATTCCGAAGAACAGCACTTCTTGCCGCGTCGGGAAAATGCGATGTCCCAAAATGTCCGGAAATACTTTAGGGAGCCAGGCCCCGCAAGCGAATACATATGCGTCGGCCGACATCGTCTTGTTGTCCGTTGTTACGATTTGCGCAAGCCTTCCGCGTCCTTCCGGTGTTCGCACAGCCGCGTGCTGATACACACCACCATCTCGTATGAATTGCGCGACAACGGCCTCGACCGCCTGCCGTGCCATCAGGGCGCCGCTGTTTGGCTCAAAAATAGCGCTCACATTTTCATCGACGTGAATTTGGGGATGGTGCTTTTTTAGTTCTGTGGGCGATAAATCCTCATAAACTACGCCGAGTTTGCGAAGCGTGTCGCGGCTTTCGTGCGCATACGCATTATCTTGCTTTGCCATCCATAACACGCCTGTCCGGTGTAGCAGGTTGCGTCCGGTTCGTGCAAAGAAGGCATCCCACAAGGCCAACGATCGGATCGCCATTCGCGTGTAGACCTCATCTTTTCCATAGGAAGCACGAATAATCCGCGACTCACCTCCGGAGCTAGCGCGGCTGTTTGCAGGGCCGTATTCGTCGAGTAGGGTGACGTTGTGCCCGGCGCGCCTGAGATGATAAGCCGTCCACGCACCGAATACTCCGGCACCAACAACCACGTAGGTCTGTGCTCCCGAATCCATAAGGGACATTGTGGCAGTTGCGGCGAGCGATCCCACCCACTCACGCCGGTTTATCAGAATTCCCATTCCTCTAGTTAGCACGACAGCCCGAAAAACTTGGCCTGAAAAAGCTATGGGCTGAAAGGAATGACCTCTCAGCCCATGAAGTACTTCAATTTTGAAATTGATTGGCTAGCGCCGGCTTCCACCGCCGTGGGACCCGCCGCCACTGCGTGCTCCGCCGCCACCACCCGAGAAACCGCGTGCGCTGCCGCCGCCGGAAAATCCACGATTGGCTCCGCCAGAGAAGCCATGACCACCGCCACTGCCCTCAAACCCGCGATTGCCGTAGAATCCGCGACCGCCGTATTGTCCACGACCACTGTAGTATCCGCTACCGTAGAAGCCTCGACCGCCGTAATATCCGCGGCCGGAGAAACCTCGGCCATAATATCCGTTATAGAAATGCCCGCCTCCCCAATAGCGCGGCCCGAAGTAGAACGAGAATCCCGGCCCGTAGTACGGATAACCGTAGTAGTAGGGATATGGAGAAGCGTAATAGGGAGGATACCCGTAATAAGAACCGTAATACGGCGGCGGAGGCGGAGGCATGTCGTGACCTTCTTGCCTAGGTTGTGACTGCTGGTTGTAGGACTGATCGTATTCGTTTGGTTGCACGAAGTGGAAAGCTTGCGGTGAGCGCTCCGTCGAGATCGTCACTGGCGCCTCAACCCGGAATGTCAGAACTTGCTCGGGATAGATCACGCTCGGGTGACCGCGCGTTACCAGGACTCCAATGGTTGCCAGAGCGGCGCCAGCACCAGCCCCGATAGCAGCCCCGCGTCCCCAATCTGCACCTGCGCCAATGGCGGCACCCAATGCGGTAGTTCCCGCGATCGCGCCGGCATCCCTGCCGACCGATGTGGAGCCACTACGACTAATTAACTGCGACTGAAGGGAAACTTGCTGGCCGTCGACCAGAGTCAGATCCGTCAGTTGAACAGCTAGTCGTGCGACGCCTTCGACACGGCCTGCTTTTTGTGCCTCAACCACGCGGCCTGCAACTGTCTGTCCAGGCTCCGCGATCACGACGCCATTTACTACTAGCGGGCTCACCAGCGATGCGGTGAACGGATCACCAACTTGATTCTTATCTGACGAGAGCGGTTGGTTTACGCGAACCGTGATGAACGTGCCTTGCTGAATCGTTAACTGCGAGGGTATTTGGTCGTTCGACTGAGCTTGGTCCGGCTGAGCCTGGTTTGGTTGAGTATAGTCCGGCTGATTTTGGTTCGGCTGATTATAGTTCGGCTCCTGCTGATTGTAAGCCGGCTGATTATCCGGCGGTGCTGGATTGGGATCGGTGGCTCCGTTGTTTTGGTCCGATACGTCGTTCGGATTAGACGCAGGCGCAGACGGGTCCTGAGCAGGCGGATCGTCCACTCTTTTCCAGCCGCCACTAGATGCTGAACTCTGCTGTTGATTGTCAGCCGGCGGCGGGGCCGACGAATCTTGCGGGTACCCAAAACCGGAGGCGGCGAATATTCCGGCTGTAATATAGCAGGCCGCAGTCCGAAATAATGTATTGGTAAGAATTCTCATTGACTGCCTTTGTTAGTGTGACGGTATCCACAATGCACGCGTTTCGCCACCCCGGGCACCGGCTAAGTCTCAGAAAACAGGGCGACAAACGATCTTAGTTGCGGTTGCAATACACCGCCGCTGGTGGATTTGAGCCAACGTGCGCGAGTCTGCAGTCGCACTCACTCGAGTCGCTCGCGCAAGTAGTGCAAATATGTTTTGGCGGCAATTCCGAGCACAATAATGAGCGCCACGTAGAGTGCGGTTCCTTTCAGGATGGTGAAGGCGGCCACCAGAAGCAGCGCGTATAACACCATTGCCGTCCGAATGGCGATGATGGTTCTTGACGGTTCCGGCGGATTCATTGAGCGGGCATGTTGTAGCTGAACGAAAACGCTAAACGAACCTGCAGACCTTTGTAATCGCTCGGCAACGGTGGAAGCGGGTTCGACATACTCAGGCCCGCAACAGCTGCGCGATCGAGAGGCTCAGAGCCGGAAGGATCGGCAATGACGAGCTTCGGGATGCTTCCATCGCGGTTGATTGCGAACTCTACAACCGTGCGGCCCCGCCCAGTTCCCATGCGCACGCTCTCAGGAATTACGGTACGCCAATTCGACCGGACGATTGAGAGGATAAGCGCTAAGTAGGGCTTGAAATCGGCACCTTGAGGATCACTCTGCAACTCAATGGCGGCGTGTTGGGCAGGCAGGCGGCCGATTGATCCTGGAGCTCCGGGCGCGGGCTCGGATGGATTATCGTCGCTGACTACCAGATCTCGGCTGTGGGCGTTGCGAGCTGCCTCCTCAATAGCGGCTTGAATCGTGGATTTTGGCGGAGAGATTTTAGATTGAGCCGTCGGCTGCGGTGCGGGGCCAACATCCTGAAACGGCTTTTGGGGCGAAGCCTGAGTCGATGGCGCCGGCGGAGGTGCTTCGTTAACGGCGAGGTTGGGGGGCTCAGTCATGATCTGGGGCGGCACATTCTTTGCGATCGGCTGCGGGGCTATCTGCTTGGGCAGCTCGAAGCGTTTTCTGCTGGGCGCAGGCGCAGGTGTCCGGGCCCGCGCGGCTCGTGAGGCGAGGAGGTCTGCCAGATCGATTTGCTTGGCTGGTTTTTGGCGATTCGGCGCCTTCTGGGTCAGCAGATCGGGCGGCATATACAGCAGTGTGCGTTTGACAACGACGGTGCGCTCCAGGGCGGTACGCCGAACGAAGCTGGGTAGTTGAACGGCGGCAAAGAAAAGAAGAACGTGCGCGAACAGCGATGCGGTGAAGATGGCAGTCCAGCGCTGGCCGGAGCGCTCGTTCGGCCACTCGAGCAGCAGATTCAGCTCGGGCTCGGCAGTCTGAGGGTCGACCGTGTGGGTCTCCATACTACGGAAGAACGCTTAGCGGGAGCGATGTAGCGTCTCAGCCACTAAGTGTGCGTGCTCATTGATCTTAGCAATAATTGCCTCAGCCACGCGGAGAGTATTGGCCGCCTGGGAGCCGTCCACGCGGGGATGCGATCGATCCCGCACTGCGGTAAAGAACGCTGCGAGTTCCAATTGGAGCGGTTCGCCGTGCTTGACCGGGAGATGGTCGAAGTCAAATTGCGGAACGAACTCACTCACGGGCGCATTTTGCCAAACGAACTCCCCCTGAGCCGGATTGGGTTCGTTTTTGCAAATTGCCACTCGGATGGCATCCTGGCGCTGATAGTCGAGCGAGATGTACTCGCCGGGTTGAAACAACCGCAGCTTGCGGATCTTCTCGGTCGAGATGCGGCTGGCGGTCAAATTGGCAACGCAACCCGAGGCAAATAAAAGACGAACGTTCGCAATGTCGACGCGCGGCGAAAGAACGGAGATTCCGGCGGCGCGGATTTCCTGGGGCATCTCTTGAGTGAAACTTAAGACGATGTCCAGGTCGTGAATCATGAGATCGAGCACGACGTCAATGTCGAGGCTGCGTGGAGTAAACGTACTCAGCCGATGGACTTCGAAGAAAAGTGGAGTGGTGAGGACCTGCTCCACAGCCACGATGGCAGGATTGAATCGCTCTAGATGACCGACCTGGAGAATTCGGCCCCGCTGCTCGGCGAGATATGCGAGGCGTTCGCCTGCCGCGGACGAATCGGCGATAGGCTTTTCGATCAGAACGTCAACTCCGGCCTGCAGCAACTTCGTGGCAATCTCTTCGTGAGTGACGGTAGGTGTCGCAAGAATCGCGGCGTCAATTTGAGATGACCCTTCTTCAGCCGTGCGGAACGCACGCGATTCATACTCATTTGCTAGCTGCTGCGCTTTATCGAGATCGATATCGACGATGGCGACAAGATCCGCCTCTCGTAGCTGCCTGATGGCGCGGACATGATGCCGACCGAAAGTTCCGGCGCCGATTACCGCAAGTCGAATAGCCTTCATAGCGGCGGGTAACCGACGATTGTGATGCCTGCGGCGTTTGCCCGGTTGAGCATCTCTTCTCGATCGAGCAACAGTGTGTGTCCTGCATCAACAGCCAAAGCCGTGGTTTGTGTTTCGATCATCGTTTCGACGGTTGTGAGGCCCGCGACGGGCACGTCGAAGAGCAAGTGGTCACGTCCACGCGAAGCTTTAATCAGGCGCAAGGGCTTACCGTTTGTGAGCGAGGCGGCACGGCGCAGCATGGAATCGGTGCCTTCCATCGCTTCCACCGCCACGCAAGCTTTTTCGCTGATAGCGACACTCTGACCGACGTCTACAGACGCCAGGACCGACGCCACGCGGCGGCCATAACGAATATCGGCATCCTCCTCTTTGTCCGGCTTTCGTTTTGTGAGGATTCCCTCGACAGCAAGGAAAGGCTTGAGCAATCGCGTGGAATCGACAAGCTCGATTCCTTCGTCGTGAAGAACGTTTTGAATGCCCCCGATTAGCGCAGCCGTGTTTTTCTCCTTAAGAGACATCAGCAGCTTAAACAGCCGCCAGTCGGGCGTAATGGAAGAGAAGATGCTGACGTGCTTCACTTGACCGGCCATCATCACTTCTGAGATTTGTTCGCGCTTCAAAATTTCGATGAGCTTACCAAGTTGGCCGATGTTGATCCAGTGCAAGCATGAAGCATATTGCGCGAGGTCCGGCGAGGCTTCGTTTTCGATCGCGATGACGACAATTTCGTGCCCTTCCCGCTGTGCAGTCTGAAGAGCCAGAAGCGGAAACCTCCCGTTTCCCGCGATCATTGCATAACGTTGGGCCATAGCGATGAGGCGAATCGTTCGGCAAGCCAGGATTCTACTTTAGGAATCCGCGTTGTGAGCCGCGAATGAATTCCAGCAGTTCTCGAACTTCGTCGGTTTGGGGAATCTCCTCTTCGATGCGAGCAAGAGCTTGCGAAGTGTTCAGACCAGCACGCGTCAGGATACGGAACGCGTTTTGAAGAGCCTCGATGGCATCGGATGGGAAGCCGCGCCGCTCGAGGCCAATGCGATTGGCGCCATAGACCTCGACGTGGTGGTCCGAAGCGGTAATTGCATAAGGGAGTACGTTCTGCTTAATGACGCTGTAGCTTCCTATCATGGCGTGACGGCCGATACGGCAGAACTGATGGATGGCACTCAGGCCGCCGATATTGGCGTAGTCTTCCACGACGACGTGACCGGCAAACGTGACGCCATTGGCGAGGATGACATTGTTTTGAATCGAAACGTCATGCGCCACGTGGACATAGGCCATGAGGAGATTGCTGTCTCCGATGCAAGTGACCATGCCGCCGCCTTCAGTGCCGCGATGAATGGTTACGAATTCCCGGATGGAATTTCCATTTCCGATTCGAGTTTCGGAGGGCTCACCTTTATATTTCTTGTCCTGCGGAGCGACACCGCAAGAAGAATACGGATAGAAGACATTATCTTCTCCGATCGCGAGCTTACCTTCGAGGTAGACGTGTGCCATCAGGCGCGTGCGTGCGCCAATCGTGATGTCGCTTCCGACGATGCAATAAGGTCCGATCTCTGCGTCAGGAGAAATGTGTGTGCGCGGATCGATGATTGCGGTTGAGTGAATTGCCATCCGTTAGGGCGGTGATAAAGCTCGGAGGCTCAGGCCATCTGATGTTCAGGCACCTCGACGGCTTGCGCGGATTCGGAGGCGCGATCCGTGAGCTTGCACATGAGGCCGGCTTCAGCGACTACCTGCCCGTCGACTGTCGCTTCACCCTTGATTTTCGCGACTGTGGTTTTGAGGCGGATCAATTTCATTTCGATGCGTAACTGGTCGCCGGGCACGACCGGCTTGCGGAATTTCGCGTCTTCAATGGAAGCAAGAAACATGATTTTGCCCCGGGTGTGAGGCGCTAGTTTGGCGACGAGTATTCCTGACACCTGAGCCATCGCTTCGATGATCATCACGCCCGGCATGACGGGAAAATTCGGGAAGTGGCCCACAAAATACGGTTCGTTAGCCGTGACGTTTTTGATACCAACGATTGTGTCGCCCGTGATGTCCAGGATCCGATCGACGAGCAGCATCGGGTAGCGATGCGGCAGGAGCTCGCGGATCTCTTGCATGTCCATCAATGCATGGCATTATAACAACCGATGCATGCTTTTATTCGCTATGCCGCTGAGAAACAAGCAGAAATCGTTAAGCTGATCAAGGAGATGGCGGAGTGTGAATCGCCCAGCGATTCGCCAGCGGATGTGAACCGGTTCGTCGATCTGGTGATGGAAAAGACGAAGGACATTGCGGGGGCTCGAACGATCCCGTCCAAGCGGTATGGAAAACATCTACGACTGGAATTTAACCTGCCGGGCCGCAAGAAAAAGGGACAGGTTTTAGGGTTGGGACATTCGGATACAGTGTGGCCGCTGGGAACTCTGAATACGATGCCAGTCCGTAAGTATAACGGCCGCTTGTGGGGACCGGGCGTGCTCGATATGAAAGCTGGACTTGCGTTCTTTATATACGCGGTTCGGGCTTTGCGAGAGCTGGATGTGGCGGTCGCGCGCATGGTTGTGCTGTTGATCGCTTCAGATGAAGAAGTAGGCAGTGGGACGTCGCGGTCAGTTACCGAGGCTGAAGCGAAACAAAGCGATTTCGTGTTGGTGGTCGAGCCGGGAACGGGTTTGACGGGCAAACTCAAGACGGCTCGCAAGGGAGTTGGCGATTACACTGTGTCGATCGAAGGCAGGGCGTCGCACGCGGGGGTTGATTTCAGCGATGGTGCGAGTGCGATTCTGGAAGCGGCGCGGCAGATTGAAAGGATCACTGGGTTTACGGATCTGAAGCGCGGCATCACGGTGAATCCGGGCGTGATCAGTGGTGGGATACGTACGAACGTCGTTGCGGCACAGGCTCGTGTAGGCGTGGATGTCCGCGTCGTGCGGTTGAAAGATGCTGTGGCCTTAGATAGGAAATTTCGGGCGCTCCGGCCTGTGGACAAACGATGCGGAATTCGCGTTGAGGGTGGGCTGAACCGGCCTCCCATGGAGCACACGAGAGCGATAGCAAAGCTGTTCGCAAGAGCGAAGAAGATGGGGGCCGAGTTGGGAATTGATGTAGAGGAGTCTTCGACGGGTGGGGGGTCTGACGGAAATTTCACCGCTGCCTTGGGTGTGCCGACGCTTGATGGGTTGGGTGGCGTGGGTGAAGGGGCTCATGCCGTTAATGAGAGTATCTTGATTGATCGGATTGCTGATCGGGTAGCGTTGTTGGCGATGCTGGTCGCGGAGCTGTGAAGGAGGTTGTGAGTTTTAGGATCGAGAGTGTGCTTGATTTGGTGAGTTCAGCTTCTTCAAAGTATCCGCGGCGAGCTGCCTCGTAACCTCGCCAGCAGGAAGTTCTCGAGCGAGATGAGCCGCTTGGCCCGACCAGAGTGGTACGAAATCGTCCGAGTTCATCGCCTCGGACCTGGACCGCAGCGGTGCTATCGCAACCGCAGCCAGGGGAAATTCAGGCGCGAGGTCTGACATGGGACCAACCTCACGGACGATTCGGTTGATGATCCCCCGAGCGGGGCGGCCGGTGAAGACATTCGTGAGCACGGTCTGATTGTCTTTTGCGTGCTTAAGCGCGCCCCGGTGAGCCGCGCTGATTTTTGCTTCCCGGCAGAACAGATAGGCTGTTCCGATTTGCACGGCTGAGGCTCCTAGCGCAAAAGCCGCTAGGATGCCCCGGGCGTCCGCAATTCCCCCAGCCGCGATGACGGGCACTTTTACGGCATCGACGACTTGCGGTACAAGCGCCATGGTGCCCACCTGAGTGGAAATTTCGCTATCGAGAAACATGCCGCGATGTCCGCCGGCTTCATAGCCCTGCGCAATGATGGCGTCACACCCCTCGCTTTCAAGCCAGCGCGCCTCCTCCACCGTAGTCGCGGAAGACAGGATTTTCGCACCGGTAGATTTGACGCGCGCGAGAAGATCCTTTGTAGGGAGGCCGAAGTGGAAGCTCACGACTTGGGGCTTGAATTCCAGTAGGAGATCACACGCGGCGCTGTCGAACGGCGTGCGGCTGGAAGTGGGAACCGGTGCTTCCGGATCGAGCCCGAGCTCTGTGTAATAACTCGCGAGGCGCTGTTTCCATGCAGCTTCGCGGCCGGGATCAATTTGCGGTGGACGGTGGCAGAAAAAGTTGATGTTTATTGGCCGTGATGTTTGCCGCCGGATGGCGGTGAGCTCGGCTCGCATTTGGTCTGGGCTTAGCATCGCGCAAGGGAGTGAGCCAAGGCCCCCGGCCTCTGATACGGCAATTACCATGTCGGACAGGACCGCTCCAGCCATCGGCGCCTGTATGATCGGCAGCTGTATTCGGAGAAGCTTTAAGATACGACTGTCGGGCCACGAGTTCATTAGGTTTTTGAATTGGATCGAGGAACGGTCGTCCCCCAAGTATATGACCTGTGCGGTGTGCTACGGGATCAGGCTGAACGCGCATATCACACCCAATGGTTAAAACCTGGTCGTGATGATGTTGGCTCCGACAACAACGGGCTTAGTTGCCGCCGATTACCAATATCGAGCCTTTCAGGATTTGACGTCTCGACGCATACAGGTCGATGAGATGTGGGCATTCATCGGAGCCAAGCAGAAGAATTTGACCCCTGAGAATGAAGCCCGTGGCGCTGTTGGCCATATTTGGCTTTGGGTCGCAATTGATGCCCATACAAAACTGGTTACCAGTTGGCTTCTGGGTGATCGCAACCCTCCCACTGCTCGTGCTTTCTTGTTCGACCTAGCTAGTCGCTTGAGTAATCGCGTTCAACTCACCAGCGATAGCCACGGTGCCTACCTGCGTGCGGCAGAAGGTGCATTCGGACATGAAATCGACTACGCGCAGCTTCAGAAGCTATACGGTGAAACCATCGAATCTGAGAAGCGGTACAGCCCAGCAACGTGCATCGGTTGCAAGCGCCAAGAATTGATCGGATATCCTGACCCGAAGCACATCAGTAGAAGCTTTGTTGAGCGGCACAATCTCTCGGTTCGCATGACGAACCGCCGGTACACTCGATTGACGAACGCATTCTCAAAAAAGATCGAGAACCATGCGGCAGCGGTAGCGCTCGGTTAGTTCGCATACAACTTCATCAAGATTCACCGTACATTGCGCGTGACGCCCGCAATGGCCGCTGGCGTAACAGATAGGCTGTGGGAAGTGTCCGATTTGGTTGCGCTGATCGAAGCTGAACAACGGAGTTTAGAAAGAGCGGCGTAAGAAGAACGTCATAATGTATATCTAGGGTGCCAGCGCGGATACATAGAGCTTGTAGGCATTCGTAGCACCGACAATTGAGCACACACGGGAAACACGACAACCAAAATCAACCCGATTACGAAGCCGGTGCCGGCATTGTTAAGGGCTCCCTGTCCGATCATCGGGATGAGGAAAGAACACACAGGAAGCTTCAAGATCGTGTTAACTTTTTTCTTGTTCTGTTTACGGGTGTGACTGCAGGGGTAGGGATTTGGCAAGGCATGCTTACCCATCGCGCAATTGATACCGCCAACAGGCAAGCTGCCGCCTCTGAGCAGGCCAATGCGTTTACTCGCGAGAATATGGAAAGCGGGGCGTCGCAGAATAGGGCTGCACTCGAAGCCAGCGACCGCCAGAGCCAAGCTGGAAGCCAGCGAGAAGCAAAGCAAAACGGCTTTGGACGCGAGTATTAGGCAGTTGCAGTTGGATCAAAGAGCGTGGATTAGCGTTCGGAACGCACCCAAGATAACACTCGATATCGGTAAGCCGGTCTTGATCGAAGTGTACTTTGCGAATACTGGCAAAACGCCGGCGCTCGATCTAATCATGACCGAACAGCTTGTGAGTCAACCGCAACCATTGGGCAAGCCCTTCGAAACAGGCGGGGGCTCGTTATTCAACACAGTCACTCGGTAGTTTCCCCCGGCGGAGAGCACAGCGGCATAGCTGTATCCCCTATACCGCTAACTGAACTCTGGCGAAATGATATTTAGACGGGGGCGTGGCGTGTGTATGTTCTGGGTGAAATCGAATATACGGACATCTTCCACAAAGCCCATACGACTACCTTCTGTCTTTTTATGAAGCGTCCGAAACCAGATTTGTGGACTGCAAGGATTTACAACACAGCAAACTGAAGCACCGGCACGTGCGGTTTGAAGGGTTTCAAAGTAGCCCACTACCCAAGTTCTGATCTAACCTATGAGGAGAAGATGATGAAAGGATTTCGAACGTACGGTCTCGCCGGTACTTTGCTCGGGCTCATGCTAATAACCGGTTGTGCAGGCGGACACTACTTTGCGGGGGTTACATACGGACCTCCAGCCCCGATTATTGAGCGGCCTTACGGAGTAGCTCCCGGTCCATACTACGTTTGGACACCTGGTTACTATGATTGGATTGGCGGAACCTGGGCGTGGCGCCGCGGTACGTGGAGGCGACGGCCGCATCCCGTGGATCAGTGGGTTGCGCCTCGCTGGGAACGGCGGGGAAATCGCTACCGCTATTATGCCGGCGGCTGGCAACACGGCCGTCACGTGCATCACTGAGTTTGCGAGAGAAGGTCATTCGGTAGTGTACTCGATTGGGCCTACGTCACCAAGTTCTAGGCTTCAAGGTAAGCCGACAACGTGGGTGGCGTAGCGAATATAGACGACACCAAACCTGCTGCTCAAATATCGTTCTTCCAAGTGCGAGCGACGGCGAATCAAAATGAACCAAATGAACGCCAGTACACAGCCGACGACACTGCCGAAATAGAAGCGGCAGTGCCAAGCGCGTTGCGAGTAGGCCGATATACCTGGGGTGACGAGGAGCGGTCCCAAACTCTGTCGATATCTTTGGCATAGAAGAGGCGCTGGATTTCTATGGAAATTGAAAATTTTTGGTTCATTACAGCCTTGGAGAGTTCCAAGAGCGGTGCTTAACAGAAGGTGCCCGCACGAGTAGATGTCGAGGACGATTCCAAGTAGACGCCAACCACTCATAAAATTGACGATAAGCCGATTTGAGGAACGTGCCGCTAAGTCAGGGCCGCAAACAGCGACGTCGTCCGGCGAACCATCTCCGGATTCAGGAAAGTGGGTATAACTGCAGTTCCTCCATTGGGAAGTCTTTGACGTTGTCGGTCATGAGCGGCAGCTGATAGTGGATCGCTACGGCAGCTATGGTCGCATCAGCGAGGGTAAGCGTTTTGCTTTCCGGCTATAATCGCGTTTCATCAGCCCGCCGAGGCGGGCCACCGAAAACGGAATCGGAAGATATTGCAGGCTCTGTAGCAAAGTTTCCGTCCGTTTTTCTTCTTTCGGACGCACACCAGCATAAATTTCAGCCACGTTGATTGCACAACAGGCGAGCAGGTGCCCTTGTGAGACAAGATCATGCAGAAGCAGACGACGCTCCTTCCTCTCATTCAGCTTCCGGGCTGTTGTTTTAAGCCGGGCCTCGTTTTGCTGGCGCAGCTTTCGAACCCACTTGGCTGACCCCTGTTTCAGTTCGGGATGATTGCTGTCCTTCCAAGCGCCTGCAGCGCTATCGAGCGCCTTCAGCTGGCGAAGGCGCATCAGTTCTCGCTCGGCTGCTTGGGTGAGAAAACTGCTGCGCTGGCGGCTGCCGACGAACGTATCTATCTCTTTTACAAGTTGCTCAGGAATGACGACGTGTGGGCGCTTGCTATTCATTCTGGTGAAATTCAGGCCCACTTAGACGTTAACATCCTGTGTGACCCTGCCGGCGAATTCGGCCATGTAGGGGGTACTGCGAACCGCTTACACTAAGTAGGTATGGACCTGAAATTCGCGCTTCGATCCTTGCGAAAAAACCCTGGATTTACCGGGCTGGCTGTAGTCGTGATGGCCTTGGGCATTGGCGCGAATACGGCAGTATTCAGTGTGGTGAATGCGGTGCTGCTGAAACCGTTGGCGTACCCGGACCCGGATCGCATTGTGACGCTCTCCTCGTTGTGGAAGAAGGAAGGCTCCCACGGCCAGGTGTCCGCGCCCGATTTCCATGACTGGCACGACCAGAGTACGTCGTTCAGTGCTATGGCGTATTACAGCGCTGGGAACACTGCCGTGACTGTGGGATCCGTGGCGGAGTATGCGCACGCTGCCGAGGTGACGCCGGAGTTTTTCCGGGTCTTCGAGGCGCAGCCTGTTGTGGGACGCCTGTTTACGCGCGATGAGGAGAAGCCGGGGAGTGGAGGCGCTGTCGTCCTCAGCCATTCGTATTGGCAGAATCACTTCGAGGCGAGCTCCACCCCATTTGGCAAGACGATAAGGATATTCGGCAGGACGCTGAGCGTGGTGGGTGTGATGCCTGCGGGTTTCCACTTTCCGGATAAGACAGATATCTGGATTCCGGCAAACACGATTTTTTCTGAGACGACATCACGCTCGGGACATAACTATCTCGTGGTCGCGCGGCTGAAAGAGGGCGTGAGCCTGGAACAGGCGCAAGCCCAGATGAGCTCGATCGGCGCGCGGTTGGAACGGCAATATTCGGACAGCAATAATGGCAAAGGTGTGCTCGTCATGCGAATGCGCGATGAGATGGTGCGGGAGGTCCGGCTCACGTTATACCTGCTACTTGGCGCGGTCGGAGTGGTATTGCTGATCGCCTGCGCCAACGTTGCGAACCTGCTGCTCGCGAAAGCAACGGCACGCACCCGGGAAATTGCAATTCGAGCGGCTGTTGGAGCGAGCCGCGGACGAATTGTGCGCCAATTGATTACAGAAAGCCTGCTGCTCGCTTTGGTGGGAGGTGCTGCCGGTCTGATTTTGGCGATATTGGCGTCGCGTGTGCTGGTCGCATTGGCTCCCACCGATGTGCCACGCCTTAGTGAGACAGGTATTGACGATGGGTGCTCGCGTTCACGCTTGGTGTTTCGGTAGTAGCGAGTCTGCTGTTCGGGCTTGCGCCGGCTGTTCAGGCGTCGCAAGTCGATGTGAACGAATCGCTGAAGCAGGGTGCAGGGCGGGCGGTGATCGGTGGTGCGGCGGGCCGAATGCGAAGCGGGCTCGTGATTGCCGAAGTTGCACTATCGGTAGTGCTGCTTGCCGGGGCGGGGCTGCTCATCAAGAGCTTTGTCGCGCTGCACAATGTCGCGCTAGGGTTTCGTCCGGAACACGTGCTCGTAATGAACAGCAGCGTGCCGGCCTCGGGGCTGGAAGGTGCGCGCCGTGCGACGCGTTTCTATAACACTCTGTTGGCCGATATTTCGGCATTGCCCGGCGTATTAGGCTCGGGCGCAACGATGGCAACACCTGGACATGTCCGATCGAATGGCGGGTATTGGATCGATCACTTGCCTAGCGAGTTGAGCGTGACGGCACCGAACGCGGTTCTTTCCGTGGTGGCGCCGGGCACCTTCGGAGCACTCGCTATTCCACTCACGCGTGGACGCGATCTCAATGCCGGTGACACTTATGATGCGCCGTTTACGGCCGTGATCAATGAAGCGCTGGCGCGAACGTCATTTCCAGGGCAGGATGCGATGGGCCGAGTGATCTATTGCGGCCTCGATTCATTGAAACCGATGACAATCGTTGGCGTTGTGGGTGATGTCCGGCAGTACGGGCCGGCGCGTGAGCCGATACCGGAGATCTACATGCCTTATGAGCAGCACCCGCGCACTGCGACAGATCTTAGTATTCTGGTCCGGACGGCGACCGAGCCACAGAGGCTCGAAGAAGTGATGCGGCGGAAAGTTCGCCAACTCTCGCCGGACGTTCCCGTGAAGTTTACAACCATGGAAGCATCACTTTCCGAGAACGTGGCTGCACCGCGCTTCCGCACGCTGCTACTTGGGATTTTTGCGGGGCTCGCTGTTTGCCTGGCGATGGCGGGCGTGTATGGCGTGATGGCGTATTTGGTGGGCCAGCGCTCGAACGAGATCGGGGTGCGGATGGCTTTGGGCGCCAGCACGGGTGATGTGCTGCGGCTGGTGCTGCGGGAGGGTCTTGGTCTTACAGCTCTCGGGTTGTTGCTGGGTCTGATAGGAGCGCTCGCTGTCAGCCGTTTGCTGTCGAGCATGTTGTTTGAGGTCAAGCCCGGCGATCCGATGATCTACGCCAGTGTGGCGATGCTGCTGGCTTTGGTTACCCTCATGGCGAGCTACATTCCGGCCCGGCGTGCGACGAAGCTCGATCCGTTAGTGGCGTTGCGTCAGGAATAGACGTGGGCTGTCCGCCCCCGGTAAGCACAAGCCGTTCCGCGTGAGAACATAGTATTTGCGGATTGTTTCTGACGGCATCCACTACGCCTGCGGTCTCACGCTGGTGGGACTTGCTCTTTCCTATTTTCTAAACCCCTGGGTGGGGGTGCCGTTTTATGTTCTGGCTGCGTTTTGCCTTTACTTTTTCCGTGATCCGGAACGGGTACCTCCATCCGGCGATGTGATCGTATCGCCAGCGGACGGAAAAGTCGTTTCGATTCGCGAGATGGGTGATGACCAAACGCGGGTGAGCATTTTCCTGAATATCTTCGACGTGCATGTCAACCGAACCCCGATTCCTGGAAAGATCACCGATGTTCAGTATCAGGAGGGCAAATTCCTGGTGGCGAGCCATGAGGCAGCTTCTTCGGAAAACGAGCAAAATACGTTGGTGGTGGAGGGCGGCGGTACGCGAGTTGTCTGCCGGCAAATTGCGGGTCTCATTGCCCGACGTATCGTCTGTTACAAACGTGCGGGAGATTCTGTAGCCAAAGGTGAACGAATCGGTTATATCAAATTTGGGTCTCGCGTGGACGTTTTGTTCGGGCCAGAGTGGGACACCGCTGTAAAACTGGGCGACAAAGTTGCTGGAGCGACGACAGTTTTGGCGAAACGCACGGCACAGCGGGAAGGGCAATGAGCGGCGCGCTGGAAAAACGGCCGCGACGTGCTGCTTATGTCGTGCCCACTCTGTTTACGAGCGCGAACATGTTGCTGGGCTTTGTCGCTATTTTGCAAGCCTTCCAGGGAGCGTTCGAGGCAGAGGGCGGAGATTTCAGTGTCAACCCGCACTTCACGATTGCGGCAAAGGCTCTTGGGGTTGCAGTCTTTTTTGATGGTGTAGACGGGTGGGTCGCCCGCATGACGCACACCACCAGTGATTTCGGGCGCGAGCTGGATTCATTGGCGGATGTGATCACGTTCGGCATCGCTCCCGCAGTGCTTGCGTTTGTCTGGGGTGTGCTGTTTGTGATCTCGCCCATGCAAGGTTTCGGCAGTCACGTGATGCGAATTGGTTACGTGGCGACGTTCTTCTATGTGCTATGCGGGGCAGTCCGGCTTGCCCGGTTCAACGTGCAGACGAATCCAACGCCCAAAAATCCGGGCCGTCCGGACCGCAAATACTTCGTGGGAATGCCGATACCCGCGGGTGCAGCGTTTATCGCAGCCTCAGTGTACATGGACGCCTCACCCGTACGCTCATTCGCGTTTTCATTGGCATGGCTGATCACAGTGTGTCTGGTCGCGCTCCTGATGGTGAGTACGTGGCGGTATCCGAGTTTCAAGCAGATCGTCTCATCGAAGCCGCGTTCTCCGTTAATCGTTCTGATTCTCGGCGCGGTTGCGATTATCTGGGCCTGGTCTCAGCCGGTCTTGCTGATACTCGCGGTCACGTACGTTCTGAGCGGTATTGCGCTTCGAATTGGGGGGCTGCTTCGGAGGCACAAGAGATCGCGTCCGAAAGCGCCGGTACAGGAGCGTCAAGTTGGCTAAGGCTTATTCCAAAGCGGGAACGCCGAAAGTAGCGCTGGTGGGGGGCGAAACGCTGCTCGGCAGTGAATTGCGCGAGGTGTTGGAAACCCGAGCAACGGGAGCTGTGGTCACCACATATGCTTCGAGCGGCGAAGGGAATTTTGGCGAAGAAGACGGCGAAGCGGTCTACCGCGACCCATTAGAAGCCCAATCACTCGCAAACGAGCACGCAGTTCTGATTGCCGGTTCATCCGAAGGCGCTTTGAAGGCGTACCGATTTGCCAAGGCTGCGGGCGGCCGCCCAGTGCTGATCGATTGCCTTGGACATTTAGATCATGAACCGGAAGCGCGCATTGTTGCACCTTTGTTAGAGGAGCCGGATCTTAAAACAAGCTGGGTGCTTGTGATAGCCCATCCGGCAGCGAGCGCATTAGCGCTTGTATTGACCCGTCTCGCGAGCCACAAGCAAATCCGGCGGGCCGTAACGCATATTTTCGAACCTGCTAGCGAGCGCGGCAAGCGCGGTATCTCTGAACTGCAGCAGCAAACGAACAGTTTGTTGGCGTTCAAGACTCTAGATAAGGAAATTTTCGACGCTCAGCTGAGCTTCAATTTGTTATCGCAGTACGGAGAACAGGCTGCATCGAAGCTGGCGGAGGTGGAACAGCGCATCGAGACGCATTTGGCTACATTGTTAGGCGGCCAGCGCAAAGTATCTGTTCCCATGCCCTCTCTGCGCCTCATTCAAGCACCGGTATTCCACGGCTATAGCATCTCCGCGTGGGTGGAGTTCGACTCTGATGTTCAGGCGAGTGAGCTTAGCGAGGCTTTAGCTGCGGCCCAGATCGAGGTTCGAGATCAGAATGAGGACGCGCCAAACAATGTCGGCGCAGCCAGTCAGAGCGGCTTGATAGCGGGTGATATCCGGGTGGACCGGAACAACGCGCGAGCTGCCTGGTTCTGGGTTGTGGGCGACAATTTACGATTGACGGCGGACGCTGCGGCGGATCTCATCACTGGACTAGAGACCGAGCAGCAGTGACCAGGCGTACTCTCCTATTTTCAGTGAGTGCGATAGCCATTTCACTGGTCTCGTGCGGGTACCACGTGGGCGGAAAAGCCGATCTGGTGCCGAAGAGTATCGAGACAATTTCGATACCCACATTCGTAAACTTAACGACTCGGTATAAGTTGAGCGACATGCTTCCGCGGTACATCGCACGAGAGTTTATCGGCCGCACGCGGTTTCGCATGGAGGATGACCCGAGTGCGGCGGATGCGGTCTTGAACGGCAGCATCACTAATGTGCTCGCCCTCCCGGCCGTGTTTGATCCCATTTCCGGCAAAGCGACCAGCGTCCGGGTAATCGTCTCTCTCACGATTAATCTGCTGGAACGCAAGACTGGCCGCGTGCTTTATTCCCAGCCCGCCCTGTCGTTTGCACAGAATTATGACATTGCAGTCGATCCACATCAGTTTTTCGACGAAAGCGATCCGGCGTTCGACCGCTTAAGTCGCGACGTCGCTCATACGGTCGTAAGCGGCATCCTAGAGAATTTTTGAGCTCGTATGAGTCCGGAACAGTTTCTTGCACGCATCGCTAAGCAGGCTGCTGCTGCCGCTTACTTGTTTTTAGGGCAGGAAGGTTTTCAGCGGCGGGCCTGTAAAGAGGCGTTGCTCAATCGTGTTCTGCCCGGCGATTTGCGAGCTGAGGGCCTGACGCAAATTGACCTTGAAAATACGACGCTCCCGGAAGTATTGGATGATGCGCGATCGCTCTCGCTGTTTTCAAGCGACCGGGTGGTTTGGGTTTGTAGTGCAGAACTAGCTCTGCCGCGGAGGCTTACGAATAGCGGCGACGATGCGGACGATGCAGAGAAATCAGGAGGGTCGGTGCTCGCCGCCTACCTCAAGGCACCTACGCCCGGCACTGTGCTGGTCTTTGAATGCAGCCGTTATGACTTTGCGGGCGATGACCGGGCCAAACTGGAGCGTGTCGAGAAATTCTATTCGGTCGTTCCCGCAATAGTCGAGTTTCACCAGTTCACTCCGGAATCGATCCGTTTTCTGGCGCAGCAGCTGGCAAAAGAGCATCAGCTCAAAATGGGGGGGGCGGAACTGGCGGCACTGCTTGATGCCGTGGGGGGCGATGCTGCTCGACTATCCGCTGAAATAGAAAAGCTAGCGCTCTTCGTGGGGAGGGAGCGTGGCGTCTCGATGGACGATCTGCGCACGCTCGTCCCTAACGCAGCCCAGAGCACGATTTTTGCCTTGGTGCATGCGCTCGGTAAACGCGATAGGGCAGGAGCATTGAAGTCGCTGGATATTCTCATTCGTGAAGGCGAGTATTTGCCGCTCGCGCTAACGTTTTTGAGCACTCAATTTCGCCTAGCGCTGGCGGCGAAGGAAGAGCGGGTCAGCTCAGTGCCTCAGGCTCTGAGTTTCTTTTCGAAAATCGGCGTGCGCATGTGGCGCGATCGCGCCGAGCAGGTTGTGGGGACTGCTAACACATTCACGAAAGAGCGTCTGGGCCAGGCAGTGGCGTTGATTTACGAGACGGATAAAAAGTTTCGAGAAGGATATAAGGACGACCGGATCGTGATGGAGTGTTTGGTGCTGGGACTGACGAGCTGATGAGAGGATAGGTCCCGCCTCTCAAGGATTTCCTGCGTGTGTGGCGATCATGAGCGGAATCGCCGCGATGGCAGCAACGGTGATCAGGACTAGGAAGAAGGTTCCCATGATTGTGTCGAGTTTGCTATTGACGTGGGTGCCCATAACATTCCTATCTGCCGCGATTCTCAGAATGGGGTAATAAGTCACCGGCAGCACGACCATGCCAAAGATGACCGAGATATCCACGAGTTGCAGCGGGCGCAGACCCGAAGCTGCAATGAGCAATGCCAGCACGAACATTCCCATCCATGCCAGCGTGTACACAGGGACCGACTTTGCCGGCTGATTTTTTCCCCATCGCAGGTTGAAGAACTGGCATGCATTGTAGGCACCGGATAACGCAGTTTCGACTGCTGCCCCGGCAAGACAGGCCAGCGTTCCCATTAAGGCCAGGATGAGCGCCTTCTGGCCGAACGGAAACGCGCCAGCCATAACAGTTGTACTGAGGATCTCGGGAAAGATACCGTGCGGCAGAAAGATGAGCGCCCCCAACAACAATAGACCCGCGGTGAGTGCCCCACCCAAAACGCACCCGAACGCCGCCACCATAAAGTTCTCGCCTAGATCCTTCGGAGTCCAGTCTTCTTCCATCGCGCCAGACGAGTAAAAATGCACTTCGTATTCCATGAGAACGGCGCTGAAGATTCCCACGGCGAAATAGCCGTACAGCAAAACATCTTTCGTATCCGCTGGCGGAATCGTGGGCAGTAATCCCCGAGCAACTTGGTTCCAATTGGGATGCAGAACCACTGCCGAAACGGCGAACACGATGATCATCAGACCGGAAAATCCAAAGGTTTGCTCGATCCACTGAAACCTGAACAGAAAAACGATCATGCCAAGCCCGAGGGTGGCGCCGATGAGCAGTACTCTCTCCTGCCAGCCAGTAAGAAGATGCAGCACAATCGCTATTCCGCCCAACTCTGCGGCGCACGTAATTACATTCAGGAGGTTCGAGGCGATCAAGGTGACGAAGCCCAGCGGAAAACCAAGCCGGCTGCGGACGACCGTGAATACCGGCTTTTTCGCAACCACCGCGATCCGGCCACACATTTCCATGTAAAGGATGATCGCTGCAGTGCCGAGTACGATTGCCCACATCAATCTGTACCCGAATAGCGCGCCGGCCTGCATCGTGAACACGATTTGGCCAAGATCGACGAATCCGCCCAGTGCAGTCATGATTCCCAGCGTTATGCCGAGAATTTTTTTCATAAGAAAGAGTAGGCCCTTTCCAAGCTCTTCCGAATGTTCTCCATTCTTTTTCCTGCAACAGCCAGTGCATCGTTGTCGCCGACGTTTGTGGCAATGCCTGACAGCTCACGACACAGAAGCGCCATGTAGCTTCTGCAGTCAGAAACTACATTCTGGGTACCCGGTTCCGGCGCGGCTTGCTCGAGTTCTTTATCAAGTTGCGCTACGGCATCTTTCAGATAAGTTGCGTGTCCTTCGGCGTAATGGCGCGTAGCATGCCCTTGGCGAATGTAGTCGATAAACATTTCCGATTCCGCGACGAACGAATAGGCCGATCTGATTTCGGATCGCAGTTCATCACGGCCGAGGGTCTTCTTGCGCGAACAGCTCGTCAACGCAGCGGCCGCAAGCAACAGTGCAAGAATGAAGATGGTTTGTCGGTTACCCATATACCGCACGGCACACGGACGCGGTTGCGGGGCCATTACGGTCTCTACTTCGCCGAATACTGCTTGGAAAACTTGTTGCGGGGATTATAGATCTCGAAGCTGCCGTCGGCATCTGCGACTACGCGCAGATAATAACCCGTATCAGCTTCGGTAACGTTGGCGATGAAAGGGTCGGAGACGTTGTGATCCTTGCCACCCGCATCTGCGAAGTGCAGTTGCCAGAAGTCTTCGAGACCCGGGGATGACTTGATGATGTCCCACGCTGAAGGGCTTCCGCCTTTCTTCGAAGCATTGTCCATGATCGCGACACGCGGTTGAATGCCATGGACCAAAGCGGGGCTGTTGCTCTGATCCAAACCGTGATGCGACACGACAAAGATATCGGCCTTCCCGATCTTGTTATTCGGACAGACTAGCTCCAGCTCTTTATTCCAAGTAAGGTCGCCTAGGTCGACGATTCTCAATTTGCCAAAAGTGATCACGAGGCCCAGCGAGCGAGCGTTTTCGGAAGGGTCCATGCCCTTCGGCTCGACTCCCGCGCAGGAGTTGTTCGGCTGACCGGCGCCCGGAAGCGGCTGGTTAATCGAGTTGCCGTCCGCGCTTACGACGACGGCATCTATCCCTTTGATCGGCAGTTTATCGCCCGGCTTCGCCGTCAAGTGATTTGCGGCTGCGATGGCTTTCTGATAGTCGGCATACAGGCGGCTTGTTCCCTTGCTGTCTTCGCGGTTTGGCCCGTGATCGATGAATGTACCCACGGGAATCTTCGCCGCGAGTTGAGGAACGCCGCCTACGTGGTCGGAATGGTAATGCGTGATGAGCACGTAGTCGATTTTCTTGATCTTGGCCCGTTTGGCTGCGGCCAAAATGCGGTTAGCGTCGCGATAAGCGTTCCCGGACCAGCCGGTGTCGATCAATAAAGATTGACCTGCGGGGCCAACGAATAAAGTGGCTTGTCCGCCCTCTACATCGATAAAAAAGATCTCAAGTGGCTTCTGGGCCGCCTGTGCGATGGAAGGAATCCATTGGGGGCACGACAGTGTGCACAACAGGGCGCACGATGCAAGGAGACCGGCTCGCATTTGCTTTGCCTGATCGTAGCAAAGATGTTCGCGAAAGCTATCCTAGGTGTATCGAGCCGAAAGTCAGCATGAGCATTTCCCATCTTCGGGCTCTCGAATCCGAGGCTATCTACATCCTTCGTGAAGCGGCTTCGCAGTTTAGCCGGCCTGCACTCCTCTATTCAATTGGAAAGGACTCTTCGGTGCTGCTGCATCTGGCGCAAAAGGCGTTTCAGCCGGCCCGCATCCCGTTCCCGCTGCTGCATGTCGATACGACATACAAATTTAGGGAGATGATCGAGTTCCGCGACCGGATCGCTGCGGAGTACAACGTAAACGTCCTCGTGCACACGAATCAGAAAGCGATCGATGAAGGTGCGAGCCCTTTCCAGCTCGGCACGGCGAAGTGCTGTGCCCAACTGAAAACGAAAGCGCTGCTTGATGCCTTGAAGCTGCATCGCATTGAGGCCGCAATCGGCGGGGCGCGGCGGGACGAAGAGAAGTCCCGGGCGAAAGAGCGCGTGTTTTCATTTCGCGATGCGTTCGGACAGTGGAATCCGAGAGAACAGCGGCCTGAGATGTGGAATCTGTTCAATGGGCGTATCGACCCGGGCCAAACCATGCGGATTTTTCCGCTGTCGAACTGGACCGAGCTCGACGTTTGGAAGTACATCGATGTCGAGCAGATACCCGTGGTCCCGCTTTATTTCGCGCGTGAACGCGAAGTTGTGATCCGCGGACCGCTTTTGATTCCAATTGAGCACAATCCGCCTCTCCTCGCGGGCGAACACATCGAAACTGTTCTCTGCCGGTTCCGGACTCTTGGCTGCACCTATTGCACGGGTGCGATTCGCTCAACAGCGACGACAGTGCGCGAAATCGTAGACGAGCTGCAGGGCGCGCGCAGGTCCGAGCGCGAGACACGCATCATCGATCACGACACTGAGGGCTCAATGGAGCTCAAAAAACGGGAAGGCTATTTCTAGCGATGCCGCAAACCCTGCTACGAATTCTGATCGCCGGCAGCGTCGACGATGGGAAGTCGACTTTGGTCGGGCGTCTGCTGCACGATGCGAATGCGGTTTACGAAGATCAGTTGGAAAGCGTGCGGCGGCCTTCGTCGAACGGCCTCGAACTCGCATTCCTGACCGACGGTCTTCGCGCTGAACGCGAGCAGGGCATTACCATCGATGTCGCATATCGCTATTTCAGCACCGACCGCCGTAAGTTCATTCTTGCCGATGCGCCTGGCCATGACCAATACACGCGCAACATGGCGACCGGAGCTTCCCATTCCGAACTTGCCATCATTTTGGCCGATGCGCGCAAGGGTGTGCTGCTGCAAACGCGGCGCCACGCGCATATCTGTTCATTGCTCGGCATCCGGCACATCGTCTTAGCCGTGAATAAGATGGATCTCGTCGGCTTCGATGAGGCAGTCTTTTCGCGTATCCGGAAGGAGTTCGAAGAGCTTGCCAGATCCCTCGGATTCGCCGAGATAACTGCGATTCCAGTGAGCGCGCTGCGCGGCGACAACATTGTCGAGCGCTCTTGGGATATGCCGTGGTATGACGGTGGCTCGCTGATCGAGTTTCTGGAGACGGTGAATGTCGGCGCGCCCGCTGAAGAGCCACTGCGCCTGCCAGTTCAAGTGGTACTGAGGGCGGAAGCAGATTTTCGCGGGTACGGCGGACAGATTGCCTCAGGGCATTTAAAGGTGGGTGACACGGTTCTGGCGCTTCCGGCAGGTGTTTGCGCCAAAATTTTCTCAATTACACGGCCGGACTCGGGCGAAGCAGGGGCATCCACGCCTCACTCAGTAACGTTGACGCTGGACCGGCCGATCGACCTCAGTCGCGGCGACATGCTCGTTGACCCAGTGAACCCGCCGTCAACTTCAAGAGTATTTCGTGCCGCCGTGGTTTGGATGAGTCAGACGCCCCTGGTTGCACAGCGGCCTTATTTAATCCGGCATACCACTCGGCAGGTGTGCGCGATGGTTTCGAAAGTGGAGAGCGTTTTCGATCTGGAAGGGTTTGAGACGGCGGCATCCGAAAGGGTTGAGTTTAACGGTATCGGGACAGTGATCGTCGAAACGCATCAGCCGCTTTATTGCGAGCCATATCAGGTAAACCGCTCGACGGGAGCGTTTATCTTCATTGATCCGTCGTCGAACCACACCATCGGTGCCGGTATGATCTCCGAGGTCTTAGATCCCGGGCGGGACATCGAGGGGCCGGGAATCCCCACGTCCGGTGGATTAACGGTGTGGTTTACGGGTCTGAGCGGCGCCGGCAAGACAACCATCACACAAGCCGTGTTTGAGAAGCTCTGGGCGAAAGGATTGAGAGTTGAGGTCCTCGATGGCGACGTGGTGCGGAGGCAGCTTTCGAAGGATTTAGGTTTCAGCAAGGAAGACCGCGATGAAAATATCCGACGCATCGGCTTTATTGCGCATCTGTTGAACAGAAATGGGGTGATTGTACTTGTTTCCGCTATTTCGCCCTATCGCGCGGTTCGCGAGGAAGTGCGCCGGACGGTCGGGAATTTTGTGGAAGTGTACGTGAACGCGCCCCTTCCGGTTTGCGAGCAGCGAGACCCGAAAGGGCACTATCGGAGGGCCAGAACGGGCGAACTGGCTCATTTTACCGGGGTCACTGACCCCTACGAGCCTCCATTGAAGCCGGACGTAGAATGCCGGACGGATTTGGAAAGCCTCTCGGAATCTGCGGCCATGGTCATGAAAGCGATTGAGGAACGGCTCGGTAAGGAGTCCGTTGAGCAAACTGGGAACAACGCTGTGCTTGGAAACGTAAGTTGATATAGAACCGTTGGTAAGAGCTTAGGATGGAGGACGAGAGCGTTGCCGTTTTGTACAAATTGTGGGACTGGCGTTGATCCATACGCGTCCTTTTGCCACAACTGTGGAGCGGCGCAACCGCGTCCCCCGGCTCAGTTTACGGACTTCCTGGAAGGCATGAGTGACCGGACGGCATCCATTCTCTGCTACATACCGGTCTTTGGCGTCATCCCTGCCATCGTCTTTCTCGCCTCTCAGAAATACCGAACGAACCAACGGGTCCGCTTCAACGCGTTCCAAGCGCTGTACCTTTTCGTAGCTTGGCTGATCGTGTCCTCCGCAGTCCCGGCTTTCTTCATGACAGGATTTCCAGGCTGGGGGGCCGAGCACATGATTTTCGGGGTCGTGAAATTCGCCCTCTTTATCTGTTGGATCTATCTGCTCGTCAAGGCGGCCAACCAGGAGCAGGTGAAGCTTCCGGTTATTGGAGATTTGGCGGCTCGCTCGACGACTGAGCAGCTATAGTATAATTATTCTTTGAGGTGAATAATTACTCAAAGCGGGTCGGTATCGCCGGATTTCGGGGCTACAGCGGAGGCGAACTGGTCCGGATCCTTTCTCGCCATTCGGAAGTGGATGTTTTTCTGCTCGAGCACCGGTTCGATTCCGAGGAGCGTCCCGGGCTGCTCGGCCTGAAGCCAGCCAAGAGCATTCCGGCGACAGCCGAAGCAGTTCAACAGGAAGGTTTAGAGCTCGTTTTTTTGGCTACTCCGGCAGACGTGTCGATGGACCTGGCGCCTGGAATATTGGACACGGGCGCAAAGGTGATTGATCTCAGTGGAGCCTTCCGGTTGCGGGATGCGGAAACCTACTCGAAATGGTACAAAGAGCGGCATCGGGCGGCATCTCTCTTTAATCAAGCGGTGTACGGGGCGCCTGAATATTGTCGAGATGAGATCCGCAATGCCAAGTTAGTCGCGAATCCCGGTTGTTATGCAACGGCAGCGAATTTGGCAATTCGCCCACTGATCACCTCCCAAGTAGCCGACCGGAGCCGCGGGATTATTTGTGATGCGAAATCCGGGGTTAGCGGCGCCGGCCGGAAGGCATCATTACAAACAAGCTTTTGCGAAGTGATGGGGAATTTCAGCGCTTACGGACTAATGGAGCACCGGCACGTTCCCGAAATCTTGCAAAACTCCGGGCTCGGCGAACGCGAATTCACGTTTACTGCTCATCTATTGCCGATTGACCGTGGCATTTTAGAGACGATTTACGTTCGCACGCAGCGCGTCGAAAAGCCTGTAGATCTGCTCGCAATTTATGAAGAATATTACGCTGATGAGCCATTTGTGCGGCTCTACGTGCCAGGCAGAGTACCGGACGTGCGGGCCGTACAGAGGACAAATTTCTGCGATATAGGATTTGTTTTTGATCCTGAGAGTCAACGAGCGGTCATCGTCGCGGCCGAAGACAATCTGGTAAAGGGCGCCGCCGGCCAAGCGGTTCAGAACATGAATCTGGTACTCGGATTTCCGGAAACGCAGGCGCTCTTGTGAAAGTACTGATCAAACTGGGCGGCACGCTTTTGGAGGACGAAGCGGGCCGGTCTGCGATTGCTGGGCAACTCGCAGCGGTAGCGCGTAATCATGAGTTGGTTGTGGTGCACGGCGGCGGAAAGCAGGTGACGCGAGTTCTGGAAGAGCAAGGAACGGCGAGCAGATTTGTGAACGGCTTGAGGGTTTCCGATCGGGCCGTTATCGATGCCGTTACGAAAGTGATCGCAGGTGAGGTGAACAAGCGTTTGGTTTCAGCGCTATTGGCGGCGGGCGTTACGGCAATGGGCTTGTCCGGCGTCGACGGCCGTCTTACCACCGTGGTTCAACTGAATTTCGAACTCGGGTTCGTGGGAAAGCCGATTGGAACGGACGGCGCGTTGCTTAGGCTGCTGGGAAACGCTGGGTACGTTCCCGTTGTAGCGTGCATCGCCGCCGATTCCCAAGGCACCATTTACAACGTGAACGCGGACGAAATGGCGGTTTCGTGCGCGATTGGATGGCGCGCCGACCGGCTCATATTTCTTACCGATGTTCCGGGCGTGAAAAATGATGGAGATCAGGTAATCTCCGCTCTCACGCGCAAGGGCATTAGCGAACTGATTCAGTCGGGACGTGCTCACGGCGGCATGCGCGCGAAGCTTGAAGCCGCAATGGGCGCTTTGGACCAAGGATTGGACGAAATTACGATTGCGCCGGGCCACGAAACCGACGTCTGCGTGCGCCTATTGGCCGGCGAGCTACTGGGGACCAGGCTGCAGAGCGACCGTGAACCGGCCAGGAGCGTGCCAGGGTGACGCAAACTGCCGTAGCGGTGCGCAAAGCCACCATGCGGGACATAAAGGCTGTACTCGCGTTGATCAATAGCTACGCGGCAAACGGCATCATGTTGCCTCGCACGGATTTTGAAATGTCGGAAAATATTCGCGATTTCTCTCTCGCGCTGGATAGAGACATGCTCGTGGG
>JBPCJX010000198.1:0-100542 GCA_051004875.1 Bryobacteraceae bacterium
TTGGCGAAAGCGAGTTGGCGGGCGTGGTCGTCGCGGTGCAGGCGGTGGGTAGTGTGCTTCGACTTCTTTGAAAATAGCGAAGAAAAGAGCGCTCGGCAGTGGTTTTATAGCGATTGGTGGTGGAGTAGAGTTTGTGGTGTTCGTCGGTCCAGTCATAGGCATTGGCGGGGAGTTCCCACTCGACTTCTTCGAGGCGTTTTTCATTGCGTTTGAGAACCCAGTGGGCGCGGGCTAGGTTTTCAACTAGCGTGATGGCGGGTTGGGTGTCGGGATTGTAGGCAGTGAGCCAGCCTTGGACGGTGGCTTCGAAGGCGGGGATCTTCGTAGGGGAGGACGGTTTTTGGGGAGCGGCAGCCGTGCTTGAAGGAGTTTCGGCTGGATTTGGCTTTGCCTTTCGGGGTGCGTGGGCCAGCGGGGCCGGTGCGGACTTTGTCGATGAGATCACCGCTGATGGGATCGTGCATGGGGATGCTTCGAGCACGATTGTGGCGGGTGGGGAGTGCTGGGCGGCGGCTTGCAATAGCGGCAAGCGATTGATTTAGAGTGGAATGGAAGATTTTCGGCTTTTGTGATGGCAGGCGATAGGGCGAACAGGGGCGTCTTTGCCAAACGAACTCATCGAATGTCTCTCGCCGACCTGCGGGAAAACTATGGGCTGGGCGAGTTGAGCGAGCAGAATTGCGAAACGAACCCAATCGTGCAATTCGAGCGCTGGATTCAAGATGCGCAACGCGCTGATTTAAAAGAACCGAATGCCATGGTTTTGGCTACGGCCACGCGAGACGGGCGGCCTTAGGCAAGGGTGGTGCTGTTGAAGGAAGTGAGCGACCTTGGGTTCGTTTTTTATACTAATTGCAGCAGCCGAAAGGCTCGGGAATTAGAAACGAACCCGTTCGCCGCGCTCACCTTCTATTGGCCGGAGCTGGAACGTCAGGTCAGGGTGGAGGGCGAGATTCGGCGGGTACCACGGCAACAATCTGAAGCGTATTTCCGGACGCGGCCGAAAGGCAGCCAGCTGGGCGCTTGGGCATCGCATCAAAGCCAGATACTGCCGAGCCGGGAGCCGATCGAGGCGCGGTTGAGGGAACTTGAAGCGGCTTACGCGGACGAAGGCGATATTCCGGTTCCGGAGTTTTGGGGTGGCTATTGCCTGCTGCCGGAGGTCATTGAGTTCTGGCAAGGACGGCCGAACCGGCTGCATGACAGGCTGCGATACAGAAAAGCCGAGGCAGGCGGATGGGTTCTTGAACGGCTGGCACCTTGAGCCTTTCATGTGAGTAAAGCGATTAGGCTAAACCGGTTAAACGAAGGCCCATACGCGTGCGTCTTGTGAGTGTGGGCCGGCTTATCAGCGGAATATTAGTAGGTGCAGGCCTGATGCTGGCCGATTCCGCGGATCACGTGGTTCACGACGTGATTCAGCGCGTTGAGAACCGGTATAACGGCGCGCGAACGCTTTCGGTGAGCTTCGTTGAGAACTACAGTGTGCAAGGTCACGCCCGGCAGCCCGAATCCGGAACCCTGACGCTGCGAAAACAGGGCAAAATGCGGTGGGAATATACGCGGCCCGCGGGCAAGCTGTTCATCTCCGATGGAAAGAACGTCTTCCTGTATACCGCGCGGCACAATAGGGTAGAAAAACTGAGGCTTAAGGACACTGAGGATATGCGGGCGCCGCTCGCCTTTCTTCTGGGCCGGTTGGATATGAAGAAGGAGTTCCGCGATTTTGAGCTACATGGCGCCGAGGCCGGCACGTGGCTCGAGGCTTCGGCGAAGAATGCTCGTGTCCCTTACGAAAAGGTGGAAATGCTGATTGCGCCCGATGCTTCGATTCGCGCGTTGAAAGTGATCGGCCGGGACGAATCCGCGCTCTCCTTCACGTTCGAAAATGAGAGGGTGAACCCGCCTGCCGCAGATGACTTGTTCCATTTCACCGTGCCGCGCGGGGCTGAAGTTGTCGAGTCGCTGGGACTCGGGGCGGGGGAGAACTAGAAGCAGTGGCTGAATTCGTTCTCCGGTACGCGGACCCGCGCGGTCAAATGCACGAGCAGGTGGCGGAAGCGCCGACCGAGCGCGAGGCTCGTGAACGCCTGGCCCAGCAGGGTTACCTGGTTTATTCCGCGCACCCCAAGAGTTTGGGAGCGCGGCTGAGCGGGACCAAGGCGCGCCGCAAGAGCGTAAACCTTGAAAAGTTCCTGATCTTCAATCAGCAGTTCGTCACTCTGGTTCGGGCCGGGCTGCCCATTCTGAAAGGCCTGGACTTACTTGCCGACAGGCTAACCGACGAAAAGCTCAGCCGCCACATCAAGGCGGTCCGGGACGAAGTGAAAAGCGGCAGTGTGCTGTCTGATGCGTTTGCGCACCAAAACGTTTTTCCTCCGATTTATGTAACGTCCGTCCTGGCAGGCGAGAAGTCGGGCTCGCTGGTCGAGGTTCTCGACCGGTATCTGACGTATCAGCGCCTAAGCTTGACACTCAGGAAGAAGCTGCTGGTATCGCTGCTGTATCCGTCCATTCTGATTTTTCTGGTGATCTGTCTGATCACGTTCCTGATTACGTATGTTGTGCCCAATTTTGCGGAGCTTTACAACAGCATGGAAGCGAGACTTCCGGCAGCTACGCGAATTCTGATTGCTGTCGGCACGACGGCGCGCAGTTATGTGCTGGCGGGTTTCGCGGCACTTCTGATCGCCGCAGTGGGCGCTTATTTCTGGTCGCGGCGCGAAGCATCGCAGGAGACGATCGATGGATGGAAGATGCGCATGCCGCTGTTTGGCGAGATCTGGACCAAATACCAGGTGGCGCAATTTTCGCGGGTGTTGAGCACGCTGCTGATCGGCGGAATTCCGCTGGTGCAAGCGCTCGAAACTTCGGGCCGTTCGCTCGGCACGGTGCTGCTGAAAAAGACGCTCGACCGCACGGCGATTCTGGTGAGGGAAGGGAAATCGCTTTCTGCCGCACTGACGACTACTGGCATATTTCCTCCTCTTTCAATTGACATGATGGAGGTAGGAGAATCGACCGGCGCTCTGCCCCAGATGCTAAGCAGCGTAGCGGAGTTCTATGAGGAAGATGTGGCGACGCGCATGACGGCGCTGCTTTCACTCATAGAGCCGGCAATCATGATTTTCATGGGTATCTTTGTCGCCTTTGTCCTGGTGGCCCTATATTTGCCTATCTTCTCGCTGGCGGACACGATTCGATAACCAACCATGGCGACCGAGACAATTCAAATCAAAGATCCGCTCGAGGAAGCTGAACACGCGAAGAGCGTGGCGCGGCGTTATCGCTGCGAATTCATCGACCTCAAAAGCGCCAAGATCGACCACGAGCTATTTCGCACGGTTCCGGTCGATTTGATGTTCCGGTATCACTTCGTACCTTTACAGGGACACAATGGAACGCTCGAGATCGCGCTGTCAGACCCGACGCAGATTGTTCATATCGATGAGCTTTCGGTTCTGCTCTCGAAAAAGCTGAAGGTCAAAGTTGCGACGTATTCACAGATCTCGGATCTGCTGAAGAAAACCGAACAGTCGCAGCGCGTCCTCGAAGAAGTCACCGAAGGCTTCACGCTCGACGTGGTGGGTGACGAAGAGAACGCGGACGAAACGCTTTCGATCGACCGGCTCGCATCGGATGAGGGCAACATTGCGCCGGTGATCAAGCTGGTAGACACCACGATATTCAACGCGCTCGAGCGGCGCGCGAGCGATATTCACATCGAGACGCGCGATCAGGAACTCGCCATCAAGTATCGGATCGACGGAGTGCTGCAGTACGCCATGAGTCCCATTGCCAAGGAATTGTATTCGGCGGTCATTTCGCGTATCAAGGTGATGAGCGAATTGGATATCGCTGAACGGCGCGTTCCGCAGGATGGGCGATTTCGTGTGCGGTACAAGGGCCGGTTGATCGACTTCCGCGTTTCAATCATGCCGACAATTTATGGCGAGGATGCGGTGCTTCGCGTGCTCGACAAAGAGTCGATGAGCGAGAAATTCTCTCAGCTCACGCTAGACGTGGTTGGATTCGCGGACCAGGACATCACTAAATTCCGCCGCTACATCAAAGAACCGTATGGAATGGTGCTGGTGACGGGCCCTACCGGATCGGGCAAAACGACAACGCTCTATGCGGCATTGAGCGAGATCAAGAATGACGAAGACAAGATCATCACGATCGAGGATCCCGTCGAATACCAGATCAAAGGAATAACGCAGATCCCCGTAAATGAGAAGAAGGGGCTGACGTTTGCCCGCGGTTTGCGATCCATTTTGCGCCATGATCCGGACAAGATTCTGGTGGGCGAAATTCGCGATCAGGAGACAGCGCAGATTGCGATCAATGCCGCACTCACGGGGCACCTGGTCTTTACGACGGTTCACGCCAATAACGTGCTTGATGTTTTGGGCCGTTTCTTGAATATGGGTGTTGAGCCGTATAACTTTGTGTCTGCGCTGAACTGCATCCTGGCGCAGCGATTAGTCCGAGTGATTTGCCCGCATTGCCGGCAGCGGGTGACGTACGACGATGATTATCTGCGGGAGAGCGGGCTCGACCTGGCGGACTGGGGTTCGTTTCCGTTCTATGAAGGACGCGGGTGCATGGAGTGTAGCGGCACAGGATTTCGCGGACGGACGGCGATTCATGAGCTGTTGGATTTGAGTGAACGGATTCGCGAGATGATTCTTGAGCGCAGGGCAACGTCGGAGATCAAGCGGATCGCGCGCGAGGATGGGATGACGTTCCTTCGTGAATCGGCGCTGGACAGAATACGGCAGGGGATCACGACGTTGCGCGAGGTCAACAAAGTGACGTTTATCGAAGGATGAGGTAGCGTCTGCCGTTTCTTGATATTGTCCAACGCTGGGTTTCGGAACCAGCCCCGGAACATCTCTTCGAGGTCACGGAGACTTCTTTGGCTGGAGTATCTCCGCGCGCACCGGGCGAAATGAGGCAGCAAGTGTTCGTTGAGCGCTCGCTCACGGCATCGCCGAACGCGCCGAATCTGCTGAAACCGCACTTGTATCGGGATGCGCTGGCGCAAGTTTCTGGAGCCATTACTGCCGGGCGGAGCGCGACGCCCAAACAAGCCGCCACCGGGATCGTCATCCCGGATTACGCGGTTCGCATGGCAATTCTCGATTTCGAGGAGTTTCCTGCGGGCGAGGAAGAACGTGGCGCGCTGATCCGGTTCCGGCTTCGCAAGACGGTGCCGTTTCATATTGACGAGGCCCAGGTTGCATATTCCGTACAGGTGAATGAGCCGAAGCGAATCGAAGTGCTGGCGATTGCGATTGCGCGTCCGATCTTGAACGAGTACGAAACGCTCTTCACGGCCGCCGGGTACCGCGTCGGGCTGGTGACGCCGTCTTCTATTGCAGTATTGCCGCTATGCGCTCTTTCGGAGCCTGGGCTCAGCGTGGTGGCGAAGGTGGCGGGATCAACGCTCTCAGTTTTGTTGCTGGAGCAAGGCCGCGTACGCCTGGTGCGGTGCCTGGATTTGGCAGCGGGCGAGGGCGAGGAAGTGGAACAGGGAGATTTCAACATCCTGACTTTGCTTCAGCAAACGCTGGCTTACGCGGAAGATCAGATTGGGCAGTCTGCTACGCGCCTGCTGCTGTGCGGGTTCGGCCCGGAGACCGATGCGTTCGGAAGGCTGGCGCAAGAAGAGCTTCGACTTCCGTATACGGGCGTTCACTCGAGGTTCGGAGCAGCATCTCAGCAGAACGCGGGGCTGCTGGGTCTTTTGGAGCAATACGCAGCATGAACGCGATCTCGGCGGGCACTCTAAATCTTGCTTCGCAGCCATTTCGCCGCGAGCGCGCACAAAATGCGGTGTATGTATTCGTCTGTTTGGGGCTCGCTTGCTCGCTGCTGGTATTAATAGGCCTGATCCTTCATGAAAGGGCGAGCGCGTCCAATCTGCGCCGAGAGATCAATGAAGAACGGGCGCTATTGCAACGCTTACAACGCGAACAAGCCCAATTCGCGAGCGTTTTAGGCAAACCCGAAAATGCGGATGTCTTTGCAAAAAGCGTATTCCTCAACCAATTGATCGCTCGTCGAGGGGTGAGCTGGAGCCGCGTCTTCAAAGATCTCGAGACGGTGATGCCCACCAATATGCGGCTGGTTGCTCTGCGCTTGCCGCAGGTTCCAACGGAAGACGTTGCGGGTGTGGACCACGTTCAACTGGACATGGTGGTTGGAACCGACCGGCCAGATGCCGTGATCCAGCTTTTAAAGCGTTTGCAAGAATCAACTCTGTTCGGCGCGGCGACGGTCGTGAACCAGCAGCCTCCGACGCAGAACGATCCACTGTACCGATACCGAGTGACGGTTGCCTATGCCCAGAAACTTTGAACGGCTTCGAATCAACAGCAACCTGAGCCGCCAGGGTCCTGGATTTTGGCTCCGGGGCATTGGCGTTTTGCTTGCGCTGCTCAACTGCGTAGCACTGTTTTTGTATCTTGATCCTCCAGGAGGCACACAGCGAGAGCTGACCGAGCAAAGTTCACAAGTTCGGAATGAAATCGCGGCGACACGAACGAATGCAACGCGTTTGAAAACCGTTTCGGCAAACGTACAGCTCGGTAATACGCAATCGTCAGCGTTCCAATCTATCTATTTTCTGCCCCGGCGCACCGCTTACCAGAGGGTGATTGGAGAGTTGCAAAGAATGGCGGCGGCTTCGGGCTTACAGGAAGGCGATCGTGTTTATTCAGAGGAGCCGATTGAAGGCACCGTAGACCTTACGCTTTTAAACATCGCAGCCAACAATTATCAAGGCACGTATGACAATCTCATGCATTTTCTGTATGAGGTGGATAAGTCTCCGATGCTGCTGATGCTGGATACACTACTTGCTGCGCCTCAGCAGACCGGGGGTCGAGTGAATGCGTCACTTCGATTCCAGGCTGTGATTCAGGAAGAGGCGAGCCCAGTGCTTGGGGGTCAGCCATGAACTCTGCCGCCCCGACTAAGATTTTCGGCATCCGCATGGGAATCGATCCCAAAGTTATCGTGGTTCTCCTGATCGGAGTGGCGGCTATTCTATTCTGGTACAACTCGCGAGGGGATGAAGGGGGTGCGCCCGCCAGCGCAGGACGTCCTGCCGTTACGACGACTCCAACGGCAGCGGGGCGAGCGCCTGCAGCTAGCACGGCCGCAGTGCGCCGAGCATCGAAAAACAGCGATCACGGAACGTTACGCCTACGGGCGATCGATCCCACGCACGGCGATGTCGATCCAACACTGCATCTAGATTTCCTGGCGCGGTTGCAGTCTATCGCGCCGAGTGGCAGCTCGCGAAATCTATTCCAAATGGGCGCTGCTCCTCTGGTGGATCAGGCAGGAAGGCCTCTTTTGCACCCGATCATTCCACCGAAGCCGCTGCCTCCGCCTATCATACGAACGCCTGCGGTTGCCGACATCAACATTCCATTGAAATATTACGGGTTTGCTAAACCGGTCGGCAGAGGAGAGAATAATCGCGCGTTTTTTCTGGATGGCGACAACATTCTAATTGCATCCGAGGGTGACGTGTTGAAGCAGAAATACCTGGTGGTAGAGCTGACGCCGAGCAGCGCGAGACTCGAAGATACCGAGGTGAAAAAAGGAAAGACTCTGCCGCTAGTGCCGGAGGTGAGAGACCAGTCGAACCCAGGGCCAAATCCAGGAATAGAACAACAAGCGGGCGAACAGCAACCGATTGAACAGCAAATGATCGAACCAGCCGATCCAGGGGCGGAACCACCACAATGAGTTATAAACGCAGTTTATCTCGAGGGGGACGGAATTCCGAGCGTGGCTCCGCGCTGCTGATCGTCTTCGTTCTTGCGGCGGTCGTTGCCATCATGCTGTACCGCGAGATGCCTGTGGCGGTGTTTGAATCCCAACGCCAGAAAGAAGAAATGCTGATCGATCGAGGCGCGCAGTACAAGCGTGGGGTCAAGCTCTTCTATAGGAAATTCGGGATGTATCCGGCGTCGATTGAGCAACTGGAAAATACAAACCGATTGCGTTTTCTACGCCATCGATTCAAGGATCCGTTTACAGGGAAGGACGATTGGCGATTGCTTCACATGGGGCCAGGCGGGATGCTGGTGGACTCCAAGGTCAATCCACTCAAGAATAATCAGCTTGCGAATGCTTCGGCGTATGGCGCGAGCTCGGGTTTGGGAGGTACATCGGCTGCCGCGGCAAACTCGGGATTTGGCGCTAATTCCAACCCGGTTGCGTCTTCAGGTACGGCCAGGTCGACTACGAATTCTGGGTTTGGCTCGAACTCGAGCTTTGGTTCCAACTCGAGCTTCGGGTCGAATACATCTAGTTTTAGCTCGAGCACAAGTTTTGGCTCTAGTGGGTTTGGCTCGAACAGAAGCTCCACTGGGAATTCCGGGTCGTCGAGCTTCAATAGCGGATTTTCGCCATTCGGTGGAGCAAGTTCATCCTCGGGCAACGACCCGGGCGCCGTAGTTGTCCAGGCGGGTCCGAAGCGTCCGCCGGCGGTGGCAGCAAACGGAGGGGTTTCAACTCCACGCACCGCTGCCGGATCTACATCGGATCCGACTGGACTTAGGCAACCAGGCGATCCGGCTCAGACGGGGCAACCTGCAGACAGCGCCCAAAGCGGGCTGGCACCGGACCCCAGCCAAGTGGCGCAAGCGAATCCGGGCGGCACGGACCAGATGGGACAACCGCAAGCTGGACAAGTGCAGCCGGGACAACTGCAACAGGCGCAGAACTCGCCGCTGCCGAATAACGGGCAAGGCGGTCCGGACCAAATGAGTCCGGCGGCTGGAATGCAAGGCGCGAACTCAATGAACGCGATCCGCCGCATGTTAACGAATCCGAACTCTCAAGCGCAGGGAGCAGACGCGAGCAGGTTCAGAATAATGAGCGGCGGGTTAGCTGGGGTCGCAAGCAAGGCCAAAGGCCAGAGCATCAAAGTTGTAAACGACCAGGTGGACTATTCGTTGTGGGAGTTTTACTACGATCCGACAAAGGATATGAAACAGGGTTTGCCCGGCGGCACGGGATTCGGTGGCGCGCCGGGGGCCGGCAGAAACAGTTTGGGCCCGGGTTTGAACAAGGCAAACGCTCTGCAGCCGAGCAGCCCTCCCGTGGCGCTTCCGGCCCCGGTTAGTTCTCCGGTCCCGGCTAATCAAAATGCGCCAGCGCCAAGTACCGGAGCAGCAAATCCAGGGAGCGCGCCTCCGAGCGAGGTAATTCCGGCTCCCAACGATATTCCCACGACGACTGACACTCCGGCTCCAGATGGTAGCCAGACCCCAAACGACAACCCACCTCCAGAGGATACGCCGCCGCAGTAACTGGGCGGGGCGGTGATCGTTAACGAAATTCTATCGTTCCAGAGCGCCGGGTAGGTATGGATATGCGTAGCGGCTATGCATAAGATCCGTTAGGCTGGGGAGCATGGACGCGAATCCCATCACCGCGATTGTGACAGCAGTCGCGACGGCGGGTTCGTCGACTACGATCGCGACCGTGGCGATTCTCCAGACTAACAAAGGAATGGACGATATCACTGCTCGTCTTGACCGATGGATCGCAGGCTTTGAGTCGGTAGAGCAACACCTGGGAGTTTTCGTCGTGGACATTGCGGCTGAAAGAGCGCACGGGCCTGGCCTGACATGCTTCCAGCTAGTCTGGTCGTAATGTCGGGCTGTTCATTATAGGAAGGCGCAAACCGCCGAGGGTATTATCACGCCGGGTATCCCATAGCAATAATGAAGGTATGGCAGCCGGAACGAGCGTCCTCACGCTGGAACAATTCAACGCGCAGTATGCCCACGAACACGGTTACGAATATTGGTTCGGAGAGGTGGTCCAAAAGGGAATACCTACGTGGTTGCACGGCCTGCTTCAAGTAATTTTGGGCGACCTCTTTTATAAGCTCGGCTACGCTAGCGGGTCTGAAATTGACTTACGCATTGACCCGAACTGGCAACCCCGGCCTGACGTAACGGCTGCACTCGAAATCGAACAACCCTACCCAACGAAGCCGGTCGACATCGTCGCGGAAGTCCTGTCGGATGACCCGATGACCAAAGTGTTTGAAAAATGCCGCAACTATGCGCGGATCGGCATTCCTCAAATTTTTGTGTTTGACCCGGAATCAAATGCAGCCTGGGAATGGAATCGAGAGACGGAAAATTTGGAACGCATCCAGACCCTGCGTGCTACGAAACGGCTCGACTCTCGACGTCGACGAGATCTGGGCCGAGATGGAAGCCAGAATGAACCAAAGGACACTCCTAACGTAAGAGCGTGCTGATCAGGGAAGGCCCGAAGGCCCGGGGCTTGCATCTCAAAAAATCTGTGTCATACTCATAACTTCCATGACGGCTTACGCAGTTCAGTTTTACTATTTTCGATTTTGGTTTCGGCCGAAGTCGTGCCGAGGGGCGCCTGCGTGAAGCTCAGTATCAAACAAGAAGCTTTTTGAGGGAGGCCCGCCGGAAACGAGTGGGCCTTTACTATTTTAGATTAGGTTTGTGAGGGGCAAATGATCATTTCGATGAAACCTCATGCGACGAAAGCGGAGATAGAGGCGGTTTGCGAGCGCATACGGGAATTTGGGTACAAGGTGCACTCGAGCGAAGGCGAGGAGCGAGTCATCATCGGCGCAGTTGGCATGGGCGATGTTACAGCTTGCCTGGAATCTCTCGAAGCAATGCCGCAGGTGGAAAAGGCGGTTCGCATTTCCGCTCCGTATAAGTTTGTTAGCCGCGAATTTCGTTCCGTCAGGTCAGAGATAGAAGCAAACGGTACTGCGATTGGAGGCGATGAGTTCGTCGTGATGGCCGGGCCCTGCTCGGTGGAAAACGAGACGCAGATCATCGAGACGGCGCGGTTCGTGGCGAAGCAGGGCGCGAAGTTCTTGCGCGGGGGAGCCTTCAAGCCGCGCACCTCGCCGTACGACTTTCAGGGCATGGAACTCGCTGGGCTTAAATTGCTGAGGCGGGCCAAGCAAGAGACCGGACTGGGCATCATAACGGAAGTAATGAGCGATCGCGACGTCGAGATGGTGGCCGAATATGCAGACATTTTGCAGATCGGCGCACGGAACATGCAGAATTTCGCGTTACTGAAAGAGGTCGGGAAAGTTCACCGGCCGGTGATGCTGAAGCGCGGACTGAGCTCGACTGTAAAGGAATTACTGATGTCGGCGGAGTACATCGTGGCGCATGGGAATGCGAACGTGATTCTGTGCGAGCGTGGCATACGCACGTTCGAAACGGCTACGCGGAACACGTGCGACATCACGGCGATCGCGGTACTGAATGAACTCTCACACTTGCCGATAATTCTCGATCCGAGCCACGCGACCGGGAAGCGGAGTCTGGTGCCCGCTTTATCGAGAGCGGGTGTGGCCATCGGCGCCGACGGCCTGATTGTAGAAGTCCATCCACAGCCTGAGAAAGCCGTGAGCGATGGAGCGCAATCGCTGACTCTGCCTCAGTTTGAGGCTATGATGCTGGATTTGCAGCCCTACATCGCTCTATGGAAAAAGGCACGCCTCGAGCAAATGGCGACGGCTTAGAATCCGCGCCCGCCGCGAATGCGGGGCCATCCAGCTAAAATTAAGTCAATGCAAGCAAGTTCTTCGAGCGCAACCAGTTCGCCGCACCTGCGGTCACCCTACCTCACCGTCGCGCTTGCCTGGCTGATCCCGGGTTCCGGTCACTTTCTACTCGGGCGGCGCGGGCGAGCTGCGATTATCTTTGTCACGGTGGCCATAGCGTTTGCGCTGGGGATGCTGATGCGCGGGCCGCTGTTTCACCCTGGCGGAACCGATCTTCTCTCGCGGCTTATACAATTTGGCGGCTTCATTGGCGATCTTGCGGCGGGTATCTTTTACTTTCTGGCGGTTTGGCTTGGCTATTCGCAACCCGATGTTACCGGCCACTCGCCGGATTATGGCTCCAAGTTTCTGGTAGCTGCCGGATTGTTAAATATCCTGGCGATGGTCGACGCGTATGAAATCGCGACGAAGCAAAAGGACTGATCGAGGCGCGAAATGAAAATTAACCTCGATCATTTTGAAGTTTCCGTTCTCTTTGCGCTACTTGCGAGCATCATGCTGGGATTGGTGACGAAGCGTACCGAGCAGGAGCGCGTGAAATACGGTCTGTACTGCTTTGGTTGTTTTATGGCGGCTCTCTTCGGCATCGGCTGGGCCATGCATTTCCTGCATGGATAAAGGGCTGAGCAGCGCCGCTTGTGGCGGGTGAAGTTCAAACGATGAAGACGTTTTACATAGAGACGTTCGGATGCCAGATGAACGCTCACGACTCCGAGAAGGTCGTGGGCACCATGCTCCAGCAAGGCTACACGCAGGTTGACAATCCGGACGAAGCCGAGCTCGTCTTCTATAACACCTGCAGCATTCGCGACAAGGCAGAGCAAAAGGTCTTTCACCGCTTGCAGCAATTCAAGCGCAATGCAGGCAAAGGCAAAATTTTTGGTGTGCTGGGGTGCGTTGCGCAGCAAGAAGGCGAACGGATTTTTGAGCGCGCTCCTCACGTGAGTTTAGTTGCCGGGTCCGCCAGCTATACGAAATTGCCCGAGATGTTGGTGCAACTCGAGGCAGGGAATCGCCGCGTTACGGGCCTTAGTCTCGATACAACGGAAACTTTCGATACGCCTTTCACGCGGCGGGACAATCCGCATCGCGCTTACATCACGATCATCGAAGGTTGCGATAAGGCGTGTGCATATTGCGTTGTGCCGTTCACACGGGGTCCCGAACGGAGTCGCACGAGCGAAAGCGTGCTGCGCGAGGGGAAGGCTCTTGCCGAAGGAGGTTATTCAGAAATCCAACTGCTCGGCCAAAACGTGAATAGTTATCGTGATCCGTCACCGCCGGGTTGGGACTTCTCTCAATTGCTGGCCCGGACGGGCGAAATTCCCGGCATTCGCCGCGTCCGGTTTACTACTTCGCATCCTCGCGATTTCGTCAAAGGTATCGTCGAGGCTATTGATGCCAACCCGGCGTTGTGCAATCATGTGCATCTTCCGGTTCAATCGGGGTCGAATGCCGTGCTCTCCCGGATGCAGCGCCTCTATTCGCGAGATCAGTACATGCAGCGGATCGAGTGGATGAAAAACGCCAGGCGCGATATTGCGATTACGACAGACATTATCGTTGGTTTTCCTGGTGAAACTGAGGCGGATTTCAACGAGACCATTCGCCTGGCCGAAGAAGTGGAATACGATTCGATGTTTATCTTCAAGTATTCGAAGCGGCCGAACACGTCTGCACTAGGATATGACGACCATATTCCCGAAGAGGAGAAAACCAGGCGCTTGATGGTTTTGCAGGAACGGCAGCGTGCGATTCAGATTCGCCGGAACGCATCGGAGGTCGGGAAAACGGAAGAAGTGCATGTCGAAGGCTACAACGTTGCGACAGGGCAGTGGATCGGGCGCACAGGTCAAAACAAAACGCTCAATTTTTCCGATTCAATTCTGCCGGCGCCCGGTGAAGGCGGCACTCTGGCGGGCCAGTATGCAGACGTGCTGGTTACGCGCGCGGGTCCGAATAGCTTAGCGGGCGAGCGTCTGTCGCCGCAGGCGTCTCACGTACGGTAACCTTAATTATCAAACGCGGGTCCGAAAGGTTATTAAGCGGACACGAAACGCTGTGCGTCTATGGATTTGGGCAGCGGAGGCAAAACGTGGAAGTCGAAATGAAAATCCGGGGTCTGATGATGGACCCAATGACGAATATGCCGATTGTGGTGTTGAAGGACTCAACCGGAGATGCGGTGTTGCCGATCTGGGTGGGTATTTATGAGGCGAATGCTATCGCCCTCGAGATTGAGAAAGTGACTACTCCCCGCCCCATGACGCACGATCTGATCAAAATTCTGCTGATGGGTCTCGAAGCGTCCATCACGAAGGTGGTTGTCAGCGAATTGAAAGACGACACATTTTATGCTCTGATCTGGCTGGAACGCGAAGGTAAGCTGATGAGCATCGACTCGCGTCCGAGTGATGCGCTGGCCCTGGCTTTGCGGCACGATTGCCCGATCTACGTAGAAGACAAGGTGCTTCAGTCATCTCGCAGTTCGAATAGCGCTTCGGAAAAAGTCAATAACGAAGAATTGCGCAAGTGGCTGGAGAATCTGAACGACGAAGATATGGGCCGCTACAAAATGTAGCGCTCTGGAGCTTGGAGGAGGGCAGATAACAAGGCGTCTGCCCTCACTTAAGTCAGTGTCTGACCGACCTTCGGTCTAGGATGGACGGCGGCGCCTGGCCGGTGCGCGTTTCGGAGCCGTGGTTTTCACGCCGGGCAAGGTGGGATCTTTGAAGACCAGCATGTAGGGATTCGCGGTGTAACTGTCTGCGACACCGGAAAATTCCAGCTTGTCGCCTACCTTTACTGAATTAGGAGGCAGGGGATCGGAAAACGTAAGCGTTGCATCCGGCTTGGTGGGATCCTCAACTCCCAATACAACTTTGGTTGGCCTGTCGGGAGGATCCACCGAAATGATGGTGCCGCTGAAATTCTTAACACCTTGCGCGCCGCCCGGAATCTCCGTTTCCTTGACTTGGCTGTTGAAAAAGTTCTGCCCTTGATCACCAATTAAATTCGTCTTGATCGTGTACCAAAGCTTGAACGCGGGGTCGGCGTCCATGCGCTTCTGCAGCTCGCCGGCCTCTTTTTGCGCGATGTCACCCGCTCCTTCGATCTTGAAGTCTGGAGGGGGCATGGCACTTGCCTTGGCGGCGGCCAAGACCTTGTCCGCACCGTCCGGGCTGCCGTGAAACTGTCCGTAAACTTTGTTGAAATAGGTCAGCAACTGAGGCCGTGCACTCGCCGGTACGGCACTCGGCCCGTCGTATTGGGCGGCGCGAGCAAAATGGAATAGCGCATCCTGGTACTTCTTTTCGTCCATTAAAAGTTTGCCGTACAAGTATGAGATGTTGCCTTGATCCGCATTTACGCTCAGGCTCTCTTTGTACTCGTTTTCGGCGGTTGCATTATCTTTCTTGGAGGTGGCTACCCAGGCAAGCGCATTGTGGGCAATTGCGAGAACCTGATTTTTGGCCTTGGTCCAGTCAGCCTCGCTCATGTTCGCCGGCTTCTTGCTTGAGGGGAACGCAGCGTCAGCTCCCTCGATCACTCCCCGAGCGCCCATTTCTGTGGTGCTCAACAGGTCGGGCGAGGGATTCGTTCCTCCAACAGCCGGACCCCAAAGCGCAATATAGTAGGAAGCTGTGAAATTTTTGGCATCCACCTTCAGCAGCTCTTTGCACTTATCGATCAACTGCTGACGCACGCTTTGATCGTTTGCGGCAAGCTGTCCAAGCGTTGCGACGAAATATTGCATCCGGTCCTGAGCGAAATCGCTCTGAGGGTACTTAGTCTGCCACTGGTTCAGAAGGTCGAGCCGCTTCTTGGGATCCTGAGTCTGAGTGATCTGCGAGTAGAGATCATACTCGCCACGATCCTTGTAATTCTTTTTTGGCGCGGCTTGGTCTCCAGCTTGGCCCGCGGCTGGCTGCTGTCCCGCTGCCGGTTGCTGCCCAGCGGCACCTTGCGCGGCAGCCCTGTGTGACAGGGCCAAGCCCGTGAAGACAAGTGCCGTGGCACTCACCCCCAGGACCGACCTTCTGACTTTCAATAAGCAAAATTTCACGACAAACCCTCCCTGAGAGGAATTCTAATTCTTAAAATCTGGAAGCTGATGCTTCTGCAGTTTCGGTACTGCTGAAGGCTTACAACTTTCCAACTGGGCGAACAAAAATGACTTGAATGCGCAAGCCGGAGTATAACGAAGTCTTTCCGCTACTCGCAACCTTCCTATTAGTCTAGATGCGCGCTTTCGGGAACTTGTTCCCTGGCGAGGCCGGTTTTCGTTTAGGTCCACCATCCCGCTAACGCATGCTATCATCCACGTTTCGATGCGCCTTGTGGATCTAGGAGTCATCGCAGCCTACCTACTATTCATTACCTGGTTTGGAGCACGATTCAAAGAAAGCCAGAAAACCCTCAAAGATTACTTTCTGGGAGGCCGGGGCGCGCCATGGTGGGCCATCGCATTCTCCATCGTCTCTGCCGAGACTAGTACCTTAACGGTGATTGGCACGCCGGCCCTCTCGTTCGCGGGTAATTTCGGCTTCCTTCAATTAATTTTAGGTTATCTACTGGGGCGGATTGTGATTGCGATTCTCTTTCTCCCGCAGTATTTTCACGGCGAGATGTATACCGCCTACGAGCTGATGCAACGGCGCTTTGGCCAAAATGTCCGAAAATTTACGGCGGGAACTTTTCTGGTATTGCGAGCCTTGGCTGAAGGTGTTCGCGTGTTTGCCGTCTCGATCGTCATTTCCATTGTTTTGGGCACGGGCGAAGTTGCCTCAATCGCGCTGATCGTTTGCCTGACGTTGTTTTATACCTTCGAAGGCGGAATGACTGCCGTCATCTGGACCGATGTTGTACAGATGATCCTCTATGTGGGCGGCGCGCTAATCAGTTTCTTCCTGATGCTGCAGCTCATTCCGGGAGGCTGGGCGCATGTGCTGGCGGTGGGGGGCTCGGCGGACAAGTTTCGCGTGTTCGATTTCCGATTTTCTTTCTCGGCTGCGTTTTTTCATCGCAGCTACAGCTTCTGGGCAGGCTTACTCGGTGGATGTTTTCTTACCACCGCCAGTCATGGGACTGAGCAGCTTTTGGTGCAGCGTCTGCTGGCGGCGAAGAATGAGCGCGAAAGCCGGCTTGCTCTTTTCTCAAGCTGGGTTGTCATTTTTTTTCAGTTTGCGCTATTTCTGATGATCGGCGTGCTGCTGTATGTCCATTATCACGATACTGCGCGTGCCGCGCCTTCTGTTCCAGAACGCAGCTATCCGGAATTCGTGTGGAACAATTTGCCCATCGGCTTGGCCGGTCTCGTGATTGCGGCGATTCTGGCAGCGGCGATGTCCAATTTAAGCGCGGCTCTGAATGCTCTCGCGTCCACCAGCATTATGGATTTCGTCAAGCCACTGCGTCCAGACTATTCCGAATCTTATTACCTGCGTCTTGCCCGCTGGGCGACTGTCGCATGGGGCATCATCCTATTCGCCATAGGATTGGTCGCGCGGCACTGGGGACGCGTTCTCGAGGCAGGCCTCTCAATTGCTTCAATCTTGTACGGCGCGCTGCTGGGCGTTTTTCTACTGGGAGTGCTCACTAAACGTCCAGGTGAATGGTCGGCCATTATCGGGATGAGCGCCGGTTTTGCAGCTACTTTGTTCTTTCGCAGCCACGTGGCGTATACCTGGTATGTCGTCATAGGATCGATCGTGACGTTTGCGGTTGGCTATGGCACGAGCTTGATCGTCCGGGAGCGAACCCCTGCACATGCCCTCTGAAGAACGTCAGGACGCAACCGCGCTGACGGGAGTTGCAGCCTCTCGCCGGGCATCCGGGCCAAGCCTGCTGCGTGTGCTCGGTGTCTGGAGTGCCATCTCGATCGTGATCGGCACCGTTATCGGCAGCGGCGTGTTCCTGGTTCCGTCAACGATGATCCAGCATGTCGGCTCGGTTCGGAATTTATTTATCGTTTGGATAGTAGCGGGTGTGTTGAGCCTGTTCGGAGCGTTGACGTATGCGGAACTTGCCGCCGCACTCCCCGAAGCGGGCGGCGAATACGTGTATCTCAGCGAAGCCTACGGACCCTTTTGGGGATTTTTGTATGGATGGACTCAGTTCTGGGTTGCCAAGAGCGGCTCAATCGCAACCCTCGCCGCGGGATTCTACACCTACCTGACGGTGTTCGTCCCAGTCCTCTCGGCGACGGTTTGCACCGTGCCATTGCATATCGGGCCGCGCGGCAGCTTGCTCGAGATTCATTATGGTCAACTGATCGCGATCGCCCTGATTCTGATTTTAGCCGGGGTGAATTACGTCGGAGTTCGCTCGGGCGGCAATGTGCAGGTGTTTGTCACGGTGGTCAAGATGCTCTTGATCGCCGGAGTGGTTTTTACAGGGCTTTTCTCGGGGCGCGGCGACTTCTCGCATTTCACGATGCGTATCACCAGCGTGGGCGGCATGGCGGGATTCTTTGCTGCGATGGTCAGTGCGCTGTGGGCGTACGATGGCTGGAACAACGTGAGCATGGTTTCTTCTGAAATCCGTGAGCCACAGCGCAATCTCCCGCGCGCGCTCATTCTCGGGACGAGCGCAGTGATCGCTACGTACCTCGCGCTGAATCTCGCATACTTCTACGTTTTAACTCCCGCGCAAGTTGGTACGAGCCACCGGGTAGCGGGAGACATGATGTTAAGTCTGTATGGCAATGCGGCTTCCCGGGCGGTTGCGGTGGCCGTGATGATCTCGATCTTCGCTGCTTTGAACGGCTCGATTCTTTCTGGCGCGCGTGTGCCATATGCCATGGCGCGAGATGGCCTGTTTTTTCGATTTGCAGCCCCGGTTCACCCGAAATATAAGACCCCCGGGCATGCCATGATCCTGCTTTGCCTATGGTCGTGCATTGTGGTTCTGAGCGGGTGGTTTGACGATCTATATAATTTCGTCATTTTTGGTAGCTGGATTTTATATCTGATGACCGCGCTTTCCGTTATCATATTGCGCAGAAAGAGACCCGATTTACCTCGTCCCTACCGGGTGATCGGTTACCCTATGGTTCCGGTACTTTTCACAGGGGTTGCGGCCCTGCTTTTGGTAAGCACGCTGCAGACCAGGCCTCGGGAATCGCTAATGGGATTAGGCCTCATGGCCTTAGGAGTCCCTTTTTACTTTTTCTGGAAAAAGCGGGCTGGGCGTGAGTATGTCTGAAAAACCGAAGGTTTTTCCCAAAATTAAGTAATAATCCTGGTACTCCTAGAACTAACTCGCGTTTCCCCGTCTTGAATTCCTCGATTAAAAGGAATTAGACTTGATTAAATCGTCCCGTCTCGTAAATGTGCCCAATAGACAGGGACAATGACGGCGTGAACCTCATCAAGCGGGAAGGGCGGAGGTTATTTACTTGGACATCGACAAAATGCTGGCCGAGCTGCGAGTAGAACGCGAGCAAATTGAAGAGGCAATTCTGACGTTAGAACGGCTGGCGAGAGGCCGTGGACGCCGACGTGGGCGTCCGCCATCTTGGTTGAAGGATGCTGCCGGTGCGGTGTCCGATATGGATGATAGGCAGCAGCCGAATGGCTCCCTGGTCCATTCCGCCGAGCCGAGACGCCGCGGCCGCCCGCCGGGAAGTAAGAAGCAGATCGCGCTGCCCGCTGAAGCCTGACAAGGCAAAGCGTCAACCTTTCAATACAACAAGTAGGGCTTTCTGCGCTCGATAAATTGCTTGGCCTGTTCCTGCGCTTGCAACCAGATTAGGCTTGGATCGTGGCCCAATTTCATTTCCTCCAGGGCTTCGTGATTTCCAATTAAATACCGGCATTTATCAAAGTCGGGCTTGCCCGGGAATAGCCTTTCGAGCGCTGCTGCTACTTCGATTCCCAACCTGGTGCTGTCGAATGCCTCGCGGTCGGTTATGACGAACCGGACGCCTTCCACCTCTCGGCCTTCGAGATTCGAGGAAACAGGTCGAAACTTGGTCGCATAAGCTCTCATGCCCGGTATGAATCGCGAATTCAGGTATTGAGCTAATACTTGTCCTTGAATCCAATCCGCGCCTATTTGTTCAAACGGAGCATCCGTCCCGCGGCCGACCGAGTAGTTAGTTCCCGCTTCCAAAATGGCGATGCCGGGGTAAAGCAGGGCGGCATTCAGGCTTCGCATATTGGGGGAAGGATTGATCCATGTCAATGTGGTTGCGTCGAACCAATCGCCCCGCTCCCAATCCTTCATTTTGATCACGTGCAGTTCTGCATCCCAATGCTGCTCGGCATTGGCCATGTTTGCGAGTTCACCGAAGGTCATGCCATGGCGCAGGGGAATTTCGTAGCATCCGACAAATGATTCCAGATCTCTGTCGATCATGGGGCCTTCCACATGCGTACCGGTGATGGGATTTGGGCGATCCAGAACAAAAAACGGTTTTTTCGCTTTGCCTGCTTCCTCGAGTGCATACAGCATGGTGCATGAATATGTATAAAAGCGCGCGCCGACATCCTGAATGTCGTAGACAATGGCATCGAGATTGCGCATTTGCTCGGCTGTGAGTCTGCGCTGATTGGGCTGAAACAGGCTCACGATGGGCAAGCCAGACTTGGCATCAACGGCGTTCCCGACGTTGGTATCTTCGCCTCCGGCGATGCCGTGCTCGGGCGAGAACAGCGTTACAACCTGCACTCCCAATGCGAGCATCACATCGAGATTCCGGCGCCCACCACGATCGACGCCGGTCTGGTTGGTGATCAGACCGACGCGCTTGCCCTTGAGCTCCTGGAGACCCTGGTTTTCCAGTACATCCAAGCCGGTCATGGTTCTGGCGTTCCGATTCACAACGCGATGAACGCCGGCCCCCGTGATGGTCTCGTTATAGCCGGTGAACGCTACTTTCTCGACATCAATGGAGAAGGAGGCGGCTACGGCAGTCGCCACGCGCGAGCGCAGAGAGCTGAGCGATTGGCCGCGCTTGGGATGCACGACGTTTGTCAGCAAAATAATGTATGAACTGGTGGTGTGGTCGAGCCAAATTGAGGTGCCTGTAAATCCTGTGTGCCCGTAAGAGCCGATGGGATAAAGCTCACCACGGTTGCTCGAAAGCGGCGAATCGATGTCCCACCCCAAGCCTCGCAAGATGGGTTGATCCGCGGGACTCGCCGGCGCGGTGAATTTCTTCACGGTCGCGGGATCGAAGACGCGCACACCTCCACGCTGTCCCATGCCGAGCATCATCTCGACATATTTCGTCAGGTCATCCGCCGTAGTAAACAAGCCGGCGTGCCCCGCGATACCGCCCATGTAACGCGAGGTCGGATCGTGTACCACGCCGCGGAACGGTTGGCCTGTATCTTCGTCGATCTCTGTCGGGGCGATCCGCGACCGCAGCGAAGGAGATGGCAGGAACCCGGTATCCTTCATTCCGAGTGGCGCGAAGATCTGTTGGCGCGCAAACTCGGCCAGCGTCATTCCGGAGAGGCGCCGCACGATTTCGCCCATCAAAATGAAGTTGAGGTCGCTATACATGAAGCGTGCTCCCGGCGGAGCAACTGGCTTGTCGAAAAGCGCCCTTTGGATTCCCGTCTGATACCCGCTCCATCGAGGAACCAAGTCCAAATCGGGGCGCAGTCCGGAAAAGTGCGTCATCAAGAGCCGGACCGTAATATCGCTTTTGCCGCCCTGGAACTCAGGAAGGTATTTCGTGACGGGATCATCCAGCCGAATCTTGCCCTGCTCAAAGAGTTTCATCACGCAGGGTGTGGTGGCAGCCACTTTCGTTAGGGAAGCGGCGTCGAAAATAGTGTCCAGGGTCATGGGCTCGCGGCTCGGAATCAGCGCTCGCGAACCATAAGCCTTCCGATACAGCACACGCCCATTCCGGCCCACGATCAGCACAGCACCGGGAATAAGCCGGGTCTGAATGGCGTCATTGATCTGGGCGTCGAGAGCGCTGGCCACGACCGATTGAATATGGTTCGAAACATCTGGCGGAGATTGGGCCAGCTGCGCAGCCGCAAGCGAGGCCATGACGGAAAGAACAGCTAAGAGCGATTTCATGCGTCAAGGAATGAGGCTAGCTTGCGCTAAATGGAGTGGAGTAAATGGAATCGAGCAGGCGCGCAAGCTCAACATCTCGTTGTGTAATCCCGTTTGCGTCGTGCGTGGTAAGGTCTACGGAAACGCGGCTATAGACGTTGAACCACTCTGGGTGGTGATTCATCTTCTCAATGAAGACTGCCGCCGTGGTCATGAATCCAAACGCATGTGCGAAATCGGTAAACTTGAACTCGCGATGTAGCTTGTTATCCTTAAGCTCCCACGCGGAAAGTTGCTTTAAAGAAGTGCTCAGCTCTTGCTCATTTAATTTGTGCGCTGCCATGTCGCCATTGTAGTTTCAACGGAATGGAGCAAGCGTAGCAGTGCTCGATTCTACCAACGCATTCGAAGCTCTCGCCTGTCGTAAGTACTGCAGGCGCGCGATGGTCCTAGCTGCTGGATTTCTAGGGCGGAGAGTTTTCTAACGGCCCCGGCAATTCCATCGGAGGACGAGCAATTCGGCATCACGAACCCGCGCAAAGCGTAGCGGTAGAGCTGCAGGAATGAGTAGCCGGCCGCCCTCCAGCGTGTGTGATGCTCGATCCAGAGGCCGGCCACTGCGAGCATCAGGAACATTCGGAAAATGCGCGGCACAATACGATCTTGCCACGGTTGCTCTGTATTGTAAAGTACTTTCCTTTCGGAGTTTGTGCGTCGGCAGCTATCCTTCTATGGCAAACTCGGCCAAGCTGTCCCTAATCGATTGCGGCGCATCTGCCAGCACCTCGCAAAAGTCCGTTTCGTAATGTTTGGAGATGATAGCGGCACGGTCGTGTAGCAAATGCAGGGCCCGGCCCTCGGCCAAAGGCAGACGAAAACGCTGTCGAGCTACTGGATCTTGCACCAGTTGCTTATCCACAAGTTCGAGAAGCTGCCCAAGTCCCGCACCTGTTTCGGCGGAGATAAGAACCGCTTGCGTCGCGTTCTGACGTGCGGTCTCGCCCAAAATGCGATGCGTGAGGGTCGACAAATCCTGATCTAGCTCGTGCTGATTCAAACGATCGCTCTTGTTAAGGACCAACACCTGCGTCGTCCCTTCCGCGCCGATTTCTCCGAGCACCTTCATGACATGTGTGGTTTGCTCGGACGCCGTGGGCGAGGTCACGTCGACGACGTGTAACAACAGCGCAGCTGCAGTTACTTCTTCGAGTGTGGCTCGAAAGGCGTCGACCAACGTCGTTGGCAGGTTCCGGATGAATCCCACAGTGTCGCTCAGCAGCACCCGCCGCTGCGATGGCAATCGGATCTGGCGCACGACTGGATCGAGAGTTGCGAACATTTTCGCGTCGGCGAGGACACCGGCACCGGTAAGGCCGTTGAACAGAGTGGATTTTCCCGCATTGGTGTAGCCCACGAGACTTATTGTTGAAAGCGGTACGGCTTGACGCTGGGAACGCTGCACACCGCGGGTGGCACGAACTCGCTCAAGCTCGGTCTTGAGCTTTGCGATTCTTTTGCCGATCCGCCGCCGGTCTGTTTCGAGCTGTGTTTCACCGGGTCCGCGGGTGCCGATGCCGCCGCCCAATCGCGACATCTGTGTTCCACGTCCTGACAATCGCGGCAGCAGGTAATTGAGCTGGGCGAGCTCCACCTGCACTTGGCCTTCACTGGTTCGGGCTCGCCTGGCAAAGATATCGAGGATAAGTTGAGTTCGGTCCAGCACCTTTACTTCGAGGCGGCGCTCGAGATTGCGCAGCTGCGTGGGGGTCAGTTCATGGTCGAAGACCACCGTGTCGATGGCGTCCGCTTCAATGTGCGATTTGATCTCCGATACCTTACCCGAACCCACCAAGGTGGCGGCATCGAGCGCCGGCCGCGCCTGTGTGACCCGATCGACGATCAGCGCTCCGGCACTCTCGGCCAACACGGCCAGTTCGTCCAGCGACTCGGAGGGATCGAGATTGGCGCCGGGGTTAGCAGGCCGCACTCGCTGTCGCCCCGTTAACTCAACCCCAACTACGAGCGTTCGTTCTTCTTGCGCTTGCACAAATGGCCTGTCGCAGTGAGTTCGTTAGCATGGCCCAGAGAAACCGCTTGCTTACGCGCGCGCCTCAGTTTCGGGCGTTGAGCGACGGTCGGCGGAACGTTATGCATAAGTTTTCTCGGGACAAGCCACTTAGGAAGGGACTTCAGGCTGCTCGGCCGGCATTGAGGGTGCGCCGGGACTGGTAGCCATGGAGCCATGCCCCGCGGCACCGTGAACCGGCTTCGAGAGTACCACGGTTGAGATTGCGTGTTTGAAGATCAATTGCTCCTGATTATTCGTCTCCAATATCACTGAATATTTGTCGAAGCTCTTGATTCGCCCGGATAATTTAACACCGCTCATGAGATAAATTGTCAGGAAGATCTTGTCTTTTCGGGCGTTATTGAGGAACGCCTCTTGGATGTTTTGCGCAAGCTTTTCCATTTTGTTTTCCTTAATTGTTTTGGCAGCGCCTTTTGGATGACAGCTCCGGTACCGGCCTAAAAATCGAGCGCTCGGCCACCGCGTGGCTTCCAACCACCTCTATAATACGTTGATATTCATAGTGAACGAGCCGTTTCAACTTCCGCTTCTCATCGCGTTAGTACTGCGCCCACTGGCGTCTACATTGAACCGTCACGCATCTTACACCGTACGCCAGGTTCTTCCATTGATCCTCCGCACCCACTCCGATATCCTCGAAACGTATGCACGCCGAACGAACGCACCGGGTGATTGCTATTGACCATGCGTATTAGATTGCGGCGGCAACAGCCTGACTCAGAAGCGCTGATCGGCCGCCGTATCGCCCTTGTCAGCATGACCGTCGGGGTTGTGCTCTCGATAGCCAAAATCTTGGTCGGAATGAACGTGGGTTCCGCGGCCGTTACGTCGGATGGCATCGAAACTGCGGGTGACGTCCTGTCATCGGCAATCGTATACGCGGGACTCTGGCTGGCCAGTAAGCCGCCCGACTACGAACATCCGTATGGACACGGGCGATATGAGACGCTGGCCGGCTTGGCGGTGGGCGCCATGCTCCTGCTCACAAGCGCATTTATTTTTTCGGAAGGCTTTGTTTCGCTTGGCGAACGGAGCCAATTGCAAACCTATGCACTCTATCCTCTCTTGACCGCGGTAATCGTGAAAATCGCCCTTGCATCGATAAAGTTTCGCACCGGTAGAAAAATTGCGAGCGCCTCACTCGAAGCTGACGGATGGCACGACGTTACGGATCTTTTGTCCACGTCGGTGGCTCTGTTTGCGGTGATATTGACGCTCCTGAATCCTGTCCGCTTCGGTGCGGCCGATCGCGTGGGTGGCATGCTCATCGGTATCATCATCTTTTTCTTGTCTATTCGGGTTGTGCGCCGCACTGTCGGGCAGTTGGTGGACACAATGCCCGAACCCGACAAGATGGGTCAGATTCGGGAGGCCGCTTTGAGTGTTCCCGGTACGCTCGGGATAGAAAAGTGTTATGCCCGCCGCACGGGCCTGAAGTATCACGTGGATCTGCATCTGGAAGTCGATCCCGAGATGACGGTTCGCGAATCGCACGAGATCGCGGCTCAAGTCAGAAACTTAATCAAAGAGAGACTCCGGTGGGTAGCGGATGTGCTGGTGCATGTCGAGCCCTCGCCCGCTGTGGCAGAGGAGGTCTCGACAGCGCCGGGACCCGGTTCGACAAGCGCCTAGAATAGACGCGCGTTTAAACCGATTGCCGCAGATCCCCATGGAAAACAAAGAGATCGCCAGGCTGCTGCTGGAAACCGCCGACCTGATGGAAGTAGCGGGGCAGGACCCGTTTCGGATACGCAGTTATCGAAACGGCGCAGCCGCAATCGCCAGCTACCCGGAGGGCATCGCCGATATCGTGTGCAATTCCGAGCGCAAAGTCACGGATATTGCGGGCATTGGCAAAGGTCTGGCCGCAGTCTTAGCCGAAATCTGCGAACGCGGATCCTTCGAGCGCCGCGACGAGATGCTCGCGAAGTATCCCGCATCTGCCCTCGAGCTACTCAAGATTCAGGGGCTCGGCCCAAAGAGTATCGCGCTTTTACATGAGCATCACGGCGTGAAGACAGTGGACGATCTTGAACGCATTTGCCGCGAACACAAATTGCGTGAGCTGCCGCGGATGGGCGCAAGGCTAGAAGAGAAAGTGCTCCGTTCCATTGAAGCTTATAGGAAGAGTGCCGGACGTTTTCTTTTAAGTTTCGGCTTGCGGATTGCGGACGAGCTTCGAGCGGAATTTCTGGCGCTTCCCGGTATTGAGAGAGTAGAAGCCGCCGGCAGTTTGCGGCGTGGCCGCGAGACGATCGGTGATCTCGACCTTCTGGTCACTGGGCCGGATGCGGCTCAGGCGTTGAATCACGTAGTGAATCACCCCAAATCGCAGGAAATCTTAGGGCAGGGCGTAAACAAAGCCAGCGTCACGTACGGACTGGAGCGGTTGCAAGTCGACGTCCGCGCTCTGGGAGCCGAAAGCTTCGGTGCTGCGATGCAATATTTCACCGGCAGTAAAGAGCACAATGTGGTTCTCCGGACCAATGCGATCAAACAAGGTCTCACGCTCAATGAGTATGGGTTGTTCTCGATCGACGGCAATCAGCGCGTAGCGGGTGAGAACGAGGAGGACGTCTACCGACGGCTAGGCTACGACTGGATTCCGCCCGAGCTTCGCGAAAATTGCGGAGAGCTCGAATTGGCAGAAGGGCACGCGCTACCGAAGCTGCTCGACGTATCTGATATACGGGGCGACCTGCACATGCATACGACTCAGACCGACGGCAGAGCTTCGCTTCGAGAAATGGCGGAGGCTGCAGCCGCGATCGGTTACGAGTACATTGCCATTACCGATCATTCAAAGGCGCTCGCGATGTCGAATGGACTCGACGAAAAGCGGGTTCAAGCGTTTGCCCAAGAGCTTCGCGACCTCAACCGGGACGGGCTCCCGTTGCGCGTCTTTTCAGGCCTGGAATGTGACATTCTGCGCGATGGCTCCATGGACATCGACGAGAGCTTTTTGTCCGAACTTGATCTGGTCATAGGCAGCGTGCACAGCTATATGAATCTCGAGCCCGCAGAAATGACGGATCGGCTCCTGCATGCGCTTGACTCTCCATCACTCAAAATATTGGGCCATCTTACGGGCCGCATCCTGTTGCACCGCGAATCCTATTCGTTCGACTTCGACCAGGTTGCTGCAAAAGCTGCCGAGCGCGGCGTGTTCCTCGAAATCAACGCCAGTCCTGAACGGCTAGACTTGCCAAGTCAGTTGGTTCGTACCGCCAAACGGAAAGGCTGCAAGTTCACCATTTCGACGGACGCCCACCGTATACAGCATTTGCAGAATATGCGCTTCGGCGTCATTACAGCGAGGCGCGGCTGGCTAGAAGCTGCCGACGTGATCAATACAAAGCCGCTGGCGGGCTTCGAAGCGATTTTAAGACGATTTTGATTCGTCCTAGGCGCCAAAGCTACCGGTGCGCCAGCTTCAGGCGCGTGCTGCCGGTACCAATATGGATGTGAGGGGCGGTAGCCGCACCGGCTACTGCGCTCCGAAATGCCAGATACGGAGTATGCAGCCTTTCCAGCAACTGTCGCAGCCAAACTCCTTCCGGCTGATCCGGGCTGAGCGCCACATCCACCCGATTGCGGTGATCGAGTCCCATCGATTGATGTACCAGCGTCTGGCCTAATGCGCTAATCGGCAAGGAATGGTGAAAGCGCTTCTCAAACTGGCTCGAGATCGCCGCCAGATCGCTCAGATTGAAAAGGCCGTTGCCGTCAAACCGGATCATGACGTATTTGGCTCCAGCGGCGGTTTGCGCGCGCTCGAATTGCTGCTCTACATTGGCCATTTGCTGTAGATCTTGGACAAGTTTGGCGCGGTTGCGTACTAACTCCAGCACTCGCTTACGCGACCCGAGCTCATCTTGAAAGGCAGCAAACTCCGAGTGCGCCAAAGCGCCGCTATCGAGCAGCTTCTGCCGGTCCTCCACAATTTTCTGCTGCCGGTCTACGCGCGCTTGCGCTGCATCCAGCATGGCTTTGGTCTGCTCGGGAGTCATATCTTGAGCGCGCGTATCGCCGTACAAAGTTTGGGCGAGCATGGCCTCGTCTTGGGCATCGGACAAAGCCAGTTGCGCCTCCGCCAACCGGCTCTTCGGCAGCGTACCGCCATTTACGAGAGCCTTGATCCTGGCGAGTTCGTGCTCGGCTCTCTCCAGCGTGGCAGTCGAAAGCCCGTGGTAGGCGGTGGTGCCGGGAAGCTCGGCCGTACCAGTGGTTTGCAGCCATCCCAAAACCCAACCGAAGAGCCAAAAAGGCAGCCCTGCGGCACGCAGTTTTGAGGATTTACGCATCCATCGCCAGTGTAGTACGCTAGGCGCAGGGAGAACGTTTTCAACGAGTCTGACAAGCCGTTTCAAAAATCCTCAATCAACCGCTACGCGCGAAGAGCTGCCAAACTGGCTCGCCGCCGTTCGCGCCGCTGAATCTAAGAAAGCCAACGATCTTCGCATCCTGGATCTTCGTGAAGTTACTTCCTTCACAGAGTTTTTCGTCATCTGCTCTATCTCTAATCCTCGCCAGGCGCACGCCATAGCAGATGAAATAGCTAAGCAGTTGAAGGAAACGGGTGAGCTTCCTATCAGTGTTGAAGGCTATGATGTCGCCGAATGGATTTTATTGGACTACGGCGATTTCATTGTCCATATCTTTTCGGAAGGCGCCCGTTCTTACTATGATCTTGAGCGCCTTTGGCGTCATGCGAAAGCGGTCGATGTGGGCCCGTTGGTGGTTTAAGAAAATGTTCGTATAATGCCTTGCGCCTGAGCGGTATTGACAACCGAGCCCCTAATCCTGCACCTTTGTAGTCGAGGCTGTAGCGTAACCAAATAGACATAAAAGGTATATGCCGCCGCTGCCTGGCGAGCGCATTTAAGAGAAGATGCATCACCTCGGAACGCTCCCACCGCGTCATTTCGACGTTTTGCACGCTATCGTTCAAACTTACATTGAAACGGGTGAGCCCGTGGCCTCGCGAACCATCGCGCGCAAGTATCCGATGAGCGCGGCATCTATCCGCAATACGATGGCGGATCTCTTGGAAGCGGGTTATCTCTCGCAGCCGCACACCTCTGCTGGCCGAGTTCCCACCGAACGCGCTTACCAGAGCTATGTCAGAACGCTGGTCGGCAGCCGCATCGTTCAGGCTGAGCTCGACCGCTTGCACGCTGAAATTCAGAAGGCCAATACCGTCGAAGGCCGCATAGAGCGTTCTTCCAAGCTGCTGACCGAAATCACGCGTAACTTTGGAATCGCCGCCGCCATTCCCACAGAAAACCAGACCCTTGATCAGGTCGAGCTACTCTGTCTACCTGATCACCGCATTCTGATGGTCGTCGTCACACGGGACCGCATCGTGCGAAACAAGGTAATCAGCGTCGACGACCACATTTCGCAAGACGAGCTAACATCCATCCGCAATTACATCAACTACAACTTTGGCGGCTGGATGATGCAAAATATCCATCGGGAGCTGAAGCGCCGTCTGGAGCTTGAGAGCGCCGCCTACGACGCAATTCTCAAGCGAGTTAGCTTGATCTATTCCAAAGGGCTTCTCGACCTGGGTCTGATGCCCGAAGTGCACTTCGAGGGTGCTGAAAATCTTATTGGACTCGACCTGCACCTGACTCGGGAGCGTATGCGTGATCTGTTCCGGGCTCTCGAAGAAAAGAAACGGATACTACAACTGCTAGAACGTTTTCTCGAGCAGCGTGACGGCGAATTCGCGATTCAGGTAGGGCTTTCTGATGTCCATCCGAGCATGAGCGAGCTATCGTTGATCGGCGTCCGCTTCGCACTTCCCAATGGTTTAGAGGCGAACGTCGCCGTCCTTGGCCCCATGCGCATGAACTACACGCGCGCGGTATCGGCCGTTCTCCACGTTGGACAAGCCTTCTTCAAAAGCACCACTACATAGCCGCCTCGCTGCCGACCCTAGGGTGTTTAGCCGCCGGCTGAAGAGAACGCTTCGCAACTCGCTTTTCGCTGCAGCCAGTGCGAGCCGGCCCGATCAACTTTAAGAATATCTATGGGGGGAGCGGTGCTTTCAGGTGATTCTGAAATTTCCAAATTGATAAGCCGAGTGATAAGACTAATGGCATCGGCGTCACTGCGGATGGGCCACGAGCGTCCCCTGACGTATTGGTCAATGGCGCGGCGCTTGCCCAAAAAGATAAAGTCATAGCGCCCGAGTGCAGCTGAGGAGTAGGTGCGCCGGTCGGTTGTTACGCGGGGTTTTGTGAGATTACCATTGCTGCGATACCATTCCATGCTGACCGAAGCGAGATTGTTTTCCATGCCGATGAACGCGGCTTCGAGAATCAGTCCTTTGCGGGCGCGCTTGCGGTCGACTCGTGCTTCCGCGGCAATGGCCTGCGGCAAAAATTGTCGCATGCGGCGACGGAATTCTTCAATCGCGAAGCGCACGGTGGAATTCGTGCTGCCTACCTCCGCTGCAACGCTCGCCACTTGCTGGTCGTTTGCGTAAGTCAAGCCGGAGGCAACGAAGAGTAGACGCCCCGCCGGAACAATCTTGCAAACCGACCCGGTATAAGTTTCGGCGCTTTCGCGATAACTACGTCGGCTATCGGCACCGATGTAGACTCTGTTCGCGGTGCGCAAGACCACGATACTGGTAGCTCGCGCGGCCGGTAGCGCGAACGTCAGGACCGATACAAGCGAGATCAGAGATCGAACAACACGAAGATGATTTCGCCGAAGCGACCAATTCATCTTATTGCGAGACGCATTCGAAGGCCTGTGCGAGTACCACGCCCGGCTTCGGAACCGACGGCCAGGATTGAAAGCTGCTATTTGGGCGGCCCTACCGTTAACTGGTTGTCAACGTCCTTGACGCCTTTTACTTTCTTGGCCAACTTCGTGGCGCGATTCTTGCCCTTTTCCGTATCGACGCGACCTTTGATCGTCACCACGCCATCCTTGACAACGACGTCCAACGCGCCGCCTTTGACGTCCTGGTCTGTTGCGAGCCGCATTCGGACCTGGTCGGAGATTCGGTCGTCCGGGTTACTTGCTTTTTGATCGGCCGCGAATATCGTTTTCCCAACGGCACTGCCGAAGAGCAAAACTATAGCAAGGAAGCGTTTCATTTATTCTGAGCCTATCATCGAACGCCAATCAACGTCGTTGAGAAATGCAGGATCTTCGCGCCAGTGCGGCTTTACCTTTACGAATAGCGACAGAAAAACTTTCATTCCCAGAAGACGTTCCAGTTTTTCGCGTGCCTCAGAGCCGATTTTCTTCAACATCTGTCCTTTAGTGCCGACTAAGATAATCTTCTGTCCTGGCCGTTCGACGTGGATGGCAGCAGAGATTTTTGTAAGCCGCGGCTTCTCTTCCCATTCATCGATCAAGATGGCTGTTGCGTGAGGCACCTCTTCGCGTGCAGCGCGCAGAATGCTTTCGCGGATAATCTCCGCGGCCAAATAACGCATCGGCTGATCTGTCAAGTAATCGTCCGGAAACAAGGCCGGACCCTCGGGGAGGTGCTGCTTGACAACACGCTTTAGGTCATCCAGGCCATCGCCCTTACCTGCAGAAACCGGCACTGCATCTACGAACGGAAACAATTCCATGTAGCGGTGAATTAGAGGAAGTAAAAGGCGCTTGTCCTCGAGCCGGTCGATCTTATTGGGTACGAGTAGGCTTTGTGCTCCCTGGCTAAGAACACTCACGGCCTGCTGGTCCTGTTCACTTACGGACTTACTCGCGTCAGTCACATAAAGAACCAGATCGCGATGGTCGAGAGCCCGACGAACCGCGTCCATCATGCGTTTGTTGAACAAAGTATCGGACTTGTGAATGCCCGGTGTGTCGATGAAAACGATCTGAGTGTCGGGGCTCGTCAGCACGCCCTGAATCGAGGTGCGTGTAGTTTGAGGTTGGTGTGCAGTGATGGCGAGCTTTTCGCCAACCAGGGCGTTCAATAACGTTGATTTACCAACGTTGGGCTTGCCAATAATGGAAACGAAGCCAGCGCGATGCGGAGTTTCTGTCACGAATTCGCCGCAAGGGGCGAGAGCGTTCCGACACGCGAAATGCGGACCTGCTCAACGCGGCGTTCATTGCCCGCCAGCACTTCGACGCGAATGCCGCCGTGTTCTACTGCCTCGCCAACCTGAGGCACGTGGCCGAGCCACTCGGCAAGCAACCCTCCCACCGTGGTTGATTCCGTGTCTTCCTCGGGGCGGAAATCGAGCAATTCCTGCAGACGATCGACATCCAGGCTGCCGGGCGCAAGGAACACATGCTCGGCTTCTTGACGCACGTCGCGTTCGGGCTCGTGCTCGTCTCGTATTTCGCCCAAGATTTCCTCAACGAGATCTTCCATGGTCGCCAGGCCGGCTGTGTTGCCATATTCGTCCACTACTACGACCACATGCGAGTGGTCGCGCTGCATCTCACGGAGGAGATCCGTCACCGGCTTACTTTCTGGAACGAGGTGAATGGGCCTCATCAAATCTTTGAGCGGCTTACTTTGCCGGTCTTCCGGATCGAGCTCGAACATGTCACGGACGTGGACGAAGCCGATGATGTTGTCGATCGTGTCCTGGTAAACGGGTATGCGGGAAAACTGCTCGTGAATCACTAGTTGGCGGAGATCTTCGAGCGATTTGTCAGCGGAGATAGCCACGATATTGGGTCGCGGCGTCATCACTTCGCGAACATTTTTGTCTCCGAAAGCGACGACGGAATGGATCAGTTTGCGATCTTGCTCCTCGAGAATGCCTTCTTCTGCGCCCGCTGTGATAAGCGCTTCGATATGCTCGACCGAGTCAGCCGGCGCAGTTTCGCCCGTGGCATCTTGGTCCAGGTCTAAAAGGGATTGGAACATGCGCAAAAGTGCCGTGAGCGGCATTGCACACAAAGCCATCAGCTTGATAGCGGGTAACAGGCGCAGCATCCACAAGCCCTTCGTGCGCCGATACAGAAACATCGGGACAAGGTAGGTAGTGAGCAGCATCGCCACAAACGATAAGCCAATGGCCTCGACAACACTCTGCCAGTGCGGGACTCCAGGCCGAACGAGCGCGCATAGATAGAACAATCCTACAAGCGGAAGGGACACATGCTTGATGAGAGAGAAGGTCAGCGATCCGTGCTCGGTTTCAAGGCCGATCTTTTCAGCCAAGCTCTCGCGGAAGTATTCCAGTGACGGTACCTCGTGGCGCAGGAGACGGAGTGATTCGAGATACAGCAACTGTATGTAGGACACAAAACCCAGCAGAAGCGTGAGGCCTAGGGCCAGGAGTAGGCAAAGGAAGTTCATTTGCTCAAGCTCGCTGTTCGCGCGATGAGGGGCTCCGGCAGGGTTAGCTCGGCGCGCCACCTTATCTCGGCCCGCTCCATCTCGCCGGAATCGCGCTCATGGTCCATCCCTGTCAAATGCAAAAGGCCATGCAACATCAGAATCCGAATCTCATCCATGCGCGTATGCCCAAACTCTACGGCTTGCGCCGCGGCACGATCCGCCGAAATGGCGATCTCACCGAGGCTGCTTCCGGAGTTACAGGCCGGAAATGACAAAACGTCCGTAGGGTAATCGTGCACGAGAAAAGTGCTGTTCAATCTGTGTAATTCCGAGTCATCGGTAATGAGACAGGTAAAAGAGCGGCCATCAACGATTCGAAGCGCTAAAGTACGAGCAAACGTTGCGAGGATTCGTTTCTCTTCCGCTGAAAATTTGGGGTGTGCTGGAAGAGCTCGGAAAAGCACCGTGCAATCATCGACGGGGGACATGCGCCTGGTTCTATGCGAGTGAGGGTAGCTCAGGGATTTCCACCGCTGAGTTTTCTACGACAGGGTTCGGCACGGCCTGAGACACCCGCTCCTGAGGGGCATCAATGCCAAGCTTCAGCGGAAGCTGCCGTCCGGCGCCGATCAGCTCGTTGTAATTATCGTAGGCCTTGACAATACGTTGTACCAGGTTGTGACGCACGACATCCCTGTCGTCGAAATTGACGAAAGCGATACCTTCAACGCCTCTCAGAACCTCTGCGGCATTCAGAAGTCCGCTCTTCTTTCCGGTGGGAAGATCAATCTGCGTTTGATCACCGTTTACCACCATTTTGGAATTGAAGCCCTGGCGCGTCAGAGCCATCTTCATTTGCTCAATAGTCGTGTTTTGAGCTTCATCCAATATGATGAAACAGTCATTCAGCGTACGGCCGCGCATGAACGCCAAAGGCGCGATTTCAATGACATTACGCTCAAGCAGCTTTTCGACTTTATCCGAATCGATCATATCGAAAAGCGCGTCATACAGCGGGCGCAGATACGGATCGACTTTCTCCTGTAAGGTACCGGGCAGAAATCCTAAATGCTCGCCTGCTTCAACGGCGGGCCTGGTGAGTACGATGCGGCTGACGCGTTTGTTCAGGTAGGCCGAAACAGCCATTGCCACGGCGAGATAGGTCTTGCCTGTGCCTGCAGGTCCGATGCCGATCGTCAAATCCTGGTTCTCGATTGCGTCAATGTAGCGTCGTTGATTCACCGTTTTTGGTGCGAGAACCTTCTTGCCGAAGCTGCGCGATTTGCCGCTTTCGACAAGCCGGCGGAGCGAGACGTTCGGATCGGTTGTCACGACCCGCATATAGCTGTTCAGGTCGCCATTATTGAAAACGTGGCCCTCTTTGACGAGACTCACGTAATCTTCGAGAATCCTCTCGGCGCGGTGTACCTGCGCTTCTTCGCCTTCAAGTTCGAGCGAATCACCATCGACTAAGCGGGTGCGCAAGGCGAGCTCTGACTCGAGTAGACGAATATTTTCGTCACGAGTGCCGAACAAAGACTCGATTCCGCGGGAGATCTGAACAGAAGACTTCATTAAGAGAAGAGCTGAGGTGAAACGCTTGAAAGGACGTAACTGAGGAGTATGCAGGTGGGGTAGGGAATCGCCGTAGAAAAGCCAGTGACAGGAGGAAATTTAAAGAGGGGCGGTTGAACCCACTGGCGCGGACGCCGGAAGCTCATTCAAAATCAGTATAGCACTTTTGGGGTAGAAACCGGGGGTAAACACGAGTTCAAACGGCTACGTTTAGCGTGGTCTGCAAATAGTAGCGGACCCCGAATTTCGAGGTATTTCGACCAGTCGCAGAATTGTAGTCACAGAAATAGAGAATATTTCTCAAAATTATTTTCTACCGTAGTGTCAGCTACTTAGGAACTTTCATTCGGGTTCGCACGTTCATTTGAGCCCCAGGCGCGAGAGGGCAGCGTGCTACGTTCATTTCGCTCGCGGAACTTTCCCGCGAGCGAATTCAAGCCACGCAGCCTGGACATGTTCCAGGCTGTCGCATTTTGGGAGGATCACATGGGCGAACTTATCATGATGCCGTCGCGAAATAGCGGTGAGACCGAAGCAGCCTTGGAAAATAATTTGATGCCGGCTCCCGTTGAAGGCTCCAGCATCGATTTCTCGATTTGGAAAATGGCCCCCAAAGAGCGAACCGTGGCCTACTTTCCGACATACTCGACGGTCTCGAAGGCGATGCAGACAGCAATGCGCGGCTGGGTCCGAGAGTGGTTTGCTGCGAACGTTGAAATCCTTCTCCGTCCGCACACGGCCTACGCGATCCTTGTGTACCAATGCACTCATCCGTTCTCGGGCAAGCCGACGAACATGTTCACCTACGACATCCAACAGACGGAGGCTCTTAATCGGGCATTCGCTTCGGCGGCGAATAAATTAGGGCGTGAGCTGAAGGCCCTCGACACGAAGAGATTTTCGTGGTTCACGCGCGAGCACTACTTCGCCTACCGCAGTAAGGAAGTTGTGAAGTACGTAGCGAAGAATCGCCGAGCGATTTACAAGATGCTAAACGTGGAGACGATGCTGATGGATAGCATTTTGAAATTCGCCATTATCGACATTCCTAAGCTGGGTTTGGACGAAGCTGTCATGCTGCTGCGCAGGACCTTCAACACGCAGTTGCGGCGTTTTTCGGATGAAGTTGACCTGGGGAATCGCGCTGAGGAATTACTGCGGATCGCTACTGACTCGCTGTTGAGCAAACTACCGGTTGAGGACGCAATGCCTCTGCCTGTAGCGGCATAGGGTGCAATAAGAACGGAGCAGATAGACATCCGCTCCGCTCTTGAATTACCGGCGGTTATAGTTTCACTGTTACGGTCTTAATTTCCGAATACTGCTGCAAGCCATACTCACCAAGCTCACGCCCTAACCCGGACTGCTTGAAGCCGCCAAACGGCGCTGCCGCATCAAATACATCAAAGCAGTTGACCCAAACAGTACCGGCTCGAACGTTGTTAGCGATGTAGTGTGCCTTGCCAATGTCTCGTGTCCAGACTGCGGCTGCAAGTCCATACATGGTCTTGTTGGCGCGCTCGACCAATTCATCCATGTCTTTGAACTTCAGGATGCTCATCACCGGGCCAAAGATTTCTTCTTCGGCGATTTTCATCTCATCTTTCACGTCCGCAAAAATCGTGGGCGCAATGAAATAGCCGCGATCACCAACGCGCTCTCCACCGCACATGAGCTTCGCGCCGTCCCGCTTACCGGAGTCGATATAGGTCATCACTTTCGTGAATTGATCGTTATCGACCTGAGGGCCTTGCTCTGTTATGGGATCGAAAGGATCGCCGACTTTTCGACGCTTTGCGCGTTCGGTGCTGCGGGCTACGAAATCGTCATAGATTTTTTCCTCTACAAACACGCGCGACCCCGCGCAGCAGCATTGACCTTGGTTGAAGAACAGTGCGAAATGGGAGCCTTCGACTGCCTGGTCGAGATCTGAATCGGCGAATACAATATTGGGACTCTTGCCGCCCAGCTCGAGCGTGACTCGCTTCAGGTTGGTTTCAGCGGCAGCCTTCATGATGAGGTGACCAACTTCGGTGGAGCCCGTGAAGGCCACCTTGTCAACATCCATATGTCGCGCGATCGCGGCGCCTGCCGTGGGACCATATCCGGGGAGGATGTTAACCACACCTTCGGGGAAGCCCGCCTCAATAACCAACTCACCTACGCGTAGCGCGCTTAAAGGCGTCTGTTCGGCGACCTTCAATACGACCGTATTGCCGCAGGCCAGCGCGGGTGCGAGCTTCCACGCTTGCATGAGCAATGGAAAATTCCAAGGGATGATTTGCCCGACCACGCCGACGGGCTCATGGCGGGTATAGCAGAAATAATCTCCTGCGATGGGTATGGTCTTGCCTTGGATTTTATCTGCCCAGCCAGCGTAATAGCGATAGCATGCGATCACGAGCGGCAGATCGGCCGTGCGTGCTACATGCCGCGGCTTTCCATTATCCAGCGATTCGAGCATTGCCAGCTCATCAACGTTCTTCTCGATAAGATCTGCCAGCCTGTTGAGCAACTTTCCGCGTTCGGACGCTGACATCGTTCGCCACGGACTTTTCGAGTTGAATGCTTTCCGAGCGGCTTTCACAGCCAGATCCACGTCCGGTGCGTCAGCCTCTGCAACCTTTGCTATTACCTCGCCAGTTGCGGGGTTTATGGTTTCAAAGGTCTTTCCCGAGATACTGTCGACCCACTTGTTGTTGATCAGAATCTGCGTCTGCTTAATTTGCGCCTGTATCGGAGTTCGAGATTCGGTAAGAACGGTCGCCATAATGCTCCTTTCAATCTACTTGGATCGTTAACACTCTTCCAGAAGCCCATCATATTCTAAAATTTCGAGGGCAATGTCAGAGTCCAACTCTGACGCGTTTCCACTGCTTGCCGACGCGAATGATAAGCTCGCCAGGCACGTTATTGAGCAGAAGGTCCTTTTGGATGTTGCCATTGATCTCGACAGCTCCAGCTTTTATCTTGCGGGTCGCGTCAGTGACGCTGGCAGTAAGCCCAATCAGAGCCAGTAATTTATCGACGCGGATGCCTTTATCGCTCGAAGCTGCGGCGGGTAACGCAACAGTCTCGCTATCTGCCGGTTCCAAGCCTTGGCGGACTTCACGGTTGAAGGCTTCGTATGCGGCTTCTGCTTCGGCGGTAGAGTGAAAATCCGAGACAACGCGGCGGCCGAGTGTCATCTTCACTTCCATTGGATCTTTGCGCCCGGCAGTGATGTCGTTCCGAAGCGCGGTTATGTCGTTCATTTGGAGATCAGTCAGTAGCTCGTAGTAGCGGTACATTAGATCGTCACTGATCTTCATGATTTTGCGAAACATCACTTTGGGAGGCTCAGTGATACCGATGTAGTTGCCTTTCGATTTCGACATCTTCTCGATGCCGTCGAGACCTTCGAGTAACGGTGTCGTCGCGACGATCTGCGGCGGCTGGCCGTAGTCCTTCTGAATCTCGCGCCCCACAAGCAAATTGAACTTCTGGTCAGTGCCGCCCATCTCGACGTCGCACTCTAGCGCAAAGGAGTCAAAACCTTGGGCGAGAGGGTAAAGCAGCTCATGGACAGATATCGGCGTGCCCTCTTTGAAACGCTTGCTGAAGTCATCGCGCTCGAGTAGACGAGCAACGGTGTACTTCGAGCAGAGGTGAATGACGTTCTCGAATGTGAGCGGGCCGAGCCAAGTGCTGTTGAATCGCACTTCGGTTGTCTCAGGATCGAGAATCTTGAAAACCTGCGCTTTGTATGTTTCAGCGTTCCGTTGAATCTCATCTCTGGTCATCGGCGGACGCGTGATGTTACGGCCGGTGGGGTCGCCAATCAGGCCGGTCATATCGCCTATCAGGAAGATGACCCTATGGCCCAGATCTTGAAAGTGCTTCATCTTTCGAAGAAGAACGATATGTCCCAGATGGAGGTCTGGAGCGGTAGGATCAAAACCTGCCTTGACGCGCAGCGGACGGCCTTCTTTCGCATATGCGGTTAGGCGCTCACGTAGTTCTTCTTCTCGAATTAATTCAGCTAGTCCCTTTTTGAGGTATGTCAGCTGTTCTTCGACGGGAGCGAATGTCAAGATCTCTCCAATTGTAGAGGGCGGACACTATAATGACGGCATGAAATTGTGGCTGCTCCTTTTGGTTGGGGCATTTGTTATGGGCGCACAATCCCAATTCGACGCGCTGGTTGATCGATATTTTGAGGATCAATTCCGATTACATCCAAGCAGGGCAACAGCTTTCGGATTTCACGATCCCTACGATTTGCAATTCGAGGACTACTCGATAAAGGGTGTTCAAGAGCAGATTGCCACCGACAAGAAATATCTTGCTGAGTTTGGAAAGATGCCAGCCTCGGATGAGCGTGATCTGGTTATCTCGAACATCGAAGCTGATTTACTTGAGCTTGAAAACATACGAGATTGGGAGACGAATCCCGACTATTATTCAAGTCACGTCACGGAGTCTATCTTCGGGTTGATCAGCCGAAAATTCGCTCCGCCGGAACAGCGGCTCAGAGACGTGATCGCGCGAGAAGAAAAGATTCCTCAAATTCTCATTGATGCAAGGCAGAACCTGAAGAATCCTCCGAAGATTTACACCGAAGTGGCACTTGAACAGCTGCCCGGCATTCAAAGGTTCTTTTCGAACGATGTGCCCGCGGCGTTTGTGGCAGTAAACGATGGAGACCTGTTGGCTCAGTTTAGGCAATCGAATGCGGCAGCAATAGAGGCCTTAAAGAGTTACGAAAACTGGCTCAGGATGGAGCTGCTGCCGCGATCCAACGGCGATTATCGGATCGGGGCAGAGAATTACCAAAAGAAATTGATGTATGACGAGATGGTCGATATCCCGTTGAGCCGGCTTCTCGAAATTGGGTATGGCAATCTACGGGACAATCAACAGCAACTTGTAAGTCTTTGTAAGACGATCGATGCCAACAAAACCCCGCAGCAAATTGCCGAGAAGCTTGAAACTGATCATCCGGCCCCCGACCAGTTGCTTCAGAGTTTTCGCGAGACGCTCGGCGGACTTATCGATTTTATTCATAAGCACCACATCATTACGATTCCTTCCACAGTAAGACCGATTCTCGAGGAGACGCCTCCTTTCGAACGCGCCCTAACGACCGCATCAATGGACACTCCGGGACCGTATGAAAAGGTAGCTACAGAGGCATATTTCAACGTCACGTTGCCTGAGAAAAGCTGGTCGGCAAAGCAGAGTGAGGAATTCATGACCGCGTTTAACCGGGGAACGATCGTGAGCACAGCGATACACGAGGCGTATCCAGGACACTATGTCCAGCTTTTATGGTTCCAGAAGCTGCAATCGAAAGTTCGAAAACTCATTGGGAGTGGCACGAATATTGAGGGATGGGCGCATTACACAGAACAGATGATGCTGGATGAGGGATATGGGAATGCTGATCGAGAGTTGCGCGTTGGCCAGCTGCTTGACGCGCTGCTGCGGAATTGCCGCTACATCGTCGGAATCGAAATGCATACCGGAAAGATGACCTACGAGCAAGGCATTCAGTTTTTCATGAGAGAAGGTTACATGTCGCGTGCTTACGCGGAACGCGAGACAAAGCGTGGAACCTCAGATCCGACTTATCTTGTGTATACACTGGGCAAGCTCCAGATATTGAGACTGCGCGGGGATTACCAAAAGAAAATGGGTGCCAGCTTCTCGTTAGAACAGTTTCACGATGACTTCATGCGGCAAGGCGGCGTGCCGATCAAGCTTATCCGGAAGGCAATGCTGGGCGACAATTCCCCAACGCTGTAACGACTCACTAGGATAGGCTGACTTTTCATGGTTCTTCACCCGATCGATTGGATTATCGCGATAATTTGCCTCTCTATCTCTTTTCTTCCTGCGTTGGCGTTTGCAAAGCGTTCAGGCAAGAGTACGTCGGAGTTTTTCGCGTCGGGACGTTCCGTGCCGTGGTGGTTGACTGGCATATCGCTAGTGGCGACGACGTTCTCGAGCGATACTCCAAATCTGGTCGCCAATATCGTTCGGACCCAAGGCGTGGCCGGCAACTGGCAATGGTGGGCATTCACGCTGACCGGAGTCGCCACGGTGTTCTTCTTTGCGCGTCTGTGGCGCCGCTCCGGCGTTCTCACCGATCTGGAATTCTACGAATTACGGTATTCGGGGAAATCGGCAGTCGCAGTTCGAGGCTTTCGGGCCGTTTACCTGGGCCTGCTTTTCAACTGCATGATTATGGCCACGGTCGATCTGGCGGCCTGCAAGATAGCGAGCGTCCTGTTTGGCCTCAGCCGCTGGGAGACTTTACTCGGGGTGGGAATACTGAACGTCGTTTTTGCCGCGCATTCGGGTTTATGGGGCGTGCTGGTAATTGACATGTTCCAGTTCTTTATCAAAATGACCGCGGTGATTGCGGCAGCTTACTTTGCAGTAGAGTTGCCCCAGGTCGGGGGGTTGAGTGGACTTATCAGCAAGCTTTCGCAAATGCGGGGCCCTGGCGGACTGAAGTATCTCAACATGCTCCCCGATTTCACCAACAACTGGACACTGGCTGTGGCGGTCTTTGTAATGCCGTTGACGGTGCAGTGGTGGGCGGTCTGGTACCCGGGAGCAGAACCCGGCGGTGGCAGTTATGTAGCGCAGCGGATGCTCGCATCAAAGTCGGAGAAGGACTCGCTCGGGGGCACCCTGTTTTTCAATCTTGCGCACTATATTTTGCGGCCGTGGCCCTGGATTCTGGTTGCGCTGGCATCTTTGATCGTGTATCCAACCTTAGGTGACATTCGCAGAGCGTTTCCGAATGTAGATCCCTCATTGATAGGACATGATCTTGCATTTCCGGCCATGCTCAAGTTTCTTCCTGCAGGGTGGATCGGTTTGATGGTGGGCGGATTGATCGCGGCGAACTCCTCGACAATTCTGAGCCACCTGAATTGGGGAGCTTCGTACCTGGTTCACGATTTCTACCGCCGCTTCCTACGGCCGAGCGAAAGCGAGAGGCACTACGTCACGGCGGGAAGACTCGCTACAGTCCTGCTGTTCGTGCTTTCGTCGGCGCTGGTTTTCGTGTTGCAGACAGCGCAACAGAGCTTCAATATCATTCTCCAGATTGGCGCGGGCACTGGTCTGCTGTATCTGCTGCGGTGGTTTTGGTGGCGCGTAACGGCGTGGTGCGAAATCGTGGCGATGATCGCCTCATTCGGCATATCGTTGGTGTTCCTACTGATGAGCAGGAACGGCAAGGTGATGAGCCCGGACCAGCAGCTCTTAATTACGGTGATCTTCACAACCATCTGCTGGCTTCTTGCGGCTTACCTGGGACCGCAGACGGATCTCCAAGTGCTCAAAGATTTTTACACTCGCGTGCATCCGTTTGGGCCCGGCTGGAAGCGCATCCGGATAGAATCGGGGATCTCGAAAGCGGAGGCCGCGGCCTGGATTAAAAACGACAACATTTCGCTCGCAATGGTTGGATGGGTCACGGGCGTGACCGTTATCTGGTCAGGACTATTTCTGGTAGGGAACTTTCTTTACGGGCGTATGGGTTATGCGATCGGTATCGGCAGTATCTTTGTGGTTAGCACTGCGATTCTCATCCGGGTCGTCAATCGGCTTTGGAACTAGAATTAGCGGGCGCTGCGTTCGCGGCAAGCAAGTCGTCCGGTCGGCCAACATCTCGCCATTTGCCCTCGACGGTCGAAATGCGGAGTTCGAGCGAATCCTCAAGCATCTTATCGAGAGCCGAAGTGAGCTCGTATTCCCCGCGAGGAGATGGCTCCAGTCGATCGAGGTACTGAAACAGTACGGGGCGGAACGCGTAAAAGCCTGCGCTGTTCCAATGTGTAGTTGATGTGCCCTTGGCAGGTTTTTCGATGATACTTCGGATTCGCCCTTGCTCCTCATAGACTGCGGCACCCTGCCACGGATCATCGACCGCTTTTACGGCGATGACCGCGGCAGTTGTTGGCTGCTCATGGAGGACGGCTCCACAACGAACATATTCCGAAGCATCACACAGGATGTCGGCGTATGTGAGAAGGAATGGCTCATTGACGGCGAACTCTTTGGCAAGCCGCGTGGCACTGCCTGTGCCGTTGACCGATTCCTGCACCCGGAAATCGAGCTTTACCGCGCGTTGTGCGGGGGCTTCGGTAGGCTGCCAACCTCGAAGATACTGTTCGATCAATTGATGCCGGTAGCCGACGACGATAAAGAAGTTTTCAACGCCGGCTGCTGCGAGCCCTTCGAGAATGTGCTCAAGCATCGGCTTGCCCTGAACGAGCAACATCGGTTTCGGAGTTTCGTCCGTGACGCTGCCCATGCGGGTTCCCTTTCCTGCAGCGAGTACAACGGCGTGCCGGATTGATGGCCTATTCAAAGCGCTGCTCCCGAGGAAGGCTCAGCGATGATGATGTGATTTTCGGGGTCGAAATTGGCGTGGTGCGAATAGTAATCTTTCACAAGGTCGGCTCGAACGCGCTCGCTATCGGACGCTTTACACAGGATAACTACGCAGCCCCCGAAACCGGCTCCCGTAAGCCGCGCGCCAAGTGCGCCTGAGTTGTGGGCAATCTCGACGAGCGAGTCCAGCGCGGGAGAACTGACTCGAAGTTGATCGCGTAGGCTGGCATGGGAAGCAGAGAGCAGTTTGCCAAACGCGGTAGCATCGGCGTTTCGCAGCGCAGCAACCGCCTCCTCAACACGAAAACTTTCGGTTACGACATGCAAGAAACATCGCATTTCGTCGCCGTTCAAGCTGCGTTGCATTGTTTCAATGGCCAGCCCAGTGAGTTCGTCGCGTGAATGAGTCTCGGTTGCCGAGCGATAGGATGTGAAGCCAAGCTGCTTCAACGCATGAGATCCAGCGGTGCGGCGGTGATTGTACTCGGAACGCATGGCGCCCGACTTCTCTGCCGTCGTGAGACTGTGCGCAATGATAAAGGACCAGTCGTCAGGTATACGGATAGGCGATATTTCAAGCGGCGCGAAGTTCACCAGAAGCGCACATCCTTCTCTGCAGCCGAGTATGGCTGCGTGATCCATCCCTCCACCACGCGTGCCAACTTGTTGTTCACCTTCAGGCAGGATTTCCATTAGCTCGTCGAAACTTGGTGAAACGTTGTTTGCGTTGAGCAGCGCTAGGGTGAACCCGACCAGTAGAGCTGAGGAGGAGGACAAACCCGCAGCCGGCGGCAAGTTGGACGTAATTGCGGCGTCAATACCGTGAGCGAGGGCCCAGCGGCTGTTCACCGCATGCGCCGCGGCTCTGAGGTAATTCGACCAATCGCCTAGGAGACCGGCATCAGCGTGCGCAGGTAGATGAAACTCCCGTTCGCCATAGGGCCCTGCGCTAATGGCGCGAATATGCGAGTCACTTCGGGTACGAAAGGCAATCCAGATACGGCGTTGAATTGCCATGGGGAGCACGGGGAGATTGTGATAGTCAATGTGCTCACCAATAAGATTCACGCGTCCGGGAACAGAAACGACCGAAGCTGATCCACCGGGGCCGAAGCGGGAATTCAGGAGGCTGAGGGCGCGATTCGAACCGGGCATCTAAAACGTGCTGATGCCTCTGTGGGAGTAGATAGAACTAAGATGTGAGAGCTCGACGGAGATCGGGCCAGGCTGGCCGCCTTTCGAATAGACTTCCACTCCTTGCGCACGGATCTGCGGAAAGACCAGGTTTGTCATTGTGATGCGCCCGTTATCGGCGAACACCTCGATAGAGCATCGATCAACGAGGATGTCCAGCTTCAAGATATTGCCTGGTAATGGCAGCGGCGCTGTCGTGCGAGTCGAAAAACCCTTGCTATTCACCACAACACCAGAGTGCGTGCGATCCACAAATAATTGCTGGGCTCGCCGGTTGTAGCCAACCATGGTGAAGCTGCCATCAGCGGCAAATAGTTTCCAGCCAACCTCCTGAGCGGTGCCGAGTGGAAGAGTGGACCGAAGCTCGAAGGTGTGACGTTTCCCATATTGGCCGGATGAAAGACGTTTATTGACTTGCTCCACGCTTTGATCAGTAAGCGCGAACGGCTGTTCTCGAAGTTGTTGAAGCGCATCGATGGGCTCTTGAAACAACCGTAACCCGTCGGGAGTGGTTCGCAATGACAGTCTGCGTGGGACTGTCATTTGACCGCGCCATGGCTTTGTCGGAAGCGCGGCAGCGTACTGCCAGTTGTTCATCCAACCAATCATCACGGGGGCTTGGGTCTCTGGCAGGCCGTTGAAAGTCAGAGCGCAATAGCAATCTTTTCCGTAATCTGTCCACAAACTAAGCGACGGTGGATTATCGTTCACGAATCGCGTGCCATCAAAGCGCCCGATAAAATACTGTTCGGCTGAGCCGCCGTGAAGTCCGCCGGGGTTAAGCCCGACCTTAAGGACCCAACGTGTCTCGTCAGTTTTTCCATTCACCGGTAATTGGAACAGCTCCGGGCACTCCCATTGACCGCTCGTCGCTCCTGCCGGACCGAACTCGCTTAGTTGCTGCCATTGCTTCAAATTGGCAGACGCGTAAATGCGCACTTTGTGATCATCCGGCATTGACACGAGCATGATCCAACGCTTGGCTTGCTCTGACCAAAATACTTTCGGATCCCGAAAATCGGGCAGGTTGAGATTAAGCACAGGATTGCGCGCGTATTTTGTCCAAGTGCGGCCTCGATCGTTGCTATAAGCGAGGTTTTGCGTCTGGAGCGCCCGGTGCGAGCCAATGGCGGACGTGTGTCCTGTGTACACGGCGACGAGGCAAGGCTTTCCGGCCCGGCAAAACCCGCTTGTATTGCTGCGATCAATGACTGTGCTGCCGGTGAAAATCATAATGCCGTTCTGCTCAGGCAGGGCGACGGGCAATTCGTTCCAATGCAGTAGATCCCGGCTTACGGCATGCCCCCAGCTCATGTGGCCCCATTGGTCGCCAAACGGGTTGTATTGAAAAAACAGATGGTATTCGCCTTCGAAGTAAACCAGCCCGTTTGGATCGTTCGTCCAGTTCTGACGAGGAGAAAAGTGGTACTGCGGCCGGTAGGGCTCATCGTAAATAGACGAAGCGGAGTCCTGGCCGACGGCTCCTACGCAGGCGAAGGTGATCAAGAGAAGGAACGTCTTCATCGTTGGCGGCAAAGGCGCTCCCATATCAGGGCCCGTTTTCCGCTTAATTTACTGTAGCTTCGGTCAAGCTCGTTCGGCAGAGCGTGATGGAATCCGTTCGAACTTTGTCCCATTCTTGCAGGACGAATCCGTGTGACTCAAAAAGCGCTCGGATTTTGGTGGAGTCCCAGCCGAAAAGATCCTCGAGAATTGGGACGAGAACGCTCAAAGCGTCATCGCTCAGAACCGTGCGCTTGGCGATCTGGGTGATGTACTTGTTTTCTGAAGCGGCAATGGTCAGCCCGTCCAAACGATTCACATGCAGCATGACATGGACGTCCGAACTGCCGTCGCCGACATAAACCAAGCTGTTGTGGCCGATTGGCAGCTTCGCGCGAAGTTGATCGAGCACAACGACCTTTCCATAGCCTGCGGGAAGTCGAACGACGGACTGGATTTCACCGGATTCTGGATGATACTGGAAGCGCGTTCCAATGATGTGATCGGCAGGCACGATTCCTTCGAGCGCTGACTTGATTACTTCCTCTGGAGCGGCAGAAACCACATAGAAGTCAAACTGGTGTCCTTCGAGATCTCGGAGGAGATCTGAAAGCAAACTAATGTTTTCCTTCAGGCGAATGCGCTTGCCGACTTCCGCGAGATGCTCCTTGCGAACGCGGCGAAATTCGGGGTCGTGCAGTAAAAGATATGTGAGTTCTCCGCCCTGTTGCACTAGATTGATTTCAGAAAGCCCGGCGATGCGCTCCTTAAATCTGTTGATCCCCAGGAGATCGCTTAATACAAAGCCGGAGTCATTGAAACTCAAGGTGTGATCGAAATCGCTAACAAATAAATATCGTTTGATTCTTTCTTCGAATTGATGCATAACGAAACAGTTCCTTTGTAAATGAGAATGAGTCGGGTGCCGAGTTCTATTGGCGCTACAGCGTCCTACGCATTCCTGAAACAGAGAGGAAAGGCAACTTCGTGGTGGGAGGACTGCTTACATCTGGTTGGATGTGGCCTCAGTATAGCAGGTTGCTAACGGTTGGAGAAAGCTGTAATGTCAACTTTGTGCCCCTGTCGGCCCCTAAGAGCCCTAAACCGAAGTATCTGCGACTTTTTGATAATTTGTCGAACGCCATCCTCTCAGGCCGTTTCAAGACAGGCGAGAAGCTGCCAAGCGAAGCCGCACTCGTCAAAAAATTCGGCATTTCGAGAATCACTGTCGGGCGCGCGCTTCGCGAATTACAGAATCGTGGGTTGGTGGACCGCGTTGCCGGATCCGGCACGTATATCAGGAAAAGGCAGGGACACGACGATGAGGCACTGATATTCGGCCTGCTGATCCCCGATCTTGGCGAGACGGAAATTTTTGAACCGATTTGCCAAGGTATAGCTAGTGCTCGACAGGCCTGCGGCCACGCGCTGCTCTGGGGTCACACAGATCTTACACGGGACAGCAAAGAGGAACAGGCTTGGCAACTTTGCCGGCAATACATAACGAGAAAAGTGTCAGGTGTGTTCTTCGCACCGCTCGAGTTTGAAATCGGCGCTGACAAAACCAATCAACGCATTCTTTCTGCACTCAAAGAAGCCAACATTCCGGTGGTCCTGCTCGATCGCCGACAATCCGGTACTCCCGAGCAGGGCCGGTCCGACCTGGTCGGCATCAACAACCGTCAAGCCGGATATCTTGCCACAGAGCACCTTGTTAACTTGGGCTGCAAACGCATTGGTTTCCTTGGTTACCATGGCTCTGCGCCGACCATCGCGGCTCGAATGGCTGGCTATCGAGAGGCTCTCGCGATACATGGCCTAGCAGCCGAGACAAATTCTGTGCTGCGGGTGGAATCAGGCCACGAACAGCTTGAGTTATTGAGAGACAACCCGCAGATCGAAGCTTTTGTGTGCGTAAACGATCGAGTGGCAGGTCAACTCATGCATAGTTTTATCGCGCAGCACATCCGCATCCCGGAAGACATCCGAATTGTTGGAATCGATGACGTTGCCTATGCCAGCCTGTTGCCGGTCCCGCTCACGACGGTGCGTCAACCGTGCCGGGCAATCGGAGAAGCGGCGCTGTCCACAATGCTCAGCCGTATCGAAGCCCCAAAGATACCGGCGCGCGATGTGCTGTTAGATGGCGAGCTGGTGATTCGGGAGTCCTGCGGGATCTCACTTAGTCCAGCTTCAATTATTTGAGAGACTGGCGATGTGCCGTCGATTGACCTCGATGTTGTCATTGTTGGGGCTGGCGCCACCGGCCTCGCAGCATTGGCAGAGCTGGATGGAGCCGGAAGGCGAGTCCTTTGCTTCGAAGCGCGTGACCGGATCGGAGGCCGCGTGCTCACTGTGCGCGATCCTCTGTGCCCGATCCCGATTGAACTGGGAGCGGAATTCGTTCACGGACGGCCGCCCGAAATTTGGGACATCATCAAGTCGGGCCGGCTCACTGCCTACGATTGCGCCGCGCGAGCGGTGCATTTGAAGGACGGCAAACCTAAGCATGACCATGACGCATGGAAAAGTGTCGATCGCGTGATGACGGATATGCAGCGGTCCGCAAGTCAACACGAGGACCGGACGTTTGCCAGTTTTCTAGAGCTGTCACCGTACCCCGAAGACGCGAAGCGTCTGGCCACATCTTACGTGGAAGGCTTTAACGCTGCGAAAAAGGAAGTGGTCGGCATTGCGTCGCTTGCGGAAGATGCGATGGCCGCCGATGAAATCGACGGAGATCGTTCGTTCCGAATTCTAAATGGCTATGATTCCGTGCTCGCTCAGCTTCTGAACAGCATCGGCGAAAGCGAGACCAAGCTGCGGCTGAATTCGATTATCGAAAGAATTGAATGGAAGTGCGGAGCAGCGGCTGTTTATGCCCGCTCCACGCTTACCGGTGCGGTGGAAACAGTTCGAAGCCGCCGTGTGATCATCACCGTTCCACTGGGTGTATTGCAGGCAGCGCCCGATAGCCCAGGTTCAATTCGGTTCGAGCCGGAGCCGACGGAGGTTTTGACAGCCGCGCGCGCGTTACGTTTCGGACACGTGATTCGGCTGGTGCTGCGTTTTCGCGAGGCGTTTTGGGAAAGTAATGGCGAGATCTCAGGGGCTGGCTTCCTCCTCTCAGACGAGCGGCTCTTTCCAACCTGGTGGACGTCGCTGCCCGTCCATGCGCCCCTGCTAACGGGATGGAGCGCGGGCCCGCACGCAGACGACCTCTTGGGGAAGCCCCAATCAACCATCGTTTCTGAGGCAATCGCAACTCTTGCTCGAATCACCGCCTGCCCGCGAGAACGTCTTACTGGCTTACTCGAAGCTGGCTATAGCCACGACTGGCACGGAGATCCGTTCGTTCGTGGCGCCTACAGCTACGTGCCCGCTGGGGCACTTGCAGCCCGAAAAACGCTCGCTCAACCGGTTGCTGACACTCTGTATTTCGCGGGCGAGGCCACAAACTTGGATGGTCACAGCGCGACCGTCCACGGTGCAATCGCATCCGGTCAGAGAGCAGCGCAACAGTGCATCGCTGTAAGTGAACGGGTCAACAACAAGAGCGTGTAGCTCTCGCAGTGCGCTCTTTCAGAGCGGCCGAGATCGAGATTTTACAAAGAATTTTGGAAGGAGTTTCGAACTTTTTGCGACGTTCACCGTCTTTAGATAGATTGACGGCTGCGGTGAAAGGGACGCTATGTCACCATGGTTATGACCCCAGGAGAGCTAAGTAGGTTCAGTGTCTAAACATCAGTATAGATTGGGTTTGCTATTCATATTTGGTTGCGTGCTGGCTTCCGTCATTCTTGTTGTCTCGTGCGGAAAGAAGGGCCCCACGGGCGCCCAAGCCGCGATGATGATGATGATGCAGGAGGTTCCTGTTCGGGCGGTTCCTGCCGTCGCGACCGATGTGCCGCTTGAAGTCGCCGGCGTGGGCAATGTCGAGGCGATGGCGACGGTTGAGGTCAAGTCGCGGGTTTCCGGCCAGGTGATGCGGGTGGATTTTCAAGAGGGCCAAGATGTCAGGCAAGGGCAACTACTTTTCGAGATCGACCCTGAACCTTTGCTGCGCCAAATCGCTCAAACAGAAGCCGACTTGGCCAAGGACTCTGCGCTAGAACAGCAAGCTCGGGCAAATGTTGTAAAGGATGAAGCGATGCTGAAGCAGAGCCGGGCGCAAGCTGACAGGGGCCTGGCGCTCGCTAAGGAAGGCATCTTCTCGAAAGAGCAGACCGAGCAGGTAGTCGCCACGGCAGATTCGTCGCAGGCCTCTTTGGATGCGGATAAAGCTGCCGTCGAGAGTGCTAGCGCTTCCTTGAAGTCCGATCGCGCGAGACTCGAGCAAACCAAACTGCAGCTCAGTTATACAAAAATCACGGCCCCCATTAGTGGCCGGGCAGGTGCGATTAGCGTCAAAGCAGGCAACCTAATCAAGGACAACGACGCTGCACTGGTCACGATTTTGCAGACCTCGCCCATTTATGTATCTTTTGGAGTGCCCGAGCAACTCCTTCCTGAAGTGAGAAAGTATAGTGCAGAGCACCCGATATTTATCGAAGCTTCTGCGGACGGCCAGAAGACCGTGACCGGAACTCTCCGCTTCATTGATAACTCTGTGGATAATACGACCGGAATGATCAGACTCAAGGCGCTGTTTGACAATCCCGATCGCGTGCTGTGGCCGGGACAATTCGTGAACGTGCAAGCAAGACTCAGGCTGGAGCACAACCGTATTGTTGTGCCGAGCCGCACTGTGCAAACGGGACCGCAAGGCAAATACGTTTGGGTAATGAACCAAACGAACGCCACGGTTGCGATGCGCCCCGTTCACGTGCTGCGCAATTATCAACGTGCGAAGACGGGTGAAGAGGCCGTAATTGAAAGCGGCTTAACACCCGGCGAAATGGTGATTTCGGAAGGGCAGATGCGTTTGGCGCCGGGGGTCAAGGTCAGGCTACTCAAATCCAACACCGAGCTAGGCGACGGAGGGCCTGCGAACCCGGACGCCGGTTCTTAAGGATATTCATGCACTTTACCGATCTGTTCATTCGCCGGGCCATCACGACCACCTTGTTGATGGCTGGCATTCTTATCTTCGGGATTCTCAGCTACACCACGCTTCCGGTCAGCAATCTGCCGGCGGTTGAGTATCCGACTTTAGATGTATCGGCCGCGCTGCCCGGGGCAAACCCAGACACGATGGCTGCGTCCGTTGCAACGCCGCTCGAAGCAGAATTCTCGACGATAGCTGGAATCAACAGCATGTCGTCATCGAGTTCACTCGGGACGACGGAGATCACTCTTCAATTCGATCTCAGCCGCGATATTGACGCGGCCGCTCAGGACGTTCAAGCCGCGATCTCTCGGGCAGGCGGGAATTTACCAACGAACATGCCGTCGCCTCCGTCGTATCAGAAGGTAAACCCGGCGGAGCAGCCCATCCTCTACATCGCAGTGTCATCGAAGACGATGTCCTTATCGCAGCTCGATGAATACGCTGAGACGACTATGGCCCGGCGGGTCTCGATGGTGAGTGGAGTGGCTCGTGTGCGGGTGTTCGGGGCCCAAAAATATGCCGTTCGTGTGCAGGCCGATCCTGAAAAGCTCGCCGCGCGCCAAGTCGATCTTGAAGAGGTGCGCACCGCGCTGGCGAGCGGGAGTGTGAATCTGCCCGCAGGTTCGCTCTATGGCTTCAGTAAGGCTTATACGGTTGACTCGAACAGCCAACTCACCTCGGCTCCTCAGTTCGCGCGGCTTATTGTCACTTACCGCAATGGCAGCCCGGTCCACCTTGACGAGCTCGGCAACGTGCTCGATAGCGTCAGTAACAATAAGACAATTTTTTGGATTAATCAGAACCGCAGCGTCGTTCTCGCCGTGCAGAAGCAGCCTGGCACCAACACGGTGGCGGTCGCTGACGCAGTGAAGGCGTTGCTTCCCATCATGAAACAGTCAATGCCCGCGGGCATTGAAATAGGAAGAGCTTTCGACGCATCAGAAAACATTCGAGAATCCATTCGGGACGTGAAATTCACATTAATTGTGACGATTTGCCTTGTCATTTTGGTTATCTTCGTGTTTTTGCGTAACGTTTCGGCGACCGTCATTCCAAGCCTTGCAGTGCCTCTTTCTCTGTTGGGCACGTTTGCAGCGATGAAGCTGCTTGGTTTTACTATCGACATGCTCTCGATGATGGCGATGACCCTGTCGGTGGGCTTTGTCGTGGATGACGCAATCGTCATGCTGGAAAACATCGTGCGGCATATGGAGATGGGCAAACCGCGTATGCAGGCGGCCATTGAAGGCGCGCGGGAGGTCGGTTTCACCATTGTGTCGATGACCGTTTCCTTGGTTGCCGTGTTTATTCCTGTTCTGTTTTTGAGTGGCATTATAGGCCGATTGCTGCGAGAGTTTTCAATCACTATCGCTGTTGCTGTGCTTATCTCGGGCGTCATTTCGTTGACCCTTACGCCGATGTTGTGCAGCCGCTTTCTACGTCATGAGACACATTCGCGAAACCGCTTTTATCAATGGTCAGAAGGTTTCTTTGACTGGCTGAACAACGCATATCGCCGCACCTTACAAATGGTGCTGCATCACAGACGCGCAACGCTAGTGGCGAGCCTCGTACTTACTGTTGCCACCGTTTATCTGTTTGTTGTCATGCCGAAGGGTTTCATGCCTACAGTTGACCAGGGTTTTGCGTTTGGCGGAGATGAGGCAGCGCAAGATACATCCTTTGACGAAATGGTGCGTATACAAAAAAAAGTAACGGGTGTTTTGAGCCAGAATCCGTGGGTCGAGACTTATGGCGCGGGTGTGGGCGGGTTTGGCGGCCAAAATCAGGGTTTCATGTTCGTCAGTTTCAAGAATGACAAACACCGGCCTAAGGCGAGTGCCATCATCGGCCAGCTTGCGGAGAAGTTTATGTCCATACCTGGCGTGATGGTGTTTTTGCAGGTCCCGCCACTCCTCACCTTGGGCCAGAATGAAGGGCGCAGCCAGTATTCAGTTGCGCTTCAAGACGCAGACGTGCAGGCACTGTACAAGTGGGGGCCAATTCTCGAAGCCAAACTCCACTCAATTCCGCAGCTGACAAACATCTTCAGCGATCTTCGGCTAGGCAGCCCTCGCCTGACTGTGGATATCGATCGTAATCGTGCTCTCGCGCTCGGTGTAACTCCGGACACAATTGCGAATACGCTCTATGATGCCTACGGGAATCGAAGAGTAACGACCATCACGGCTGCTTCGAACCAATACGACGTGCTTCTTGAAGTACCGCCCCAATATCAACGCGACCCATCTGCGTTGAACAAGCTATACATTCGATCAAGTCAGGGAAAGATGGTTCCGCTAGCCGCCGTGACCGCCCTGAAGCAGACTGTAGCTCCGCTGAGTGTAAACCATATCGGACAGCTTCCAGCAGTAAATTTCCAGTTCGATGTGAAGCCCGGGGTTTCGTTAAGCGAGGCCACAAGGTTGGTAGACGAAGCGGCCAGTCAGATTGGCCTGCCTGACACGATGAGCTTTAGCTATCAGGGAACGGCAGCGGCTTTTCAAAGCTCGCTTCGCGGTCTTGGCATTTTGCTGATCATTGCGGTATTGGTCATTTACCTGGTCTTAGGTATTCTGTACGAGAGTTTCATTCATCCGATCACGATTCTGTCCGGCCTGCCAGCCGCAGGTCTTGGCGCGCTTCTCACGTTGTTACTGTTCGGCCACGATCTGAATCTGTACTCATTCGTCGGTATCGTTCTGCTGCTGGGCATCGTGAAGAAGAACGCGATCATGATGATCGACTTCGCGCTGCAGGCGCAACGCACCGAGGGTAAGTCTCCAGAAGAGGCGATTTTTGAAGGCTGCTTGAAGCGGTTTCGCCCCATCATGATGACAACCATGGCCGCGTTACTAGGCACGTTGCCGGTTGCTTTCGGGACAGGCGCAGGTGGTGAAGCGCGGCGTCCCCTGGGTCTGGCGGTTGTCGGCGGACTTGTCGTCTCGCAGGTGCTAACGCTTTACATAACTCCGGTGGTCTACCTCTACTTGGATCGGCTAGTGAGCCGGCGGCGAGAGCGTCAATCGACGAAGGCTGTCACTGGCTGGCCTGCTGAAGGAACGCTAGTAAAGCAGTAGAGCACCCATACTGATCCGCATCTCTCCGCACCGAGTTGGGAGGGCTATCCTGAAGAAATGAATCTCCCGAGCTTCGTTCTTGTTGAACAGCACTTCCCAGACCGCGCGATCTCCAATATTCCCCAACACATTCGCAGAGAGCTGTCGCAAGCTGACTTCGCTTCCCGTGTTCCGAAGGGAGGGCGCGTCGCCATTGGGGTAGGCAGTCGGGGCATCTCAAATATCGCAACCATCGTCAAATCGGTTGTCGAGTTCTGGAAAGAGAAAGGAACTCACCCTTTCATTTTTCCTGCCATGGGTAGTCATGGCGCCGCAACCGCAGAAGGACAGGCGGATGTGCTCGCGCACTACGGCATTCACGAAGCGATTATCGGTGCGCCGGTCATCAGCTCCCTTGACGTGGTGCCGCTTGGAAAGACACCGGAAGGCGTGGAAACCTTCATGGACCGGAACGCATATGAATCTGACGGCGTGTTTTTAGTGCCTCGCATAAAGTGGCATACCGATTTCTCAGGCGAGATTGAAAGCGGCTTCTTTAAAATGATGGCGATTGGGGTTGGCAAATTCGCTGGAGCTCGCCAATATCACACGTTCGGCTACCGCATGGGGCTGGAACGAGTGATACGGAGCGTAGGATCTAAGATCCTAGCCAGTGGAAAGATTCTGGGGGGCCTCGCGATTCAGGAAGGGGCGCACCATGAGACAGCTGGGCTCGTTGCCATCAGTTCGTGGCAGGGCGAGGAAGCGATGCTTGCTCAGGAATCGAGTCTCTTGCGCGACGTAAAGTCTTGGAGGGCGAAACTACCTGCGCCGGAAATCGACGTGCTCATTGTGGATGAAATTGGCAAGAATATCAGTGGGACGGGAATGGACACGAAAGTAATCAACCGCGGAATTAACGGTGACTATAATCCGTTTCCAGAAACGCCCATCGTCCACCGGGTATACGCACGCAGCCTGAGTGAGCTTACTTACCATAGTGGAATCGGCATCGGCGTGGCGGATGTCATTCACGACCGCCTGCTAGACGATATAGATTGGAAGCCCACCTACATCAATTCGCTAACCGCGTCCACACCGGCGGGAGTCCGAACGCCAATTCATTTCCCAAGTGATCTCGAGGCGCTTACCAATATCGCTCCGACGGTGGGAAAGATCGACCTTTCGACGGTGACATACTGCCGCATTCGGAATACGTTGGAATTGGTACAGGTGGCTGTCAGCGAGACTCTGATTCCAACACTGTACGGCAACGCGAGACCGGTTTCGCCGGCTTTTGACATACCACTCACTTCCGCAAACGATTTTGACGGCTTTGAAGCGCCTGCGCGAGCTGCCTTTGCCTATTCAGAACCTGTGCGGTCTTAAGCCTGACGTGCTAAAGAGCCCGAAAGCATCCGCGGCGGAGTGGGTACCAGCGGCCACGATCTGGGTGAGTTGCGGGCTGCTGCGCCAGCTTGCCGAGGCTGCGAGCTCTACCAGCGCGCAGCTCAGGTCGTCTTCGGCGAAGGGCCGGAAGACGCGAAGGTTGTGATGATCGGGGAACAGCCGGGCGATGAAGAGGACCAAAAAGGCCGGCCATTTGTTGGTCCCTCGGGCCGTCTGTTAAGCAAAGCGATGGGCGAAGCCGGGCTTGATCGCCAGCAGATATACGTGACGAATGCCGTAAAGCATTTTAAGTTCATCGAGCGCGGCAAGCGTCGTATTCACGCAAAACCAAGCGGAATTGAGATCTCTGCCTGCCGGCCATGGCTCGAAGCGGAGCTGGCCGTAATTGAGCCGGAGATTGTTGTGTGCCTGGGCGCGACTGCAGCGCAATCGCTAATGGGGCCCGCTTTTCGAATCACGAAAGAACGCGGCAACTTCTTTGCACATCAGTGGGCCAAGCAGTTGTTCGCGACTGTACACCCGTCCGCTATCCTGCGAGTACCCGAGCGGTATGAGGAAGAATACGAACTGTTCGTCCGCGATTTACGATCGGTCGCAGCCAAAATGAAAGAGCTGCGTCTAGCCAGCTAGTTCAGGCCGGCCTTCCAGCGCTCAATTAACAAAAGCTGCTTTTCGACCTGTTCACGCTCAGGGGCATCCGGCTCGAGCCGTAGATACGTCTCAAGGTCGGCCTTCGCAGCTCGATGATTGAGCTGTCGAAGATGGATCAGGCCACGATGGCGGTATTCCTCGGCATACTCGGGCATCGCCTCGATCAAAAGGTCGAGAACCTGGCGCGCTTTCTCAAACGCCTGACCGCGCAAATAAATCGATTTCAAGTTACTCAGCATGCGGACGAGAATCTGCTGCTTATTTACCGGGGCAAGGACGGCTGGATTGGTTCGCAGATCGACGCCGGCGGTTTCCTTCGAGAGCGCGGAGCATTCTGCGAATGAAAGAATGCGGCCGCGGTTGAACGGATCCACCCAGTAGCGGGCCTGGGCGTCTTCGTACGCGACGATAAAGTGGCCGGGCAACCCCACGCCATAGACCGGGCGCGAGAGACGGCGCGCGATCTCGATATAGACCACCGCCAGCGAAATAGGAATTCCGAGGCGCCGAATCAGGACGGAATTGAGACAACTATTGCGCGGATCGTGGTAATTCTCCTCGTTGCCGCGGAACTGAAGGGTTTCGAACAGGAGCTCATTGGTTGCCTCAATGAAATCCAGACCAGTTGAGTTGGCGTTGAGCTGAGAGCCGATCTGCTGAGCCAGATTTTCGAGGCGAAACAGCGAAGCATCAAAGTCGAGGCGTGGAAATTCGACGCTGGCCACTTCGAGAGCGGCAATATCGAGTGTGACCTCTGAGCGTTCGTGCCGTAAGGCGTCGCGCAAGCGCTCCACGCGACATAGCTTACCACCGGGAGGATAAAGTGGGGTCTGAATTCATGACGCGCGGATTGCCTTTTCTGACCCAATTGAGACACCTGACATATCGGGCCGTAAGGTGCACCCCAGTGTGCGTATTGCTCATCGCCGAAACCGTCAGCCCTCATGCATTTCGCGAGCTGGACAACGGCAAACGACTGTCCCGCATTGCCCAGGAGATCGTGGCTGCTCATAATTCAGTCAGAGCCCGCCATGATTTGCCGCCGCTACGCTGGTCCGATGAATTAGCGCGGTATGCGCAGAACTGGGCAAATGCTCTTATCGCAAGGGACGATTTCAGGCCGCGCAGCAATCCACAGTATGGAGAAAATCTGTTTGAGATTTCAGGTGGATCTGCGACGGCACACGACGTTGTGTCGGCATGGGCGGCGGAAGGTAAAAACTACAATTACCGTGACAATACCTGCTCAGGTAGATGCGGCCACTATACGCAGGTAGTATGGCGCGACTCTAAGTTGGTCGGTTGTGGCATGGCCCGCAATCGAAGACGTGAAGTATGGGTGTGCGATTACGAGCCGCATGGAAATATCGTGGGCGAACGGCCCTATTGACACTGGACAGCCGGAATCACCAACACGTTAGACTCGGACGGCAATAAGCGATTTGGCAAGTCCTAATACGCGTTCAGAAAGTATTTTTGCATCCGGGAACAAGCGTTGAAGATCGGTTTTGTCGAGCAGCTTGATGTCGTTCAAGAAGTGTTCAATATAAAACGAGCGTTGGGATTCGCTTGGGCGGGCGAGTAACTCCCATACGGTAAAGCGCTCGATTATTCGTCGTTGCCATGCTTTTGGAAGGTAGTGGATGAACGGAAGCATCAAATGCAGTTCTATCGGAAATCCTCGATTCGGCGTTTGCACCCAGTAAGATCGAGCAACGCGACCTATCTCTTCAGCAAATACCTGTTGATCTTCGCGAGTGCCGACGTGCTCGATAACCGAATTGCTGAACGCGATATCAAATGCAGCATCTTTGAAGGGCAGCATACGACCGTCAGCCGCAACACATTGTCCGTACTCCGCGCTGCGCTCGATCGCGCTCGGAAAATTCAAAATTGTGAGGCGAGGCCGAACTTTCAAAAACTCCCAAATGGCAGGCGACCCTCCGACATCGAGAATACGTGTGTCAGGCGTGATTTCAAAAGCTCCTTCAAAGAGCCGCATCCGTCGAGACCGGAAATGCCGGAGTGCCCTTCGAAGTAGATCAGGAGGGTTCATTTCAGTTCGAACTCCGGGTCCGCACGGGCCGTTTCAGGGGGACTTACTTGGTCTCTTGAAAGCGTCGGGCCATTGATGCCGCGAGCTGCCGAGGTGCAAAGCGCGTGAGGAAAGCCATTGCGCTGTTGATGCGTCCAGCGATGACGAGCGGCTTACCTGCCCTCATTGCCGCCAAGCCGATCTGCGCAACAGCATTTGCGTCCATCACATTCCGACTCTTGAAGAGCTTTGTGTTCGTACCGCCAGCGCGCTTATCGAATTCCGTTTTCGTGGGACCGGGGCAAAGAGCGGTCACAGTAACGCCATAATCACGAGCCTCATTATGTAGGGCTTGGGAGAAAGAAACGACATAGGCCTTGGTGGCATAGTAGACCGCCATTAATGGGCCGGGTTGGAACGCGGCTGTTGAAGCAACGTTCAAAATTTGTCCGCTTCGCCGCTGCACGAAGCTCGGAAGAAATAGCCGGGTCAGATGCGTGAGCGCACCGACATTGAGCAGAACCATTTGCATTTGCTGCTCCTCGTCGAGCTCCCAGAACCGCCCCACTAGGCCGAAGCCGGCATTGTTGATCAGCAATTCAAGCTGCAGCCCGGCGCTAGTCAGTTCATCGAAAACCTCACGCGCGGCGTCTGGGATAGACAGGTCCTTTTCGATCACTCGAACAGCACGCTTCGTGTTCTGTCGAAGCTCGACAGCGAGTTCTTCCAGTTGCGGAAGCGATCGCGCGATGAGTACAACATCGTAACCGTCGCGCGCGCATAGGCGTGCGAACTCGCGTCCAAGGCCAGTAGACGCACCAGTAATGAGGGCTATCGGCATCGTTTATCGATTGTTACATCAGGAGGTCGAGAGTAAGTCTCTATTTCCGGCTGCTGCCTGAGGCATTACTGCCGAGGCTGTCTAATATTCTGAAGGGGCTTGTCTCTTCTCCGCTGGTACCTGGCGCTGTCCATCCTTGCCGTTGCTGTTTCAGGCCTTTATCTATATCATCTTGACGGCGCGGGCCTGCTTGGCCCCGACGAACCGCGGTATGCCGCGATTGGCCGGGCCATGGCCGAAAGTGGAAATTTGATTACGCCCAGGCTTTGGGGTGCGCCATGGTTCGAAAAACCGCCTTTACTGTATTGGATGGCGGCAGCCGGCGGGGCAACTGGTCTAAATCCGGATCTTGCCGCGCGGCTTCCGGTCGCGCTGCTGAGTTTGGCGTTCCTGGGATTCTCGTTTTGGTTGCTGCAGCGCGAATTTGATGCTGAGGTGGCGGCGGTCTCGACGGCGCTGCTAGCGACCTCGGCTGGGTGGCTGGCTTATAGCGAACTCTGCTTGACGGATTTGCCCATAGCAGTTTTCTTTTCTTTGGCTGTCTTCTTGGCGTTGCCGTTGATGCGAGAGGAGGCGCAGGTCACGCTCAATGGCTGGCGATTCGTTCTCATCGGGGTTTGCGTTGGGTTGGCCACACTCGCGAAGGGCCTTGTCCCGCTTGCTCTGTGTGTACCATTCTTCTGGTTTTTGCGGCGCTTCTGGCAACGCTGGTGGCTGGCGTTTATCTCTTGCGCTATCGTCGCCGGCCCATGGTATGTGGCCGTTTATGCTGCAAACGGAAATCAGTTCCTTGAAGATTTCTTTTGGAGGCACCACGTGCAACGACTCTACTCGGCATCGTTGCAACACGTCCAGCCGTGGCATTACTACTTCCCCGTGCTTCTCGGAGGACTTTTTCCGTGGACACCTCTTCTTGGGCTACTTGCGTCACAGCGGGCTTGGTGGGACGCGCGCAGGCGCTTTCTGGCCACTGTTTTTTGCTTCGGTTTTCTGCTGTTCAGTCTTTCGCTCAATAAACTGCCCGGATATCTGTTGCCGTTATTTCCCGCTATGTTCGTGCTACTCGCCTTACAGTTCCAAAGGAAAACCGCAGCACGACAGTATCGGCTGTGGCTGTTTCCTTGTGCGCTGCTGATCTCGCTAATTCCCATGCTCGCGCAACTCCTGCCGGAGTGGCTCAGCGGCGGTCGTTTATCATTATTGCCAATTAGAAGTGTCACGCGACCGGACCTGTTCTACGTGATTGTCTCTGTAGCGGTAGTTTTTGTGGCACGACGTTCGTGGGCTGTCCTGCTGCTGATTCTTTGTATTACCTGGGGAGGAATTTACTTGAAGCACATCGCATATCCAGTTCTCGACCGGAAAGTCTCGGCACGCGGCTTGTGGCGCGAGATCAAAGCACTGCCGGGTAGCGTCTGCGATGCGGGCCTAGATCGGGAATGGCAGTATGGGTTGGCTTTCTATTGTGGATCTCCCCTGCCGCATTGCAGTGCAGGGAAATTTGATTTTGGGCTCCGGCCAATGCCACACGGACCGCCGTCTGTAGAAGCACTGAACGGGAAAGCCAGCCGATTTTGACGATCGACCGGTGGCGAGTAAGCGAAGAAATAATACTAGGCAGCTGCTACCGCGACCGTTTGCTTGCGAAGACGCCAGGCACGGCTCGCGCCTGCCATCAACAAACCAGCACCCAGCAATGCGAAGCTAGCCGGTTCGGGTGCATCACAGTTTGCTCCGATAATAAACTCTTGCTGACGATAACAACTGGTAGATGAGATGATTTGAAAGTTGGCGAAATTCAGCCCGCTTTTGTTGTAATTTGCTGTCGCCTGATTAATATATGCTATATCGCCCGAGAATAAATTCAAGCCTGTCAGCGAAGTGGAGCTGGTAATCGAGTAGTTGATAATGTCCCAAGCCGCGTGTTGAATGTTGATTCGGTTCGCGCCTGAGGCTTGAGTAATCAACGTGTAGAGATATGTGTCTTCCGCATACTGGATTCCTTTTCCTGAATGATACGTCTCGTTGAGATTAGAGCTGCCGACGGTTGTCAGGTTAGCGAGCCAAGGGGTGTTCAACGTGCTCCAGTCCTTGTCATCAACGCAGAGCGCAGCGAAGTTTGTCCCATTCACCGACAGCGTGTAAGGACCAACATTTACTCCTTGGCTGTCCTTTAGAACTGGATTTCCAGCGTCGAGGAGCGTGACGTTCACCGGTCCCGCCGAGAGGAGGGCGCCAAACATAAAAAAGGTCAGAATAGATTTCACTTTCAGTTCTCCAGAAGTTACGATTTACACCAAGCGCAGTATGCGTTCAGGTGTTTCGAGTTTAAACGCGCCAAGAGACACGGTCCAGTGCCTCCAAAGGCTTAAGGTGTTTGAAAACCTTCAGTACATTGGCACTGTTTCGGAATCTCTCGCGCACCTTATCACTGGAACGGATAGAAAGGGCATACACTATGCGCTCAATCGCGCCGTCCGGTTGTAAACGATGGTGATACTAGTAGGAATTTAAGAAACGACCGTTTAAAACGGGGAGGAAATGCTGCCTTTTATCCATGTGAATGGGGGAAAGGCAAGAGAATCAAAAACGTTTGTATTTGTGAGAGAGACGAATGGTCGCGGAGGCACCACCGCCGCGACCGGGCCTGGATTATGGTACTCCGGGCGCAATGTACAGAAGGCCCGCTGCCCGTACCTTTTCTGGTGACCAGAAATTCCGACCGTCGATTACAGCGCACACCTTCTTCCGCCGCCACTCGTCGAAATCGATCTGCTGGTACTCCGGGTGAGCTGTGTTGAGGACCACGACATCGGCCCGCGGATCGCGGTTGCATTCAAGCGGCTGGAAATCGAAACGACGGATCTCGTCCGAGGAGTAAAGCGGGTCATTTAGAAGCACTTCGGCGCCTCGCTCCCTCGCGGCATCGCGGATCAGGAACGCCGACGAGAAGCTATGCTCCTTAACCTGAGGCCGGAAGCCCAGGCCGAGTATGGCAACGCGCTTGCCCGCGAGCGTCGTGCCTGCTGACTCCAGCCGGTCGAGCAACCGCGCAGCCTGATGATTGTTCCACGCGCGACCTTGGCGCATCAGTTCGAGCGCCAAACCACGCCTTTCCGCGTCGCGCAGCACGAAGTGCGGATATACCGGGGTGCAGTGGCCGCCGACACCGATGCCTGGAGAAAGCAGAAAAGACTCGCCGTCCGTATTGGCCGCTTCACGCGTTCGGCCGAAGTCGACCCCGATGGATTCGGCGTAAGCCGCGAGTTCGTTCGCGATCGCGATATTTACGTCGCGGTAGATCATGCCCGCCAGCTTCGAGAACTCGGCCGCTTCTAGCGTCTCGACATTGATCACGGGCGCCCCGAGATACTGCCCATAAAATGCGGCCGCCCGGTGCGCTGATTTCGCGTTCACGCCACCTACGATCTTTGGTGTCGACGTGAGATGGTTCAATACCAGCCGGCTCTTGACGCGCTCGGGTGAGAATACGAGATCAAAATCCTCTCCCGCCCGCAGGCCGCCGGATTCGAGAACGGGCCGGAGGCGGTTACGCGTCGTCCCCGGCGGCAGGGTGGTTTCATAACAGACCATCATCCCCGGCGCTAGAGCCTTCGAGATCGCACGCGTTACGTCGAGAATAATCGATAGGTCGGCATCCTGCTCCGGGGTCAGCAGGACTGGCACTAGCACAACCACGACCTCACATCCCCTCACGCCTTCGGAGACATTGGTGGTGGCATCTATGCGCCCGTCGCGGCGGGCCGTGGCCAACAGCTCGGAGACGCCGGGCTCCTCGAACCAGGTCTTTCCAGCCTGTATGGATTCGACCACCCGGGGGTCCACATCGCAGGCCATCACCGAAGCGCCACAAGCCGCGAACTGGCAGGCCATTGGCAGGCCCATCTTACCTGCCCCGACTACTGCAACCCGCATCTAGCGCGTAGCGGCCTCAAGCGGGCGAGCAGCTTTCACAGCGCTGACGACCGTGTCCAACTGCGCCCGAGTCAGTTCCGGATACATGGGCAGCGAAAGCTCGGAATCCGAGAGGCGCTCGGCCACCGGAAAGTCGCCGCGTTTATACCCCAAATCCGCGTGCGCCTTCTGCAAATGAGCCGGAGTGGGGTAGTGGACGGCCGTTTGCACGCCGTTCTCAAGGAGCGTCTTCTGAAAATTCGCCCGATCCTCCACGAGTACAGGATAGAGGTGGTAAACATGCCGATTTCCGCCTAACTGCTTAGGCAGCACGACGCCGGAACCGGGCAGGTGCTCGTCGTAATAGCGGGCATGCGCGCGCCGGAGTTCGGTCCACTTCTCCAGGTATCCCATCTTCACTCGCAGGATCGCCGCCTGAATTCCCTCCAGACGATTGTTGTAACCCTCGATCACGTGTTCGTTCTTGATCTCCTGGCCCCAATCTCGCAGCATGCGCAATTGTTTCGCGCCAGCATCGTCGCTGGTGGTGATGAGTCCGCCTTCGCCGCAGGCCCCCAAGTTCTTGGTGGGATAAAAACTGAAACAGCCGAACCGGCCGAAACTGCCGACCCTCTGGCCCCGGAACGTCGCGCCGTGAGCCTGCGCCGCATCCTCGATTACCGTGATCCCCCGTCGGCGCGCGATTTCGAGAATCGCATCCATTGCCGCGGGCTGCCCATAGAGATGGACCGGCAAAATCACTTTCGTGCGGGGCGTGATGGCCGCTTCGAGAGCCTTCGGATCTATGGTGTAGGATATTGGGTCGATATCTACCAGCACTGGACGTGCGCCCGTGTAGCGAACGGCGGCAACAGTAGCGATGAACGTCGCCGGAACGGTAATTACCTCGTCTCCCGGCCCAACGCCGCAGGCAAGCAGGGATAGATGCAGCGCGCTCGTCCCGGAATTTACGGCTATGGCGTGCCGCGTGCCGCAATAAGCGGCGAACTCCGACTCAAAGGCCGCTACTTCCGGTCCGAGAATATAAGCGCCGCTTTCCAGCACGGAATCGACAGCTTCACGGACCTGCTGACGGATACTCTGATACTGCACTTTCAGGTCCATAACAGGGATCATACGGTGGTCCTCACGGTGGGAGTGCATTCCACAGGCACTCCTTGACTCTTTAGTGACATTTCTGCGGTTTCAAGAAGGCGCACCACCCGTAAACCGGCTTCTCCGTCCGTAATTGGCTGGGCCCTCGTCGCAATACAATCGACAAAATGATTCAGCTCCGTGCGCAGTGCTTCGGTGAGATCAACCTCGGGCGACCATACGTCGCCGGAACGGTATCCCCGCAACAGCGCCTCGTTCAACCGTTCGGGATTTTCGGCAAAGATCAGTCCCTTATCATGAACGCGCACCTTCTCGGCGGGCTCGAGGTCGTCATACACGATCATTTTGTTGCTCCCTCCGATCAAAGTGCGCCGCAGTTTCACGGGCGAAAGCCAGTTCACGTGGAAATGGGCGATCAGGTTATCGGGGAAATAAAGCGTCAGGTATGCCACATCTTCCGGGTGCCCGGGCACGTGCCTCGATCCTGTACAGCTGATCGCCTCCGGAGTCCTGCTCAGCAGGTAATCCATGATCGAAAGATCGTGGACCGCCAAGTCCCACAGCACACTTACGTCCGACTGAAACAGACCCAGATTGATGCGTACGGAATCGTAATAATAGAGTTCACCGATCTGGCCGGAGTCGATTAGGCTCTTGATCTTGCGTACGGCGCCCGTGTAGGTGAATGTGTGATCCACCATCAGAACCAGCCTGCGCGCTGCCGCTTCATCCACCAGGCGCAATGCGTCTTCGCTGCTGAAGCAGATGGGCTTTTCGACAAGCACGTGCTTGCCGGCACGCAGCGCCCTGTGTGCCAGTTCGTAGTGAGTGGAGACCGGCGTGGCGATTACCACCGCATCGATTCGTGGGTCGTCAAAAGCCGCTTGGGCGTCCGTTACGGTTGTGACCCCCGGATCGCGCCGTTTTGCGAGAGCGAGACGCTCGGGGCGTCGATCAACCACCAGCGCCACCTCTGCATCCGCCACCTCAGCTGCGTTCCGGACGAGGTTCGGGCCCCAATATCCGTAGCCGATTACCGCAAGTCTGATCATCGTTTAACCATCATTGAAAGTCGCGCTGGCACGCCTTTTACCACGCTGTCAGCCGAGACATCCTTCGTGACCACAGCGCCAGCGCCCACGATGGCGTTCGCTCCGATATGAATGCCGCAAAGAATGACCGCGCCGCTGCCAATCGAAGCCCGGCGCTCCACTCGTGTCGGCACCACGGCCCAGTCCGCCTCGGTCTGCATCTGGCCGGATTCGGTGGTGGCCCGGGGATACCGGTCGTTGATAAACACTACGCCATGTCCCACAAATACTTCATCCTCGATGCAGACCCCTTCGCAAATGAACGTATGGGACGAGATCTTACAGCGCGCACCCACTCTAACGCCCTTCTGAATCTCGACGAAAGCCCCGATTTTACTCGCATCGCCTATTTCACATCCATATAAATTGACTAGTGCAGGTTGCGGAATAGAAACACCTGACCCTAGTTTAACGTCCGCGCTTACCGGCATTTTTGGTTATCCTAGCAGTTCACGCCACAAAAGTCGCAATGAGTGTTCGACATTGCTGCATAAGCGCATAATAAATAAAAGTAGGCGCATGTGGCATACTTCTCATGGGAAGACATTCTCAAGAGCGGCCCGGTGCTCTCGATCCCCCAAAACCGCCACAGCTGCACGAATTCTTTAGGATCACGAACTTGAGCAAAGTTACGACTCATGTTAAGAAGCTTGGAAACAGCAATCTTGAAATTACGCCCTTAGGTATTGGTGCCTGGGCTATGGGAGGCGCGGGCTGGGCGTTTGCATGGGGCGACCAGGACGACCGGGACTCCGCCGCGGCTATTCGCACTGCCCTAGATGCTGGGATTAACTGGATCGACACTGCCGCGATCTACGGACTTGGTCATTCGGAAGAAGTCGTCGGCCAGGCTTTGCAGGGAATTTCAAAGAAGCCGTATATTTTCACGAAGTGTGAGCGCCGTTGGGACGCGGAAGGCAAAATTTTCGGTTCTTTAAAAGCCGAGTCGATTCGCAAAGAATGTGAAGACAGCTTAAGACGTTTGAAGATTGACGTCATTGATCTGTATCAAATTCACTGGCCAGCCCCAGAGCAAGACGTTGAGGAGGGCTGGACGGAGATGGCGCGCTTAAACGAAGAGGGGAAGGTGCGCTGGATCGGTGTCTCGAATTTCAATGTCAATCAGATGAAACGGGCACTGCGGATCGCTCCTATAACTTCACTCCAGCCTCCGTATTCTCTACTCGCCCGAGACTCCGAGCGGGAAATTCTTCCGTTCGCAAGAGAGAACAACATAGGAGTGATTGTGTATTCGCCCATGCGGGCTGGACTGCTGACAGGTAAGATGACCAAGCAGCGGGCACTCAATTTACCTGCAGACGATTGGCGTGCGAGGGATTCGGATTTCAAAGAGCCCAAGCTAAGCCGTAATTTGGAACTTGTAGAAGTGCTTCGCGAAATCGGGAACCGTCACGGCCGAACTCCCGCCGAAGTTGCGCTCGCATGGACATTGAATAACCCGGCAGTAAGCGGCGCAATCGTCGGGCTCCGCAGAGCCGACCAGGTTCAGGGCACCATAGGCGCACTGAATTTCCGGCTAGCTCCGCAAGAGGTTTCCGAGATCGAGGCGTTTTTTGAGCGGCCGACTCATGCGAGCCAAGCGGCTCCCGCATGAGAGTTCGGGTTTTCGTGACACGCCGCTAGATCAGATTGCCTGGATCGAGATGGCTGAGATCGGGCACTAGAATGTCGGGTTCTGCAGCCCGAAGCTCTTCGAGCGAAGTGACTCCCCTAGCGACCGCGACGGCTTGAAAACCATTCCTTTTCGCTGCTTCGACGTCATTGCCATGATCGCCAATTAAGGAGATGCGGCACTTTCTGCTAATCAGGCCTTGTTTCATCGCGCGCCGCGCCGCTACGTGAGCCAGCCGTGTTCTCGTCGTTCCATCTTCCGCGAATGCACCAACCGAAAAGTACGCCGCGAGTCCCGCCAATTCCACTTTTCTTCGGCCAATTTGACTTAGATTTCCGGTCACTAGTCCAAGTACAGCGCCGCGTGCTTTGAGCTGAGCCAAAAATTCCGGTACGCCCACGCACACGTTTCTTTGCAGATCGATCGTACAATTCGCTAGATAGCAGTTCTGACATTCCGCCATGATTTGGCGCAATGCCATTCGGATGCGGCGTTCGCTGTGACCCAGTTTCCTAAGCATGTTTGCAATGAGGTCCCGATCAAGCATTCCGGCGGTAGGCACGCCGTCGAGCGTCGTTGAAATTCCCGTCGCTCTACGAATCCCTTCGATAAGCGAGTCTTTATGATGCTCCCCTGCACCGCGCAGCAGCGTTCCATCAATATCAAACAAAACTAAGCTTTCGGACCTGTTCACGATGCCGCGCTTCTATTCATCCAGCAGTTTCGGTAAAAGCGCACGGAGCAGTTTCAGGAAAGTGCCAGAAATGCGATCGGCAGTTTCCATAACATCTTGATGGCTTAATTTCTTACCGCTAAGGCCAGCCGCCAAATTCGTCACGCATGAAATACCTAGCACCTCCATGCCCATGTGATTGGCGGCAATGGTTTCCGCGACCGTGGACATGCCAACAACATCCGCCCCGATGGTCTTTAAGAAACGGATCTCAGCCGGCGTTTCATAGCTTGGTCCTAGAACAGCCGCATAGACGCCCTCATGGAGAGTGATTTCCATCTCATTCGCGGTTTCGCGAGCGAGTTGCCTGAATCTAGGCGAGTATGCTTCAGTCATGTCAGGAAATCGCGGACCAAGTTTTTCGTCATTCGGCCCAACCAGCGGATTCGCACCCTGAAGGTTGACGTGGTCGGAAATCAAAAGGAGCGCACCCTCGGCGAAATCTGTGTTGATTCCGCCTGCCGCATTCGTCAGCACCACGCGCTCTACTCCAAGCTCACGGAATAACCGTATTCCACTCGTCACCTGCTGCGCCGTGTAGCCTTCGTATAAGTGAAAGCGGCCGGACATCACCGCGAGATCCACCGTCCCTCGCCCGTTTGCGCCAAGTGTTCCGATCACGAGTTCGCCCGCGTGCCCGACGGCGGTGGCTGTGGGAAAACCGGGGATCTCGCTGTAGCGCAGGCGTATCGTTTGTCCAAGCGAATCCGCGAATGCGCCCAATCCGCTTCCAAGCACAACGCCTATCTTGGGTCGGATAGAAGTTTTCGATTCTACGAGCCGAGCCGCGTTGCGCATGCTTTGAGTCTAGGGAACCTGAGTCTACAGCAACCCCGGGTCGGTTAAAGCAAGATCCCCGCTATGCACGCAGACATGAAGTTAGCCAGGGTCCCGACCATCATCGCCTTAACGCCAAGCCTCGCGAGATCTGACTTGCGGGATGGTGCGAGAGCACCAATACCGCCTATCTGAATAGCAATCGAACTGAGATTTGCAAAGCCGCACAATGCGAAGGTAGCTATCACAAACGAGCGTGGCTGTAAAATTGCTTTCACCTTCGCCAAATCCAAAAAGGCAACGAATTCGTTCAGCACCATCCGGGTTCCCAAAAGCTTGCCGATCGTGGCGCAGTCGTTCCAGCTCACTCCGAGCATCCATGCAATCGGGGCGAATAAGAACGCAAGAATCTGCTGGAGCGATTCTGGTATCCATGTCACGTGCGAGTGCATCCAGCCGAGGCCCCCGTTGATCATGGCAATCAGTGCGAGAAATGCAATCAGCATACCTGCAATATTCAATGCGAGATGCAGTCCATCCCCCGCGCCATGGGCTGCCGCGTCGATCACATTGACGCCCGGTCTCTCAATTTCCACTCTTAATGTTCCAGCGGTGACCGGAGTGCCTGTCTCGGGCACGAACATCTTTGCCAGCATCACCGTGGCGGGTGCAGTCATAATGACGGCTGTCAACAGATGTGCGATGGAAACGCCAGCGATAGCTACATAGGCGCCCATCACGGCTCCGGACACGTGCGCCATGCCGCTGACCATAACGGTAAACAGCTCGGATTCGGTTAAGCTTTCGAGAAACGGCCTTATCGTGAGCGGCGCTTCGGTTTGACCCATTACAATGCTGGCCGCGACGCTGGTAGACTCGGCACCGCTGGTTCCCATGAAGCGCTGCATCACGATTGCCATGCCCTTCACGAAGACTTGCATGATGCCGAAGTGGTAAAGGATTGCGAACAGCGAAGCAATGAAGATGACGATCGGTAGAACTTGGAAAGCGAAAATTACGCCAAACTGGTCGTTCTTGAGGCCCAGCTTATCCCCAAACACGAAGCTCGATCCTGCCGCTGAGTAATTCAAAACTGCATTTACGAGTAAGCTGACGGCATAGAACAGTTCACCGAACTTCGTTTTCAGGACTAGAAACGCGAAGGCAACCTGGAGCACGATGCCCCACACCAGCACTCGCTTTTGAATAGCAGAGCGCCGCGTGGAGAAGAAATAAGCGCAACAGATAATGGCAAGCAGACCGACCAGCCCGGCGAGTCTTGCCATCGATCCTCGGGCTAGCTGACAACTTCCAGGATCAGATCGCGTTCCTCGACGGGCTGCTGTGAAATCCTGAAAGCATCTTCGACCAATTCAGCCGCTTCCGCCACGTGCTCGTCGCTCGTATAATAAATCCGGCACAAAATGCTATCGGCTTCAATCTTGTGCCCGACCTTCACTTCCAGAATTACCCCGACCGCTGGATCGATTGAATCTTCCTTAGTGTTGCGGCCCGCGCCAACCATGGCAGACGCCTGACCGATCAGTTCTGCGTCGATCGCGCTTACATAACCACCGCGGCTGGTCGTAATCTCCTGTGCGCCCGTCGCGTTCGGAAGCAGGTCAAAGCGATCGAGTACCTGTGGATTGCCGCCTTGTGCCGCAATCACTTCCTTGAACTTTTGATATCCCGAACCATCGAGCAACCTGGCCTGAGCCACTTCGCGAGCTTCATCTAAGCTCTCGACGATTTTACCCAGGTAAATCATGCGGGCTGCCAGTTCGAGCGAAAGGCGCGTCAGATCCGCAGGGCCGGCGTTCTGCAGGGTCTGCGAAACCTCCATCACCTCAAGCGCATTGCCGATCGCGTAACCCAGAGGCTGGCTCATATCGGTGATCAGAGCCTGTACGCGCTTATCAAGCCGTCGTCCGATCCCGACCATCATTTGCGCGAGACGCCGTGCGTCGACTTGTTTCTTCATGAATGCACCGGCCCCCACCTTCACATCTAGAACCACTGCATCCAAGCCGATCGCCAGCTTCTTCGACATGATGGAGGAAGCAATGAGTGGAATCGATTCGACCGTCGCCGTGGCGTCCCGCACTGCATACAATTTGCCATCAGCGGGCGCAACCTCCGGAGTCTGCCCTATGAAACCAAGCTTGTGTTCAGCAACCAGCGGCAGGAACTCGTCAATCGTGAGATCCGTCCGAAATCCCGGGATAGATTCCAACTTGTCTAACGTGCCGCCTGTATGTCCAAGACCCCGCCCGGCAAGCATAGGCACAACTACGCCTGCGGCCGCGGCTAAAGGCGACGCTATCAAACTGGTTTTATCACCGACTCCACCCGTTGAATGCTTGTCTACCTTGACGCCCGGGATGGCTGAAAGATCTACGAGGGAACCCGAATTCGTCATCGATTCGGTCAGCGCGCTCACTTCTCGGTCAGACATGCCCGAAAAATATACAGCCATCAAAAAGGCGGAAACTTGATAATCCGGGATATCGCCGCGAGTATAGCCATCGACGAGGTATTGGATCTCCTCGGCGGAAAGCTCCTCGCCATCCCGCTTGCGATGAATCAGGTCCACGGTGCGCATTTTTCGATTTCTAAGCGTACCATCTCAACCGATTGAAACGACACGATCAGCGCGTGGATGTTGACGCCTGCTAATTGACGAGGGGTGTTAAGGCGGGCGCAACATTCAGATTGCGCTGATGAGCAGGTGAGAAGGGCTAGCCGGTCAGTTAACTGCCATTTTCCGGAGCAATTTAAAATCCGCCAGCATTTTGCCCGTTCCTAGAACGACAGATGCAAGCGGTTCGTCGGCGGTCAACACCGGAAGCCCAGTCTCAACGCGAATCTTTTCGTCGAGCCGCTTCAAAAGTGAGCCGCCACCCGTCAGAATGATGCCCCGTTCGGCAATGTCGCCGCTAAGTTCCGGTGGGAAGCCCGGCGCCCAGTGCTGCTACCATCGTCTGCTCTACCAGGTACACTTCACTTGCCTTGGCGCGATAAGCCGAATCCAGCACGGCCCGTTTTTCCACTTCCGTCGTTTCACTCGGTACTCCAACCACAATCCGGGGATGAACCAGACTCTTGCGCTTATGTGCCTTCTGAATAAAGTAGTTCAACATCCGTTCGGCCATTTTGAAGTCGGCGATCACACCATCTCGTAGCGGCCTGATCGCCACAATATTCGTGGGAGTTCGGCCCAGCATTTCCTTTGCTTCCGCCCCACAGCCTACGATTTCACCGGTGCTCCTGTTTACGGCGACCATTGACGGTTCGTTGACGACAATGCCCTTACCCGCGACATAGATGAGCGTGTTCGCGGTTCCGAGATCGATGGCCAAGTCGGAAGAAAAGGCCCGAAATAATGAGCGATACGTCATCTACTGTCGAATAGTGACTTATCGGAGTGATGAGTCTCAGACTTGAGGCACCCTATTCCCAGGTTTTACGTGAGGAGGGTTGACCTACGCAGCTTTCGGCCCCGCCGTCCTAGTGTTTGAAGCCTTTACCAGCTTTCCGAGGCATCTCTCGTTCTCGATTTCGAACGGCGCTTCTTTGATGGCGCGGCGATACTCGAGATAGCCCAAGTCAATCGCGCGCACGATTGCCCAAAAGCGTCTGACGGCCTTGTAGAGCAGCAGGATCCCCATTGACCCAAGGACCGGCGCTCTTTCTTGCCTTGTTTCCTAAGCAGAACCGTCAGTCCTAGTAAAAACGCAACAGCTAACGTACTCCAGTGCAATACCTGCTCTTGCACGACTTGTTCCTCCTTCAGGAAAGCGGCGACCACGGGCAGCCATCCTGATGCTTCTCTAAATTACGGCAATTCAGGCTTTGAAACTATTAACTATTCCGGAACATCTGGTAGCGGAATAAGGCTGGGACGGCGTACGGCGTCTGACCGGCTGCGGCAATCTTCAGACGAGCTCGCCGGCCAAGAGCTTCGGTAGATCTGGAACTCGTACCCGCAGGCCAACATAGAACGTTCCGAACAAGGCATAGACTGCGCTAACTTCGTCGAATCTCATCTCATAAATAAGTTTCTTGAAGACGAGCGGGTCATCGGCAAACAGGTCGACGCCCCATTCCCAGTCGTCGAAGCCGATTGAGGCAGTGATAATTTGCTTAACACTTTCCGCATACCGCCGGCCGATCATTCCGTGTTCATGCATTAGGCGCTGCCGCTCCGCCATCGGAACCTGGTACCAGTTCTTTTCCTCGCCGCGCTTCCGGTCCATGGGGTAAAAGCAGAGATATTTCAATGCGGGGATCTGTGGATATAAGCGGGGCGCCATGGCAGAGGTTTGCCGACGAATCACTTCGGCAACGCCGAAATTCCACTCAGGGGAATGAGGCTCGAATCCCTGCTCGGCAAGCTGAGCATACGTTTTGGCGGAAGATTCATACAGCCCCAACTCAACCACAGACAAATAGGAATGAACCGGTTCAAGATAGTCGGCAAATTGTAATTGTGCGATGGCGATTTCTGCCCGGTGAAGGTCTTCGAGCGAATCCCGAAAGTGCAATAGCAGTAGATCGCCCTTGTGCCCGATTTGCGAGTAGACCGCGGACTGATTCGGATGCCCTTCCTGATGTCCTTCTTCCAGCGGAGTCAGCCGGCCAACTGCTTCCTCCAGGATGCGCGCGCGTTGACCCTCCTCGAGAGCGCGCCAGGCCGTCCTGCGCAAACGAAACATCTGATGCAGAACGCTCGATCCTTCAAGTGTCAGCGGAACGGCAGGAAGTTCAGCCACGCTGCGTCTCGTACGCCTCCGTGGATAAAGACGGTAGCTCAAAGCGATAACGGCCTTGAAAAATCTCCGTGAACAGTTCCAGCGTCTCTTCGTGGATCGAGCCGTTATCCGCTAATATGTGTTCGCCATGCAGATCAAGCGGCTCTCCCCTCATCCCTGAAAGCTTTCCGCCAGCTTCATGAACGAGCAACGTGCCGGCCGCCATATCCCACGGATTAAGGCCAAATTCCCAAAATCCATCCAGCCTGCCGCATGCCGTATAGGCTAAATCCAAAGCCGCTGAACCACCGCGCCGCACGCCATGCGTCATCATCGCGGCCTGATAATAAAAATGAATATTGATGTCACGATGCCGTCGCCGGCTCGGAAAGCCTGTCGCAAGAAGAGAATCATTTAAGGTGCGTACTTTGCTCACGCGTATCGGCGCGCCGTTCAGCCGGGCGCCTGCCCCACGCTCGCATGTAAACAGCTCATCGTTCAGCGGATCAAAGATTACCCCGGCAATCACTTCTTCGTTCCGGGCTATAGCGAGCGTCACGTTCCACATCGGAAAGCCGTGCGCAAAATTGGTTGTCCCGTCCAGTGGGTCTACATACCAGTGGAATTCAGAATGCATCTCGGCATGACCGCCCTCTTCGGCGACGATGCCGTGTTTTGGGAAACGCTCTTGAAGACGCTTGACTATCAGGTGTTCACTTGCCCGGTCGGCGGCCGTCACCAAGTCGAACTCCCCCTTCAATTCGAAGCCCACTCCGCGATGTGAAAGCAAGACCTGACCTGCTTCGCGCGCGATCTCAATCGCCGCATCAAGGAAATCATCCATATATTGTCACTTCACCACAGGGCAGTTCCCGTTAAGGTTGGTAATAGCCGTTTCTAGCCGTAACCTTGAGGGACGGGTCGTGAACCTCCACCCTTACCGGATGGAAAGAGTTCAGTGCTTCCCGAACGTTTTTTGGATAATAGCCAAGCAGATACTGTGTTCGGAGTGCTTGCAGGATATCTGTGAAAGCCGCATCCAATTGCTCGAAGCCTGCGGCATAGAAGATGCGCCCGCCTGTGGATTCGGCCAGCGTCGCAAGTGCGTGTTCACCGCCTGTATTCCGCCCTGCATCATTGGCGATGGGAACAACGATAATCGGGTAGACCACCGCATCAGCACTTTGAGCGGCCTTAAGTGCGTCCTCATAACGCTTGTAACTCGTCGTGTCTCCTCCGTCCGTTACAAGCACCATGACGTGGCGGCCCTCTCTGTCAACAAGACTGTCGCTCGCCAGATAAATCGCATCGTATAAGGAAGTTCCGCCGTCCCCTCTGAGCGCGTGGAGTACATGCTCGGCTCGATGCTGGTTACGGCAGAAGTCCAGTTCCATATTGGTTCGCCAATTAAAACTGAACAGAGCGAATGTATCATCCGGATTACCAGCCCTCAGAAGCGTGGGAATGAATCTCAGCACGGAGTCAACTTCGTTATGGAGCTCTATTTGAGTGCTCCCGCTTGTGTCGACCATGATGGCAACCGAAAGCGGCAAAGATGTATTTCGCTCAAACACGGCTATGTCTTGAGACGCTTCGCTGTCAAATACCCGAAAATCTGTCTTCTTAAGATTCGTCATTGGCGCGCCTGACTTGTCGTGAACAGAAACCAACAACCTGACCAGATTCACCCTCACGGAAAATGAAGGCGCCTGGTCGGGCACTTCTTGCCTTTGCGGTTCTGTTTGCGGCGCAGGGGGAACCGGATTTGCAGGCTTGAATTGGGCCCACCCAAGCGGGCTAAGCGATAACACGGCCGCAATCGCAAGCGCAGCACGGAATCTACGGTGCGTCATCTTTTCGTGAGCCCGCCAGCAACGCATCATCCCACTCGCCGTCCACCCACACGGCTCCGTCCGCGAAGAACTCTTTCTTCCAGATCGGTACCTCGCGCTTCAAGCGGTTGATCCCCTCGAGAGCTGCTTCGAAGGCAGCGTGGCGGTGTGGGGCAACTGCGATTACCGCAACACTCGCTTCGCCAATCTGCAACCGGCCGAGGCGATGAACGATCCCGATACGCCCCAGTGAAAACGTAGCAGCTATTTCGTTTCCAATCCGAGCTATCTGTTGGAGTGCCATCTGCTCGTAGCACTCGTACTCGAGATAAGACGTTGGCCTTCCCTTAGTGTTGTTGCGCACCACTCCTTCAAAAATCACGACTGCGCCGTCTTCCGGGCGCTGTAATCTGCGCGATAGCTCTTGCGAATCGATCGCGTCGCGAGTGATCGCAAACACGTGCCCTTGTGGCATGAAAATGGTCCTTCCGCTTCCGCCGCTGACCGGAGGCAAAAATGCCACTTCGTCGTTTTCAGTTAGCGTTGTTTCTGGCGTGGCGAACTCCCGGTTCCTGGCAAATAGAATCGACGGACGTTTGTCTCGCAGGGTTTCGAAGCGTGTAGAATACGTCTCGAAGAGACTGGCCAGAGTGGAATTCGGCTCGATGTCAAGCGATTCCTCGGACCTGCCTACAATCTCTTTCAGGATCCCAAAAAACAGTACCCTGACGCGCATGCCCAAATCCTACCAAGCGCACGGCACCGCTTTCGCCCGCTCCCGTGTGTCCGTGAGCGTAGACTCTGGGGGTAGTGGTCCTTTAGCATCGAGATGAGTTTTTGATACGCTGAAGTCGAAAATGATGGTGCTTGGCTTCATTGGCTTGGGTGTGCTGGTGGTCCTGCTCGTCCTTGCGAGGGGAGCGGCCCGCTTTAACGCCGGGCCGCAATGGCTTCGGCGATTCACAGTCGACAGGCATATCTTTTATTAGGCGTATTAAGCGATCAACTCGCCCACGCTAAGACCCCGCTACGAGATTCTGGGGGTAGACGAAAACTCAAGTCGTTCATGCGACAGTAAAGGGATTCTTCTACTTCGGAATCAGAAGAACATGGGGAAGTACTGAATGTCGACACTTGAAGAGCGCAAACGCCGAGGCGAGGAAATCGTCCGGAAATATCGGCGTGTGAACAACAATGATCCCTACGCGTCCGCCGCTGATGCTATTGCAGACATTTTGCTGTTCCTCGCGCAGAGTGAAGCGGAAGCGACCCAGATCCTCCAGTCCGCCGAAATGGATTTTAGAAATGAAGCGCAAGCGGAGAGATTTTTGACGGAAGGATAAACTGCCCTTTAGTGATCCCGAAGCTCTTCCCGTAACTTACGTATCGCTTCGTCCCGCGCGGGACTATCCAATTCTTTTTCAAGCTTGCGGAGTGCCAGCCCAACTACGTCACGATGGTGAAGTTTGCAGCCGAGCGCCTCATCAGCGCTGAGCCTGAGCCAAAGATCGTGCAGCTTGTCCAAGTCTTCGGGCCACAGGCGCGGTGGATGCGGACCCAGGTTTACGAAGGTGGATGGGCGATCGGGCGTAATGATCTCGAGCGAGAAGGAATGCCGTGGCTCTGGAAGACGCTCCCACGCAAGACCGATTCTTCTGGCCAGCTCGTCCGAAGACATGCGGGGAGAAACACCCGTGACCAATCGGGAGACCTTCAATTGGCTTGCAGTTTGCACGAGCGCGTCGAATGGATCCGTCGCCGGCACAACCAGCAGTTCCACATGCTTGCCCTCCTTTTCGGCCATCGTTACAACCGCGGAAAAGAGGGCTTTCTCATCCGACCCGAACAATTGATCTTCGTTCAGGTCGTACTCGCTGTCAGCTCCGAGTGGCCGTACAGTCATTACGACAATGTCATTGCGGCGTAGATTCGTTTTCTGAAGAGTTCGTCTCAGATGCTGCAGGTTCGCGGGATTCCGGACAGCCACCAGGACACCTCCAGGTCGAGCATGAAGCGACCTTGCCTCGACACGGGCCTGCTGCTGCAAGTTGAAATGTTCGAGTGACTTTTCTTTGCGCGTCCTATGCTTGTGTGCGTTTATCCGCTCGGAAATTGTGAAAAGGAGGAAAAATGCGACCGTGAAGCTGATACCGTAAATGGTTGCGTACTGTTTCGAAAAGAGATTTACTACAGCGGTTGCCATTAAAACTAAAGTTGTTGCACCAAGGCCGACTGGAATCTCTTTGCCGCCGATCCGGAGATTCAGCGGTACCTTGTATTCTTGATCGTGCCGCTGAAATCTCAGTGCCAGTACCCCGAGCGCTTTGAGAGCAAAGCTCCAAACTACCCCGAAGGCGTACGCCTCGCCCAGCAGAATCATATTTCCGCGGCTCAGAATAATAGTCGCGACCTGCAGCAAGGTAATCAGGTTGATGATGCGTGAGGTGGTGCCGAATTTGGGATGCGGCTTTCGGAAGGCCTCCAGAAGTACACCGTCTTCGGCGACGCGGTTCAGGATGCCATTCGCCCCAATCAACGATGTATTCACCGCTCCTGAAAGGATTAGCACGCCTACGATCACGACAAATACGTGGAATACCAGTCGCAATAAAGTGGGTCCCGCCAAATTCATTGCCAGGCCGCCAATCAGGTTATTGACATAGGTCATGCGCACGTTGTCTGGGATGATCATCACAGCGAACAGAGTGATGAGACCGGTCGAGCAAAGCGCGTAAAAGCAGACAATGTTGGCGGTGATTTTGAGGTTCTTCAGTTTGGGAGAAGCAATCTCGCGATAAACTTGGGCCAGCGTCTCGAAGCCGCTCATCGATAGCAGTGAGTGCCCGAAAGCGATAATCACGGCCACTATGGGAATGGTCGGCCAGACGGTTCCCTTCAACCAGCCAAGCGAATCATCATGAAAAGTCAAATGCTTCGGCAACGGCGACGGCGGCAGTTGCCATTTGCCCTGGATCAAAACCGTAAGCGGACACCAGATGAGCAGTGCCACCACCATTACAGTAGTGATCTGCATGATCTTTAGCGCTGCGCCACTCGACTCTTCGATACCTTTGATGTTGCTCCACCAGAAATAGAGCGTGACGAGCACGGCAAAAAAGGCGGCAAACGTATTCGGATCAAGCTGGAAATGTTGATGCGCATACCCGGAGAATTCGTTGATCAGGCGACCCAGATACTGCCCAGCGCTTACGACACTGATAGGGCCAGTCAACATATAGTCGAAAACCAGCGCGGAGACGGAGAATCGCGCCAGAAATGGACCCATACTGTCGCGCACTACTACGTACACGCCCCCACGGACGAACATCCCACAGCTTTCCATGTACACGGAGCGAACGGCGAAACTAAACAGCATCACCCCGAGGACGTACCACGCTGCCGGCTTCCCAATTGCTTGTTCCGCGATGCCCCCCGCGTAGAACATGGAGGATGCTAGATCGCTTAGAACGATAGCTGCCCCTCTCCAATAGCTGATGAACGACAGTGCGACCGTTGTTGCTACAACGACTTTGGAGGCCGTGGAAATCTTAGAATTTGTCGCCATGTTTATGGGGCGAGGCTTTTATTGCCCCACCGCCGGAAACGTTAGATTAACCCCGTCTATATCTAGCCTATACGGCAGGCGGCCAGCCCTGTCCTGTGCTCCCGCTATAGTCAAACCAAGAGGCAAACGCTTGGAGCATCAATCCACTGGCTTGGACAAGCACCGCACGCGCTTTCGCGTCCGCTATGCCGAAACCGATCAGATGGGGGTCGTCTACTATGCAAATTATCTCATCTGGATGGAAATCGGGCGGGTCGAGCTAGTTCGTGCACGGGGGTTCGATTATAAACAGTTGGAGGCGGAGGGCTTATTTCTTTCCGTCATAGATGCTAACTGTCATTATCTCCACCCTGCGCGCTACGACCAGGAGATCATCGTGCAAACGGAAGTCGTGAACTCGAGCTCACGCACGATTGAGTTCGCGTATCAGATCCGGTCCGCCGATCCTGACAGGCTGCTCGCTCAAGGCTCAACTCGCCACATTTGGCTCAACCGCGAATGGCGCCCCGTACGGTTACCCGACCAATATCGGGAGGTGTTGCGGATTGGATGACTTTGACAAACTTACGGGCCTTCATCTAAATGTTGTAGAAGAATTCTTCGTACACGACCTTGCCGTTGGCGACTTTGTACACGCCGATTTCTTCCATTTGAAACCGTCTACCTTCTGGTTTAAAGGTGACGTCCAATTTGAAGACCACCGCGAAGTGCGAACCCGCTACCAGCGGACCTTCGACAGTAGCCGAGTGAACCTCGTGGTTAGTGGTCCACCATTCGCCCTTAGCAAGCACGCCCTCAAGGCCTTTCGTATCGCGCGAGCCGCCGGGGGGCGCACTGGCTTCTATGCTGACGATATCTGGCGAGTAGAGCGTCTTTGTGGCCTCGGCGAACTTGCCCTCAGAGCAGAGTTTCACGAGCTTGTTTGCAGCTTCTTGGGTAGTCATGATCGTTTTCCTATATGCAAATTTGCAGGTCTCCCTAGGCTAACGTAGTGGGCAGGACACTGCATTGATGTTTACAGCGCTATCCAATCGAGGGATTCGAAATATATTCCTCTCCGCGTCACGATTGACGCTTTCGCTTGTCTATAAAGAGGGTACTTCGCAATGAAATCGCCCAAACTAACTGACTGGCCCGTATTGAAGCAATTGCAGCGAGGCGATGCTCGCGCCTTGGGCGACGCGGCCTCATCGGACCGTACACGGGCTCTGATGCCCCGGACCAAGAGGGCGGACAAAGTCGTACGGTCCGTCTGTCCTTACTGCGCCGTGGGCTGCGGCCAATTGGTCTACGTGAAAGACGACCGCATTATCGATATCGAAGGGGATCCCGAATCGCCCATTTCGGAAGGTTGCCTCTGTCCCAAAGGCTCCGCGACTTTCCAACTCGTTACTAGCAAACAGCGCGTTCAGCAGGTCCTCTATCGCAGGCCGTATGCAACCGAATGGGAAACGATTCCACTCGCGCAAGCCATGGAGATGATCGCCCAGCGCGAAAAGAAGACGCGTGAAGAAACGTGGCAAATCGCAACCAAAAAAGGCGAGACCGTCAATCGCACTCTTGGAATAGCCCACCTTGGCGGCGCGACGTGGGACAACGAAGAGAATTACCTCCTTAAAAAGCTCTATTGCGCGCTGGGCGTTGTCCAGGTAGAGAATCAGGCCCGTATTTGACACTCCTCCACCGTCCCCGGTCTGGGGACCTCGTTCGGGAGAGGCGGTGCGACAACTGCGCTCCAGGATCTCGCGAACGCAGACTGCATCATCATTGAAGGGTCGAACATGGCCGAGTGCCATCCCGTCGGCTTCCGCTGGGTCATGGAAGCCAAGCAGCGTGTCGCCACCATCATTCATGTCGATCCGCGCTTCACGCGTACCAGCGCTGTCGCTGACGTGTACGTGCCCATCCGCGCCGGCACAGATATCGTATTTCTAGGCGCGCTTATTTCCTTCGTCATTAACAACGAGCGCTACTTCAAGGAATACGTCACTTCCTATACCAACGCCTCGGCCATTGTTCGCGGAGACTACCAGGACACAGAAGATCTCGATGGCCTATTCAGTGGCTGGCAAGAAGACAAAGCTCAATACGGAGGGCCGACATGGCGCTACGAAGGTACTGAGCACAAAGACCAGGAAGCCCATCGCGTGCCCGATTCGCATGCCGAACGGGCTGCCCATTTCGCCGGGCCCAAAGTGAAGGCTCACGAGACCGATCCAACCCTGCAACACCCGCGTTGCGTGCTTCAGATTGTGAAGCGCCACTTTCAGCGCTACACGCCCGAAATGGTCGAAGAGGTGTGCGGCATCAGCGCCGATCAATTCCAGAAAGTTGCCACAATTCTTTGTCGCAACTCGGGCCGCGAGCGCACTTCCGCCTTCTGTTATGCCGTCGGCTGGACTCAGCACTCCGCTGGCGCTCAATTCATCCGTGCCGCAGCAATTCTCCAGTTGCTCCTCGGCAACATCGGCCGGCCTGGCGGCGGCATTCTCGCTCTGCGCGGCCACGCTACCATTCAGGGCTCAACCGATATCCCCACGCTCTATGACCTTCTGCCCGGCTATCTCCCCATGCCGAAGGCGGGTGCCGACAACTCGCTCGACGACTATATGAGCAACTACAGCGCACGATCCGGCTGGTGGACAGAGTTTCCGAAGTACATTGTCTCCCTGCTCAAAGCCTGGTACGGCGACGCGGCGACTCCCGAAAACGGCTTCTGCTTCGACTATCTTCCGAAGATCACGGGCGATCACTCGCACATGACCACCGTCGTCAACATGGCGGACGGTGATATTAAAGGCTACTTCGTGATGGGCCAAAACGCTGTCGTAGGATCGCCGAATTCCGGCCTGCAGCGCAAAGGGCTGCGCAATCTCGAATGGCTCGTAGTTCGCGATTTCTATCTGATCGAAACCGCCGAATTTTGGAAAGACTCGCCCGAACACGAGCGCGGTGAAGTTAGCGCCGAAACTATCGGCACCGAGGTATTCTTCTTTCCCGCCGCAGCGCACACTGAGAAAAACGGCAGCTTCACCCAAACCCAGCGCATCGTCCAATGGCATCATGCTGCTATTGAACCGCCCGGCGATTGCCGCAGCGAGCTCCACTTCGCGTATCACCTCGGCCGCCGTCTGAAAGAGCTGTACTCATATTCCATCGATCCCAAAGATCGCCCCATCCAGGATCTCGCCTGGGATTATCCCGTCGAAGGCCGCATCGCAGAGCCTTCAGCCGAAGCCGTGCTCGCCGAAGTCAACGGCTACGCGGTGGCAGATCGCAAGCCGCTTAGTGGCTTCGTCGATCTCAAACGTGATGGCTCGACGGCGTGCGGCTGCTGGATCTACTCCGGCATCTACGCTAATGGCGTGAATCGCGCTGCGAACCGCAACCCTGCTACTGATCGATATCATTATGGTCCCGACTGGGGCTTTGCGTGGCCTGCCAATCGCCGTATCCTATATAACCGCGCTGCAGCCGACCCCGAAGGCCGCCCATGGTCCGAACGCAAAGCTTTGGTCTGGTGGGATGACGCCAAGCAAGAGTGGACCGGTCACGATGTCCCCGACTTCATGAAGCAACTCCGTCCCGATTACCGCGCTTCGGAAGATTCCCAAGGCGTCCAAACCATCTCCGGCGATGATCCCTTTCTTTTACAGCCCGACGGTAAAGGCTGGCTATTTGCTCCGACGGGGTTGCAGGACGGCCCGCTGCCTACGCATTACGAACCCATCGAATCCGTTGTGCAAAATCCGCTCTATGGACAGCAGTGCAATCCCGTGCGCCTGGAATACGATCGGGCTGACAACCAAATGGCGCGTCCCTATGCCGACGCGCGCTTCCCCTACGTCATCACGACATACCGCCTGACCGAACAACACACCTCCGGAGCTATGTCCCGCTGGCTGTCCTGGCTCGCCGAGCTTCAACCCGAAATGTTTTGCGAAATTTCGCCTGCGCTGGCGCAAGAACGAGGTTTCCACAATGGCGATTGGGCCACCATCTCCAGCGCGCGCGCCGAAATTGAAGTGCGTGTCCTTGTCACGGAGCGCGTCAGACCTCTCAAGCTGGGCCGCCGCATTGTTCATCAAATCGGCCTGCCCTACCATTGGGGAAACCGCGGCCTCGTTCTCGGCGATGCTGCCAACGAACTGGTCGCTTTCAGCGCCGATCCCAACGTCAGCATTCAGGAATCGAAGGCTCTCACCGGCAACATACGCCCTGGCCGGCGCGATCGACATAAACTTCTTCCCAGACTTTCTGAAAACCGGCAAGATGAACAACTCCGCGATCTCCCTGTGGCACGTCACCGCCCCGCCGGCAAACATTCCATCCGCGCTCCGTTCTCTAAAGAAGGCGATCAAACGTAACCGGCATGCCCACTACAGGTTTCTTCACCGACACTACTCTCTGCATTGGCTGCAAGGCTTGCGAGGTTGCCTGCAAGCAATGGAACCAACTGCCCGATGACGGTTACCACTTCAGCGGCATGTCGTACGACAACACAATGGCGCTCGGTTCTACCACGTGGCGTCACGTCAGTTTCATCGAGCGTCCCGTGCCCATTGGCATGCAAGACACGGGCGGGCTCTCCTGGCTCATGGCCTCGGACGTCTGCAAGCATTGTGCTCGCGCCGGCTGTCTCGAAAACTGCCCCACAGGCGCGATCATCCGCACCGAGTTTGGCTCTGTATATGTTCAGCCGGATATCTGCAACGGCTGCGGCTATTGCGTCGCCGGCTGTCCCTTCGGCGTCATCGATCGTAACCCCGAAGATGGCCGCGCCTGGAAATGCACGCTCTGTTACGACCGCCAAAAGGACGGCATGGAGCCGGCCTGCGCCAAAGCCTGTCCCACTCGATCGATTCAATTCGGCGAGATTGAAGAGCTCAAGGCAAATGCCAAGGCTCGCGTCGAGAAGCTGCACGAAAACGGCGTGCCCGAAGCTTATCTCTACGGCGAAGATGCTGCTAGCCAGCCGGGAACCCAGGGTCTCCACGCATTCTTCCTCTTAGTCGATAAGCCAGAGGTCTATAACTTGCCGCCCAACCCCGAGGTCCCGACGCACAAAGGGAATCAGAGCTGGATCTCTGCCGGTCTCGCTGCGATCGGCGTGAGTGCCGTTGCTCTGGCTTCCATCCTGCTTGGCGAGAATGCTAGGAGCACTCGAGATGATTCGTGACGATGGCCGCAACATCGATACCGAAATTGGTGCGCTCACCGGTGAAGCTGCCACTCAGGCTGTACTCGCCACGAAGAAGGGCGTTGCGCTTCATTCACAAGCCTTCCCCTACGTCCCCAGCCGTCAGTCATTGGATAGTCCTACCTATTACGACCATCTCATGCTCAAACAGCCCGTGTGGATCTGGTCCATCCCGGCTTATTTCTACGTCGGGGGCGTGGCGGGCGTGGGTGCGACCTTCGGAGCCGCTGCCCAGCTAATTGCTCCCCGCGCGATGCGCTCGTTGATTGTGCGATCGCGCTGGCTCGGGACGTTTGGTGGTGCGCTTAGTGCGGCATTGCTGATCCACGATCTCGGCCGCCCGGCTCGCTTCTTGAACATGCTCCGCGTGTTTCGTATCAGTTCACCCATGAGTATGGGCTCCTGGATCCTGACACTCTTCTCCTCCGCTACTGGAGCTGCCGCCGTACTTCCTTTCGGCCCCCGGATTTTTCAACCGCTCGCAAACGTGTTCGGCCTCGTCGCCGGCGTCTTGGGTCTCGGCCTTGCCAGCTACAGCGGCGTGCTTCTTTCGCAAACCGCCGTACCCTTATGGCAAACGTCTTATCGAATCACTCCGGTTCTCTTTCTTGCTTCCGGCACCGCCGCTGCCTCATCCTTCTTCGAATTTTTCGATTTGAACTCTCGCGAAGCCAGCGCCCTTGAGTGGTTCGGGTCGCTGGGCAAAATTACTGAACTGGCTGCCATTTTCGCATTTGAAAGGAACGCCCGCCGCATTGAGCGCGTCGGTCGCCCGCTGACCAGCGGTTTGAGCGGGTTTCTGTGGCAGAGTGCTAAGGCGTTCACCATCGCGAGCGCCGTCATTTCCATCCTCCCAGGCAAATCGCGACCTAAGCGCGTCATCGCGGGAGTCCTCGGTTCGCTCGCCGGTATCTGCCTCCGCTTCGGCCTCTTCTATGCAGGCAAATCTTCCGCCCGCGATCCGCGTGCCAGCTTTGAACAGCAAAGAAAACTGGAAGGTCCCACGCTCAATGCGGCTTTCTCCGAATAACGATCAATCACGAGAGCCACTCCAATGATTCACGTCATCCTTCCGGTGGGTCTTCTCCAGTGCAACTGCTCCATCTTCGGTGACGAGCAAACGCGCGAAGCAATTGTCATTGATCCGGGAGAAGAGATCGAGAAAATCACGGAAGTGCTCGAATTTCATCGGCTCAAAGTCAAAGCAATCGTCATCACGCACGCGCATATTGACCACGTTGCCGGTGCCCACAAGCTCCGCTCTTTAACGAGAGCCCCAGTCTATATGAACGAGCGCGACACGGAACTGCTGAATGCGCTGGATGTCCAGGCAGGATGGCTGGGCGTCGACACTCCGCCGCGAACCGAGGTTGATGTTGCAGCCGATGATGGCAGCGTGTTACACCTCGGACCTGCCGAGTTTCATGTTCTCCATACACCCGGTCACACGCAAGGCAGCCTGAGTCTCTGGATACCGCACGAAAACAAACTCATCGCAGGCGATACCCTCTTTCGCGATTCAATCGGACGCACTGACTTGCCTGGCGGCAACACACGACAGATTCTCTCCTCGATAAAAACGCGGCTCTTCGAGTTGCCGGATCACACGGTTGTGTTTCCCGGGCACGGGCCGGAGACCACGATAGGCAGAGAAAAAGAGCTGAATCCGTTTCTACAGAATGGCTGAGCAACACGCGTCCTAGTTCGTGATATCGCTTGTCCGGCTCTCCTCACGAATCGGCATATACACTTCGTACCACTGTTTCTGAGCGCTACTGTCTGCGTACTTCTTCAGAGCGTCCTCGCTCGCGAATTCCATCACAATGATGTTTGCGTAACCCTCCGGAAGTTGCTTCTTGATCGGTTTCGTCCACACCCGCGTGATGCCGGGGTACTGCTGCGGCAGTGCAGCTGCACCCTGAATTGCCTTCTCGATCTGTGCTGGTGTGGCGTTCGCCTTCCATTGGATCGTAATCACGTGGATCACCGTCTTTGGCTGCGTGTCAGCGGCGAACAGGCTCGTCGCCATCATCATCGCCGCGACCCACGCTACAACGAACAATTTTCTAGTCATCGCTTTCTCCTCATACATTTGTTTTACTAGATCTATTTCTTCGACGGCGTAATATCCGTCACCGGAAGATCCCAGTGCGCCAGCAAAATCTCAAACCGCCGCTGTTCCTCGCGTTTATAAGTCTCCTGGTCCGGCCAGAGCTGCTTGATCAACGCTTCTTCCTCCGGATTTGCCGTTGTAGCCACCGTCGAGTTCTTGAATCGAATCGTGACTCGATAATCCCAGCGCGCATCCTCGGTCATGTGGTTCGCGGGCGTCTCAATTTTTACCGAGGTCATGCGGCCGCTCTCGACGACCTTTTGCAGCAACGGGTAATGATTCTTCAGAAAAAGCGCCTGGAACTCCTGCTGATGCCCCCACTGCACCTTGTAGTAATACTCGACCGTATACGGCTGACCAGGTCCAGCCTGTGCCGGTGAGCCTTGCGCAAGCAGCGGCCGCGCACACACCGAAAGCAACAGCGCAAGCAATACATTTCTCATCGATCCTCCAAATATAGGTGATTTGGATTGTAGCCGATCGGAGAGAGCCTATTGATTCGAGCAAAGGGTCAAAGAGCGATGCCCTTCTAAACGGCCTAATAAAATGACCACTGGGAAGTGCAACAACTGGATTTGGACTATCGAGTGATAGAAAATTTCTCCTCAAACTCATGTCTTGTGATCACTTGTGCGACTTCGAAGGGTAATCTCAGTCGAACACGCTCGACGAGGCTGGCAAATGCTTTATCACCGGTAACAACGAAATCAGTGTAGGGTAAAGCTAGGATCATATGCTGGCGATCAAAAAACGTCTGCTTCCGTAACTTCACATCAGGGCGATGTCCGTCTTCTGTAACGGCGTCCTCTACGACAGCAACACGGATATCACTGAAATCAATCTTTTTGAGAAGCTCCAGCTTTGTGGTGTGCTCGAGGAGACCTACAACATTTCCCCTCAATACTTTCTCTGGGAAGAACTGCAGTAAATATTTTTCATTGCTGTTGTGTTTCATCTCTGCACTTACTGCATTCGATTGCATGGCTCTCAAATAGCTGTCTCTTGCATCACGATTTGCGGCATATCCTGATTCGATGGGCGCTTGATTCATTCTCAAGATGGAGATCACGTCATCAAGCCTAAGCGTCTTTCCAGCTTCGATTGGGCCGCTCAGCCCGATAATTACGTCCTCCAAAGTTCCGATTGGCTCCCAAACGCTATTTGTAATCCCTAGAAGCTGATTGACTTTATCCCTGATGCTCTTTCTTAAGATCACTGTACGCTCATGCAGGTACGCCGGCTGCAGTTCCAGAACGAGTTTGACGAGCGGAGCTGGGTTCTTTGCCCTAGCTAGCTCGACGAGATGCCAATGTGAAATCACGAACTGCGTCTGTAGTGCAGCAACGCCAGCGAGCATCGTTTGATATTGGTCGCCTGCATTTAACGCATCAATGAGAAAGTTCAGATCTGGGTAAAGCTTCGGACGCATAACTGTAATTTCAGAGGAGTCTGCTATTTCAAGAATACGGATGATTCTGCCCCGTTTTTACCGAGACCAAGTTTGCTTCATCATCCTGAAAATTAGATCCTTTTCATCGGCGTTGTTCTCTGCCATCAGCCCTTCCCCAAAGCTCTATTCCACTCCCCATATCCGCCTCAGCCGATAGTACTGCAAACCGGCAGACTTGCGTCTTCGCTTTTAGCTCCATATACTCCTAAGCCGGGATGCCATCCCACCGGGAGCAATTTTCGCCGGAATCTCATTTGGAGGATTTATGAGGAATCAAACAACTTGCTGTGTAGGTTTCTTGTCTATTGTTGCCTTGGTAGTTGGCGTACCATTGCAGGCGCAGACCGGAGATCAGGGTAAGCCGCCCGTCTACACTTACATCTCGCAATGGGCTGTTCCGCGGGCACAGTGGGCCGAGATGGTGAAACTCGATGAGCAGGACAGGCCGTTGATGGATAAATTGGTCTCCGATGGCACACTCACAGGCTATGGTGCCTTTACGAACCTCATCCACCAGGAAGGTGAACCAACCCACGGCACTTGGTTCACCGCCACGTCCGAGGGCAACCTGCTGAAAGCGCTTGAGGCGGTATATGCGCAGCCAGGAACCACCACGGCACCCGTGCAGAGCGCTTCGAAGCACTGGGATTACATGCTGGTCGGCCGAGTTTACAATCAACGTTCTGGCAAGTCTGATGGCGGCTATCTCGCCGGTGATCAGTGGGACGTAAAGCCGGGGGAAATGCGTGCCTATAACGATTTGGTCAAGAGCGCCCTTGTCCCGGTCTTCGAGAAACTGTTGGCGGACGGATCAGTGACCTCATACGGTATGGATGCGGAAGACTTTCACACGCAGAAACTCGGCCGCGTCACGTTCTACTTCACAACGCCCGACGCACCGGCGTTCGATAAAGCGAATAAGGCGTTCGATGAAGCGTTCGAGAAGAGTCCGGCACTTGGCAGTGCGCTCCAGTCGATGGTAGATCAAGAAGGCCACCGCGACTTCCTGGATCGGTTGCGCTACATGAGCAACAAGTAGTCAACCGTCCGGGCCGCTGAAACCCCGCTACGATCAGCAGCGCAGCTCCGTGTAGCAGAGCAAGTCTTGAAAGCCCTAGCTCAAGCAGTAGCGATCTACAGAGTTGGTTCTCGATTGCCCGCAGGCTCAACTTCGATATAGTCGAGCGCTGCCGGATTAAAGCCGTCGCCTTTACCTACAATCCTGAGCCTATCGCCTGGCCGCATCGCTACGTGCTGCAAATTGAAACGCGTCGACGTGTGGCCATCGAGCTTAGCCGAAGGGAGGTGAAGGTTCGCGTCCCAGATGCCCACCTGCTGCTCGTTCACGTACAACTGATACTGCGCCGCACCAATGTTGGGATCAAAATACTGGACTACTAGGTTGTACCAACCCGCAGGGCGGCTCAGAATTGTTTCCGCTATGCACGCCGATTCGCGCTTGCAATTCACCGCCTTCCCGCCCGAGGCTGTCTCCCACGGCAGCACGTCCGTTGGAACATAACCATCGAGTTGCATAGCTTCAGCTTCGATGCGATTCGGATAGTGTCCAACACGCCCCGCTTCATCGGGAATTCCAGAACTTTTGAAAAACCAGTTGCAGATTGCATCACGCCAAACAATCGCATGACCCGCTTGGTACGTCAGTAGCGTTAACGTTCTATTGAATCGCTCCTCGTCGATTTCGCCCCGCAGCCACTTCCATTGCTGCACTAAGCCTGCCGCCTTTTCGGCCCCTTCGTAATGTGTGTCGTAGATGTACTGAATGACAGTTTGTCCGGAGTGAAGCCGATATGTGTAGGGTACGTGATGCATGAAGAGCAGCAGGTTATCGGGCATTGTCGCGAGTGACTCATACACCCGCGCAAGCTCCGGCGGATATTGTCCTATGTAGCCTGTCCCTGTGGCAATCGTGCGATCCATGCCTATACCTTCATGATCGGCGCGGTGCCATTGACCCCATCCATTCCGTTCCGAAGATTCGATCGCGGGACCGTAGTGTACCTGAATGATGTCGGTGAGAGTGCCGGCGCCAAGCGGTCCCGTGTAGTTCTCATAAATCCGCCACGAGGCCAGTTGCATGGCTGTGATGGTATCGATTACCTTGCGGCTGCTGCCAAATGTCAGACGTGTCCACCTGCTCGCAATCTCTTCTGAAGATTCGTCGGGATTCCATGCCAAACGCCCGAAGCCATACAGATTCGCCATCGCCAGAGGATGCGCCAGCCAATTTATGTCGAGGCCTACGTTCGCGACACCGATAAATCCGCCTAACGCTTGGCCAAATGACTTTCCCGTGATGATATCTTTCACCGGCGTGCTCTTTCCGCCCGCGCGAAGATCTGTGTCGAGTACCGTCTTCCACATCGGAACCAGAAAGACTAAGTGACGTTGTTGCCCCGTGTACTCCTGAGTTATCTGAAGCTCGATGGCTTCGTTCGTGTGCCGAAGCGCTGCAAACAGCGGCGAAACAGGCTCGCGCACTTGAAAATCAATCGGACCATGCTTGATTTGAACGATGACGTTTTTTTTGAACTTGCCGTCGAGAAATCGGAAATTATCATACCCCGCCCGCGCACGATCCGCCCTCAGATCGCGCCAATCGAGATGATGGTTGTAAACGAAACCGCGATACAGCACAATTCCTCCATAGGGCTGCAGTGCTCGCGCCAGAACGTTCGCCGCATCCGCAGGCGTGCGGCCGTATTTAGAAGGTCCCGCGCGGCCTTCAGAATCAGCTTTCACTACAAAGCCGCCGATATCGGGTATCAGCCCATGAATCTCATTAGCCTTTCTTGTCCACCATTTGCTCACCTGAGGATCGAGAGGGTCGAACGTGTTCAGGCCGCCCACAATTTGGGGACTGCTCAGGTCGACTGAAAGTGAAAGTTGAACACCCCATGGACGAAACACATCCGCAATCCGCGCCACTTGTTTCAACCGCTCGGTTGAAAGCGTTTGCGGATCTGCATTGACGTTGTTCACTGTGCAGCCATTCAGACCGACCGACGCCAACAAATGCGCATATTCGGCTGCACGTGTCAGATCCTGGCGCACGGCGCCGTTTTCGAAGAAGATCGAGCGCCCCGCGTATCCGCGCTCAATCGACCCGTCCATGTTGTCCCACTGAATGACCCAGCGAGTGGCAGAAGACGGTGCCTGCTTTTCATTCCACTCCGACAAACTTTCGAACTGCGCGATTTTCTCAAGCACGTGAAAGATTCCGTACAAAACGCCGCGTTCGCCGTCTCCCTCAACTAGCCAATAATTATGACCCTCCCGTACGCACCGCGTAAGCCGGAAAGCTGAACCGCCGCCCGAGGGTGGTGGCGGGGCTTTCGGGAACTCTTGTTTCAGTTCGCTCGCCGTGTCCAAGACAAACGCATCTTCATTCGGCAACGTATTTGCTTCCCGGAGAGTGCGGTTCAGCATGTTTCGCACCCCGCGTACGAGTTCACGCTGTGCTGTCAACAGAACCGCAGATGGCTGAAGAACCGTAACCACCGCCGGCAAGGAGTCATAGCGTGCCACCACAGAGGGGTCGTCAATTGGTGAGTATCGCAGCCAGCCTTCCCTCCCCGTCTCGCCAAACGCCAGGCTCGAAGCTAAATATACAGAGCCCAACAGGAGAGCGATGCGAAACAACCGTTGCGTCACGAATTTACTCCCGAATTAGAGAAAGCCATGCACCAGCCAAATAGATATCAGAGCTGATAATTTCCTTACATTTCTGTTTGTGAAAATCCTGCAACCCCTGTGCACAACCGCGTATCCAAAACAGTGTAATCACAGTCGCCCGCGTAATACTTCGATAGTAAAAAGCGGCTTGTAATTACTTACAAACTAGCGTGATTGCGCTAAGTCTCGATGGCGTTATCACTAATTCAAATCGCTTTGGGAGGTCTATACATTGAAGTACACACTTATTGCCGGTTTATTGTCTCTAGAATTGCTTGTCGGTGCTGCTCAAGCACAGGAAGGCGATCGCAATGAGGCAACGATTTCTGCAACCGGCTCTTTCCAACAGAGTATTGACGGCAACGGAATCCATTAATCGGCCAACGATTCGGCCGGCGTGCTGTTCAGTTACCGTTACTTTTTAACCAACCATCAGGGCGTTGAGCTCAACTACGGTTTCAGCCGTTTCAATCAGCAGTACATTTCGCTGAATCGAGCGGCACCGTTGTCGCTCGGCGTTCCCGCAAATACCAATGAAGCGACGGCCTCATACATTTACCGCCGCGGTATTGGTCATCGGGTGAGTCCGTTTGTCAGTGCTGGTACGGGCGCACTAGTGTTCCTGCCCGATTCCTTTATTTCCGGCGGCACGGCAGGCAGCACGTTCGCCACTCCGGACTTTGTCTACAGCGCGGGCGCAGATCTCGCGCTCAGCAGGCGCGTGAGTTTGCGGCTTGGCTACCGCGGCCATGTCTTCGAAGCCCCGGATTTCGGCGTACCCGGAATCAACACCGGCTCCCTTACCCACATGGCCCAGCCGTTTGGCGGACTCTCGCTTCACTTCTAAAACTCTAGGCAATAGCTGATAGTTTTGCAGGGGCTTCTTCGGAAGCCCATTTTTTTAGTGTCGAACTGCACTCTCGTCCAGCCACCGAATAGAATAGGTTGGCTATGGATAAAAGACAGTTTCTAAAAACATCCGGCGCTTTGGTCGCCGGTAGTATCTTGTCGCGCTTAGTCGCTGACGATCAGAAAGGCCGAAAAAACTGGGCCGGCAACTACCAATACAGTACCGACCGGTTGCACGTTCCGAAGTCGGTTGAAGAAGTTCAAAAATTTGTAAAAAGCTGCAGCAAACTCAAGGCGCTTGGCACTCGCCATTCTTTCAACGGAATCGCCGACAGCGCCGCAAATCAAATCTCGCTGCAGAATCTCGGCCAAGTTGCATTAGACCGAAAATCGCGCACGGTCACAGTCGGTGCGGGTGTACGCTACGGGCAACTAGCTCCATATCTCTATAGCAATGGCTACGCGCTGCACAACCTGGCCTCGCTACCGCATATCTCGGTCGCGGGCGCCTGCGCCACCGCAACTCACGGTTCGGGTAATAAGAACGGCAATCTGGCAACAGCTGTCTCCGGAATGGAAATCGTCACCGCGGATGGCGACGTCGTGGTTCTCTCACGCGAGCGAGACGGCGAGCGCTTTCAAGGAGCAGTCATCGGGCTCGGTGGCCTCGGTGTCATAACAAAGCTCACGCTCGACGTCCATCCAAAATTTGACGTGAGGCAAGTTGTTTACAAAAATTTGTCGCTGGCAAAGTTGGAAAGCCACCTTGATGAGATCTTTTCGAGCGGCTACAGCGTCAGCCTATTCACTGACTGGCAAAACCATCGAGCCACGCAAGTATGGATCAAAAGCCGCGTCGACCAGCGTAGCTCTGCGGCACTCAAACCTGAATTTTTTGGAGCGAAGCTCGCAACCCAGAAACTCCACCCTCTGGCGGGGCATTCGGCCGAGAATTGCACAGAACAGATGGGCATCCCCGGCCCCTGGTATGAGCGATTACCGCACTTCCGCATGAATTTCACACCCAGCAGTGGTGATGAGTTGCAATCGGAATACTTTGTCCCCCGCGATAAAGCATACGAAGCTATCGTCGCCGTGGAACGCCTGCGAGATCACGTCACACCACATCTGCTGATTTCTGAATTACGCACCGTTGACGCAGACAATCTTTGGATGAGCACTTGTTACAAGCGCCCGTCCCTGACGATTCACTTCACGTGGAAACCCGAATGGCCCGCGGTGAAACGCGTGTTGCCGATTATCGAAGCACAACTCGCGCCTTTTAATGCCCGCCCACACTGGGCAAAGCTATTCACCATGGCGCCTTCGCGCCTGCAATCACTGTATGAGAAGCTACCCGATTATTGTGAGCTGCTGAAACATTACGATCCAAGCGGAAAATTCCGCAATCAGTTCCTGAACACCAACCTTTACGGCGGCTAAGCGCATCTCGGCTAGTTGATCATCTCACTTGCGAACGCTCGGCTGCCGGCCATTTCCGATCAACGCTAGACGACCATGGGTCCAAATGGGATATTGGGAGGTCTGGAAATTAGCGCTGCTGAAGAGCTAGGTCTCGGTATCTTCGAACGCTGAAGGAGAGAGGACAGGCGGCAAGCCCGTGATTTCCATTCTTAGGGCTCTCCTCCCTTCCGCCACGTCGAGCCAGGCGTTACTCAGTTCGGTTCCTCTTTCTGCTGCTGGCTCTGATTGGACAGCTTCCATTTTGAGGGGCTTCTTGCCTTCTACTATTTCGAGCCATGCTTTGCGAATTTTCAAATTGTCCACTGCATCATCTTCGTGGCCTTGCGGGTAGTAAACTCTGGCTTTCAAATAGGTGAAATCGAAATCGTAATTAAGAGCCCGACCCATACGTTGCAATAGCTCCGCAAGTAGGTCCCGACGTTTCTCTAAGTGACTTGGCGTGTTAAAGTTTGCCGAATCATTAAGTGCATCGACATAGTTCTTCCATGCGTTTCTTACGGCCACATCGTCTGCAAGCGATGACGAAAATTCGACATCAATCATGTTGAGAGCTTGCACATGCCGGAAATCCACCGGTGTTGCGCGTGTAGCCATGAGCGTTTTGAAAATCCCAAGTCTGCGGTCGCGCTCTTCCTTCCGAAGTTGCAGATCCCACTGAACGTTCACGGCCCACTTCGGCGCTTGTACTACAGCCCAGATCATTACCCCACTTGTGATGAGTGTCGCCAATACTATTGTGAGATCGCTTGCCCTAAACGTTCCAAAAGCGCTCAGACGCCGTATCGGCTTGTGATGCTTGCACCTGAAGCAGTAGCGCAAACAGACAGACCCAGGAACTTATGGCTGGCTACCATCTTAACCAGCGCTGAAGCAAATTTTCCTACTCCGTCCTTGGTCTCTTTCTCCGTTCCGGACTTTACTCGCACCTCTAATGCCCGCCCCCACTGGGCAAAGCTATTCACCATGGCGCCTTCGCCGCCACAATCCCTTTATGAAAAGCTACCCGATTATCGTGAGCTGCTGAAACGCTACGATCCAAGCGGAAAATTCCGCGATCGGTTCCTGAACACCAACCTTTACGGTTCCTGGATCGCAGCTCCGGCTCATGTATCATCCCGCACCGCCAGCGCAAGGCATGACATTTCCGCCGAATTTTGGATTTTCGGAGATATAACCGCCGATGTTCCACCTCCTTAAGGCAGGAGTGTATCCATGAAAAGAGTTGCATTGTCATTCGTCGTGGTCGCGGGCCTTATTGCGACAGGCGCATGTAGCAAGAAACAAGTGGAAACCGCACAAACCCCGCCCGTTGAGGTAACGCCAGAAGCCGCCTCGCCCAACGACAGCCCTGCAATGGTCACACTGACTGATGGAAGCAGCTATCACGGCGCACTCATCTCAAAAAATGGCTCGCAAATGACCTTCCGTGGCGACAACGGCGCCACACGAACTCTCGATTCCCGCGACATCCAGAGCATCCGTTTTTCAGATGTTGAAACTGCATCCACAAACCACAAAAGTTCGCCGCCTTCGGAAGGGTCTTATACTCCTACGGCGCCTCCGCCAAGTCCGAACAGAACGTTCGAGCTTGCGCGAAACAGGGCGATGCTTCCGAGTGGCACTCAGATCTCGGTCAGGAATAATGCAGCTATCGATTCCAAAACAGCTTCCGCCGGACAGATATTCTCCGCCGTGATTGCCTCCAACGTAGTTGACGATAGCGGTGCAGTTGCCATTCCACGCGGCTCGGCGGCCACACTGATTGTGCGCCAAGCTGGTGCCGGTAGAATCCACGCAAATGACCTCGCTCTTGCGCTACATTCCGTAGCGGTGGCGGGCGTTCCCCGCCAGGTACAAACTGGAATTCTTTTCAAAAAAGGCAGAGATGGCGTCGGGGCGAATAAGCGCACCGCGGTCTTTTCGGGCGGCGGCGCGGCAGTCGGCGCGCTGATCGGCGGCCTTGTGGGAGGCGGTAAGGGCGCGGGGATTGGGGCGGCATCTGGTGCCGGAGCAGGTGCGGGTACGCAGATTTTGACACGAGGATCAGTGAAAGTTCCCTCTGAATCGCTCATGAGCTTCACGCTCCAAGCCCCTCTCGCCCTGTAGCCGCTAGCTGCAGCCGGTCCTTGACCGCCGGCCACTCGGATGCGAGGATCGAATACCGAACCGAGTCGCGAGGAGTAAAGTCAGCAGCCATCCGGTGCGCGCGGAGTATCCCTTCATACTGACCTCCGATGCGTTCGAGTGCAGCGCGTGAGCGCTGGTTACGCACATCTGTGTGAAAGCAGACGCGGAGCACCTGCCAGATTTCGAAGGCATGCGTCAGCATGAGCAGTTTGGCCTCCGTGTTAACGGCAGTCCGGATTGCCGAGCGAGTCAGCCACGTATAGCCGATCTCACAAGCATCGGGAACGCTGCGGCCCTGTCGCGAATGACCCTGCGGCCAGGACCACCGTTCCAGGTTCCAAAAACGCGTAGAGCCGATAACCATTTCATCATCGACACGAACGATCGCAAACGGCACAGCTGTGCCGGCCTCTTCCCAGGCCAGCGCCGTATCGACATAGCTGGTTGCTTCAGCCATGCCTTGCGGGACGGGACTCCACTGGTAAAGAGAAGGATCACTACCCGCGGCGGTCACCAGGCCCGTCAATATGGCGATGCGACAGCGGTTCCAGACGAACGCACCTGCCTTTTAGCACAATGTGGTCCATTCTCAAGTGATGGTTCCGTCGTACAAAATGAAGCATTTTCCGACACTAAATCGATTGTCGAAACTGGGCCGGAAGCGTAAGCGACCTGATCCGGCCTGTTCAACGCGCACGACATCCGAGCTGCCTGCCGGGCCTCCCCGCACCCTACAACTATCTATCGTGATCCTCGCAGCACTCCCTTCCATCGCCGTGCCGGTGACATGGCGTCGCCAGAAAAGCGTGAGTTTCGCCGTTTATCGTGCCGTAGCCCGCAATCTCTCCAGCATCATTGATCGACTGAGCAGCCTGCAGATACCACGGTGAGCCCTTCGGGATAAGCCTGTTGAGATCGACGGACACCTTGTCTTCCCAGAGGAGGGCCCGCATATTGAAGTTAGCGTCTATTGAGAAGCCAACTATCTCGCCTCTGTCGTTAATGGTGTGACAGCAGGGGGCCACGGTCGCGATCGCGCCGGGAAACGCGCCGAGGTCCCGTATACCTGTCTCTCTGGTCCACAGGAAAGGATGAATGTCGCCGTTTTTCAATTGCGCCCCCCCGACCACTTCACCGCGGTTATTGATGCCGTTAGCGATGTTGTTCGTCGTGCCTCCCAGGTTGCCGAGATCATGGGGCGAGCCGCCTTTTTCCCAGAGCACGGCGTGCGGCCCGGTCGGGATCGCAGGCGGTACAGAGGTGTTCGAGCACGAACCCGACGAGCCGATGGCCTGGCCGCGATCGTTGATGCCCCAGCCGAATGCGACGGTGTCGCCGGGGAGCGGAGGGAGTTCCCGAATTTCGCCGTCTGGCTCCCATATCACGGCTTCAAAATCTAAAATTTGAGAAGGCGTTAAACAGTAGCCTTTCTTTTCCTTCCTCTGGTTCTCCGCAAATCCGACTACCTGGCCTTGATTGTTGACCCAATACGCTTGGGAGTTGGTGCCGCCCAGGGTGGAAAGCGGCGTCATCACCCCGTCTTTCCAGATGGCCCCGAGGCATTGACGCTTAGTGCCGAAACCGCAAAAGTCCTCGCCGTTCGGATCTGTCATGAACGTCTCGGAAATAAGCGCCGCCTCACCGCTCGCATTGGGCCCTCCCGCCGCGCTATTTAATCCGGTGTTGAATCCACCCAGCGTGCCGAGATCCTGGATGCCGGTGTGCTTGCTCCAAAGGAAGGCGGTTTGGAACAGGCCGCCGGTCTGGTTCGGGGTCGCAGACCCCCCGGCTACCTGGCCCGCATTGTTGAGGCCATAAGCGTAGCTATACGTCCCGCCCAACGTGCCGAGGTCCGTAACTCTGTAGTGCGGAAAGCGCTCTCGTTTATGTTCTTGCTCTCCCTGCGCGATAATCTGGGTCGGCATTGCCAACACTGCGAATAGCACTGTTCCGGTAATCCGGGTCAATACTGTGGATTTCATTGCTGTTTCCTTTCATCACTTCCGTCTGCATTCTCTCCGGAATCGATTCAATGCACCATGTGCGGCATGTGACTTGTGCGTGATTTCCGGACAATTCGCTACTTGTTTCCCGCGCTTTGCATTCGCTTTAATTCGCTTGTTCGCATAGACTTGTTCGCATAGAATGGTGGACGCTTCTCGCGGTTCCATGCGGAATGAGCATCTTACGAACGTTGTCCGCTTTGGTTCCTTTGAACTCCACCTCAGATCCGGCGAGCTTTACAGCGGCGGTCGGAAGGTTCATCTCCAGGAACAGCCGTTCCAAATCCTGAAACTGCTGACGGATTCCCCGGCGAACTGGTCACCCGCGAGGAGATTCGCAGGCGATTGTGGCCGAACGACACTGTCGTGGAGTTCGGGAATGCGGTTAATGCCGCAATCAAGAAGCTTCGAATCGCACTCGGCGACTCGGCAGAGGAACCGCATTACATAGAAACCTTGAAGCGGCGAGGATATCGGCTCATCGCGCCTCTGGAGTGCCTGTCAAACGGCGCGACTGACCCGATCTCGGCAGGTCTTGAATGCCACCCGTTTATACCCGTTCAGGATCTGGCGGGCCGAGAGGTCTCCCATTACCGGGTGCTCGACATAATCGGCGGGGGCGGCATGGGTGTGGTTTATCGGGCGGAGGACATCCGGCTGGGCCGCCAGGTTGCTCTGAAGTTTCTTCCCGATGGGCTCGCGAGCCATCCACTCGCATTGGAGCGCCTTCGCTTAGAAGCGTGCTCCGCCTCCGCGCTGAACCATCCCAACATTTGCACGATTTACGAGATCGAAGAACACGCCGGAGAGCCGTTCATCGTCATGGAACTGCTGGAGGGCAGCACACTCCGCGATAGAGTCTCAGGGGCCTCGCTGTCGGCCACTGATCTGCTCGACTACGCGTTTCAAATTGCCGAAGGTCTGGACGCCGCTCACTGCGAGGGCATCGTCCATCGCGATATTAAACCTGCCAACATCTTCATCACCAAGCATGGACACGCGAAAATCCTCGACTTTGGCTTGGCGAAGGCAACCGAGGTACAGGTGGGCACGCAGCAATTCGCTACCGTCGTGAACAACTTTCTAACCAGGCCTGACACGGCCGCGGGTACCGTCGCCTACATGTCGCCCGAACAGGTACTCGGCAAACCCCTGGATGCTCGTACCGATTTGTTCTCTTTCGGGGTGGTGCTTTATGAAATGGCTACACGGAGCACTCCTTTCGATGGAGATACGGACGCAGCGATCTTCGACGCCATTCTGCATAAGAATCCAACTGCTTCGGTGCGCATCAACCCGGACTCGCCACCGGGCCTGGATCGCATTATTACCAAGTGCCTGGAGAAGGACCGCGATCTACGCTATCAACACGCTTTGGAAATCCACACCGACCTCCAGCGCCTGAAGCGGGACGCGGATTCCGGCCGGGTGACGACAAGCGCCAACGCCGGAGCCACAACTGACATCGCAAAACGCTGGAAGGTGATCGCTCCTGGCGCCGCGGCTGTGCTGGCGTTGTTCGTCGCAGGTTACTTCTATTTCCACCGGGCAGTTCACGGCACACCAAAACTCACGGACAAGGACACGATTGTCCTCGCCGATTTCATAAATACGACGGGCGACCCCGTATTTGACGAGACGCTTCGCCGGGGGCTGGCAGTACAGCTTGAACAGTCGCCTTTCCTCGGCCTCGTCTCCGAGCAGCGCATCCAGCACGTGCTGCCTCTCATGGGCAAGCCGGCGGATGCGCGACTGACTCCGGAGCTCGCTCGGGAAGTCTGCGAGCGGACTGCAAGCGCTGCGGTCCTGGATGGCTCGATCGCAAGTCTCGGAAGCCAGTACGTATTGGGGTTACGCGCAAAGAACTGCCGTAATGGAGACGTCCTGGATGACGAGCAGGTTCAGGCAGCCAGAAAAGAAGACGTGCTGAACGCGCTGACTCGAATTGCCAGTAAATTCAGAACCCGAGTCGGTGAATCGCTCGCCACAGTCGAAAAGCACAACACTCCGCTCGCCGAGGCTACCACTCCGTCACTCGATGCCTTGAAAGCCTATAGCACGGCCCGGAGAGTTAGCTTTTCAACTGGTGTTGTTGCCGCAGTTCCTCTTCTTAAGCGCGCCATTGAAATCGATCCAAAATTCGCGATGGCACATGCGCTTCTGGGACTCTCGTATGCCGCCAGTGGAGAGTCTGTTCTCTCCATGGCGAGCACGAGGAACGCCTATGAGCGGCGAGATCGTGCCAGCGACCGGGAGAGGTTCTTTATCACGGCCGACTACGATCGAAGCGTGACGGGAAACCTGGAAAAGGCGCAACAGACCTGTGAGTTGTGGGCGCAAACTTATCCTCGTGACGCCGAGGCCCACGCATTGTTGTCGGGGTTTATGACTCAAGGCTCCGGCAAGTATGAAAAATCGATCGACGAAGCCAAGATAGGGATCGAGCTTGATCCGGACCATACCTTCGCATATGTCAATCTTGGATTCAGCTATTTTTATCTGGACCGCCTGGTGGAAGCCGAAAACGCCATGCAGCGAGTCTCCGAGCGCAAACGGGACTTCCCTGAGCTTTTGCTATTCCGATACTACGCCGCGTTCCTGCGAGGTGACAAGGCGGGAATGAATCGAGAAGCGACTCAGGCCAAAGGCAAGTCTGGAGCAGAGGACTGGATGTTGCACTCCGAGGCTCTGGTGTCGGCCCGTTCCGGTAATTTAGAACTGGCGAGGAGGATGTCGCGTCGTGCCGTAGATGTTGCTCAGCAAGCTGGTCAGCAGGAGAGAGCCGCTACATACGAAACGGGAGCAGCAGTGTGGGAGGCGTTTTTCGGGAACGCCCGCGCAGCAAGGCGAAGCGCCGCAGCAGCACTCAACCTTTCCAAGGGCCGGGATGTGGAGTATGGGTGTGCGTTTGCACTGGCGCTTGCGGGCGATTCTGCGCAGGCCGAAGCACTGGCGAACGATCTCGAAAGACGCTTTCCGGAGGATACGTCAGTGAGATTCACTTACTTGCCAACGCTTCGCGCAAAGTTCGCGCTGAACCACCGGGCGCCTGCACAGGCTATCGAACTGTTACAAACAGCTGTTCCCTATGAGCTGGCCATGCCTGGAATCGCCTTTTTTGGTTTTTTTGGCGGCCTCTATCCGGTCTATGTGCGCGGCGAAGCCTATCTGGCCGCACACCAGGGTGCCGAAGCGGCCACGGAATTCCAGAAAATTCTCGATCACCGCGGTATCGTTTTCAGCGATCCCATAGGCGCACTGGCGCACTTGCAACTGGGCAGAGCGTTCGCTTTGTCAGGAAATAAGACCAAAGCAAAAACTGCCTACCAGGATTTCCTCACGCTATGGAAAGCCGCCGACCCCGACATCCCGGTCCTCACGCAGGCCAAAGCGGAATACGCCACATTACTGTAAGGGCGAGGCATGCCTCGCCGGCGCCCTCCCTATCGTACTCGTCGCAGCACTCCCTACCATCGTCATGCCGGTGA
>JBPCJX010000199.1:0-8716 GCA_051004875.1 Bryobacteraceae bacterium
CGACAGGCGCCACGATCGACTTCTTGCTTTCCGAAAGTCGCGATCTGGCCAGTGCTCGGCGCTTCTTCCAGAAGGCACTTGCCGCTCCCGGGCATCCCCGCCCACGCGTTATTAATGTGGATGGGAATCCTTCTTACCCGACCGTGATCGAGGAGCTTAAACAGGAGCGCGTGCTTGGCAGAAGATGCCGTTGTCGCATTGTTCCTTATCTCAATAACATCGTCGAGCAGGATCACCGCTCGATTAAACGTCGGGTCAACGCTAGTCTGGGATTCCGTTCCTTTGATGGCGCTCAACGCACGATTCAAGGCTATGAAGCAATGCACATGATTCGCAAAGGCCAGGTTCGGTGGTTGTCAAAAGACGATATCGCAGCACAAGTCCGGTTCATCCAAGTCATCTTCGGTCTCGCTGGTCAGTTACTAAGAAATTTCGCAACCGCTTTGTCCTCGTGCCGCTATTTGCAACACAGCCGTTACAAGGCCCTGTGATGACAAGAGGCACACCATTTTGGAAATTCCAGTTCTGCGTGAGACTCCAGCCTCCGAAAAGGGCGCCCGCAATTCCACCGCCTGAAAGGAAAGTTTTGCCTCTTCCAAACGGAAGCTCGTAGGGCGCGGCCAAGTTCAGAACGTTAGGTATATCGTCAGCGGTAAGCGCGACATCGGCAAAGCGATTATCGGGGTCCTGAGCGCTCGAGCCTCCCGCCGTATTTCCAGAACCACCGGACAGTGCTCCAGGAACCAGTGAAGCACGTCCCACAGTTCTGCCGATCGTAGTCGGCGTAGCCGTATTTCCGATGATGCTCTTCGTTGTATGAAGACGCTTTGAAGGCTTCTCTCAGCCGTTCAAAAAATGGCGAGGGGACACAGTGCCTCGCCCGCTAGTATCAATTTCCTGAGGTGCCCGCCGCTTTACTTTTCTCGGGCACGTGAAGCTCTGTTCTGTGATGGTCGAGTTCGGCTTTGATCCCTTCGCACTCTCTGCGGATCGTTTGTGCTTCGAGCGAGAGCAAAGAAGAAACAGGCGAAGGCACGAGCCTAAACAGTGAGCGGGTCTACTTGTGCGGGAGATTCAGATCGACCCTTATGCCGTATTGCTTTAGCTTCATCCTAACGAGGTTCGCTTCGTCGCCTTCTAATTCCTTTGTGTTCTCGCCTTTGATGTAAATCACTAGAAGTGCCGCCTCTCGCGTAAGCGTAGCTTCTCCCATAGGCCCATACCCCTTGCTTGAATGAAGTGGGCAATATGCAACTCGGTCGATCCGGGTCGTGTCAACTGTCGTCCCATCGTCCAGAAGGATCACCGCCATAGGCTTTGCTTTCCATCAGTTCAGTATGTGCACTTCATGTCCGCGCAGGCGCTTAAATGGTTTGTTCAGGTACCACCCCAGGGGAGGTACTTTTTGCCATTTCACGCCGGCTTCGCTCTGCCTGCCTTTAGGTGTACGCTAAATTTCGCTTCGGCTCTGATCGCCCTTGATGATCTGAGCCGACCCGCACCGCCTCAGTTGTCCGAACGCGGCACCCACTCAATGGGTATACGTTCTGGCTGGGGAGGATCTTGCAAGATCAGCGTCCTGAATCTGCGATAGGACTCATCCGCTATTTGGAAAGCCTGCTCAACCTCTGCTAACTCGGCGGTAGTTCTTTCTCCTTGATCCAAGCGTCGCCCATGTTCCATTTCACCCCGTTAGAGTTAGGCGTCACATAAAGCCACACTTGGCAAGATTGACAGGTAGTAATGGTCCCCAATGCGCCTAAAGCTTCTTTACGGAGGCCCAGGCGATCAGAGTGAAACGCCACCTCGGGACGCCCAGGGGAAGCTTTCGATCACTTCACGCAACGCACCCATCACCGTGCGCGTGGACTCTTCTTCCACTAACTGTGCGTAGTAAATCTCGCTCGTGGCGTCATCCAGGATCACCAGTAAATCGTAATAACGGTCATCCGAAAACCAGCGATGTTTGCTGCCATCGATATGCAGCAGCATCCCCGGAAAAGGGCCTTCGCGGTCTCCGTCGGCGATGCGAGCCACGCCTCTTGCGCCGCGCCACCAGACCGGCCCCTTGCAGCGCCTGCTTCACCCACGTGTAGCTGAGCTCGAGGGCGTGCTCTTCCCGCAGCTTCTCATGGAAGTGCCGCACGCTTAGGTCAAAGTACATCTCCTGATACAGCTGGAGCACCCGCTCGGCCGTTTCCATCGGCACCCGCAACGTAGTCCGTTTCCGGCGCCTCTGGTCGAATAATCCGTCATAGCCGAACTCCTGATACCGTTCCCGCATCCTCCGCATCGTCCGGTCGCAGACCCCAATGATCTCGGCCGCCTCCAGCCAGGTGATCTTCTTCGCCATGGCCTTCAAAATCACGTCTTGCAGTTTCATCATCCGCTCCAGTTCTGCAGCGGAAATCGCTCGGCTTGTTTCCAAACCTCAGCGTCTCCCGCCGCTCTTCAAAAGCGGACAGATACCGTGCTAATTACACCGGACAATTATCGTGCTAACGACATTCTTGGAGGAGCGAGCTTGGCGTTCGGGCGCGACTGCGATAGCATAGCGTGTCCATGCGTTCTGCGCTTTTACTCGTGTTCGCCGGATTGCCACTGCTCGTAGAAGGTAGATCCTCCGTACTCTGATCTCCATTCGGGAATCCGCACGCTATAGTGCCGTTCCAAAAATGAAGAACTGACGCATGCCAAATTTCATTTCTCCCGGCCTGAGTCTCTTGGCGGCTGTCTCGTGGGGCGCGGCCGATTTCAGCGGCGGTATCGCTACGAAGACAGCGAATCCATTTACAGTCGTTCTGGTTGCACACGTCACGGGCCTCGCCTTCATGCTGTCACTCGCTCGTCTCATCGGAGAGCCGATTCCTGGCTGGACTTCCATATTATGGGGCGCTGTCGCCGGGCTCATCGGCGGCATCGGCCTCGCGGCCTTCTACAAATCCCTGTCCGTCGGCACGATGGGCGTCAATGCCTCGCTTTCTTCCCTGGTTACTGCTTTGGTTCCGCTGCTGTTCAGCTTCAGCACTGAAGGTCTGCCGCACGCCATTCAGATGATTGGTTTCGCGCTTGCCATGCTGAGTATCTGGGCTATAGCTGCCCAGCGTGGCACTGTACGGCAATCAAAGGGTCTGGGGCTCGCCTTCGTCGCCGGACTCGGTTTCGGTGGGTTCCTCCTGTTGATCAAGTTGGCAGGATCTCACGCGGTGTTTTGGCCACTTGCGTCAGCCCGAGTTGCATCGCTTCTTCTCATGGTAACGATAGTTCTGGCGACCAGTGGCGAGTGGAGGATAAGCCGCCGCTCGGTGTCATATATATTGCTCGCAGGCATTCTGGACTCCGGCGCCAATGCACTGTACGTTGCGGCCACGCAGCACGGGCGGCTGGATGTAGCGGCTGTCCTATCGTCTCTATATCCGGCCAGCACGATCATCCTGGCTCGACTGGTGCTTCAGGAACGCTTCTCTCGACTGCAGGCTGCGGGCATAGTTGCAGCGCTTGTTGCCGTTTCGCTCATCTCCACCACATGATCCTGTCTACTTGTGATCGGAGTACAGCGCACGGCGCACGAAGACATTTGTGCTCTCATGCGATTCAACCCAATTCTGGTTTCATCTGCGCAGCGTGGAACTGCTACCGAAGCGCAGAGGATCACCGGCCGCAAAACTGCCACTTTGCGGTTCAGAACTGAAGCTTCACCGCTAATTGGATGTTCCGGGGTCCGCCGCCTCCCAGATAGGGGTTCCCGCTGCCTACGTCCGGAGTCGCCGCGATTGGAATGGATCCGATGCCGCGCCCGTTGCTGTCGGGAAGCGAGCCACTTAGAAAATCAACGGCGAACCCCGGGAGGAGCGGATTGCTGAAGTTCGGGTGATTCAAGATGTTGAAGAAATCCACCCGCAACTGCATCGAGATTCCTTCACGCAGAGCAGTGTTTTTGGCAACAGAAAAGTCGAATTGCTTAAAAGTCGGTCCTGTGAATGCATTTCGGCCGAGATTGCCGAAGTGCTGAGTGCCGGGAACGCAGCCACTCGCAATCGGATCCCAAGTACACGGGACGGCAAATGCCGATGCGTTCAAGAAAGTATTAGGAAAGTGACGCCCCGCCCTGGGATCACCGGCCAAGTCAGGTCATCGTAATCTTCTTGAGCTGAGCAACAATCGCCGGATCATGGCCAGTGAGTGGAAACACTCTCACATTGAGGACGGAAGCATGGGGTTCGTTTGTTGGTCACAACGTGCTTTAAAATCAACACAGCAGAAATGGCTCTGAGCGCCGATTTTGCCGGTCTGTGTTATCTAATGTTACCCAAAAATCGGGGAATTCCCGAACTCGTCGTTTCGGCAATATCGGGAATGGACATTTAGCTCCGGAGGCAAAGCAAAGGCTTCATGCGTGGCCGGCGTACCCCCGGATAGGGGCCAACGAAGAACATCACTGTCTTCCAAGATTGGCCGAAATAATGCCGTTCAGCTGCTTCCGTACCGAACAGACGTGTGGATGAGTTCTCCGGCCGCTTTGAAAATCCCAGGCGATTATGCTATGCCAAAGTTGGCTACGAGATATTAACTTCGTTTGAACTACGGTGGCGGAGGTGAAGCACGTAATCCCCACCCGGCAATCTTCGAATGCTGTAGCTCTCGCCCCGGAGTTCGGTTTCTTCGGGCAGTACGGTTGCTCCAGCTCTTATATTTGTCGGTCTGAAATTGAGTCTGAGTACCTCCGTCGCGTTCGCATCAAACGTCCTGTAGACGATCTTGCGCGCTCCGTAGGCCACCTGCTGCACGACCGATGAAGAACGAAGCAAATGGTTCGCGCCCTTAGGGGCGAATTCAGGAATGGCGCCCATCGCCCAAAGAAAATTTCGGATGTAATCGCTGTAACCATCGTCGAACTCATACTGCCCTTTGTAGTCGTCTCCACAACAGGAGACCCGACCGTCGGACGCCGTGAAATAGCTCGCATAGTTCAGAGAACGAAAGGCATCCTCGCGAGCCTGCGCGTCGCCCGTCCGCTCGAAGTATAGAGCATTGATCGCACCCCATCGGGATGTGTCACTGCCGAGGCCGGCGCGACTGCAGCAAGCACGGCCGTCCGGCCTCCCCTGTTCGTCGATTGCCCAAGCTCCGAAATAGGGACCACGGCCGAGCTTGTTTCGGACCCAGTCGATGAGCCCGCCGGCATGTGCCTGCCAGTCCTTATCAACCGTCGACGGATCTTCTCGGCTCAGGATGTAAAACGCCGTCATGGTCGGCAAAGCCTGATTGATGTTTTCCCGGTCGTAGGCTTGATCGGCAAAATAGCCCGTCCAACTGTTCCACGCGCGGCTTTCCGGATTTAAGGGCTGCTTTAGGATCCAGTTCCATGCCGTTTCGCGCGCCTCTCGGAATCGCTTTACATCGCCCGCCTTCAGACGTATCAACTGATCAAATAACCGGACCGGGGCGACGATCATGCCTCCGTATTCCTCATCGAGGATCACCTCTCCACTCCTCGCGTTCAAGCGGAAAGGCCAGGGCGTGTGATCGGCATCCCCCGTGCGGACGTGCTTGGCCAATGCCTGAGCGCAGTTAATCGCTGCATCCAGGTATTGGCTCTTTCCTGTCAATGGATAGAACAGCGCATAGCCATTGCCAAGTTCGCCGACCTTATCAGGCTCCACGCCGCCAAAGAAGCCGCGAGGCATGCCCTCTAGGCAGTGGCCATACTCACGATCGCCGCTGCAGGAAGTCGCAAGCGGTACGTGCGACCACTCCCAATCGGCAGGGGTCGTCCCATGAGTAAGCTGGTAATCTAGCATCTGCCCCACTACCGCAATGGCCTCGGAATCGCCCGAGTAGGCGTACCAGCTTACGACGGAATCTACAAACTGCCCAAATGTTGACGGCGGGTTGTGCTGCCACCAGTCATAACCCTGGAGCGTGTTGTCATCGAAGAGCGTATCCACAAGGTACACTTTCAGTCCAGTACCATGTCGTGTATCTTCAGGAATCTTGTGTTCCATGAAATTCCAGGCTAGTCTGATGACTTTGTCGTAACCAGCATTTCTTTGCGGCTGATACCAAGCAAGTAACCGTTGGTTTGGATCGAGCACGGCTTCATGCCACGGAAGTGAGCCGTTAACGAAGTCGCCGGCAAACAGAATGGAAAGGCTCGCAGCTCCCATCAGGAGCGGAATCCGAAGGCATAAACGCCTAGCTTGTAAGAACATGTTTCCTCCTCATTAATGATGGCTTCCGTGGTTGGGGCGGAGGCCAGCTCAGGGATAGTCGGTTCCTGGACGATCGGGACGTGGTTAAAAAAGGCGCAGCCATACGTTTCAGTGTATTGAAACATGTTTCAATTTAATAACACCTTAGCTTTTTGTCAAGAGAGCTCAAGCAGAGTGTCGTGGCACAATATGTCCGTTGCGTTTACATATGAGTCTTGTTCCATAGACGCGCCGGCCCGTTTGTGCTGGGCAGTGAACAAAACCTGGCAGCACTCACCTGTGGTGCTGAAGGCAATGGCGAAGAAGATCGCGTGGTGGGACGGCGACCGAGATCCCCGGCGGGATTGATCGGATTGTGCGCCGACGGCGGGAGCGGCGGAAAAGAACGGACTGCGGACCGACGCCCGAGAACGTGATGCGGCTGTACTGATAGCTGGCCTACGACCTCCATATTCCGCATTTCCATGACGATCTCCGTCAGCCGGTTTCACGCGGCCGCGCTGGCGGCGAATGCGTGACACTGGTGTACTGGGTCGCGGACTATACCCTGAATAGCTGGAATGTTTTGAACCGCGAAATGAGATATGTGATAACAGGACTGATCGTCAACGCGAGCCGCTGTTGTTTGGCAAAAATCGAATGAAAGAAACGCTGGATTATGTTCTTCTCTACTCAGTTGAGCGACATGCAGCCAAGCGGTATCACGCCATGCCAACCAGGCGATCGGTGACGGGCGTCGCGCCGAGTTCTTTTCCGCAAAGGGCATCGTGCTGAGCTACCGGACCGGTGTCAAGCAGGGTTAGTTCCAGGCTATGGGTTCTGCTTAGATCCAACTTTTCGATCGATTCTATGCCTTCGCCTGTACAGGGAAGAAGCTTCGTGAAATCCCTGAGTGAATCACATTCTCTTCCGGGAATCCGGACGGAAGCGTCGATGTATTTGACCAGTCCAGCACCTTACCACTCCGCGACCGAACCATCTTCGTGGAACATCATTTGCTGCAAAATCTCTTGCTCAAACGGGTGTTTTGCTGCTTCCCGCTCGTCGACTTCGATGCCCAGGCCAGGGGCGTCGGAGGGTAACCAATATCCGCGCTCCCTGTTGATATTGGTTTCAACTATGTCGAATCGCCAAGGGACATCGCCGAGCATGTCTTCCTGAATCAGAAAGTTCGGTGTGCTCAAAGCGAAATGCAGAGCGACTGCGTTCGCAACTGGTCCGTTTGGGTTGTGTGGCGCCACGCCCATCAGATAGGTTTCCCCCATGCTTGCGATTCTTTTGGCCTCCATCAATCCGCCGCAATGGCTCAGATCCGGCTGCAACACATGACACGCCTGCAGTTCGCATAAACGGCGAAAGTCCCAGCGTGTCGCAAGCCTTTCTCCCGTCGCGATCGGCACACTGACGCTTCGCCTCACTTCAAGAAGGGCGTCCGGCTGCTCAGGAGGGACTGGCTCCTCACAGAACAGCGGATGGAACTCTTCGATGGCGTGGATATACTGAATGGCTTGCCCGGTTGTGGTCCGGCCGTGAAAGTCCACCATGAGGTCGATATCATCGCCCACGGCGCTCCTCAAATCCTGCAGCAATCGCGCGAACTGCTTCACTGCTGGCAAACCTTCGAGTGGTCTTGAGTAGGGCACAAAGACAACTTTTACCGCGCGGTAACCGTGCTCGATAACTGCGAGCGCGCGTTCGATGACCAGACCGCTTTCAAAGCTCTCATAGACTGACTTGGTCTCGCCTCCGCCCAGATGCGTATACATTCGGACCTTATCCCGGACTCGTCCTCCGATCAGCTTGTAAACCGGGACACCGAGCGATTTCCCCAAGATGTCCCAACAGGCCTGTTCGATACCCGAAATTGCTGTCATGCCAATGGCACCTAAGCGAAAGTAAGAATGGCGATAAAGGATCTGCCACAAGAACTCGATGCGAGTTGGATCACGGCCGATCAACATCGGTTTGAGGTCTTCGATGCACCCGGCAACCGCGCGGGTCTTCCACTCCATGGTGGCTTCGCCCCAGCCATGGAGGCCCGCCACATCCGTCTGAATCTTCACGAATACCCAGTTACGCATCTGGGCGTTGACGACCACGGAGTTTATATCAACGATCTTCATGTCTATAAGTAGGAAGTGCTAATCTGCCTAGCGCCGGACGTATTCCAAAATGCGTGGTCCCGAGCTTCGCACCCGGCTCTCCACAACGCCGCGCTCGACGAGCCTATGCGCGTGCCCGGCGAGAGCATACGCCAGCTCGATATCCGCTTCGCGCAGCCAGTCCCCGAGCTTCGGTCCGAGTGCGACGCAGATCTCGCGCAGCGATTGCGGCGTTCGTAACAACTCGATCAACAGGCGATCAGCATACTCAACAAAATGACGGGACTCGCGACAGAACTCCGCGATCGCCTCATCTCTTTTCACTGGCCAGTGGCACCCGACATAAGTTGAGATGGGCAAATTCTCGATCAGCGTAATCGTTCCGAGGTAGTCGTCGACATC